>NZ_JBITGU010000001.1:3378011-3379512 GCF_044457355.1 Nonomuraea sp. NPDC050556 | reverse complement strand
GGTGGAGGGTCCCGTGACGGGCCTCCCCGATGCCGCGGACCCCGCGACGGGCCTCTCCGACGCGGCGGGGTCTTCCGATGCGTCGGATGTGGCGGATCTTTCGAGCGCCGGGTCGGCGGGTCGTGGGTCGGTGGAGTCCGGCGCAAGGCCCGCGTCCGGCGAGCCGGTCGTGGGGGAGGCGACGGGGTCTCCAGAGGGCGGTCCCGCGGTGGAGGGTCCCGTGACGGGCCTCCCCGATGCCGCGGACCCCGCGACGGGCCTCTCCGACGCGGCGGGGTCTTCCGATGCGTCGGATGTGGCGGGTCTTTCGAGCGCCGGGTCGGCGGGTCGTGGGTCGGTGGAGTCCGGCGCAAGGCCCGCGTCCGGTGAGCCGGTCGTGGGGGAGGCGCTGGGGTCTTCCGATGAGGCGGAGGCTTCCGGGGTGGAGGCGGGGCCCGCTGAGGGTGGGCCGGGGTTGTATGCGGCGCTTGAAGCCATCCTTCTCGTCGTCGACGAACCCGTCGCCGAAATCACCCTCGCGCAGGTCCTCGAAAAGCCCACGCACGAGGTGGTCGCCGCGCTCAATCGGCTGGCGGCGGAATACACCGAGGCCGGACGGGGTTTTGACCTACGAGAAGTAGCAGGCGGCTGGCGGTTCTACACGCGAGCCGAATGCGCCCCGCTGGTCGAGCGGTTCATCCGCGACGGCCAGCAGACGCGGCTCACCCAGGCCGCGCTCGAAACTCTCGCAGTCGTGGCCTACCGGCAACCGGTGAGCCGCGCCCGCGTGGCCGCAGTACGCGGCGTGAACAGCGACGGCGTCATGCGGACGCTCGTCGCCAGAGGGCTGGTCGAAGAGGCCGGCACCGACCCGGAGAGCCAGGCAGTGCTCTACCGGACAAGCTCATACTTCCTAGAGCGGCTGGGCCTGAAGAGCGTCGACGAGCTCCCTGAGCTGGCGCCCTTCCTGCCTGACGACGTGGAAAACCTAGAGGAGATCTCCCAGTGAACAACAGGCGCAGCACCCCGTCCGGTGATGGACGCGGTCGTGGACGCACCGGCGGCTCGACGGGCCGTTCGACCGGGCGTCCCGCCTTCCGCTCCAACGACAGGCGCGACGACGGCGGCTTCCGCAGCGGCCCACGCCGCGACGACACCAGCGGCTCCCGCGACGACCGCGGCGGCTTCCGCAGCGACCGCCCCGCCCGCGAGGGCGGCTTCCGCAGCGACCGTCCGGCTCGCGAGGGTGGCTTCCGTAGCGACCGCCCGGCGCGTGACGACCGTGGCGGCTTCCGTAGTGACCGTCCCGCCCGTGAGGGTGGCTTCCGAAGCGACCGTGGGGGCTCCGGGTCTTCCCGTGACTCCCTGCGCGCGGACCGTAGCGGCTCGAGGGCCGGGTACGGCAAGCCCGCCGACCGCCCCTCCTATGACCGCCCCCGCACCGACGACCGCGGCGGCTACCGCAACGACCGCCCGGCCCGTGACGACCGTGGTGGTTACCGCGGTGACCGTCCGGCCGCCC
>NZ_JBITGU010000001.1:2660949-3377912 GCF_044457355.1 Nonomuraea sp. NPDC050556 | reverse complement strand
CGCGACGATCGCGGTGGCTTCCGTAGCGACCGCCCTGCCCGCGAGGGTGGCTTCCGTAACGACCGCCCCCGCACCGACGACCGCGGCGGGTTCCGTAGCGACCGCCCGGCCCGTGACGACCGTGGTGGTTACCGCGGTGACCGTCCGGCCGCCCGCGACGATCGCGGTGGCTTCCGTAGCGACCGCCCTGCCCGCGAGGGTGGCTTCCGTAACGACCGCCCCCGCACCGACGACCGCGGCGGGTTCCGCAGCGACCGTCCGGCCCGTGACGACCGCGGTGGTTACCGCGGTGACCGTCCGGCGGCCCGTGATGACCGTGGGGGCTTCAGGGCCGACCGGGGTGGACAGCGTGCGGGCGCGCCCCGTTCGGGCGGCTATGAGCGTCCCAGCACCGGTTTCCGCAGCGAGCGTCCGGCGCGGGACGATCGCGGAGGGTTCCGTGGCGACCGCGACGACCGTGGTTACCAGGGGGACCGGTCCGGGTTCAGGGCCGACAGCGGTGGCCGTCGCGACGACGCGCCCCGCGGTGAGACCAGGGCGCGGTACGGCAAGCGCGACGACCGCCCCGGCACCACCCCGGCAAGACGCGACACCGGCGCCCCCAAGCGCGACACCGTCCAGACGCTCGGCGACGGCCGTACCAAGAACCGCTGGGGACGCTCCACCGCCCCCATGGCCAACAGGTTCAAGACCGCCCGCCAGCCCGTCCGCGACAACGACTTCTACCCCGACGACTACCAGGACGAGCGCGACACCACCGAGGTCCCCGGCGGCGTCCGCCTGCAGAAGGTCCTGGCAGCAGCGGGAGTCGCGAGCCGCCGCTCCTGCGAGGAGATGATCGGCGCCGGCCGCGTGACGGTCAACGGCCAGGTCGTCAGGAGGTTCGGCGCCAAGGTGGACCCGGCGACGCAGATCATCCACGTCGACGGCAAGCGCATCCCCACCCAGCCCGACCTGGTCTACTACGCCATCAACAAGCCCATCGGCGTCGTGTCGACCATGGACGACCCGCAGGGCCGCCCGTGCCTGGCCGACTTCGTGCAGGAGCTGGCCCCGCGCCTGTTCCACGTGGGCCGTCTCGACACCGAGACCGAGGGCCTGCTGATCCTCACCAACGACGGCGAGCTGGCCAACAGGCTGACCCACCCCAGCTACGGCGTGCAGAAGAAATACTGGGCGAAGGTCCCCGGCCCGATCCCGCGCGACCTGGGCCGCCGCCTGAAGAAGGGCGTCGAGCTGGAGGACGGCCTGGCGAAGGCGGACGAGTTCGCCATCGTGCAGGAGCACGGCCAGCAGGCGCTGGTGGAGATCGTCCTGCACGAGGGCCGCAAGCACATCGTGCGCCGCATGCTGGAGGAGTCGGGCCACCGGGTGATCGACCTGGCCCGCATCGAGTTCGGCCCGGTCAAGCTCGGCCGTACCAAGCCGGGCACCGTCCGGTCGCTGTCGCTCAAGGAGGTCGGCGAGCTCTACGCCGCCGTGAAGCTGTAACCTGGGCGGGCCCGTACGAGAAGTGTGCGGGCCCGCACTCAAAAGGGGACACATGGTTCGGGCGATCCGCGGCGCGATCCAGGTCGAGGCCAACGACCGCGACGCGATCATCAGCGGCACCACGGAGCTGGTCGCCGAGGTGATGGAGCGCAACACGCTCACCACCGACGACGTGATCAGCGTGCTGTTCACCGCGACGCCGGACCTCACCGCTGAGTTCCCCGCGCTGGCCGCGCGCAAGCTGGGTTTCCACGAGGTGCCGCTCATCTGCTGCACCGAGATCGACGTGCCCGGCGCGCTGCCTCGCGTGGTGCGCCTGATGGCGCACATCGCGACGGACCGCCCGCGGAGCGAGATCAACCACGTCTACCTTCGCGGCGCCGTCGCCCTGCGTCAGGACATCGCGCAATGAAGGTCGCCCTGCGTCAGGACATTGCCCCATGAAGACCGTCCTCATCCTCGGCACGGGCCTGGTCGGCACGTCGATCGGGCTGGCGCTGCGCCAGCGCGGGGTGACCGTCCTGCTGGCCGACCGTGACCTGGGCGCCGTACGGCTGGCCAGGGAGATGGGCGCCGGCCAGGAGTGGCGCGCCGGCGAGGGCGAGCAGTTCGACCTCGCCGTCATCGCGGTGCCGCCGGACCACGTCGCCACCGAGCTGCGCGGCCTGCAGCAGCGCGACGTGGCCCGCTTCTACACGGACGTGGCGAGTGTGAAGGCCAAGCCGATCGCCAGGGCGATCCAGCTCGGCTGCGACATGGGCACCTACGTCGCCTCCCACCCGATGGCGGGCAGGGAGAAGGCGGGTCCGGGCGCGGCCAGGGCCGACCTGTTCCTGGGGCGGCCGTGGGCGATATGTCCGACAAGCGAGAGCGACGAAGAAGCCAGGAAAGCAGTAGAAGAGCTCATCGAGCTCTGTGGCGCCAACGCGGTCGAGGTCGCGGCGGAGGACCACGACAGGGCCGTCGCGATCGTCTCGCACGCCCCGCACGTGGCCGCCTCGGCGGTCGCCGCCCGGCTGGCCGAGGCGTCCGACGTGACGCTCGGCCTGGCCGGTCAGGGCGTGCGCGACGTCACCAGGATCGCGGGCGGCGACCCCGGCCTGTGGCTCGGCATCCTGTCGGGCAACGCGGCCCCGGTGGCCGAGGTGCTCGAAGCGGTCTCCCGCGACCTGGCCGAGGCCGCGACGGCGCTGCGCGCCCTGGAGGAGGGCGACGAGAGCGCCGCTCCGGAGGTCACCCAGCTGCTCAAGCGCGGCGTCGTGGGCCACGGCCGCATCCCGGGCAAGCACGGCGGCCCAGCGGCCGCGTACGGCGTCGTGCAGGTCGTCATCGGCGACCGTCCCGGCCAGCTGGCCCGGTTGTTCCAGGTGTGCGACGAGGTCGGGGTCAACGTCGAGGACGTGCGCCTCGAACACGCCCCTGGACTGCCGCTGGGCCTGGCCGAGGTCTCGGTGCAGCCCGACGCGGTGACCGTACTCACCGAGGCCCTGCACGAGCGGGGCTGGCAGGTTCCCTAGCGCCGGATGTCACATCCGAGCCCCCTTGTCCCGTCCCTGTGCCATGAGAATCATTGTTCTGGGCGCCGGGTACACGGGAATGACGGCCGCGATGCGGGCATGGCAGAAGACGCACAAGCGCGGCGGGCAGGTCACCCTGGTCAACCCGTCGCCGAGGTTCACCGAGCGGCTCAGGCTGCACCAGACGGCCGCGGGTGAGCGGCTGGCCGATCACCTCATCGAGGATGTCGTCGCGGGCACCGGGATCACGTTCGTCCAGGGCCGCGTCACCGCGATCGATCCCGAGGCGCGCGAGGTGACCGTGGACGGTGACCGTACGCTGGGATATGACCGCCTTGTCTATGCGATCGGGACGGTCACCGACACGTGGTCCACCCCCGGCGTGGCCGACCACGCCTACACCTACGACGACCACGACCAGGCCGTACGGCTGGCCGCCAGGCTCGACGGGCTCCGCGAGGGCACGGTCGTCGTGGCGGGCGGTGGCCTGACCGGCGTCGAGTCGGCCACCGAGCTGGCCGAGGCGCACCCCGGGCTGCGCGTCGTGCTGCTCAGCAGGGCCGTGCCCGGCTCCATGATGGGCGAGCGGGCGCGCGCCTACCTGAGCAGGGTCATGGACGGGCTCGGCATCGAGGTCAGGAGCGGCGTCGAGGTGGCCAAGGTGCTGCCGGGCGGCGTGGAGCTGGTCGGCGGCGAGTTCGTCGCGGCCGAGGCGACGTTGTGGACGGCGGGCACCCGCGCGCTGCCGCTCGCCGCCGACGCCGGGCTGACCGTGGACGCGCGCGGCCGCGTCGTCGTGGACGAGGTCCTGCGCTCGGTCTCCCACCCCGACGTGTACGCCGTGGGCGATGCGGCAGCCGTCAGCCAGCCGTACGGGACCATCCACGGCACCTGCCAGAGCGGCATCCCGACCGGCCTGCACGCGGGCGACGCCCTGGGGGCCGAGGCGCGCGGCAAGGACCCCAAGCCCTTCCGTTTCGGATATTTCCACCAGCCGCTCAGCCTGGGCCGCAAGGACGGCGTCATCCAGTTCGTCCGCCGCGACGACACCCCGCGCCGCTGGTACATCACCGGGCGCTGGGCCATCGCCTACAAGGAGATGGTCAGCAGCAGCCCGCTGCCCAGCCTCAACCTGATCAGGCGCGGCCTCGTCCCCTCCTGGGCCTTCCGTCTAACGGCCTGACCGGCGTCCGCGAGGCGGTAACCTCTTGAAGGTTGTGCGGAACACCTGAAGAGGGAGAGGCCGTGTCGGGTCTGGTCATCGCCATGGACGGGCCTTCTGGCTCGGGCAAGTCGAGCGCCTCGCGCGGAGTCGCCCGCGCCCTCGGGCTGCGCTATCTCGACACCGGCGCCATGTACCGGGCGATCACCTGGTGGATGCTGCGCCAGGGCGTCGACCTCGGCGACCCGTCGGCGATCGCGGCCCGCTCTGGCGAGCCCGCCCTCTCCTCGGGCACCGACCCGGACAATCCGACGATCCACGTCGACGGCGTGGACGTGGCGGGGCCGATCAGGAGCCAGGAGGTGACCGGCGCTGTGTCGCTGGTGGCCGCGGTTCCCGAGGTCCGCGCCAGGCTCGTGTCCCTCCAGCGGGAGATCATCGGCTCGGGCGACATCGTGGTTGAAGGCCGCGACATCGGCTCGGCCGTGGCCCCTTCCGCCGAGGTCAAGGTCTACCTGACGGCCAGCGCCGAGGCCCGTGCGGCTCGCCGTACGGCGGAGCTTTCCGGCACAACCGTGGAGGCGCAGCAAGCCGCCATGGCCAGGCGTGACACCCTGGACTCGACAAGGACGACCTCACCACTCTCGATGGCGGATGGCGCCATCGAGCTCGACACCACGTCGCTGAACCTCGAAGAGGTCATCCACGCGGTGCTGAGTCTGGTCAAAGAGCGCGCCCACTGAGGTGCGGTACTCACAAAGGATGAAAAATCATGTCTACGGGGGATTCCGGCTGGATTGAGGCCGAGCTCACCGACCTCGCAGTCGGCGAGGACCAGCCCGACACCGGCCCGCTGCCGGTGCTCGCGATCGTCGGACGGCCGAACGTCGGCAAGTCCACGCTGGTCAACCGCATCATCGGCCGCCGCGAGGCGGTCGTGGAAGACGTACCAGGCGTCACCCGCGACCGGGTGACCTACGACGCCAACTGGCGCGGCCGCCGCTTCACCGTCGTCGACACCGGCGGCTGGGACCCCGAGGCCACCGGCATGGCGCTGAAGATCGCCGAGCAGGCCCAGGTCGCGGCCGAGCTGGCCGACGTGATCCTGTTCGTGGTGGACGCCTCGGTCGGCATCACCGACGCCGACGAGACCGTCGGCCACGTGCTGCGCAACTCCGGCAAGAAGGTCATCCTGGCGGCCAACAAGGTCGACAACCAGATGATGGAGCTGGAAGCCACCTCGCTGTGGTCGCTCGGGCTCGGCGAGCCGTACCCGGTCTCGGCCCTGCACGGCCGCTCCAGCGGCGACCTGCTCGACGTCGTCCTCGACGCCCTGCCGGAGACGCCGCAGGAGAGGTTCGGCGACGAGCGGGGCCCGCACCGCGTGGCGCTGCTCGGCAAGCCCAACGTCGGCAAGTCCTCGCTGCTCAACCAGCTCGCCGGGGAGGACCGCGTGCTGGTCGACCCGATGGCGGGCACCACCCGCGACCCGGTGGACGAGCTGATCGAGCTCGGCGGCAAGACGTGGCGCTTCGTCGACACGGCCGGCATCCGCAGGCGCGACCGCGAGCTGCAGGGCGCCGACTTCTACGCCGCGATGCGCACCCGCGCGGTGCTGGAGCGCTCGGAGGTGGCGATCGTGCTGATCGACGCCAGCGAGGTGCTCACCGAGCAGGACCTCCGCATCATCACCCTGGTCATCGAGTCGGGCCGGGCCATGGTCGTGGCGTTCAACAAGTGGGACCTCGTCGACGAGGACCGGCGCTACTACCTGGAGAAGGAGATCGACCGGCAGCTCGTGCGCACGCCGTGGGCGCTGCGGGTCAACATCTCCGCCAAGACCGGCCGCCACATGGACCGGCTGGTCCCGGCGATCGAGAAGGCGCTCGACTCCTGGTCCACCCGGGTGCCGACGGCCAGGCTCAACGCGTTCCTCACTGAGCTGGTGCAGGCGACGCCGCCGCCGGTGCGCGGGGGCAAGCAGCCCAAGATCCTGTTCGCCACCCAGGCGTCCACCGAGCCGCCCAAGTTCGTGCTGTTCACGTCGGGCTGGCTGGAGGACACCTACCGGCGCTTCATCGAGCGGCGCATCCGCGAGGAGTTCGGCTTCGCCGGGTCGCCGATCGAGGTCACCATGAAGATCCGCGAGAAGCGCAAGGACAACAAGAGCAGCGCGCCCAAGAAGAAGTGATCACGGGAGGACGGGCACCAGCACCGGCTGGTACCCGTCCTCCTCCACGTAGCAGATGGGCGGTTTGAGGCTCTGCACCGGGTCACCGTCGCCCGGGTCGAGATGGCAGACCTTGTAGCAACCGTCGCAGTCGACCGCGTCGGGTCGCGGGATGACCGGGGCGCATCCGGCCAGCACGATCGCCAGCGCCGCCAAGAACTTCATGGGACAAGCGTCGTGGAGACGGGCGCGGCGCGCCTGAGTAGACCCTGCTCACTCGGGGTGGTTGGCGTGGCCGAGGGTGTACGGCGAGCGGATGCCCTCGTAGGCGAAATGCAGCGTCATGCCCTCGACGGCGTGCTTGAGCTCGTGGCAGTGGGCCAGCCACACGCCCGGGTTGTCCGCCTTCAGCGCCACCACCCACACCTCGCCCGGCCCCACGTCGAAGCTGTCCATCCACAGGGGCGCCGCCGCGACGCCGTTGCGTGACAGCACCAGCACGTGGTGGCCGTGCGGGTGCATGGGGTGCAGGTCGCCGCCGCGGTTGACCACCGTGAACCGCACCCACTCGCCCTCCCTGACCACCGGGGCCGGGATGCGCGGCCACACCTCGCCGTTCACGGTGTGCGACAGCAGCGGCAGGCCGTCGCGCGGCGTGACGAGGCGGTCGAGGACCCAGGTGTAGTCGCGGTCGAAGCGGGCGGGCGGCTGGACCTGGCGCTCGCCGTACCTCGTGATGTCGATCAGGTCGCCGTCGGCGGGCTTGCCGCCCTGGCCGAGGTTCAGGGTGGCGGCGTCGGCGGTCAGCAGGACCGGGCCCCTCGGCATGGTGAACGTCAGGTCGTAGCGGCCGCCCGCGGCCAGCTGGGCGCGCTCGTTAGTGAGGGTGCGGCCGGTGACCGACATGCCGTCGACGGCGGCGATCCGGTACGGCGCGCCGGACAGGCCCAGGACGTGCGGGCCGTTGTCGGTGTTGATGACGCGCAGTCGTACGGCGGTGCCTGGGGGCGGGGTCCTGAGCGCCTGCAGCGTCAGGGCGCCGTTGAACGTGTGGAGGGTGACGGGCTCGTCCATCCCCGTCGGTGGTGTCGCGTCCACGATGAAGGCGCCGAACAGGCCGCGTTGGAGGCCGGTGTTGGGGGTTTGGTGGGTGTGGTACCAGTACGTGCCCGGCTGGGTGGCGGTGAAGCGGTAGACGAACGTGCCGCCTCGCTGGACGGCGTTCTGGGTGAGGCCTGGGACGCCGTCCTCCGCGTTGGGGACGTGGTAGCCGTGCCAGTGCAGGGTGACGCCGCGGTCGGGCAGGGTGTTGCGCAGGGTGACCTCGACGTCGTCGCCCTGGGTGACGCGGATGGTCGGGCCCGGGGTGGTGCCGTTGAAGGTCAGCGTGCCGTTGGGGCCTGGCTGGGCGGTGAGGGTGAACTTCTTGGCATCCTTGCTTGTTGGGCCGGTCAGGTCGGTGATGGCGGTCGTGCCGGTGGGGGCGAGGTTCATGGCGTCGGCTGGGCGGGTGTTCCACAGGGACAGGCCTGTCCAGCACAGGGCCAGTACGGCTAGCACACTGCCCGCCACTCGCCAGGCGCGTCCTTTCGGGCCCTTGTGGGTCATCATCGACCATGTCGCCCAGGTTCCTGCTGCCCAGGCCAGGACGATCACGGCGGCCAGGTACGGCGAGCCGGGGAAGCCCAGGGCGACGGAGATGACCACGCCTGCCACGGCCGCGTAGGCGGCGGAGAGCACCGGGACCACCAGCGCTGGGCGCAGGGCGCCGGGCCCCGCCGTACCCCGACCCGCCGAGTAGAGGGCGGGGAGGGTGGTGAGGGTGGTTGTCAGCGCTGGGAAAGCCAGCAGGGGGAGGGACAGCAGGAGCTTCTCGCCCGCGAACCACCAGCTGTGCCCCGCCAGCAAACCGGCCACCACCGCCCTGGCAGCGGTGGCGGCCAGAGCGGCGGCGATCAGCGAACCGGCGGGAAACGCCAGGCGCGGAGCCGTGCGGGCGGCCAGCGTGTAGCCGCCCGCAGCGCCCCACAACCCCGCGACCAGCACCACCAGCAGCCGGTCGGCGCCCAGCAGACCGGCAGCCGTCATACCGAGGAAACGGACCGCGCGCCGGCCTGCGTCCGAGCGCCGGTGAACGCGAGCACCGCCGCCCCCAGCATCACCACGCCGACCAGGGCGTGGAACCCCATCACCACCAGGCTCGCCGTGCTCGTCTTCGTCTCCGTCCCGCCTGCCAGCTCGGCCAGCGGGAAGATGACGAACATCTGCACCAGCGCCATCAGCAGCGGCCCGGAAGCGTAGAGCGTGAGCTTCCCAGGAGACCGCGCGACCAGCGCCAGGATCGTGGTGATCAGCGAGAACACCGGGATGACGAAGATCCCGTTGATCGCGTGCCACCCGATGGCCGCGTCCTCCGACCCGACCGCCGGCACGGGCCGTTCGAACGCGCCGAACGTGGCCAGGTAGAACTGCAGCAGGACCAGCACGAGCTGGATGAGCGTGAACCACACCAGGACTTTGCGCATGCCGCCATCGTCAATCCCAGTTGCGGGCCGTGCATGAGTACACCCATACTCAAGCCCAACGCGTTGACGGAGCCGAGTAGCCGTGGTCCACGCGGGTGGAGAGAGCCGCCAGTAGCTGCGAAGGCGGTCTCGCGCCCCACGGCGAAGACACTCCCGAGCCGCGGGGAGGCAATGCCCCGCCGGTCTGACCCCCGTCACAGGGTCGCAGGAGGCCACCGTCAGGTGGTGAAAGTGCGGTGGCACCGCGAGTACCCTTCTCGCCCGCACTCCCAAGGGATCGTTTCTGCCCAAGGGGTAAAGATGATCTCTCGCGTACTCTCCGCCGACCTGCACGGGTACGGCGGGCAGCGAGTCCAGATCGCCGGCTGGGTGCATCGCCGCCGGCAACTCAAGTCCGTTTCCTTCCTCATCGTCAGGGACCGCTCCGGCCTGACCCAGGTGGTCTGCCCGCCGGGCGACGACCTGCCGCCCGAGGAGAGCGTCGTCGAGGTGACCGGCACGGTCACCTGGGCGGAAGGCGGTGTCGAACTCACGGAACCGCAGATCACCGTCATCTCGGAACCGGTCAAGGCGCCGCCGTTCGACCTCTACCGGCCCACCGTGCCCGCGACGCTGCCGACGATCCTCGACCACGCGCCGGTCGCGCTGCGCCACCCGGCGCTGCGGCAGCCGCTGGAGATCTCGGCGGCCAGCGTGGCCGGGTTCCGCGCCACGCTCGACGGGCTCGGCTTCACCGAGGTGCACACCCCGAAGATCGTCGAGTCGGCCACCGAGTCGGGGGCGAACGTCTTCGCCCTCGACTACTTCGGCAGGCCCGCCTACCTGGCGCAGTCGCCGCAGTTCTACAAGCAGATGATGGTCGGCGTGTTCGAGCGCGTCTACGAGGTCGGCCCGGTCTTCCGCGCGGAGCCGCACGACACCGCGCGCCACCTGGCCCAGTACACGAGCCTCGACGTCGAGTTCGGCTTCGTCGAGGACCACCGCGACGTGATGGCGCTGCTCCGCGAGTGCCTGGCAGGCATGGTGGAGTCCGTACGGCTGCGCGTCCCCGGGGTGCCGCTGCCCGAGGTGCCGCAGGAGATCCCGTCCATCCACTTCGCGGAGGTGACCGGCGAGCAGGACCTGTCACCGGCGCAGGAGCGCGAGCTGTCGGAGTGGGCGCTGCGCGAGCACGGCTCCGACTTCCTGTTCGTCACCGGCTACCCGATGGCCAAACGCCCCTTCTACACCCATCCCGACCCGGCCAGGCCCGGATACTCCAACGGCTTCGACCTGCTGTTCCGCGGGCTGGAGCTGGTGACGGGCGGCCAGCGGCTGCACCGCCACGCCGACTACCTGGCCGCGCTGGAGGCGCGCGGCGAACCGGCTGAGCCGTACGAGGGGTATCTCCAGGCCTTCGCGTACGGCATGCCGCCGCACGGCGGGTTCGCCATCGGGCTGGAACGCTGGACCGCCAGGCTCACCGGGGCCGCCAACGTCCGGCAGACCACCGCCTTCCCCCGCGACCTGCACAGGCTGAGCCCCTGATTACGATCGGTGCATGGACCTGTTCCCAGCGATGCCCTATGACGAGTGGATCGCGACGAAGGAGACGTTCCACCGGTTCTGCCAGATCGTCGGCAAGGTGCGCCTCGCCACGAGTGTCCGGCGCAACCACTGGTGGAACGTCCCCTTCCACCTCACCGGGAGGGGGCTGACCACCAGGCCGACCGGCACGCCCGGCGACGCGTTCTGCGTCGACTTCGACCTGGTGCGGCACCGCCTGATCGTCGACCGGCTGGACGGCCGCCAGGCGGAGATCCCGCTGATCGGCCAGTCCGTCGCCTCCTTCCACGCCGACTTCTTCGCCGCGCTGGCCGGGCTGGGCATCGCGGCGGAGATCAACGCGGTGCCGTTCGACCTGGGCGACACGATCCCGTTCGCCGAGGACACCGGGCACGCCGCCTACGACCCGGCGCTCATCACCCGCTACTGGCAGATCCTGTCGCAGGTGGCGCTGGTGCTGGAGCGGTACGCGGCCGACTTCTGCGGCAAGACCAGCCCGGTCCACCACTTCTGGCACACCTTCGACCTCGCGGTCACCCGCTTCACCGGCCGGGTGGTCGGCGCGAAGCCCGAGGTCGACCCGGTGACCAGGGAGGCCTACAGCTGGGAGGTGATCAGCGCCGGGTTCTGGTTCGGCGACGAGGAGCGGCCCTGGCCCGCCTTCTACTCCTACACCGCGCCCGAACCGGCCGGGTTGGAAAAGGAGCCGCTGTGGCCCGACTGGGCGGCGTGGCTGCCCTCGCGCGGCAGCCACCTGGCCGTGCTGCGTTACGACGACGTGCGGGCGGCGGACGACCCGGTCGCGACCGTGCTGGGTTTCCTGGACAGCGCCTACGCCGCCGGCGCGCGGCTGACCGGGTGCGACGCCGTACGGCTGGCCAGCCCCGCAGGGGTCACCGACCCCTACGAGGCTTGAGTACGGCTCATCGCTCGTCGACGACCTCGCCGTTCAGAGCCGTGGCGTCCTTGAGGAGCGCCATGGTCAGGGGGGCCTCGGGCACGGTGGCGATGGCCGCGAGCGCGGCGACCATCTGCCCCGCGGACTCCCAGGACCAGGTGTCGCTGAACGTGCCGTCCTCCAGCTGGATCAGCCGGGCCGAGGCGAACCCGGGGAAGGTCTCCCTGACGGTCGCGATCAGCGAGGTACGGCGGGCGTAGAACTCCTCGAGGTCGGACTCGGCGACGGAGTAGTGGTGCGCGCGGACGGCGGTCATGTCGGGTTCTCCCTCACGTTTGGTGTGAGACCAGAGTCGTCGCCCGAATTGATACATTCGCGATGCGCGAACGATGCGCCCACGGTTGGGAGACACAAGTGCGATTCACCCTTCTCGGCCCCGTCCAGGTGATGGTCGACGGCGCGCCCCTGGCGGGTATCGCCCCACGTCACCGGGCCGTCCTGGCCTACCTGCTGCTCAACGCGGGTCGCGTCATCAGCATCGAGCGCCTGATCGACGCCATGTGGGGATACGACCAGCCGGACACCGCCAGGTCGCAGATCCACGCCTCGATCACCGCGCTGCGCAAGGTGCTGCGCGCCGCCGGGGCCGACGAGCTTCTCGTACGGCGGGCCGGCGGCTACTCCGCGCTGCCCGGTCCAGGCCAGGTGGACACCCAGGAGTTCACCGACCTGGTGGCGGCGGGCGAGCTGCGCAAGGCCCTGGACCTGTGGGGTGGCGAGCCCCTGGAGGACATGAGCGCCAACTACGTCGCCGCGGTCCGCGACCTCTGGAACGACCGCCGCCTGTCGGCCTACGAGCGCCTGATCGAGGCGGAACTGGCCGCTGGACGCCACGACGACGTGCTCGACGAGCTCGCCGCGCAGGTCGCGGCCAACCCGATCCGCGAGCGCCTCAACGGCCACCTGGTCCTGGCCCTGCACCGGGCGGGGCGTCAGGCCGACGCGCTGGCGGCTGCGCGCGCCTACCGTACGGCTCTCGCCGACGAGCAGGGCCTGGACCCCGGGCACGCGTTCACCGAGCTGGAGCGGGCCGTCCTGGCCGACGACGCGGCGCTGATCCTGGCGGAGCAGCCGGTCCAGGCGGAGGAGCCGCCAGCGGCCGCCCCGCGCCGCTCCTTCCTGCCCTACGACATCCCGGACTTCTCCGGCCGCACCGCCGAGCTGGAGCGGCTGGCGAACGAGGCGGGCGGCGCCGTCGTCACGATCGACGGCATGGCCGGGATCGGCAAGACCGCGCTCGCCGTCCACGTCGCCTACCGGCTGGCCGACCGCTTCCCCGACGGGCGGCTCTTCCTCGACCTGCAGGCCCACACGGCCGGGCGGGAGCCGGTCGAGCACGCGGCCGCGCTGGAGGTCCTCCTCCGCCAGCTCGGCGTGCCCGCCGACCTCATCCCGGTCTCCGCCGCCGACCGGAGCGCCCTGTGGCGGTCCGAGCTGGCCGGACGCCGGGTGCTGGCCGTACTCGACAACGCCCTGGACACCAACCAGGTGCGGCCCCTGCTGGCCGCGGCGCCCGGCAGCCTCGTCATCATCACCAGCAGGCGGCGGCTCGTGGGCCTGGACGGCGCCCGCGCCCTGTCCGTCGAGGTCCTGGAGGAGGCGGACGCGGTCGCGCTGTTCGAGCGCATCGTGGGCGAGCGGGCCAAGGAGGAGCCTGAGGCCGTGCGCGAGGTCCTGCAGCTCTGCGGGCACCTGCCGCTGGCCATCCGCCTCTCGGCGGCGCGGCTCCAGCACCGCCCGAAGTGGACCGTCGCCTACCTGGCCGGACGGCTGCGCGACCAGCGCCGGGTGCTGGACGGCGTGTCCGCCGCCTTCGCCGTCTCCTACGAGCAGCTGACCCCCGACGAGCAGCGCATGTTCCGCCTGCTCGGGCTGGTGCCCGGCCGCGACATCGACCCGTACGGCGCGGCCGCCATGGCCGAGACGACCGAGGACGAGGCGGAGGAGCTCCTCGAAGGCCTCCTCGACGCCCACATGCTTCTGCAGCACGAACCGGGCAGGTACACCTTCCACGACCTGCTGCGCGAGCACGCCCGCTCCATCGCGCTGGCCGAGGACGAGTGGGCCCTGCTGCGGCTGCTCGCCTACTACCGGGACCGCTCGCGCGCGGCGATGGACACGCTCTTCCCGCACACC
The DNA here is from genome assembly GCF_044457355.1 of Nonomuraea sp. NPDC050556. NCBI lineage: Bacteria > Bacillati > Actinomycetota > Actinomycetes > Streptosporangiales > Streptosporangiaceae > Nonomuraea > Nonomuraea sp. NPDC050556. The sequence goes on along the minus strand of NZ_JBITGU010000001.1, from coordinate 3,364,408 downwards.
ATCCCGCAGCGGGAGGGCATCCCCCAGCCGGTCGTCCCGATCGAGCCGCTGCGCGACGCGGAGGAGGCGCTCTCCTGGCTCGACGCAGAACGCTCCAACATCATCGTGACCGCCGTTCACGGGCCCGAGGTGTGCCTGGGCCACCTGGCCCTGCCGATGAGCCCGTACCTCGACCAGCAGGCGCATCACGCCGACGCCGTCACCCTGCACACGCTGGCGCTCCAGCGCAGCCTCAAGAACGGTGACCAGACCGTCCAGGCCAGGGCGCTCACCGACCTCGCCTGGACCTTCTGGCGGCTCGGCGAGTACGAGCGGGCCGAGGACCACGCGACCCGGGCGCTCGACGTCGCCAAGGAACCGGCCGAGCAGGCGCGCGCCCTGCTCACCCTGGGGAACGTGGCCCAGCGCCGCAGGCGCGACGCGGAGGCGGAGAAGCACCTCAAGCGCGCGCTCGACCTCACCCGCATCGGCGCGGACACCTGGGGCGAGGCGCGGGTCCTCGGCATCCTCGCCCTCCTCCTGGACCGGGCGGGACGCCCCGAGGAGGCGCGCCGCCACCTCGACCTGGCGCTGGCGCTGCACCGCAAGATCCGGCATCCGGCCGGTGAGGCGCTGGTGCTCAACCACCTCGGCGTCGTGCTCAGGCACCAGGGCCAGCTGGACCAGGCCCGCGCCCGCCACGAGCAGGCCGCCGCGCTCTACCGCGAGCTCGGCAACGCCACGGACGAGGCGACCGCGCTCAACGGGCTCGCCGAGGCGGCCGGTGACCACGCGCAGGCCATCACGGAGCACACAGCGGCGCTCGCGCTCGCCGACACCGCGCGCAACCGGCCGGAGCAGGCCCGCGCCCACGACGGCCTGGCGCGCGCTCACCTGGCGCTCGGCCACACCGAGCAGGCCGGCGAGCACGGGCGGCTGGCGCTGGAGCTCTACCGGGAGCTGGGCGTGCCCGAGGCGGACGAGCTACGCGCGGTCCTCGACGGCGCCGGCTGAGCGAGGCGCGAGGGCGGCGTCGGCCGAGCGGGGCATGAAGGCGGCGAGCACCGCGCCGGCCACGCACAACACGGCAGTGACGAGGAACATCTCCGTGTACTCGACGTGCAGCGCCGCCTTCACCTTCGCCGCGTACTCGGCGAGCTGCCCGGCGTAGACCGGCGGGTCCACGCCGAACGGCATCGGGGTGTCCAGGTGCCTGGTCAGCGACTGGAACCGGGCGAAGCCCCACGCGGACACCCCGGCGATGCCGATGAGCATGCCCATCATCCTGGACACGACCACGGCGGCCGAGGCCACGCCGTGCTGGCCGGGCGTCGTCACCCTGAGCACGGCGGCGGCGATCGGCGCGATGACCACGCCGAGGCCCAGTCCGGCCACGACGAGGTCGAGGTCGACGATGAGCCCGGCGGCCGCGAGGTCGAGCGGCCAGCGGCTCATCAGGAAGTAGCCGACCGCCGCCACGGCCAGGCCGCCCGCGGTGACCACGGCGTCGCCGAGCCTGCGCGCCAGCCAGCCGCCGAGCACCGCGCCTATGGGCAGGGCGATGAGGAAGCGGGCCAGGAGCAGGGAGGCGGGCAGCGGTTCCAGGTCGAGCAGCGTCTGGGCGGCGAACTGGACGAAGACCATGGTGACCAGGAGCGCGGCGCCGGTGAGGAAGCTGACGGCCAGCGTGGTGAGCAGCGGGCCCTTGCGGGTGCCGGTGAGGTCGAGCAGCCTTACGGGGGAACGGATCTCCCACCACACGAACACGGCGCCGACGAGCACACCGGCCGCGATGACAGGCAGGCCCCAGGGCGGGAGGACGGCGTTGGCCGGGTCGGGGTTGTAGAACCCCACGACCAGCAGCGCCAGCGCCAGGGCGAGCAACGCCCCACCCACCCCGTCCACCCGCACAGGCCTGCGGACGGGCCGCCCCGCCGCCGGACCGCTTCCGTCATCTGTTGGGCCTTCGACCGCTCGGGTCTTGCCGTCCGGTGGGATGGCGAAGTGGACGGCCACGGCGACGGCCAGCGTCAGGGGGAGGTTGATCCAGAAGATGGCGTGCCAGCCGCCGAGCTCCAGACCCAGGAAGGACACCGCGGGCATCAGCGCCACGACGCCCCCGTACAGCGGCCCGAGCGCGCTGCCGAGCTCCTGCGCCGCGCCCACCGCGCCCAGGGCGACCGGCCGCTCCCGCTCGTCCCACAGGTCGCCCGCGAGCGCCATGGTGATCGGCAGCAGCGCCCCGCCCGCGACGCCCTGCAGCGTACGGCCCGCCACGACCATGGGCAGCGAGACCGCCAGCGCCGTCAGCGCCGAGCCCACGGCGAACGCCAGGAGGCAGAGCTGGATCATCAGGCGCCTGCCGTACCGGTCGGAAAGCTGGCCGAGCAGCGGCATCGCGGCGATGTACCCCAGCAGGAACCCCGTGACCACAGGGGTCGCCCGCTCCAGGTGGTTGAGCGGGATGTCCAGGTCGTCGGCGATGTCGATGAGTACGGTCACCACGACGTACGCGTCGAGCGCGGCGAGCAGGACGACGATCCACCCGACCGCCAGGGCGCTGCGGCGGCGCATCAGCCGGCCGGCGGCGGGGTGATCTTCACTTCCGCGTCGTAGTCGCTGAAGGCCACCGTCACGGAGCCGTCCTGGAGGGGCAGGTTGACCTTGGTGAGCCTGCTGGTCGCCTTGTCCACCCAGACGGTGCCGGTGACGCCCTGGGAGACGCCGGGGACCATGGTGGCGAGGGTCTGGCCGTTGAACGTGAGGCCCATCTTGTAGGCGCCGCCCTCCTCGGCCTCGACGCGCGGGTCGGTGGCGGTGGTGAGGAGCTGGGCGATGCCCTTGGCTGGGTCGAGGATCACCGACGGGTCGTAGAACATGGCGAGCTGCTGCCTGGTCATCGTCTTGAAGCCGCCGGTCGGGCCCTTGTAGTGGACGGTGTCGCCGAGCAGGACGAACTGGAGCTCCTGGAGGCCGCCGAGGTCGACGGTGATCGTTCCCTCGGCGTCGCCGGTGCTGGTGAGCTTGCCGTCGGCCTTGCGCACCACGACCTTGGGCTTGCCGTCGGTGGTGATGGAGAACGCGGCGGTCTTGACCGTCTTCATCGCCTCGGCCGTCTTCTTGACGAGGTCAGGGCCGGAGGGCAGGGGGGCGGCGCCGCCCCCGGACGAGCAGGCGGACATCAGCGCCAGCGCTAGGACGAGCAGCAGCTTTTTCAGCATGTGCGGATCGTAGCGAGCGGCTGGGAACGACTGTGAGGCGTCGGCGATATCGGTTTCGCCTCAGCCCCTGACCCTCAGGGCCCCACCCCCCGTAGAGGGCTCAGGACCTTCAGGGGCTTGGGTCCTTTAGAACCACCGACCCGCGAGAGGGCTTCGGCCCCTCAGACACCCGCGCCCCCAGGGGCCGCGCGCTCAGAGGAGCGGGCATTCAAAAGGCCCCAGCCCTCGGGGAGCCCGGCCATCCAATAGCCCTCAGCCCCTCACGAGACCCTCGTGTTTCTGAAGGATCACGGACGGTGAGAGCCCAACGCGCCCGAGGGTCAGCGGAGGGTCTTGAGGTGTTCGATGATCGGCGCGTAGGCGGTCTCGAGCGCGTCCAGCTGGTCGTCCGTCAGCCGGTCGACGAAGTGCTCGCGCACCCCGTCCACGTGCGCCGGAGCGACCCGCTGGATCGTGGCCCACCCCTCCTCCGTGAGGACGGCGAAGGTCCCCCGCCTGTCATCCTTACAGTTCTCCCTGGTCACCAGCCCTGCGGCCTCCATGCGGGAGATCTGATGGGACAGCCGGCTGCGCGACTGGATCGTCGCGTCGGCGAGGTCGCTCATCCGCATCCGATGCCCCGGGCTCTCGGACAGGTTGACGAGGATCTCGTAGTCGTTCAGCGACAGGCCGTGTTCCTGCAGCTCGCGGTCGAGGCGGTGCGCCAGGAGCTTGTGCAGCGCCAGGTGGGCACGCCAGGCCCGCTGTTCGGTCTGGGTCAGCCAGCGGGTCGTGCTCATGATCTCAAATCTACCTCAGGCCGCGGTAACGACTTCGTCATACGTCAGACGCGGCAGCCGGTCGAAGCCCTGATCGACGGGTTTGCCGAGGTTCACGACCGCCAGCACGGTGTGGTCACCGTCCGGGAAGAACTCCTTGCTCAGCTCGTCCCTGTCGAATCCGGTCATCGGCCCGGCCGCGAGACCGGCCGCCCGCACGCCGAGGATGAAGTACCCCACCTGCAGCGTCGCGTTGAACACGGCCGACGCGACACGCCCGGACTCGTTGCCGGCGAAAGCCTCCCTGGCGCCCGGACGGATCGGGAACACCTTGGGCAGTTCGTGGTGGAAGTCCAGGTCGGCGGCGAGGACGGCGACCAGGGGAGCGGCGGCTGTCTTGGCCTTGTTGCCGTCGTTCATGTGCGCGACCAGGCGCTCGCGGGCCTCGGGCGAGCGCACCAGGACGATGCGCAGCGGCTGCTGGTTCATCGCCGTGGGAGCGTATTTGACGAGGTCGTAGATGTCTCGCATCTGCTCGTCCGTGACCGGCTCAGAGGTGAACGCGTTGGCGGTGCGGGCGTCGCGGAACAGGAGGTTCTGGGCGTCTGCGGACAACATCATGGCGGGGTCCTTTCTTCGTCTCCTCCTTCAACATAGATGAACTTTCAACTATTCCGACCACGTAGAGTGATCATCCATGGGGGAGAACTCTGGGGAGAGCACGGCGACCGTCCTGGTGGCCGGTGCGGCGAACCTGGCCATCGCGGCGGCCAAGCTGGTCGCCGGGCTCGTCGGCGGGTCGGCCGCCATGCTGTCCGAGGCGGCGCACTCGCTGGCCGACACGGTCACCGAGGTCCTGCTGCTGGTGGCGCTGCGGCGCGGCGGCAAGCCCGCCGACCAGCGTCACCCCTTCGGGTACGGCAAGGCCGGGTTCTTCTGGGCGCTGATGGCGGCGGGCGCCACGCTGGTGGGTGGCGCCGGGTTCTCGATCACGCACGGCATCCACACCGTCCTGAACGGCGAGGACCTCTCCGACCTCACGCTCAGCTACGTCGTGCTGGCCGTGTCGTTCGTGATCGAGGGGATCTCGTTCCTCAAGGGCCTGTCCCAGTTGCGCGGCGAGGCGCGGCGCTGGGGGACCAGCCCGTTGCGTCTGGTCAGGCGCACCTCGGACACCGCTTTGAAGGCGGTCATGTTCGAGGACTCGGCGGCGCTGGCGGGGCTGGTGATCGCGGCGCTGGGGTTGCTGGGGTCGCAGCTGTCCGGGTCGGCGCTGTGGGACGGGCTGGCTTCCGTGGCGATCGGGGTGTTGCTGCTGGGGGTGGCGCTGACGTTGATCAGCTCGAACGTGTCGCTGCTGATCGGTCAGGCGGCGCCGCGCACGGTGGAGGCCGAGATCAAGGCCACTCTGCTGGACGATCCGCTGGTGGAGGGGGTGGTGGAGCTCCTCACCATGATCATGGGCCCGGGGCAGCTGATGGTCGCCGCCAAGATCGACTTCAGGGACCAGGCTACGGGGGCGGGCCTGGAGATCGCCTGCGACCAGCTCGACCAGCGCCTGCGCGCCAAGTTCCCCGGCATCACCCAGGTCTTCCTCGACCCCACCCCCACCCGCCGCACGAGCTAGGTCCCCTGGCGCAGCCGTACCCCCAAAAGAAGCCGCACCCCAGGAGGGCCACACCCGAAAAGAGAGCAGCACCCCTCAGAAGGGCGGCACTCTTCGAAAAGAGGTCGGGTCAGGTGTCGAGGGCCATGACGATGGCGATGCCGACGATGTGCATGATGACCACGATCACGATCAGCGAGATGAAGACGAACTTCGCCGGTGCGTGCTCGAACGTCTTGCCCTCCTCCAGCGGCCTGCGCTGGGCCTGCCGGTCGGCGATGCGCTCCTCGAGGGATTTCTTGTAGAACACCCTTTCAGGGTATCCGCGGAATCGCCGCCCTCCGCGCCGGGGCGTCCGTGATTGCCGTCACCAGGACGGGCCCGTCCTGCCACTCCAGCAGGTGATAGCGGGACCAGTCGGTAGTCGTGTGGTTCATGGTGTCCAAGGTGAGCTCCCCGCGCTTGATCAGCGCCTCCTTGCGCACCCACTGCCGGATCACCTCGCCGTTGCCCTGGATCGTCTCCCGCTCGGCGGCGCTGAGGATCTGGTGGGCCAGCGACTCGTCCATCGGCCCCTCGGGGATGTGCTCGGCGTCCACCCCGACCCGCCCGTCCCCCGCCCCGGCGCACACGTAGTCGCGCGTGTGGCTGAGGCTCACCCCCAGGTCCGGATGGTCACGCAGGTACGGCTTGCCGTGCCCAGGCCCGTGCACGTCGCATACCTGCAGCAGGGTGAGCTTGGCCGGGTCGATGCCGAGCAGCTCGGACGCGCACAGCCGCACGAGCAGGTGCGCGGCGACGAACGCCCGGCGGTCCAGCTCGCGGACGAATCGGGCCGCCCGCTCCCGCTCGACATCGGTCAGCCACTCCACCGCGCCCGGCACCTCGCCCGGCCGTCCAGCCATCACCACGGGTTCATGCATTTGCCTAGATTAGAGCGTTGTCAGAGCTGATCGTCGATCTTGGCGGGGCATGTCCAGGATCATGCGGAAAGTTCTGTTGGGCGCGTTGCTCACGTGCGCCTTCCTGACGGCCGGGGCCGGGGTGGCGCAGGCCGCGTCCGCGCTGGGGCCCGGCGACACCGGGAGCAGGGTCGTCGCGCTGCAGAAGCGGCTGTCCGAGCTGGGCTACTTCGTCGGCGGACGCTCCGGCGTGTACGGCACGCAGACCGTCCAGGCCGTCTACGCGCTCCAGAAGATCGCCGGGATCCGCCGCACCGGCTCCGTCGGCCAGAAGACCCGCCGGGCGCTCAGGGACGGCGTCGAGCCCCTCGCGCAGTTCACCGAGGGCCGGGTGGTGCAGATCGACCTGCGCAGGCAGCTCATGCTGCTCACCAGGGACGGCCAGGTGGACGAGGCGATCAACGTCTCGACGGGGAACGGCGCCTATTACGGCGGCGGCAAGCGCGCCACCACGCCCACCGGCACCTTCAGCGTCTACCGCGAGATCGACGGCTGGCACCACGCGCCGCTCGGCACGCTGTACCGGCCGAAGTACGTGGTCGGCGGCATCGCCGTGCACGGCTCGCCGTCCGTGCCGCCCTACGCGGCCTCGCACGGGTGCATCCGGGTCACCAACACCGCCATGGACCATCTGTGGCGCACCGGCTGGCTGCACCGCGGCGCCGAGATCTGGATCTACTGAACTATTTGGAAACTTTCCTAAAAGAAAGCATTGACGGGCCTGGTCGGAGAACTTACGTTCGCGCCAAGAGCGCCCACCACCCCCCAGGATGGCGAAATCATGCCCAACCAAGCGCGTCTTGCCTTATCCGCAGCGGCAGCGGCGTTGGCCCTGCTCGCGGCCGGACTCACGGCCGCGGCCACGGCCACAGCAGCTGTCGACCAGGAAACCTGCCGCCCAGACGGGCTCTACCGCACGCCAGGCGTCGCGGTGCCGTACTGCCTGGCCTACGACGACCAGGGCAGGGAGACCATGGGCGCGCAGCATCCGCGCCGGGTCATCGGCTACTTCACCGGATGGCGGCACGGCAAGAACGGCCAGCCCGCCTATCTGGCGCAGAACATCCCCTGGTCGAAGATCACCCACATCAACTACGCCTTCGCCCACGTCGGGCCGGACAACAAGCTTTCCGTCGGCGGCGACACGCCGGACAACCCCGCCATCGGGATGGACCTGCCGGGACTCGACCCGGCCCTGCCGTACAAGGGGCACTTCAACGCGCTGACCACGCTGAAGAAGGCCAACCCCAACGTCAAGACGCTGATCAGCGTCGGCGGCTGGGCGGAAACCGGCGGCTACTTCGACGACGCGGGCAACAGGGTCGCCTCCGGCGGCTTCTACACGATGACCGACAGCCAGGCCGCGATCGACACCTTCGCCGACTCCGCCGTGTCGTTCATCAGGAAATACGGCTTCAACGGGGTCGACGTCGACTACGAGTACCCCACCTCGATGAAGGACGCCGGGCACCCGCTCGACTGGACGACGGCCAACTCCCGCCGCGCCAAGCTCATGCAGGGCTACGCGGCGCTGATGAAGACGCTGCGCGACCGCCTGGACAAGGCCTCGGCCGCCGACGGCAAGTACTACCAGCTGACCGCTGCCGTGCCCGCCTCCGGGTACCTGCTGCGCGGCATGGAGACCTTCCAGGTCTCGCAGTACCTCGACTTCGTCAACATCATGTCCTACGACCTGCACGGCGCCTGGAACGAGTTCGTCGGGCCCAACGCGGCGCTCTACGACGACGGCAAGGACGCCGAGCTGGCCAAGTGGGGCGTCTACACCACCGCGCAGTACGGCGGCATCGGCTACCTCAACACCGACTGGGCCTACCACTACTTCCGCGGCACCCTGCCGCCCGGCCGGATCAACATGGGCGTGCCGTACTACACGCGCGGCTGGAAGAACGTCACCGGCGGCACCAACGGCCTGTGGGGCAAGTCGGTCGGGACGAGCTGCCCGATCGGGCTGACCACCTGCGGCGACGGCGCCACCGGCATCGACAACATCTGGCACGACAAGGAGAACGGCAAGGAGGTCGGCGCCGGGTCCAACCCGATGTGGCACGCCAAGAACCTCGAACGCGGCATCGCCGGGTCCTACCTCAGCATGTACGGCGTGACCGAGGGCGTCACCGGCACCTACGGGCGCTCCTACGACTCGACGCTGGTCGCGCCGTGGCTGTGGAACAGCACCAAGAAGGTCTTCCTGTCGACCGAGGACGAGCAGTCGCTGCGTACCAAGGCCGAGTACGTCAGGGACAAGGGCCTGGGCGGCGTGATGATCTGGGAGCTGGCCGGCGACTACAAGTGGAACGGCAGCGAGTACTTCATGGGCGAAACGCTCACCACGCTGCTCGACGACACGCTCAAGACGGCCTCGCCGTACACCGCGACCAGGGCCAAGACGGCGATCCCCGCCGAGAAGATCGACGTGACCTTCGAGGCAGGGCAGTTCCCCGTCGGGGACAGCAACTACCCGATCAGCCCCAAGCTCAAGATCACCAACAAGTCCTCGGTGACGCTGCCCGGCGGCACGGAGTTCCAGTGGGACTACGCGAGCTCGTCGCCGAACAACGCCAAGGACCAGTCCGGGTTCGGGCTCAGGGTGATCAGCAGCGAGCACTCGGGCGCCAACAACATCGGCGGGCTGAAGGGCGACTACAACCGGGTGTCGGTGAAGCTGCCCGCCTGGCAGACGCTCGCGCCCGGCGCGTCGGTGACCATGGACTACGTCTACTACCTGCCCGCTCCCGGGCCGGACAACTACACGGTGACCTTCGGCGGCAAGACGTACGGCGTGCTGCAGGACCAGGCGCGCGGCGGTTCCGTCGTGACGCCCTCGCCGTCGCCGACCGTCACGCCCACCGGCGGGACCTGCACGGACGCGGCGTGGGACGCGGCCAAGGTGTACACGGGCGGGCAGCGGGTGTCGCACAAGGGGCACACGTGGGAGGCCAGGTGGTGGACGCAGAACAACGAGCCGGGCACCAACGACGTGTGGCTCGACAAGGGCGCCTGCTCGGGCAGCACGCCCACGGCCACCCCCACGGCCACGCCGACGGTGACCCCCACCGTCACCCCCACGCCGACCGTGACCCCGACGGGCCAGTATCCGGCGTGGAAGGCGGGCACCGCCTACACGACCGGCACCAGGGTCACCTACCAGAACGTGTCGTACGAATGCCGTCAGCCGCACACCGCGCAGGTGGGCTGGGAACCCTCGAACGTCCCCGCCCTGTGGCTACGCCTGTAGCGCCGTAAAGAGGGCGTGGCTCCCTTGGGGGGCCGCGCCCTTGGCGTCGCGTAGGGGCGCCCTACTTCTTCTTCGTAGGAGTGGGGGTGGGTGTCGCGGTCGGGAGGGGGTTGCCGTCGAGGGTGGTCTCCTGCTCCTTCGCCGCCCCGAGCACGGTCACCTCGTTGATCTTCCAGGCGCCCTTCTCCTTGACCAGGGAGATCTTCAGGTGCGAGTCGCGCACCGTCTTGATCGCCTCCTTGGTCTTGACCTGCTGGTCCACCACCACGATCGCGTGCGCCGACCCCTCGTCCACGTCCGACAGGTACACCTCGCGCACGTTCGCCTGCGACACCGCCTGCAGCTTGATGATCACCTGCTCCATCACGCCGCCGAACGCCTCGTCGTAGGTGGCCAGGAAGTCGCCCGTCGCCTGCGCCATCAGGGTGGACCTGGTCGTCTGCAGGTCCTGGTAGTCGTAGCTCAGCAGCGACCGGCCGAACGAGCTCGCCGCCCCCGCCACCTCCACCCGCAGCGCCCGCTCCGCGCCCAGCCGCCCGGCCTCGCCGTCCGCCCTGATCCACAGCCACGTGCTGGCCGCCAGCGAAGCGACCAGGAGCCCCGCCACAGCCCCGAGCACCGCACCGCGCCACGACCTCCGCTTGCCCTTGGGCTCCCCGTCAACGGCCTCGTCATCGGCCTCGTCAACGATCTCGTCAACGGCGGCTTCCTCGACGGTCTCCTCGGCTGCGGCGGTCTCTTCGTGCTTGGTGGTCATGCGTTCACTCCGTTTCGCGACGGCGGCTGGCCCTGCCCACGGCGATCCAGCCCAAGATGCCACCACTCGCCACGACTGCGAGGAAAATCGCCACAACGAGCGGGGTGGTGTTCAGCGGGGTGGGCGAGGAGACGGTCTTGGCCTCGGCGGTGGATGCCTCGCTCGAGTCCTCCTCGGGCAGGCCGGACGCCTTCGCCTTGGCCTCGGGCTCGGCCGACGCCGTCGGGTCGTCCCTGTCGGCGACCGCCGCGGGATGGGGCCCGTCGTCCGCGTACGGGTCCACCTTGACGTCGGTGACCTTCGTCTTGGGGCACCAGCGCAGGGCGGGCACCGTGGGCGGTCCCAGCGGCTCGCTGTACTCCAGCGCGGGCTTGGGCCCGCCGGGCACGCTGAAGATGAACATGTTCCTGCCGTAGGTCGTGCCGTCGCGCACGTCGCTGATGTCGTCCGCCAGGCTCAGCGCGGTCGGCAGTGTGGTGAGCAGGCGGTGCACGTTCTGCGAGGTCGTGTCGGAGAAGACCGGCGTGTGCGGCAGCCCGGCGGCGGTCAGCGCGCACGAGAAGCCCGGCCTGGCCTTCCTGATGAGCGTGTCGATCTGCGCGAACACGCCTGGCCCCTGGTCGAGGAAGGCGTTGAGGTCGGCGCGCGAGGCCCTGAGCGTGCCGGTGACCGTACTCAGGTCGGTGATCGTCTGGGCGATCTTCTCCTTGCGCCCGGCCAGCGTGTGGGTGAGCTGGGTGAGCTGCACCGCCAGGTCGTCCAGCGTCTTGGAGTTGTCTGCGAGGGTGTCGGTCAGGTCGTGGGAGTCCTCGATGATGTTCCTGATCGCGGGCGCCCTGCCGTCCAGCGCGACGGACAGCTCGTGGGTGATCGTCTTGGCGTCCTTCGGCGGCACCGCGTTGAGCAGCTTGCCCACGCCCTCGAACAGCTTCTTGTAGTCGAGCGGCACGCTGGTGCTGGTCAGCGGGATCACGTCACCGGCCGCGAGCGACGGCCCGCCGACGCCCGCCTTCGGCGGCGACAGCTCGACGTACGGCTCGCCGATCGCGGACTTGCGCCGCACCTCGGCCGTGCTGCCCTTGGGCAGCCTGATCTCCCGGTCCAGGTCGAGCCCCACCACGATCTTGCCGGGGGCCAGCGCCACGTCGCCGATCCTGCCGACCCGCACCCCGAGGTAGGCCACGTCGAACCCGCGGATCAGGCCGGGCGAGGACTCGAACTCCGCGGTGACCCGGTAGGGCTGCGTCACCGCGTCGAGCTTGATGATCGTGGTGAACGCCCAGATCGTCATCACCACCCCGAGCGCCACGAAGAAGCCCAGGTTCAGATAGATACGGTTCTTCACGACGGCGGCTCCCACAGCAGACGGAAGTCGTCCTTGCGGTTGGGCTGCGGCCCGGTCTGGATCTTGGGGTCGTTCGGTATGACGCCCATCTTGTTCGGCAGGATCAGGCCCTTCAGCCAGACGTAGATGAGCACCTGGCCGTTGACCGTGATCGGTGGCGCGTCGATGAACACCTGGATCCTGGCGATGAGCGTCTTCAGATCCTCCTTGCCGCGCAACATCGAGGAGGCGATGGCGTCGACCTCGCGCATCAGCTTGCGCAGCCGGGCCGCGTGGCGCGGGTAGACCGTGAGGTTGGCCTCCTTGGCCAGGCCGGTCAGCGCGATGATGGCTTCCTTGATGTGCTTGCGCCCGTGGTTGATCCTGGCCGTCGCGTCGGCCAGGTTCCCGGGCAGCCGGTCCAGCTCCTTGCTCCCCTTGGCCAGGGCGTCGCCCAGCTTGGCCAGGCCGTCGATGGTGGCGGCGATGTCGCCGCGCGCCGCCGCGTAGCTGTCGGTGACCTGCGCGGTCTGCCTGATGAGCTTGTTGAGGTCGTCGCCCTTGCCGCCCAAGGCGGTGGAGGCGGCGTCGAGGATGGCGTTGACGTCCTGCGCGCCGAGCGCCTGGATGAGCGGCCCGGCCTGCGCGGTCACCTGCTCGATGTCCGGCTCGACGTTGGTCTCGGTGATGGTCGCGCCGTTCTTCATGAACGGGCCCGTCGACAGGTCCTTGCCCTTGGGCGGGGTGAGCAGGATGTAGTTCTCGCCGAGGATCGAGGTCTTGGCCACCGTCGCCGTGGTGCCCTCGGGGACCTGGTGCGTCCCCTCGATGGACATGGTGACCTTGGCCTCGTAACCCTGGAGGGCGACGTCGGTGACCGTACCGATCCGCACGTCCGAGACCTGCACGCTGTGCCCGACGACCAGGCTCTGCACGTCGGTGAACGTCGCCGACAGGGTCTGCTCGCCGGTCGTGGCGCCCAGCGTCTGGATCGAGCAGCCGGCGGTGATGAGGAGCGCGAGGATCGCGGTGAGAGCGCGCATCAGCGTTTGCCCCCCTGGCAGTTGCTCAGCCCCGCGGGCAGGCACGGCACCTTGCCCAGGTTGAGCGAGTCGAACAGCGGCTGCAGCCACGCCCGCGTCATGGCGTTGAGCACGACGCGGATCTTCAGCAGGTGGTTCTCCTTGTCCCACGCCTCGATCAGCACGTCGGCGAAGTCGGCAGCGCCCTTGACCGCCCTGGCCATCGAGTCGCTGTTGGCGCGGACGGTCAGGACGAGCTCGGCCAGCGTGCCCGCCGCCCTGGGCAGGCGCTCGCTGTAGGCCTCGATGAGCACGTCGCCCCTGCGGACGAAGTCGGCCATGCCGGAGATGAAGCCGCGCAGCCGCTGGCGCTCCTCGGCCAGGATCGCGCTCGTCTCGGAGAAGGCGTCGATGGTCTTGGTGACCTGGTCCTGGCGCTTGTTGAGGCTGGTGGCCAGGCGGTTGAGCCCCTTGGCCAGGTCGACGAGCTGGTCGTCCTGCTTGGCCAGGGTGTCGGTGAGCTTGGCGGTGTCGGCGATCGCGTTGTTGATCGTCTTGCCCCTGCCCTTGATGCCGTCGGCCAGGTTGCCCGCGACGTCGCCCATCTTGTCGGCGTCCAGGGCGTCGGTGAGCTTGGTGAACGCGTCGAGCGCGTCGTCGATCTCCACGGGCAGGTCGGTGCGCTCCAGCGGGATGGTCGCGCCTGCTGCGAACCGCTGGTTGCCCGGTTTCCAGGGCGGGTAGAGCACGACGTTGCGCTCGCCGAGCGTGTTCTGCGGCGCTACGACGGCTTTGACGTCGGCGGGGAGCGGGATCTGCGGGTCCACCTTCATGGTGACCCTGACCTTGTCGCCCTGGATGGAGATGTCCTCGACGGTGCCCGCGTCGAGCCCCATCACCTTCACCCGCGCCTCCTCGTAGAGCGAGGGCGCCGAGGAGAAGATCGCCACGACCGTGTACGGCTGCGCCCCCAGCAGGGTGCACCCGCCGGACGCCGCCACGAGCACGCCGGTCAGCAACATCGCGAGAAGACGCCTCATCGAACCCCCTCACCCAAACCCCCATGGAGGTTCCCCACCCCACGGGGGCTCGCCTCTCTACGGGGGTTGTCCGCTCCGCGGGGGTTTCCCGCCGTGCGGGAGTTTCCCGCCGTGCGGGAGTTTCCCGCCTTGTGGGGATTTCCCGCCCCGTGGGCGTTTTCCTCCACAGGGGGGTTTCCGCCGGAGACGGAAGGGTGGGGCCGTGGGGAGGTCATCGGTCCTTCTTCCTGTCCTTGGCGATCGCGGCGAGGACCTCGGGGTTGATCGGGCCCAACCCGGTCGCGATGGCCTCGATCCACGGCCCCTGGCCGCCCATCGTGGCCAGGCCGGAGAAGGTCGGCCCGACCCACGCGAGCAGGTTGTTGAACTCCTTCTTGCTCCCGGTCAGCCGCGTGGTGATCGCCGCGTTGTCGTCGAGCACCTGCACCAGGTTCTTCTCGTGCTCGTTGATCAGCTTGGTCGTGCTGGTGACCAGGTCGCTGCCCGAGCCCAGCAGGCTGCGCAGCTCCGCCCTGCGCGACCGCAGCTCGTCCAGCATGATCTCCAGCGCGTCGATCAGCCGGGTGATCTGCTTGTCCTTCTTCTCCAGCAGATCCATGATCCGCGTGCCGTTGTCGAGCAGCTTCTGCAACTGCGGCTCGCTCTTGCTGATGGTGTCCGAAAGGTCGCCGATGTTCTGCAGCAGCCGCGTGATGCGCCCCCGCTTGCTCGTGTCGATCTTGCCGAGCTCGGTCAGCAGGTTGTCCACGGCCTTGGTGTCGAGCTTCTTCACCAGCCGCGTGGCGTCCTTGAGCGCGTCGTTGATCAGCGTCGGCACCCCGGTCCTGTCGACGGGGATGCGCCGCTGCGCCTCGGGGAGCTGGTCGATGTACGGGGCGGAGACGGGGCCGGTCAGCTTGATGTAGCGGCCGCCGAGCAGGTTCGACAGGGTGACGTCGGCGTGGGTGTCGCGGCCCAGCCGTACGTCGTCGTCGACCTTCCAGGTGACCACCACGTTGCCCTGGCCGTAGTCGGGCCGCACCTCGGTCACCTTGCCGACCCGCACGCCCGCCACCCGGACGTCGTTGCCGGTGCGCAGGCCGCCTGAGTCGACGAAGACGCCGGACATGTAGTAGCCGCCCTCCAGCAGCCCCAGGTTGCCGACGAGGAACGTGCCGACCAGGATCGCACCGAGCACCGCCATCGACACCAGGCCGACGACGATCTTGTTGCGGTCGCGGAACGACTTCAGCGCCATCAGTCACCCACCATGAGCTTCTGCAGGTCCTTGGCGCTCTGGATCTTCACGCTCTCGCGCAGGGGCGGCGGCGCGGTCATCGGGTACGGGCACGGCGAGGGGCCGAGCGCCACGCACGGCACGGCGGAGATGAAGTAGTGGCCGCGGTTGACGCTGGAGTAGGCGCGGGCGAACAGCGGCTGCATGGTGTTGACCGTCTTCTCGATGCTGCCCACGTTGCGCCTGATGCCGCCGGTCAGCAGCGCCAGCCGGTCGACCAGCCGTCCCAGCTCGTCGGCGTTCTTGCCGAGCACCTCGTTGGAGGTGTTGAACGTGGTCGTCAGCTCCACCAGCGAGTCGTCGACCAGCTTGCGGTTGCGCACGAACGCCTCCGACAGCTCCACCAGGTTGTCCACCAGCGCGGCGATCTGGTCGTCGCGCTTCGCCACCACGCCGGTGACGGTGGCGTAGTCCTTGAGCAGCGACTGGATGAGCTGCTTGCGCTCGTTGACGGTGCCGGTGATGTCGTTGACGTTGTCGAGCAGGCGCGGGATGTTCTTGTCGTTGCCGTGCAGCGACTTGCCCGCCGCGGTGAGCAGCTGGTTGATCTGGTCGGGGTCGAGGCTCCTGGTGAGCGGGCCCAGGTCGCTGACCAGCTCGCCGATGTCGACCACGGACGCCGTGCGGGTGATGCGCGCCCCGGCGGCCAGCTTGTCCGGCGCGGTGCCCGGGATCAGGTAGACGACGCGCTGGCCGACCGCGTTGCGCCAGCGTACGGCGGCCTCGGTGTCCGAGGGGACCTTGACGTCGTCGTGGACCTCCAGCGCCACCTCGGCCCTGCCGTCCACCACCCTGATGGACTCCACCTGGCCGACGGGAGCTCCGGCGATCTTGACCTGGTCGCCCTCCAGCAGCCCGGACACGTCGTCGAAGGTGGCCACCAGCCGGTAGCCGCCCGCGGTGTTGACCTTGGCGACCTGCGCCGCGATCAGCACGATCATCGACACGGTGATCAGGAAGAACAGGCCGAAGCGCAGGAGCGTCCAGTAGCGTCCGCGCACGCTCACCGCCTCCCGTCGGTCGGGCCGCAGGCGCCGACGATGAGCACGCAGATGTCGGTGGCGACGAACGACTCGGTCTGGAGCTGCCTGCTGTTGCCGGGCCCCTGCGCCTCGATCAGCTCGTTGAGCAGGTTGACCAGCTTGGTGAGGCCGCGCACGCCGTCCCCGGCCAGGCCGAGCTGGGCGTAGATGAGCGAGGCCACCCGCTCGCCGGAGTGCACGCCCTCGCGCAGGTCCTGGCGGTGCTTGCTGAGCCCGTGCGCGCCGAGCCTGGAGATGGAGGAGATCTCCTTGAGCAGGGCTCTGACCTTGTCGGCGCGTTCGAGCAGGTCGGGGGTGATGGTGTTGATGTCGGCCGAGATGGAGACGAGCTCATCACCCTTATCCGAAATTTCGCCGGATAGCAGGGCGGTGTCGTGCAGGAACTGCTGGGCGTCCTTGCGGTGGCGGTGGGCGACGCCGACGACGGTGTTCGCGTCGTCGATGAGCTCGCGCAACTGGCCGCCCTTGCCGTCCAGGCCCTTGGCCAGGGTGTGGACGATGACCGTGACCTCCTTCGGGTCGACTGCGTCCAGGCCGCGGTAGAGGTCGCCCAGCGAGTCGGACAGGTCGAGCGGCTCCTCGGTGTCCAGGATGACCGCGCCACTGGCCAGGTAGGGGCCGACGCCCTCGCCCTGGCCGAGCTTCAGGTTGACGAACTTGGGGCCGAACACCGAGGTCGGCTCGACCGCCGCGGTGGCGGTCTGCGGCACCTTCACCTCGGGCCTGACGTGCATGGTGACGACCGCCTGGCCCTTGGCGTTCAGCGAGACGTCGGTGACGTCGCCCACGGTGATGCCGCGGATCTTGACGGGGGAGTTGGTGTCCAGTCCCTGGCCCGCGCGGTCGAAGACGGCCATGATGCGGGTGCCGCTGATCTGCGAGGCGCTGCGCACGATGAAGAACGTGGCCCCGGCGAAGACGACGAGCACGGCCACCGCGATGCCCAGCCGTACGGGTAAGGAGAAACCGTCGCGTCCCACGCCTCACCCCGTCAGCTTCACGCTGCCGCCGCCACCCCAGAACAGGTACGACAGCAGCAGGTTGAGCAGGACGATCGTGACGATCGACTGGCGGATGGCCCGGCCGGCCGCCACGCCGACGCCCACGGGGCCGCCGGTGGCGTAGAAGCCGTAGAAGCAGTGGATGACGATCACCGTGAAGGCGAAGACGGCCACCTTGGTCACGCTGAACACGATGTCGCTGACCGGGAGGTAGAGGTAGAAGTAGTAGTCGTAGACGCCGGGCGCCATCCCGAACAGGAACGTGCACATCAGCCGGGTGGCGAAGAAACTGGCGAACAGCGCGATCAGGTAGATCGGCGTCAGCGCCAGCAGCGCGGCCACCACGCGGGTGCAGATCAGGTAGGTGAAGGCGTTGATGCCCATCACCTCCAGCGCGTCGATCTCCTCGGAGATGCGCATCGCGCCGAGCTCGGCGGTGAACGACGAGCCCACCTGCGCCGCCAGCGCGACCGCCGCGATGATCGGGGTGATCTCCCGGACGTTGGCGAAGCTGCCGACCAGGCCCATGAACGACTCCGCGCCGATCGCCTGCAGCCCCTGGTAGCCCTGCAGGCCCACGGTCGCGCCGACGACGAACGCCATCGTGAACACCACGAAGATCATGCCGCCGCCGATGACGGTCGCGCCGACGCCGATCACGACGTCGCTGACCTGGCGCATGACGACCTTGGCGTACTTGAGGCGCAGGATGACGTCGCGGACGGAGTAGAAGACCACCCTGAAGACGAACAGCGGCCAGTCGGCCAGCGTCGCGAACCTGTGTGCGAACTCCATCAGAACGCCTTCGGCGGGAAGGCGAGGAAGTACACGGCGCTGATCACGTAGTTGAAGGCGAACACCAGCATGAACGTGATGACCGTCGCCTGGTTGACCGCCCTGCCGACGCCGACCGGGCTGGTCGCGCACGTCATGCCCTTGTAGCAGGAGACGGCGGCGGCGATGAACCCGAAGATCCAGGCCTTGAACAGCGTGACGAACAGGTCGGTCGAGACCACCAGCGACAGCGCGCCGTCGAAGTAGGCGCCGGGGGTGACGCCCTGGACGACCACGTTGAAGAAGTAGCCGCCGGTCGCCCCGGCCAGGATCACCAGCGGGCACAGGCACACCGCGACCGTGCTGGCCGCCCACATGCGGGGGGTGACCAGGCGGTGGATCGGGTTGACCGCCATGACCTCCATGGCGGCGAGCTCGTCGCGGATGTGGCGGGCGCCGATGTCGGAGGTCATCGCGCTGCCGCCGGCGCCTGCGATGAGCAGGGCGCTGGCCATGGGGGCGACCTCGCGGACGAGGCCGACGAAGACGGCGCTGCCGGTGGCGCTGGAGGCGCCTAGCTGCCAGGCGAGCTCGCCGACCTGGAGGGCGACGGTGGCGCCGAGGGGGAGGGAGACGAGGAGGACGGGGAGGCTGGTGACGCGGGCCAGGAACCAGCACTGGCCGACGAACTCCCACCACCAGGAGCGGATGTCCCAGGTGCGGCGGAGGCCCTCGAGGACGATGACGAACAGCTCACCGACCTGGCCCAGCGCGGACCCGGCCCGTCGGCCTACGTACCCGCTCAGGGCCACCGGCACCTCCGTGTGGGCTGCTTATGGAGGTGTCACCTTACTGACGGGTTGTCCAGTAAGTCGATGCTTTCGGGGGAATTTGAGCAAATGGTATGAGACCCAGCTCACTCCTTGTCCCCCAACCCCAAAAACCCCCACCTCCTCCCCGACAACCCCTCAACCCTGAAGGACCCTCAACCCCCAACAAACCCCTCTTTGTTACGGCTGGCGCCAGGGGATGCTGGCGCTCGCCGACGTCACGACCGTCTGCTCGCTCGACGCCACTCGGGCGCGCGGGCCGGTCGCCGTGACGTCGGTGCGTCAGGCCCCGGGAGTTCTCGCGGCATCACCGTACGGAAGGCTTTTGTGCATCCGCTGGCGAGCGCCCGACGTTTCGTCGTAACGGCGGGTACCACGTGAGCCCTCACGACCGGTCATGACAGAGGGCCACCCACGTCGGCGGGTGGCCCTCCCTGGCTCTGCCGTACCCCCTATTGGGAAAGGAGCACCGACATCCACGCCTCCACCTCGGCCGGGTGGCGGGGCAGGCCCGCGGACATGAGGCGCGCGCCGTCCGAAGTGATGACCAGGTCGTCCTCGATGCGCACGCCGATCCCGCGGAACTCCTCCGGCAGCGTCAGGTCGTCGGCCTGCAGGTAGAGCCCCGGCTCCACCGTCAGCACCTGCCCCTCCTCCAGCACGCCGTCCAGGTAGACCTCCGCCCGCGCCTTCGCGCAGTCGTGCACGTCCAGCCCCAGCATGTGCCCGCTGGAACACACCGTGTACCTGCGGTACAGCCCCGTCTCCATGAGCGAGTCCGGGCTGTCCTCGAGCAGCCCCCACTCGTGCAGCCCCTCGGCGATCACCCGCATCGCCGCCCGGTGGAAGTCGCGGAACCGCGCCCCCGGCCGGAGCGCCGCGATGCCCGCGTTCTGCGCCTCGTAGACGAGCTCGTAGATCTGCCGCTGCACCGGGTCGAACGTGCCCGACAGCGGGATCGTGCGGGTGATGTCGGCGGTGTAGAGCGAGTCCGTCTCGATGCCCGCGTCGAGCAGCAGCAGCTCGTTGCCGTTGAGCTTGCCGTCGTTGCGTGTCCAGTGCAGGACGTTGGCGTGCGCGCCGGACGCGACGATGCTCTGGTAGCCGACCGCGTTCCCCTCCAGCCGGGAACGCAGGCCGAACACGCCTTCCAGGTACCGCTCGCCGCGCACGTGCTTGAGCGCCTCGGGGAGGGCGCGGACGACGTCCTCGAAGCCGCGGGTGGTGGCGTCGACGGCGAACTGCAGCTCGCCCACCTCCCACTCGTCCTTGACCAGCCGCATCTCGGACAGGAAGCTCTGGAACTCGGCGTCACCGTCGTTCTTCGCGACTCCGGCGTCGACCTGCGAGTCCACCCCGCGCAGGAGCCGCGCCGGCCCGTCGAGCTTCAGCGTGCCGATGTGGGCGCACTCCACCTGGTAGAGCGCCTGCGCCTCGACGAGGTCGGGGCGGCGGCCCACCCAGAACTCACCGAACCTGCGGTCGCGGTAGAACTCCTCACCCTCCTCGCGGGGTGACCGGGGCCGCACATAGAGAACGGCCTCGCCGGACGGCTCGATGACCAGCACGTCACCAGGCTCGGTGTCACCGGTGAGGTAGGCGAAGGCGCTGTGCGTCCTGAAACGATGGTCATCGTCGTTGCTCCGCGCCTGGAGCTCCCCGGAGGGGACGATCAACCGCTCACCCGGGAACCGGGCGGCGAGCGTGGCCCGCCGCTTGGCCGCCCAGGGTGCGACGGCGAGGGGCGCGAGGTCGGTCCGGCGGGTATCGGCCCAGCCTGTGCGCATGAAGGCGGCCAGTTCTTCGGTGATGGGGAGGTCGTGGCTGCCGACGTTCAGCTGCTCGTTCATGGCGTCCCTGAAGGCTCGATCAGTGGTATTTCACATATTAATGGGCAACGCCCGCCCCCGCACCCTATGCCACCCCACCCCCCACCCTCCCGCCCCGACACTTGCGCGACCGATGGCAGAAGGTCGTCCACATCATCCGGGAAGATGGGCTGATGTCGGAAATTCTGCTCCTGCCCGGCGGTGGCCGGACCTCTGAGGACTGGCGGCTCGCCGCGCCGCTGCTTGAGGCGGCCGGGGTGCGCACCGTCGCCATTGACCTGCCGGACCTCGGCACGTGGTCGTGGACAGCGGCCGTGGACTGGGTGGGGGACGCCATCCGCCGGCATGGGATGAAGGATCCGGCGGTCGCCGGGCACTCCCTCGGTGGCATCGTCGCGGCCCTCTGGGCGGCGGAGCATCCTGAGTGCCCGCTGGCGGTCAACCTGGACGGGCACACCAACCCCACGGGGCCCTTCGACGGCGTCGATCCCCGGGAAGCCGAGGCCACCATGCGGGCGTTCCTGGTGGAACAGACGGCTGGGGATCCTGACATGGCGCACTTCATCGCTCAGATGGACGCGCTCGACCTGCTCGACGTATACCGGAAGCCCCGGTGCCCGCTCCTCGTCGTCTCCTCGACCGGTGCTGACCTCAGCGCGATGTTGCCCCCGGACGTCGCCACGGCCTTCGACGCCTACGTGCGCGGCTTCCGTCTCGCGTTGGCCGAGACCGCCGAGCAGACCCCGCTGCTCTCCCTCGCCGACCTCGACACCGGGCACTTCATGCACACCGAGGCGCCCCACGACGTGGCCGCGCTGATCCTCGACGGGCTTGCGGGAGACACTCCCGCAAGCCCGTAAGGCGAGTCAGGGGCGCCACATGGGCCAGAAGCGGGCGCCTGCGGCGATGTCGTACGGAGGACGGCCCTCGTAGCCGTGGCGGGCGTAAAGGTCGCGGCTGGCGGGGCTGGCGGCGTCCAGGTACGCCGGGTTCCCGCCCAAGGCGGTGGTGTGGTGGTGGTCGAGCAACGCGCTGCCCAGGCCGTGGTTCTGGTGGTCCGGGTGGACCGCCAGAAAGAGCAGGAAATGGTGGGGCTCGGTGGGATGGTTGCTCTCCAGCACCTCGTCCAGGTGCAGGAAGCGGCTGTGCCACTGCCCGGTCGCGGCCTTCAGCCGGTTGTCGTAGTCGGGCGGCGGCGGGACAGGGGCGGTGTGGTCGAACCACACGGCAGCCGCGACAGGTGAGGCGGCGCCGATCACGTCGACCTGCCCGACCGCGAGGGCGTGTTCGACCATGATGATGAACTGCCCGGCCAGGACCTCGCGCCGGACGGAGAGGTCGGGCACCAGGTAGGCGGACGCCCCCAGCGGCTCGAAGGCCTGGGCGATCAGCTCGGTCACCGCGACGGCGTCCGCGGACGTGGCGGTGCGGATGGCGGCGCTCATCGGGGGGTCCCGGTGTGCTGGGCGGTGGCGCCGAGCCCGACCTGGCTGTAGACGTCGGGCCGCGTCATCCGCAGCCCCAGCGCCCAGACGAACCCGAACGCGGCCGCGACAGCGTACGCCGAGGGCAGGATCCACACCAGCGGGTCGGAATCGGGCACGCCGAGCAACGTGGACACGTTGGTCACGGCCAGCCACAACGTCACGGTCAAGGCGACGGCGGCGGCCAGCGGCGCCCAGAGCCGCCGCGCCGCGCTGACGTCGCCGGGGTTGCGGCGGAAGTACGCCACGACGGAGAACGCCGTGGCGGTGGTGAGCACCAGGACGCCGAGACCGCCCAGCGTGCCTCCGGCGAAGAACAGGCTCACCACCGGGTCCCAGGCGAACAGCGCCCAGACGAGGATGACCAGCAGCCCGATTCCGGACTGCAGGAGCGACCCGGCTCGTGGGGCTCCGGTGCGGGGGACCGTACGGCCGAAGGCGACGGGCAGGACCCCCTCGCGGCCGAGCGCGAAGAAATAGCGGGCTGTGGTGTTGTGTACGGCGAGCATGGCGGCGAACACGCTGGTCACGAAGAGCACCCGGGCGATGTCGATCAGCAGCGGGCTCAGGTGCGCCGCCGCGATGACGAAGATGGTCTCCGCGCCGTCGCGCCTGGCGACCTCGATGATCCGGCCGGGCCCGGTGGCGACCTGCATGGCCCACGCCGACAGCGCGTAGAGGGCGGCGATCAGGCCGATCGCGGTGTAGGTGGCGGTCGGCACGGTGCGCTCGGGGTCGCGGCTCTCCTCGGAGTACACCACCGACGCCTCGAAGCCGACGAAGCCGAGCACGGCGATCACCAGCAGGGCCCCCACCCCGGGTACGGCCAGGCCGGCGGGCGACAGCGAGGAGAGCGCGAAGTCCGCGGCTGGGTGGAACAGCCCAGCCAGGTCGAAGATGACGATCACCACCACCTCGCCCGACAGCAGCGTGGCCAGCACCTTGCCGTTGATGTCGACGCGCGCCAGGCCGAGCCAGCCGACCAGCGCCCAGCTGACCAGCGCGAACACCCACCACGGCACCGTCAGGCCCAGCCACTGCTCCAGCAGCGGAGCGGCCGCCGCGCCGATGCCTCCATAAAGACCGACCTGGAGCGTGTTGTAGGTGAGCAACGCGACCCACGCCGCGGCCACGCCGGCCGGGCGCCCGAGGCCGTGGGTGATGTAGGTGTAGAAGGCTCCGGCGTTGGCGATCTTCCTGGCCATCGCCACGTAGCCGACCGCGAACACGGCGAGCACCACGCCCACGACGAGGAACGCGATCGGCAGCCCGGTGATGCCGGTGACGGCGTAGCCGGTGCTGATCACCCCGGCGACCACGGTGAGCGGCGCGGCGGCGCTCAGGACGAAGAACAGCACCGCCCCCGGTCCGAGGCGGGAGGCGGCAAGGGCGTTGGTGATGCCTTCTGAGCCGGGCAGGCGGCGCGAGGTGGGGGGTGTTAAAGCCACGGGGAGACGGACCTTTCTGGGTTAGGTGCGATGGGTCAGTACGGCTTCCGCCACGGCGACGCGGACGTGTCCCGCGATCGCGCCGAGCGGCGGCGGCACCGCCGGGAGCAGGGCGTGGAGGTGGGTCATGGCGTCCTGGCGCGTCTTGGGGTCGTCCAGCAGCGCCTCGGTGAGGCCGCAGGCGTTGGCCAGCGCGATCAGCGCCAGCGCGTACGCGTCGAGCGGACGCGGTTCGCACAGGTAGGTGCGGATGCGGTCGGGCGGCCAGGCCGCGTCCGACCAGGAGGCGTCGAACTCGTAGCGGGGAGGCCGGTGCTTGAGCACGCGTGGCTGCACCGGTTTGACCAGCCGCACCGCGATCAGGCGCTCGGCCACCTGGACGATGGCGTGCTGGGAAAGGTAGGCCAGCCAGGTGCTGATCGCGGTGTGCTCGCGGGCGTCGGCGATGACTCCCAGGGTGTGGTCGAGCAGGCGGTCGCCGGTGGGGCGGGTCTGGACCACGGCAAGATGTTCATCCCGTACGGCGAGCCGTTCGTGGAGGGTGAGTTCGGCCAGGAGGCCCCCGGCCAGCGCCAGGGCGAGTCCCTTGCGGTGGATGAGCGGCTGGCCGGTCTTGGTGGTGTCCCACCCCGCCAAAAACAGTTCGCTGGCTAACGGCAGCATTTTCATAGAGTGAAATTCTGGAGTCAGTCTGGACGGCATCTGGGCATGTTGTTGGGGATCTCGGCCGGCCCCGATCATATGTGGCATTGATCATGAGGTGTTGTAGATCGTGCGATTCCTTGGGAAACGCCATGCCCGATATTCACTGACATCCCAGGCGTCACGGAGATTGAGCGATAACATGGGTGTATGTCGTGAATGTCCGGCCCAATGTTCACGAGTATCGGCCCGCCCGCTAATCCTTCGCCCGCAGGTGAACCGGTACAGCTCCGCATTGGTGAACGCCAGAGCATGGTTTATGTCCTGGCCGATATGTCGACGGACCCAAGGAAAAGTGGGTGGGGAGGGCGCTTAGCGTGGCCTCGTGAGGGGGAGTGTCATCTCTAACTGAGAGCCGAGGTGGTGCAGATGCTCATCGGGACGATCCTGCGTGACAAGGGAAGCGACGTGGCGACCGTGGCCCCGGAGGCTACGGTCCGCGAACTGCTCGCCAAGCTGGCCGAGCACAATATCGGTGCCGTGGTGGTCTCGTCCGACGGCGCGACGATCTCGGGGATCGTGTCCGAGCGCGACGTCGTGCGCCGCCTGCACGACCGGGGCGCGGCGATCCTCGACGAGCCGGTCTCCTCGATCATGACGGCCGAGGTCAGGACGGTCAGTCCGGGCAGCAACGTGGACGAGCTACGCAGGACGATGACCACGCACCGGTTCAGGCACATGCCGGTCGTCGAGAACGGCCGCCTGGTCGGGATCGTCAGCATCGGCGATGTGGTCAAGAGCGCGATCGAGGAGCTCGAGACGGAGAAGGCGTCGCTGGTGGACTACCTGCACCGTTGAGCGGGATGGCACTCTTGTCCCCGTGACGTACGGCCCGCCCGAGTATCCGCGTGCGACCAGCAGTCCGCCGATCGTGGTTCTGATCGCGGGGCTGGCCGCGGTGCTCGGGTTCCTCATCGGCTATTTCACGGGCGTGGGCACCTCGGCCTCCGCCGTACCGACCCTGCGGCCCACCAGGCCGGAGACGACGGTGACGATCGAGGAGCCGACCGAGTCTCCCGGTACGGCGGGGCCGGAGACGACCGCCTCCGGCGTACAACCCACGGACCAGCCGACCGCCCCCGCCGGGCAACCCACGGTCGGGCAACCCACGGCCGGGCAACCCACCGCAGGACAGCCCACAGCGGGACAGCCCACGCAGCAGGCTGGGCAGAGTCAGGCGAAGGTCCCGGGAAACGGGACGCTCGTGGTGGGGCGGGACATCCAGCCGGGCACCTACAAGACCGCGGGCCCCCTGGCGGGCCAGACCATGTGTTACTGGGCGCGACTCAAGGACACCTCGCTCGACCTGGCCAACGTCCTCGACAGCGGCATGCCCAAGGGCCCGGCCACGGTCACCATCGTCCCCACCGACAAGGCCTTCCAGACCGGCGGCTGCGCCGACTGGATCAAGCAATGAGGACCCATGAAGCTCAAGCTGGACCTGCACGACATCTTCAACAAGGGCGACCAGATCGACCGGGCGCTGCGCGGGATCATCGACGAGGCCATCAGGAAGAAGGCCACCGAGGTCGAGATCATCCCCGGCAAGGGCTCAGGCCAGCTCAAGAAGAAGGTCCTGCGCTTCCTGGAGCAGAAGGAGATCAAGGCGCTCTACCACCGGATCGACAAGGATGCCAAGAACCACGGCCGCTTGTTCGTCTATTTTCGCCATAAGTGATTGAAAGGGTTGAAAGTCAAGCAGGATCGCGCAATCCTGGGCGGCGACAGAAGGGAGCACGGCCCCGCGTGCTGGCGTGAGTCCTGCGGAAATGGGCCTCGCCACTCCGGCGTCCTTGGCGAGGACGCCGTCCGGAGAGTGCGGAACAGCGCGCATGTCGCCACAAATCCCGAACCATTTCGTTCGCGAGGAGTGACCATGCGTCTCCTGCTCATCGTCTCCGCCATGCTCCTGGGCCTGCTGCCCGCCCCCGCGCAGGCCAATGACATCTGGAAGCCCGCGCTCAACACGAGCTGGCAGTGGCAGCTCGCCAGCCTCCCCAAGGCCCCCTTCCTCAACGTGCAGATGTACGACATCGACGGCTTCGAGGCCAAGAAGGACGGCAAGGTCGTCCAGGCGCTGAAGAGCTCCGGCCACAGGACCGTCTGCTACATCAGCGCCGGATCCCTGGAGGACTGGCGCGAGGACGCGGCGAAGTTCCCCAAGGCGGTCGTCGGCAAGGACCTCGACGGCTGGGCGGGCGAGCGCTGGCTCGACATCCGCGCCTTCAACGGCCCGCTGGGCGAGATCATGAAGGCCCGGCTCGACATGTGCAGGGCGACCGGCTTCGACGCGGTCGAGCCGGACAACATCGACGGCTACACCAACGACACCGGCTTCCCGCTCAAGGCCTCCGACCAGCTCGCCTACAACTCCTGGCTGGCCGCCGAGGCGCACAAGCGCGGCCTGTCGATCGGGCTGAAGAACGACGTCGACCAGATCCAGCAGCTCGTCGCGCACTTCGACTTCGCGATCAACGAGGAGTGCTTCCAGTACGACGAGTGCGGCGGCTACAGCGCCTTCGTCAAGGCGGGCAAGCCGGTGTTCCAGGTCGAGTACTCGCTGGCCACCGGCAAGTTCTGCGCGAAGGCCAACGCGGCGAACTTCAACTCGATGAAGAAGCGGCTCAAGCTCGACGCCTACCGCGTGGCCTGCAGGTGAAGATCTGCTTCCTGGGAGCGGGAAGCGTCGAGTTCACGCAGGGCCTGCTCGCCGACCTGTTCGCGCTGCCCGAGCTGGACGGCGTCGAGATCGCCCTGCACGACATCGACGAGGAACGGCTCGCCACCGCCGAGGCCGCCGCCCGCCACATTCCCGGAATATCCAGAAAAATCACGAGTCACCTCATCAGGCGGGAAGCCCTCGACGGCGCCGACTTCGTGATCAACATGATCCAGGTCGGCATGATCGAGGCGACCAGGATCGACTTCGAGATCCCGGCCAGGTACGGCCTGCGGCAGACGATCGCCGACACCATCGGCGCCGGCGGCGTCTTCCGCGCCCTGCGCACCTTCCCGGTGCTGGACGCCATCGCGGCCGACGTGCGGGCGGTCTGCCCGGACGCCTGGCTGCTCAACTACACCAACCCTCTGGCCATGAACGTCTGGTACCTGTCGCAGCGGGTGCGCAACGTCGTGGGCCTCTGCCACTCGGTGCACTGGACGGCGCACGACCTGGCCGAACTGGTCGGCGTGCCGTACGAGGAGGTCTCCTATGCGGCGGCAGGGGTCAACCACCAGTCGTGGCTGCTGCGCTTCGAGCACGAGGGCCGCAGCCTCTATCCCAAGCTGGACGAGGCCATCGAGAGGGACCCCGGGCTGCTGCGAAGGGTCAGGGTGGACATGTATCGGAGGCTCGGTTTCTACCCGACCGAGACCAGCGAGCACTCGTCCGAATATGTCGCCTGGTACCTGAAAAATCCGGGCGAAATCGAACGGCTGCGCATCCCGATCGGCGCCTACCTCGGCATCAGCGAGGAGAACGTGCGCGCCTACGAGCGCGCCCGCGACGCCGTGCGGGCGGGTAAGCCGGTCGCCGTGGAAGCCACCATGGAGTACGCGCCGCAGGTGATCCACAGCATGGTCACCGGCGTCCCGCGCGTCATCCACGCCAACGTCGTCAACCGCGGCCTCGTCGGCAACCTGCCCGAAGGCTGCGTCGTCGAGGTGCCCGCCGTCGTGGACGCGCTCGGCGTGCGCCCCACGGCCGTCGGCGACCTGCCGCCGCAGTGCGCCGCGCTCAACCGCTCCTACGTCAGCGTCAACGAGCTCACCGTCAGAGCGGCCAACGACGGCAGGCCCGACCACATCAGGCACGCCCTGATGGCCGACCCCAACACCGCGGCCAGCCTCACCGTCGAGCAGATCTGGTCGCTCTGCGACGACCTGGTCGCGGCGCACGGCGACCTGTTGCAAAGGAGCCTGCGATGAAACGTCTCCTCCTCTCGCTGGTGGTCCTGGCGTCGGCGTGCGGGTCGCCCGCGCAGGACGGGACGGGCCCGGTGGAGGTGGTGTGGTGGCACGGCCAGGTCGAGACGCAGGCCGAGGCGATCAAGAAGCTGGCCGCCGACTACAACGCCACCCACCCCGGCGTGAAGGTCGTCCCGGCGGTTGGCACCACCAACGTGGACGACATGCTGCAGAAGGTGCAGGCGGCGCTGGCCGGCGGCAAGGCGCCCGACATCGCGTACATGTACGGGTCGTGGATGCCGCACCTGGCCAGGTCACCGAAGACCGTCGATCTGACCGCGACCGTGAAGGCGCCCGGCTTCGGCTGGGACGACTTCTGGCCATCGGAGCGGGCGGTGTCGGAGGTGAACGGCAAGGTCGTCGGCATACCCGCGGTGGTCGACAACCTTGCCGTCATCTACAACAAGAAACTGTTCGACGCGGCCGGCGTGCCGTACCCGGACAAGGACTGGACCTGGGACGACTTCCGCGCCACGGCGGCCAAGCTGACCCGTGACGGCGTGTACGGCACGGCCTACCCGGTCACCGGCGGCGAGGACACGGTGTGGCGCTTCTGGCCCATGCTGTGGCAGCAGGGCGGGAAGATCGTCAGCGACGACGGCAAGAAGTCGGCCTTCAACACCCCGCAGGCCGCCCAGGCCCTGGACCTGTGGGGTGCGATGGCGCGCCAGGACAAGTCCGTCTACCTCGACCAGAACGGCGAGAAGTTCCTGCCGCTGTTCCAGAGCGGCAAGATCGGCATGGTGATCGCCGGGCCGTGGGCGCTGCTCGACGTCATCGACCATAAGATCTCGTACGGCGTGCAGCTCCTGCCCGGCTACGACGGCAACCACGAGACCGTCGCCGGGCCGGACAACTGGGTGGTGTTCGACAACGGCGCCCGGCGGACCAAGGCGGCGACCGACTTCCTGACCTGGCTCACCCGGCCGGAGCAGGACGCCAGGTGGAGCGTCGCGCTGGGCAACCTGCCGCTGCGCGAGGCGACCACGGCGCTTCCGGCGTATACGCAGTTCACCAAGGACTTCCCTGACGTGGAGGTCTTCACGGCCAACCTCGACAACGCCAGACAGGCCAGGCCAGCCGTACGGGCCTATCCGGAGTTTTCGGAGAAGGTCGGCAATGCGATCACGCAGACCCTCGTCGGCGGCACCCCAGCGGCCGAGACCCTGGCCAAGGCCGCCACCGAGGCCGACGCCGTACTGACCCGATGACCCGCAGGAAGTGGTTGCCCGACCTGACCGGGTGGGGGTTCGTGCTGCCCGCCACCCTGGTCATCGTCGGCCTGTCGCTCTTCCCCGCCGTGTGGGCGCTGCTGCTGTCGCTCAGGGACGGCGACCTGATCAGCGGCGGCGACTTCGTCGGCCTGCGGAACTACCGGTCGATGCTCGACGACACCGACCTGCGCGCCGCCGCCTGGCACACCCTCGTCTACGCGGCCCTGTTCGTGCCCGGCTCCGTGCTGCTCGGCCTGGCGATGGCGATGGCGCTCAACCTGCGCATCAGGCTCATCGGGTTCTACCGCACCGCCATCTTCGTCCCCTACGTCGTCTCGGCCGCCGCCACCGGCATCCTGGCCAACTTCGTCTTCGACCCCGACTTCGGCATCGTCAACGCCGCGCTCAAGGCGGTCGGCCTGCCCGGCATGGGCTTCCTCACCGACCCCGACCAGGCGATGATCACGCTGGTTGTGGTGTCGCTGTGGGGCGGCGTCGGCCTGCCGGCCGTCGTCTACCTGGCCGCGCTCCAGGACATCCCGCGCGAACTGGTCGAGGCCGCGCGGGTGGACGGCGCGACGGGGCGGCACGTCTTCCGCCACGTGATCCTGCCGCAACTGCGCCCGGCGACGGTGTTCCTGCTCATCTGGCAGACCATCACCGCGCTGCAGCTGTTCGACCTCGTCTACACCACCACCAAGGGCCAGCCGCTCGACTCCACCACCGTGATCGTCTTCTACCTGTACCGGCAGGCGTTCCAGCTGTTCCACTCCGGGTACGGCGCGGCCGTCGCCTACGCCCTGTTCGCCGTCACCCTGGCCGTGTCGGCCCTGGCCCTGTGGAGGACGCGATGAAGCGCCGCTGGCTGGCCCACCTGGTCCTCATGCCGACGGCGCTGCTGTTCGCCGCGCCGCTGGTCTGGATGGTCCTGACCGCGTTCATGCCGGACGCGGAGATCAACCGCTACCCGCCGAGGCTCTGGCCGTCGCAGTTCTCGCTCGACGGCTTCCACCGCATCTTCACCGAGGACGCCTACCCGCGCTGGCTGCTCAACACCACCCTGGTCGCCGCGGCCGCCGTGGCGGGTCACGTGGTCCTCTGCGCGCTGGCCGGGTACGGCTTCGCCCGCATCCCGTTCCGCGGCAGGGGAGTGGCGTTCACCGCGGTGATGGCGACCATCATGATCCCCACCCAGGTGCTGATGATCCCCACGTTCCTGCTGTTCAGGAACCTCGGGCTGATCGACACGCTCGGCGCGGCCATCGTGCCGTGGCTGGCCTCGGCGTTCGGCGTGTTCCTCATGCGGCAGTTCTTCCTGTCGCTGCCGAAGGAGCTGGAGGAGGCGGCGGTGATCGACGGCTGCACCAGGCTCGGCGTGCTGTTCCGCGTCGTGCTGCCGCTGGCCAGGCCCGCACTGGCGACGCTGGTGGTGTTCACGCTGCTGGGCGCGTGGAACGACCTCATCTGGCCGCTGATCGCGATCAGCACCGAGGAGAACTACACGCTGCAGATGGGCCTGGCCACCTTCGCCGGGGCCAGGCACACCGAGTGGTCGGCGCTCATGGCGGGCAACGTGGTGGCGGTGCTGCCGCTCGTGCTGGCGTTCGTCCTGGCGCAACGTCATTTCGTGGCCACGATGAGTTTCAGCGGGCTCAAAGGATGAAACCCTGTGTTGTGTGGGCCCCACCGACGACTCGCTCATCGACGGCATGGCTTCCGGCGACGCCGACGCGACGGCGGCGTTCGTGCGGCGTTTCCACGACCGGGTCTTCGGGCTCGCGCTGAGCGTGGTGGGCGACGCCGGTCTGGCCGAGGAGGTGGCCCAGGACGCGTTCGTCCGCGCGTGGCGGCACGCGGCCGCGTTCGACGCCGCGCGGGGCCGCGCGTCGACCTGGCTGCTGACGATCGCCCGCAACCTGGCCGTCGACGCGGTACGGCGGCGCCGCGACCACCCGGTCGAGCCGTCCATGCTGCCCGCCCTGCTCGCCGCCGAGCACCCGGGGCACGAACCCGCGTCGGCCGGGCTGCTGCACGCCTCGCTGAGCGCCTTACCCGCCGCCCAGAGCAGGCCGGTGGTGCTGGCGGCCTGCTTCGGGCTGACGGCCAGGGAGATCGCCGCGCGCGAGGGCATCCCCCTGGGGACCGCGAAGACGCGGATCAGGCGGGGTCAGGCCCGCCTGCGCCAGGCGCTGGAGCGGGGCTGAAGAAGGCGCGCAGCGGCTGGTCGTCGGTCCACTCGTTGAACAGGTCCTCGGGCAGGTGGAGGGTGGCGACGGTCTTCCCGCCCCGGCGGTGCCGTACGACGGGGTGGAGGTAGCGGTCCTCGTGGGACGGGTCGTCCTCCCACGCCCGCCCGGCCGGCACGTCGAACGGGTCGATCGCGTCGTGACCCGCGCCGTAGTCGAGCGTGATCAGGTAGCAGTCGTCGAACGGCACGTAGTCGACGGGCATCTCCTCGTAGTAGCGCCCGTCCGGGGTGATCACGTCACACAGGAACCCGAACTGCTGGAACAGCGCCGACGTCCCGTTCAACCGGTCGAGTACGGCTCGCGCCCACCCGTCGGGCGCGAGCTGCCTGCACGGCCACTCGACCCCGTGGAAACGCTGGTCGAACATGCGGGTCATGGCCCTGATGCCGTAGCGGAAGCCGTGGATGAACGCGCTGGTGTGCTTCTTGAAGTCGCGCGACTGGGTGAGCGTCCCGGTGAAGAACAGCCCGGGGACGTTGACGGACTCCCACTCGGGGGTGAGCAGCGGCAGCCGCCCGTTGATCGTCATCTCCGGGCGGCAGTCGCCGGCGAAGAACGAGGTGTCCATGCGGAACCCGGTGCACGTGATGACCCGGTCGTAGGTGAGCCTGACGACCTTGTCCCTGCGGGCGTAGGCGAAGGTGACGGCGAAGCCGCTGCCCTCGCGCTCGATGCTCAGCACGTCGCCGTCCAGCACCATGTTCTGCGTCTTGAGCTGGTAGGTGTCGAGGAAGTTGTTGTTGACGGCGCGCAGGTGGCCGATGAAGTGGGTACGCCAGGCGAACCTGATAGACCGCGGCCCGGCCACGTGGATGATCGCGGCCCGCTCGACGAGGTTGTCGGCGGTCTCGAAGGCCGAGTTGCCCTTGCCGATGATGAGCACCCGCTGGTCGGTGAAGTCGTCGGGGTCGGTGGAGACGTCCCAGTAGCGCTCGGTGAGCTCGATGCCGGGGATGTCGGGGATGTTCATCGCGCCGAACCCGGTCGCGACGACGACCTTCGACGCCTCGAAGACCTCGCCGGACTCGCAGGTGATCTCGAAGCCTCGCGCCAGGTTCGTGACGCGGCAGCCGTACCGGATGTCGAGGCTCTTGCCGAAGTCGGTCAGGTAGCGCACGTAGTCGTCGGCGTGCGGGAAGTACCTGTCGGTGTAGCGGGTGAAGCGGAGCTCCGGGTCGTCGCTGAGCAGCGAGTTCCAGTCGACGCGCAGGGGGCGCTCGTCGTCGTCCCACCCGGTGTGCGGCTTGTTGATGGAGATCATCTGGCGGTGTCTGGGGAACGTCCTGTAGAAGGTTCCCGGGGTCTGTCCTGCCTCGAGCACCACGTGGTCCCTGCCCGCGCGCTGGAGGAAGTGGGCCAGCTGCAGTCCGGCGGGGCCGGCGCCGATCACGACGTAGTCCATGCCAGGTAATACGGGTTCCGGAGGCCGCCGGGATTCCTCAGCGACCTCCTGCGTAGGAGGATGCGAACATGTCGGTACTACGCAATCTCGTGGACAGCGTGCGCAACGGCACGATCGAAGTCATCGACCTGACGGCGCCGCTCTCGTCGTCGACGCCGATCCTCCAGCTACCTCCGCCGTTCGGCAACACCATCCCCTTCCGGCTGGAGGAGATCAGCCGCTACGACGACCGCGGGCCCGCCTGGTACTGGAACGACATCCACACCGGCGAGCACACCGGCACCCACTTCGACGCGCCCGTCCACTGGGTGACCGCCCGCGACGGGCAGGACGTCTCCCAGGTGCCCGTCGGCAACCTCCTCGCCCCGGCGGTCGTGCTCGACTTCGCCGCAGAGGCGGGCAAGGACCCGGACTTCCTGCTGCAGATCGACCACGTGCGCGCCTGGGAGCGGGACAACGGGCCGCTGCCCGACGGCGGGTGGCTGCTCTACCGCACCGGCTGGGACGCGCGCTCCGACGACGCGGGACGTTTTCTCAACGCCGACGACACCGGGCCGCACACGCCGGGCATCTCCGTCGAGTGCGCCCAGTGGCTGGCGTCCTCGACGCCGATCCTCGGGGTCGGCGTGGAGACGGTCGGCACGGACGCGGGGGCCGCGCACTCCTTCGACCCGCCGTTCCCGTGCCACTCGTTCCTGCTGGGGGCGGGCAAGTACGGCCTGACCCAGCTGCGCAACCTCGACCGGCTGCCGGTGACCGGCGCGGTCGTACTCGCACCGCCGCTGCCGATCGTGGGCGGGTCGGGAAGCCCGGTGCGGGTGCTCGCCCTGGTCGAAAGGTGAACGTCGCGGCCGCCGTCGGCCGCGCGCTGGCGCTGGCCGGGGTGGACACGGTCTTCGGCGTCGTCGGGAGCGGCAACTACCAGGTGACCAACGCCCTCGTCGCCTCGGGGGCGCGGTACGTGGCCGCCAGGCACGAGGGCGGGGCCGCCACGATGGCGGACGCCTACGCCAGGATGAGCGGGACCGTCGGCGTGCTCTCGGTGCACCAGGGGCCTGGGCTGACGAACGCGATGACGGGCCTCACGGAGGCGGCCAAGAGCAGGACGCCGCTGGTGGTGCTGGCGGCGGAGGCTTCACAACCGCACTCGAACTTCTTCGTCGACCAGGCGGGGCTGGCGGTGGCGGTGGGCGCGGTGGCGCTGCGGGTCAGCGTGGAGAACGCCGTGCAGGAGGCGTTGACGGCGTTCCGGGTGGCTTGGGAGCAGCGGCGCACAGTGCTGCTCAACCTGCCACTGGACGTCCAGGCGGCGGACGCGGGGGACGTGGAGGGTCGGCTGGAGATCCTGGCCGCGATGGCCCGCGATCGCATGCCCAGCACGCACGCTGGTGGGATTGCCCTATCTGCCGGAACGGCTTCGCCGGTCGTCGGGGGCGCGTCACCGCTCGGTGGGGGCGCTTCGCCGGTCGGCGTGCCTTCGGTGCTGGCGGAGGCGCTTTCGCGGGCGCGGCGGCCGGTGTTCGTCGCCGGGCGGGGGGCTCGGGGGGCGCGGCGGGAGCTGGAGGCGCTGGCCGACGCGACCGGGGCGTTGCTGGCGACCTCGGCCGTCGCCAAGGGGTTGTTCCGTGGCAGTCCGTGGGATCTCGACATCAGCGGCGGGTTCGCCACACCGTTGGCCGTGGAGCTCATCCAGGGCGCCGACCTCGTCGTGGGGTGGGGGTGCGCACTCAACATGTGGACCACCCGCCACGGCACCCTGCTCACCCCCGGCACGAAGATCGCCCAGGTCGACGTCGATCCGGACGCCATCGGCAGGCACGTGCCGGTGGACCTCGGCGTCCAGGGCGACGTGGCGAGCGTGGCCCAGGCCGTCCTCTCCCTGGTGAAACCACCCAACACAGACCAGGCCATGCTCTCCCTGGTGAAACCACCCGACACCGGCAAGGACCACCCGCGCGAAGAGCGTTCCCACCCGCCCGAGGAGCGGCACCACGCGCCGGAGGAGCGGCACCGCACACCCGAGGAGGGTTCTCGCGCGCTAGAGGGGCGCTCTGGTACGGCTGGAGAGCGTTCTCGCGCGGATGAGGAGCGGTATCGCACGGATGAGATGCGCGGTCGGATCGCGGGGGAGCGGCGGTGGCGCGACGTGCCGTACACGGACGAGACCGGCGACGGCCGCATCGACCCCAGGACGCTCACCATCGGCCTGGACGACCTCCTCCCCGCCGAACGGGTCATCGCCACCGACTCCGGAAACTTCATGGGATATCCAGCCATGTTCCTCGACGTCCCCGACGAGAACGGCTTCTGCTTCACCCAGGCGTTCCAGTCCATAGGCCTGGGCCTGGCCAGCGCGATCGGCGCCGCCCTCGCCCACCCCGGCCGCCTTCCCGTGGCCGCCCTGGGCGACGGCGGCGCGCTGATGGGCATCTCGGAACTGGAGACGGTGGTCCGCCTGCGCCTGCCCATGGTCATCGTGATCTACGACGACGAGGGGTATGGCGCCGAGGTCCACCACTTCACCGACGGCCCGCGCGACACGATCACCTTCCCACCCACCGACTTCGCCGCGATCGCCAGAGGGTACGGCTGCGCCGCCGTCACGGTGACCGCCGCTGAGGACCTCGTCGAGGTCGCCAACTGGCTCAAGGGCCCACGAGACCGCCCTTTGCTGGTCCACGCAAAGGTGACAAAGGACCACGGCTCCTGGTGGCTGGAAGAGGCCTTCAAGGGCCACTGACAACCCCACGTCTATACGTGGGGTGAGGGCGCGAAGGGGATGTGAGGGCGTGAGGGGGGCGTGAGGACGTGAGGGGTCGGCGGCTGTGAGGGGGGTTGTGGGGGTGTGAGGGCGTGACGGGGCTGTGGGGGTGTGAGGGCGCGAACGGGTGGTGGGGGTGACGGGGTGGTGGGGGTGACGGGGTTGTGGGGGTGGAGGGCGGGCTAGGTCTTGCGGAAGGTGCGGGCCTCCTCTGCCGCCGCAAGCACGTCGCCCAGTGATGCGCCCGCAGCCGCCGTCACCGCCGCCGCAATGGCCCCCTCCACGAAAGGCACGTCCGCCAGCACCACCGTGTCCGACTCCAGCAGTCGTGCCGTCAGCACCGAGCTCCCCAGGTCCGGGATCAACACCACCCCGTCACCCACGTCCACCGACGCGATCGCAGCCGCGATGAGGTCCACGCTGGTCCCGAGCCCGCCGTCCTCCATACCGCCCGCCGCCGCCACAGGAGCGGAAGACCCCGCGATGCCACGAGCCAGCGCCGCCGCCTCCGCCGCCAGCCCCGCGCTGTGCGAGACCAGCACCACCCCGACGCTCATCCGAGCCCGAGCCCGAGCAACGCCGACAGGATCAGCGCGGAAGACGTCGCCCCAGGATCCTGATGGCCGACGCTACGCGGACCCAGGTAGCTGGCCCGCCCCTTACGGGCCTGCAAGGGGACGGTGGCCCGCGCGCCCTCCTCCGCCGCGCGGACCGTCCGAGCCAGCGCCTCGTCCTGCTTGACCCCCTCCTGTACGGCCAGCGTCAGCGCCTGCGCCGCCGGAACCAGCGCGTCGATCATGGTCTTGTCCCCCACGGAGGCCTTGCCGAGCCGCGACACCGCGTCCACCCCCGCCTGCAGCGCCGAGGCGAAGGAGGCGAGCGACACCTCGGACGCCTCTCCCAGCGCCTTCCCCATGGCACGGAACGCCGAGCCGTACAACGGCCCCGAAGCCCCGCCGACGCGCCTGATCAGCGTGTTGCCCACGTGTGTGAGCACGTCCCCAGGCGGCCCGGACGGCAGCTCCTCGACCGCGGCCGAGAAGCCCCGCTCCAGGTTGGTGCCGTGGTCGGCGTCGCCGATCGCCGCGTCGAGCGTGGTCAGCCGCTCCCGCTCCACCGCGACGAGCCGCGCCGCCTCGGTGATCCAGGCGGCGAAGAACGCGCCGTCCATCAGCGTCCCCACCGCAGGCCGGGCGTCTCGACCGGGGCGTCCCACAGCCGGGTCAGCTCGTCGTCCAGCCGGCACACGGTGACCGAGAAGCCCTGCATGTCGAGGCTCGTCACGTAGTTGCCGACCAGCGACCGCGACACCCTGGCGCCCTTGCCCCGCACGAACGCGGCCACCTCGGCGAACACCACGTACAGCTCCATGAGCGGCGTGCCGCCCATGCCGTTCACCATGACGAGGAGGTCCCCGGCCAGCGGCAGGTCGCCGTGCACGGCCTCCATCGCCACCTGGGCCAGCTCGCGCGCCGACGTGAACGGCACGCGGGTGCGTCCCGGCTCGCCGTGGATGCCGATGCCCAGCTCCACCTCGGTGTCCGGCAGGTCGAACGTCGGCTTGCCTGCGGCGGGCGTGGTGCACGAGGTGAGCGCGATGCCGAACGAGCGGCTGCGGGTGTCGACCTCCTGCGCGACGGCCGCCACCCTGGCCAGCGGCGCGCCCTCCTCGGCCAGCGCCCCGGCGATCTTCTCCACGAACAGGGTGGCGCCGGTGCCGCGCCTGCCCGCCGTGTAGAGGGAGTCCTGGACGGCCACGTCGTCGTCGATGAGCACGTTGGCCACCTCGACGCCCTCGCACAGGTCGGCGGCCATCTCGAAGTTGAGCACGTCGCCCGTGTAGTTCTTGACGATGTGCAGCACCCCGGCGCCGCCGTCCACGGCGCTGGTCGCCTCGACGATCTGGTCGGGGACGGGCGAGGTGAAGACCTCGCCGGGGCAGGCCGCGTCCAGCATGCCGTACCCGACGAAACCGGCGTGCAGCGGCTCGTGGCCGGAACCACCGCCGGAGACCAGCCCGACCTTGCCCGCGCGCGGCCCGGACGCCCGGTAGACGACCCGATCGCGCACCACCAGAGAGGGGTGTGCGGCCGCCATCCCCCGCAAGGCATCCTCGACCACCGAAGCGGGGTCGTTGATGAGCATCTTCATGAGGACAAGATCTGCCCCTTTCCGGCAAAGGGCAACCGTCCTAGCGTCGGAAGGATGGACCTCGTCTACAGCCCGTACGACCGGGGGACCAACGCGGACCCCTTCGCCCTCTATGCCCGCCTGCGCCGCGAGGCGCCCCTCTACCACCACCCCGAGCTGGACTTCTGGGCACTGAGCAGGCACGCCGACGTCGCCGCCGCGCTGCCGGACAGCAGGCGGTTCTCCAGCGACCACGGTCCGGTGATGGACGACGGCGTGTGGGGGCCCGCCGCGCACACGCAGCTCTCGTTCGTGGCCATGGACCCGCCCGCCCACACCCGCATGCGCGCGGTCGTCTCGCGCGGCTTCACCCCGCGCAGGATCGCCGCCCTCGAAGTGCGCGTCAGGCAGATCGTCACCGCCCACCTGGACGAGGCGCTGCAGATGGGGACGTTCGACTTCGCCGCCGACTTCTCCGCCCGCGTGCCGCTCGACGTGATCTCCGAGCTGATGGGCGTCCCGACCGCCGACCGGGCCAGGGTCAGGCGCGAGGCGGGCGCCATGTCCGGCGGCACACCTGACGACGTGGGCATCCAGCGGCTGCTGTCGCTGCGCGACTACTACCTGTCGGTGATCGCCGAGCGCCGGGCCGAGCCGCGCGACGACCTGCTGTCGGTGCTCGTCGGCGACGACGGGTTGAGCGACGACGAGATCATCGCGTTCGTGTTCCTGCTCATGGGCGCGGGCTCGGAGACCACCACCCATCTGCTCAACGCCGCGTGGTACCGGGCCTGGCAGCACCCCGGCCAGCGCGCCCACGCCTTCGGCGGGGCGGTCGCCGAGTGGGCCGAGGAGTCGCTGCGCTACGACGCGCCCGCCCAGGGTACGGCTCGCCGCCTCACCGAACCCCTCGATCTGTACGGCGAGCAGGTGCCTGAAGGGGCGAAGATGTGG
Organism: Nonomuraea sp. NPDC050556; assembly: GCF_044457355.1. Taxonomy (NCBI): domain Bacteria; kingdom Bacillati; phylum Actinomycetota; class Actinomycetes; order Streptosporangiales; family Streptosporangiaceae; genus Nonomuraea; species Nonomuraea sp. NPDC050556. Next base: position 3,325,420 of record NZ_JBITGU010000001.1, on the reverse strand, counting down.
CTGCTGATCGGCTCGGCCAACCGCGACGAGACCGTCTTCCCCGACCCTGACGCCTACGACCTGCGGCGCGACACCTCCAGGGCGATCGGGTTCGGCGCTGGGCGCCACTACTGCCTCGGCGGGCCGCTGGCCAGGCTGGAGGCGCGGGTGGCGATGGAGGAGCTGGTGGTGCGCGTCGACCCCGGCTACGACGTGGACGAGCGGGGGATCAGGCGGACCAACCACAGCGTCGTGCGGGGGATGGTCGCGCTCCCGACTACCGTCAGACCCAGGTGAATAAGCTACCGTTCGGGCATGGCTGAGATCGTGTACCCGCCGGTGATCGCCACCGCGCGAACCCTCTTTCGTGTGATGGACTACCGCTTCCACATGGAAGGCACCGAGCACATCCCGCGCACCGGCGGGGCCGTACTGGTGAGCAATCACATCAGCTATCTCGACTTCATCTTCGCCGGGTTCGCGGCGCTGCCGTCCAAGCGGTACGTGCGGTTCATGGCCAAGGACGACGTGTTCAAGCACCGGATCTCCGGGCCGCTGATGCGCGGGATGCACCACATCCCGGTGGACCGGGGGGCGGGCGCGGGGTCGTACGCCACGGCGCTGCGGATGCTGAAGGGCGGCGAGGTCGTGGGCGTGTTCGCCGAGGCGACGATCAGCCGGTCGTTCACCGTCAAGGACATCAAGAACGGCGCCATCCGGATGGCGCAGGCGACGAAGGTGCCGATGATCCCGGTCGCGCTGTGGGGGAGCCAGCGGATCTGGACGAAGGGGCGGAAGAAGCAGCTCGGGTTGCGGCACGTGCCGATCACGATCCTGGTGGGGGAGCCGATGTATCCCAAGCGGGGGGATGACATGGCGGCCACCACGGAGGAGCTGCACGCGCGGATGTCGGAGCTGGTGGATCGGGCGCAGCGGACGTATCCGGAGATCCCGCCGGGCGTGTGGTGGCAGCCTTCGCACCTCGGCGGCACGGCTCCGACCCCGGAGGAGGCGGCGGCCCTGGACGCGGCTGAGGCGGAGCAGAGGGCTTTGAAGAAGGACGATCCCTCCTGACGGGCTGAGCACCATCATCGGGCGCGCCACCCCAACGGCGCGCCTTCTTCAGAAGCTCTGTTTGTCAGAGGTGCCCGCCCTCCGACGGCCTGGCCACCTTCATCCCCCGCATGTCTTGAAGGACGCCCGCCCTCCCCAGGGCCGCACATGATTGCCCACGGGGGTTGTCAGAGGGCTACATCGCCGCCTGGTAGTTGGAGCTGCGCAGGCCCGCCAGCAAAACAGCCGTCTGGTCGGGGAACAGCCGATGCCTGGGGTCAGGCAGCAACAACCCCTCGATGATCGGCCGCAACGCCCCCGCCCGCCGCGGCGGCGGGTACCCGCCCTCCTGCGTCATCGCCAGGACGGTCACCGCGTCCTTCCCAGGGAACGGCGGCTGCCCCTCGACCGCGCTGTAAAGCGTCGCGCCAAACGACCACATGTCCGCCTGCTTCGTCGCAGGCCCGCCGTGCAACCGCTCGGGCGCCATGAAAGCAGGCGTCCCGCGCAACCCCCGGGAGCTGGTCGACCGCATGTCACCCTCAGCGGTCGCGATGCCGAAGTCGGTCAGCACCACCCGATCCCCGGTGAGCACCACGTTCGCGGGCTTCACGTCACGATGCAGCACACCGGAGGCGTGCGCGTTCATCAGCGCCGCCAGCAGGTGCTGCCCGATGGCCGCCACCGACTGCGCGGGCAACGTGCCCACCTGGGTGAGCAACTGGTGCAGGGAGAGCCCGTCCAGGTACTCCATGACGATCCAGAGCCTGCCGCCCTCCTCGATGAGGTCGTGCACGGTGACGATGCTCGGGTGGGTCAGCCCCGCGGCCATCCTGGCCTCCTTGAGCACCCTGCGCCGCACAGCGGCAGCCTCGCCGGTGAGCGTCAGCTCCTTCAGCGCCACCTCGCGGTGGAGGAGCTGGTCAAACGCCCGCCAGACGACTCCCATCCCCCCACGACCGGCCTCCTCGTTCAGGAGGTACCGTCCGCCGATCTCCCGCATGCCATCCCCTCGTCGCTCGGGGACAATCATGTCACCCCAGCGGAGGCCAGGAGGAAACTTAGCGTGTCTGTATATATCAGGATGCGTATCGCCGCTGGTCATGGGCCGGGATTTCATCTGAATCCACCTCGGCTACACTCGTGCAAAGATTCCTTTGCACGAGGTGAGGCCCTATGGACAGCAAGAAACTGGCCACGCGGAAGCTTGACGCGCGGGCGCTGAAGGCCTTCGCCCACCCCGTCCGCCTCCGGCTCTACGAGCTCCTGGAGCAGTACGGCGCTGCCACGGCCACCCAGCTCGCCGCCAGGGTCGACGAGAGCAGCGGCGTCACCAGCTATCACCTCCGCCAGCTCGCCAAGCACGGGATCATCGAGGACGTGCCGGAGCGGGGAAGGGGCAAGGAACGCTGGTGGCGCGCCGCCGGGTTCTCCGCCGACCTGGACGAGGCGCGCCGCGACCCGGCGACGGCGGGCGCGGCCGAGGTGATGATCACCAAGATGGTGCAGCAGCGTTACGACGAGATGGCCGCGTGGGTGGCGCAGCGCGACCTACCGCGCGAGTGGATCGAGGCCTCCATGACCTCGCGCTGGAGCATGCGGCTGACCAGGGAGGAGCTCGGCGAGCTCAACGAGCAGGTGATGACCGTGGTGAACGCCTTCAGTGACCGGTTCAGGTCCCGCCACACCGCCGAGGAACAGGAGCCGGGCACCACCCGCGTGGTCGTCTACTTCGACAGCCTCCCGATGGACGTCACCCCATAGGGCGCGGCTCGTCGATCACGTAGCGCCAGCTCCCGTCGCCCTGCCGCCTGGCGACCTCGACGGACGTGCCCGTGCCCGTCTCGCCGCCGGCGGTGAAGCGCCAGCCGGTCACCAGCAGGGCCAGGTCGCCCGCCTCGGTGATCCGCCTGACCTCCGTCTCGAAGACGGGGGTCCTGGCGAGCAGCTCGCCGAGGCGCGCGCGGATCGCCTCCTCGCCGTGGGCGCCGCTGAAGGCCGCGCCGGGCTCGTAGAGAGCGGTGAGCCCGTCGAGGTCGCCCGCGTTGAAGAGGGCCGTGTAGCGGTCGTTGAGTTCGTACGGAGTCATCCGGCAAGGCTAGGAAGCGGCGGACGGCCCGTCTTGTAAGGATTGAACGCACCCGCACGGCAGCGCCTCGCGCAGGTACCTGCCGGGCGTGGAGCCGGTGAACTCCCGCAGGTCGCGGGCGAAGTGCGCCTCGTCGAAATACCCGGCGGCGACGGCGGCTTGCCAGGTGTCCTCACGCATCCGGCGCAGGGCTACGCGCAGCCTCAGCAGTCTGGCCAGCGTCTTGGGCGGGCGGCCTAGCTGCCGGTGGAACATCCTGGTCAGGTGCTGGTGGCTCCACCCGACCTCCTCGGCCAGCAGGCGCACCGGGACCCGCCCGCCGCTCGCCGCCAGCCGCCGCCAGGCCCGCACCACTTCAGGGGCGGGCGGCCGCCCGCTGGCGAGGCGTTCGCGCAGGAACGCCTCCATCGCGGTGAAGTCACCTGCCTCGCGCAGCCGTTCCGCCAGGTCGCGCCCCGCCGTACCGAGCACGTCCTCCAGCGCCAGGACCGGCCGGTCCGGCGCGACGCCCAGCACGCGGTAGGCGTCAGGCGGCGACAGCGTCAGCGTCGCCCAGGCCCGCGGACCCGGCGCGGCGGGAGCCGCGCTGCGATAGGTCCGCCCGGCCGCGGTCACGAACCCGGCGACGGGTCCGGACAGGTTGACCACCAGCGACACGGAGGGCTCGGCGGGCACCAGGAGCGGGCCGGGCACGTCGTGCGCCTCGGTCACGCCGAACCTGCGCACCCCGCCCGAGTTCATGTAGGTTAGCCTTACCTAACCCACGGATTCGGGAGCTTTGTCATGGTTGAACCCTTTCGTGTCTTCGACGTGCGGGTCCGGGGGCTGCGCTCGCTGAGCCCCTCGTTCCTGCGCGTCACCTTCACGGGCGAGGACCTCCACCTCTTCGCCGACAACGGGTTCGACCAGCGGATCAAGCTCATCATGCCGATCCCGGGCCACGGTCTCAGCCAGTTTCCCACCGGCGAGGACTGGTTCCAGCGCTGGCGCGCGCTGCCCGCCGAGCGCAGCAACCCGATGCGCACCTACACCGTCCGCGCCGTGCGCCACGAGGCGCGGGAGGTGGACGTCGACTTCGTCCTGCACGGCGACGGCGGCCCCGCCGCCCGCTGGGCCAACACCGTACGGCCGGGCGAGTCCGCGATGCTGTTCGGCCCTGACGCCAGGTTCGAGGCGGTGCACGGCGGCCTGGAGTTCAAGCCGCCGTCCGACGCGGGAGCCGTGCTCCTGGCCGGTGACGAGACCGCCGTCCCGGCGATCGTGTCGATCCTGGAGCGGCTGCCCGAGGACACCGAGGGCGAGGCGCTGCTGGAGGTCCCGCACACCGCCGACCTGCTGGCGATCGAGTCGCCGAGCCGCGTCAAGGTCACCTGGCTGCCCAGGGACGGCGCGCCGCACGGCTCGCTCCTGGAGGAGGCGGTGAGGGGCGCGGCGGCGCGGCTGCTGCCCCCGCTGCCGGTGCCGGGCGAGTTCGAGGACATCGACGTGGACGTCGAGGAGCTGTGGGAGGTGCCGCTGGAGGCGCCGTTCGGCCCGCTCTACGCGTGGCTGGCCGGGGAGGCGTCGGTGATCAGGACGCTCAGGCGGCACCTGGTGGCCGAGCGCGGCATGGACCGGCGCTCGGTGGCCTTCATGGGCTACTGGCGCCTGGGCAGGGCCGAGCACAACGCCTGAGCCAGGGAGGGGTGGGCGAAGGTGAACCCCGCCCGCTCCAGCCGTTCCGGCACGCAGCGCCGCCCGATCAGGGCGAGCTCCGCGTCGGTGCGCAGCACGCACGCCCCCAGCCTGGCCAGCGCCACGGGTGTGGGCGGCGCAGGCGGCCTGCGCAGCGCCGAGCGCAGCGTGGCCATGAGCTCGCTGTTGCGTACCGGATGCGGGCTGGTCGCGTGCACCACGCCGGACAGCTCGGGGTCGTCCAGGCTGCGGCGCACGATGGCCAGCAGGTCGTCGATGTGCAGCCAGCTCACCCACTGACGCCCAGAACCGACCCGCCCGCCGAGCCCCCACCGCACCAGCGAGGTGAGCCGGTTCAGCGCGGGCGTCCCTGGATCGAGGACGACCCCCGTACGGAGCACCACCTGGCGTCCCGCCGGAGCCCCGGCGGCCGCCTCCTCCCAGGGCCGCGCCACCCCGGCCATCTGCGCGGGCCCGTCCGCGACGGGATGCGCCTCGGTGATGACCGCGTCGCCCCCGTCGCCGTAGATGGCCAGGGTGCTCATCTGCACCCAGACGTCCGGCCGGTGTACGGCTGCCGCCTCGGCGAGCGCCCTGGTCGGCTCGACCCGCGACCGGGTGAGCAGCTCGATGTTGGCCGCGGTCGGCCGCCGGTCGACCAGCTCCCCTGCCAGGTTGACCAGCGCGGCCCCGCCGAGCTCGGCGGCCCACGGCCCCTGGTGCGCGCCGTCCCACTCGACCTGTCGCCAGGGCAGGCCGTCGCGCGGGGTCCGCGTCAGCACCACGACCTCGTCACCGCGCGCGGCCAGGTCGGCGGCGATCCGCCTGCCGAGCGCCCCCGACCCTCCGGCCAGCACCACTTTCACGACATCTCCCCCTCTTTGAGCGATCGCTCAAGTTAAGCATACGCTCAAGTGATTGACAGCCTTACCAACCAAACGCATGCTTGCTGTGCGATAGATCACCAGGCCCGGCGCGAGGCCTCCGAGAAGGGGATTCCGCCATGCCTGAACATCACCCCCTCAGCCGACGAACCGTCCTGCGCGGTGCCGCGGGCGCCGGTGTCCTGCTCGGCCTGGGCAGCACAGCGGCCCACGCGGACACCACTGACGCCCCCGAGTACGACGTCGTGGTCGTCGGCGCGGGAGCGGCGGGGATGACCGCCGCGCTGACCGCCGCCAAACGCGGCCTGAGCACGCTCGTCGTCGAGAAGGCCGCGACGTTCGGCGGCTCGGCCGCCAGGTCGGGCGCGGGCATCTGGGTGCCGAACAACGAGACCCTCCTGGCGGCGGGGGTACCGGACACCCCGGCCAAGGCCGCCGCCTACCTCGCGGCCGTCGTCGGCCCGAGCGGCGTCCCGGCGGCCAAGCAGGCCGCCTTCCTCGCCAACGGCCCCGCGATGATGTCCTTCGTCACGCGCAACAGCCCGCTGCGCTTCCGCTGGATGGAGGGCTACTCCGACTACTACCCCGAGCTCCCCGGCGGCCTGCCCGGCGGGCGCTCCGTCGAGCCCGACCTGTTCGACGGCAACCTCCTGGGCGCCGAGCTGGCCCATCTCAACCCCGCCTACATCCCCGTCCCCGACGGCGAGGTCATCTTCAGCGCCGACTACAAGTGGCTCAACCTCGCCCTGGTCAACGCCAGGGGCGCGGCGGTCGCGCTGGAGGGAGCGGCCCGCTGGGTGGCGGCCAAGGCCGGCGGCGTCGAGCCGCTCACCATGGGTCAGGCGCTGGCCGGGGCCCTGCGCGCCGGGCTCATGCAGGCCGGGGTGCCCGTCTGGCTGAACACGCCGCTGGTCGACCTGAGGGTCGACGGCGGCCGCGTCACCGGCGTCCTGGTGACGAAGGACGGCGTGGCCACCCTGGTCAAGGCCAGGCGCGGCGTCGTGATGGCCTCGGGCGGCTTCGAGCACAACGCGGCGATGCGCAAGCAGTACCAGGAGGAGCCGATCGGCAGCGACTGGACGGTCGGCGCGGACAGCAACACCGGCGACGGGCACCGGGCCGGTCTGCAGGCCGGCGCCGCCGTCGCGTTCATGGACGACGCCTGGTGGGGACCCGCCATCCCGCTGCCGGACGAGCCGTACTTCTGCCTGGCCGAGCGCACCCTGCCCGGCAGCCTCATCGTCAACCAGGCGGGTAAGCGCTTCGTCAACGAGGCGGCGCCGTACAGCGACGTCGTCCACATCATGTACGAGCGGGACGCCATCCCCGCCTGGATGGTGATCGACCAGAACTACCGCAACCGCTACCTGTTCAAGGACATCGCCCCGACCCTCGACTTCCCCGGCTCCTGGTACGCCTCGGGCGCGGTCGTGAAGTCGTGGTCGTGGAACGGCCTGGCAGCCAAGATGGGCGTGCCCGCGAGCGCCTTCTCCAGCACGATGCTGCGCTTCAACGGCTTCGCCTTCAGCGGCAAGGACCTCGACTTCCACCGCGGCGACAGCGCCTACGACCACTACTTCACCGACCCGGCCGTCGGGCCGAACTCCTGCCTGGCCCCGCTCCTCCTGCCGCCGTTCTACGCCTTCAGGATCGTCCCCGGCGACCTGGGCACCAAGGGCGGCATGGTGACCGACCCCCAGGCCCGCGTCCTGACACCCGCGGGCGCGGTCATCCCCGGCCTGTACGCCGCGGGCAACGCGTCCTCACCGGTGATGGGCCGCAGCTACGCCGGGGCGGGCTCGACGCTGGGTCCCGCGATGACCTTCGGCTACATCGCGGCCAACCACCTCTGACTACTCCAGATCCTGGAGCAGGGCGTTCTCCAGGTGCACCGGGATGTCGGCGAGCGGCCAGCCTTCCTGCGCCGCCCGCCGCGCCAGCTCCTCGTGCAGCTCGGGGCGCACCGGGATGACCTGGCGCCGCGACTCCAGGATGGGGTGGTATTTGCGCCGCAGCTCGTGGTCGTGGCGCCGGATGAACTCCAGCAGCCCCTCGTGGTCGTGCGCCAGGTCGGTGAGCGTCAGCACGGTGCGGTCCCTCAGCCAGGCGGGCAGCGGGTAGTGCGTCCTGGCCTCCTCGACCAGCCGGTCGGGGTCGGGCCGGTCGCCGTTCAGGTTCGGCGGCAGGAAGCTCCCGGCCAGCACGACCATGAGCCGGTCGGTGGGCAGGCCGGGCAGCGGACGCCCCTCGACCAGCGGCCGGACGACGCTCGTCAGCGCGCGCGCCGCCGCGTGCTCCTGGCGGCGGGACAGCAGCAGGTCGAGGTGGTCGACCAGGATCACGGCGCGGTGGATCGTGGCGGGCCTGCCGTCCGAACGGGCGACGAGCTCCTCGACGAGCTCGGCCAGCCACCAGGGAGTCCCGCCGTCGTCGCCGGGCCCGCTCGCCAGGGCCGTCGCGTCCAGCACCGCCCAGGGCACGTCCCAGACCTCGGCCAGCGCCTTGACCAGGGCGGTGCGCTGGCCCGTGTACGGATCCATCAGCAGGACGCACTGGCGGTCCTTCCTGCCGCCGGCCGAGCCGTAGTGCCTGCTGCTCGCCACCGCCAGGGTCTCCCGCGCGCGGGCGGCGCCCGGCAGCAGCTCGGCCAGCTTCCGCACCACCTGGTGCGGGGTCAGCGCCCGCCCGCCGGCCGCGGGGGAGACCAGTGCGGCGGTGTCGAGGCCCCTGCCGACCAGGTCCGCGTCGACGATCAGCGCGGGCTCGCCCGGCTCCTGGCGCGCGTACATCGTTCCCGCCAGGGCGTTCTCCATGACGCCGCGCAGCCCGCGGGCGCCGACCCCGCGCAGCAGGGCCTCGTTCGCGATCCGCTCGACGCCGTCCTGGGTGAAGACCGTGCCCTTCCTGCCCTGGAGGGCCAGGAGCTGGCCGTACTCGTGGGTCAGGCCGTTGTGCTCGTTCTGCAGGATGCGGACGAGCTCCGCCTGGTCGAGCGGGAGCGTCGCGGTGATCACCGGGAACCGGCCGACGAGCTCGGGCAGGAACCCGTACTCGATGACGTCCTCAGGCAGGATGTGGTCCATGAGCGCGCCCCGATCCTCCAGCGCGCCCTCGGGCAGGCTGAGCCGCCGCGCCACGTGCTCGGCCAGCCCGTTGAAGGCGCCGAGGCACACGAACAGCACGTTCTTGGTGTCGAACTGGTAGAAGTCGAGGTTGCCCGACAGCTGCGCCTCGCCCTTGGGCACGTCCACCACCGAGCCCTCGACCAGCTTGAGCAGCTCCTGCTGCACCGACCCGCTGGTCGCCCTGCTGCGCTCGCCGTGTCCCAGCGCCAGCTTGTCGAACTCGTCGACGCACACGATGCCGTACTCGGCCCTGCGCAGGTTGAAGGAGCTGGCGATGAGCAGCCGGTAGAGCATCTTCTCGACGGTGACCCCGCCGTACCCGGTGCCGCTCAGCACGGTGGCGTTGGTGATGACGAACGGCACGTCGAGGAAGCGGGCGATCGTCTCCACCAGCATCGTCTTGCCCGTGCCGGTCGGGCCGAGCATCATCACGTTCGCCTTGCGTATGGCCACGGGCGGCGCCTCGAACCTGTTGGCCATCATCAGCCGCAGGTAGTGGTTGCTGACCGCGACGGCCAGCCGCTCCTTGGCCACGCGCTGCCCCTCGATCCTGGTGTCGAGGTGCCGGACGATGTCCGACGGGTCGCGCAGGTCCACCCGCGGCAGGATCCGCGTCTTGGCCTCGATGAAGTCGTCCAGGGTCAGCGGTGCGGCCGAGGACCTGGCAGCCGCCGCGGTCACCGCCCAGTGCACGAGCTGCCTGAGCTCCGCGCCGGTGAATCCGGCGACGCCCGCCGCGATCGCCTGGAGGTCCACGCCTGGCGCGAGGGAGTGGTCGGTCACCAGCAGGCGCAGGATGTCGGCCCGCTGGGCCTCGTCCGGCAGGTCGAGGTCGAGGCGCAGGCCGAAGCGCGTGGGTGCGAACAGCGCCGGGTCGATCACCCGGGGACGGCTGGTGGCCGCGACGACGTACACCCGGCCGTTCACGCCGAGGTCGTCCATGCCGCTCATCAGCTCCACCATCGTGCGGTGGGCCTCGGACTCGCCGCCGACGCCGGTGCCTGGCCCGCTGCTGCGCTCGGCGGCGATCAGGTCGATCTGGTCGATGAAGATGACGACGGGCTTGTTGCTGCTGGCGCTCCTGCTCGCCTCCAGGAAGGCCTGCCGCATGCGGCTGGAGCCCATGCCGATGAGGAGCTCGTGGAACTCGGCTCCCGAGTAGGTGAACAGCGCGACCTCGGCCTCGCCCGCGATCGCGCGGGCCAGCGCCGTCTTGCCGCACCCCGAGGGGCCGGTGATCAGGACCGCGCGCGGCACGTCACCGCCCAGCCCGCCGTACGGCTTGCGCAGCCACGCGACGACCGGCTCCAGCTTCTCCTTGGCCTCGTCGAGCCCGCCGAGCGCGGCGAAGCGGTCGGCCGGCTTCTCCGACGGGCGGCCGAGCGACTGGACCTGCTTCGGCTGGTTGGCGGCGAGCTGGCCCAGCGCCTTGGCCAGCATCCTGATCGCCAGCCCGACGAAGAACAGCGGGAGGCTCACCGCGAGGACCATCGCCCACGGCACGCCCGCGAGCCAGTCGACCGCGTTCTTGGCCCACGTGCCCAGGTTGCGCCATTCACCGCTGAATATCAGGTACCACACGACGGCGAGGGCGGGCACCGCCAACGGCTTCAGGTACTTCACAGGCTTCTCCCCGCGGCTCAGGGTCCGGTATGAGTGAAAAGCGCCCAGAGGAGCGGGGCGTACGGCTTGCGTTCTCGCAGGGCGAGCACCGCTTCGTGCAGCGCGACGGCGGTTTCCGCCGGGTCCAGGCCGCCCTCGCCGTCCCCCAGCCGCGCGTAGACCCGGGCGGCCACGTCGGGGGCCGTGCTGTCCTCCAGCTGCCACTGGGCGCCGATCACGTGCCGGTACCCGGCCAGGTGCACGGCGGACGACAGCGTGATCGCCTCGTCCGACAGGAGCTCGTCGCCGCGCGAGGTGTCGCACCCGGACAGGAAGGCGAGCTGGGCGTGGTCGGACAGGTCGAGGGCGGCCAGGTCGCGGACGGACAGCGGGCCGTCCTGGAGGGCCAGCCACGCGTGGAACGGGCTGGCCGTGTCCTGCGCGCCGTGGCAGGCGAAATGCGCCCACGGGCTGGCCTTCAGCACGGTGGTCACGGCCTCGCGGGTGGCGCTCGGGCCGGTCAGCAGGCGGGCGCCGGGGAAGTGCGCGCGGAAGATCGTCTCCTCCTCCGCCGCTCCAGGCAGGTCGGCCGCGCCCGGCGTGACGGGCATGGACACGATGAGGGGCCGCCCGCCCGGCCGTGCGACGGGCGGCGGGAGCGACCTGACGTGGGCCAGCGCCCGCACGGTCGGCGTGTAGGAGGACACGACCCGGTCCATGACCGTCCGCCGCGCGCGGTGGTCGCCCGAGGCGTGCAGGGGGAGGAAGACCGCCAGGCCTGTGGGGCACCACCAGACCCGGCGGGCGTCGGGGATCCGGTCGAGCACCGGTTCCGTGATGGTGTCCCAGATCCAGCGGAGGGTCTCCTGGACGGTCTCCCTTGCTGTGAGCTGCGCTTCGAAGTCGTGGACGTTCCCGGCGAGCGCGTCGATCGCCCCGGTGAAGCCCGCCACCCGCTCCCCGACCACGTCGGCGGACACGTGGGGCAGCGGGACGACGGTGACGTCGCCCGCCTCGACGATGAGGGCGTCGCAGCGGTATCCGCTGACGTTGAGGACGACGACCGGCCCGTCTGAGGCCGCCTCCGCCAGCCGCTCGAAGCCCAGAGACCGGTGGAAGTCCGCGAACTCCGGGTGCCGCCTGATCTCGGCGAGCAGATCGGCATGCCGCCGCGCGGCCGCATGCCGCCGGTCCATCACGTCCGACGGCGCACCCTCGCCGGACGGCCCACTTCCACCGGACGGCCCGCCTCCACCGGACGGCCCGCCTCCTTCGGGTCGCGCGCTCCCACCGGGCCGCGGCTCTGCGGCGGGTCGCGGGTTCTGGTCGGGTTGGGGGTTCTGGTCGGGTCGCAGGTCCAGCTCGGCGTAGACCTCGGCCAGCTGGGCGGCGAGCTCCGGCAGCTCACGCGCCAGCCGGTCCTGGCCCGTCCTGGCGTCGAGCGCCTGCGCCAGGAGCACCCCGCGCCCCTGCTCCAGCAGCTCGACGGCGCGCCGCGGCGCGCCCGTCTCCAGCGCGCAGGCCGCCGCGTCGCTCGCCGCGCCCTGGAACTCCGCCAGCAGCCGCTCCTGGTCGCCGGGGTTCAGCCCCCGCCACGCCATCGCCTCCAGCAGCGTGACCATGACGCAGAAGCCCTCCACCGCCAGCGCGAAGTCGCCCAGTCCTGCCGCCAGCCGCCCCCAGAACCGCGCGGCCCCCGCCCGCGACCCGGCGGGAGCCGCCTCGATCGCCGCCGTCTCGCGCAGCGCCGCGATCGCCTCGGCGCGGAGCCGCGGCGCCTCGTCAGGCTCGTCGTCGGCCCAGCGGTCGAGGATGACGGCGAGCTGGTTGAGCACGCTGGCCCTGCGCGGCTGGCCGGGCGGCGTCAGCTCCAGCGTCTCGCGCAGGAGGCGGACGACCTCCGGATAGGGCGCCGGCTCGCCGGAGGCCCGCGCGCGCAGCGACAGGGCGACGCCCAGCGCGGACAGCCACAGCGGGTACTCGGTGTGGGTGACCGGACCGGCGGCGATCGCGCCCTGCAGCATCTCGACGGCCTCGTCCAGATCGTCGACCACGTGGGCGGGCCGGGGACCGTCACGCACCTCGAGGACGAGCCGCGCCAGCGACTCCGTGTCCTCGGGCAGGAGCGCCTCGCCGCCGGCGAGGAGCTGGATGAGCTGGGTGACCTTCCGTTCCCGCTCGTCCACCAGGGCGGCCTCGGACTGCGAGATCAGCGCCAGCCCGAGGCTGGCCATCATGCCCGCGCGGCCCACGTGCGAGGGATCGAGCCTGGCCAGGCCCGCCCTGAGCAACTCCACCGCGCTGTCCGCGGAGGAGGCGCGGTCGTGGACCATGAGCGCGTTCGCCAGGTTCCTCGTCGCCAGCCCGCCGTCCGGCGTCTCCTTCGGCACCGAGGCGACGGACTCGCGCAGGATCAGCCGCGCCTCCTCCAGCGCGCGGGTGTCGTCGTACTGGACGTAACGCTGGAAGAGCGCGCTGCCCAGGTTGGACAGGTAGCCGCCGCGCAGGGCGTGCTCGCGCGGGGTCAGGTTCGCGCACTTGCGCAGCGCCTCGATCCCGGCGTCGAGGTCCTTCTCCTGCCCCGTGGTCTCGAACCGCGCGACCAGGGAGCCGCCGAGGTTGGCGAGGTAGAGGGCGGCGTCGTAGTGGTAGTCGGAGGTCGAGCGCACCGCCTCGGTGTGCGCCTCGACGGCCCCGTCGAGGTCGGCCAGGCGGCCGCTGCGCTCGAAGGAGTAGTGCAGGGCCGTGCCCAGGCAGGTGTAGGCCATGCCCCGGTTCTGGTGGTCGGGCGGCGTCTCGGCCACGCCCTGCCGGCACAGCCGCAGGCACTCGGTCAGGTGCTCGGCGCGCCCGGTGATCTGGTAGGCGATCGAGTAGGTGTTGGCGAGGTTCGCCAGGAAGAGACCGCGGTCGCGGTCGCCCTCGGGTAACCGGTCCACGCCCGCCTGGAGCAGCTCCTGGACCGTCCTGAGCTCGGCGGCCGAGCCCGTCGCCTGCATCCTGCGCCCCATCGCGGTGCCCAGCGCGGACAGGAGCTCGGCCTGCGCGGGGTGGTCGGTGGGCAGCTGGGCCAGTGTCTGCCGCATGGCCGCGATGACCTCGTCGAGGAGCCCGAGCCTGCGGGTCATCATCGCCATCATCGAGGCGTAGTAGCTGATCGCGATCAGGTGGTCGGCGCGGAGGGCGTGGTCGTCGGGCAGCAGGGTCAGCTGCTCCTTGACGTGGGCGATGACGCGGTCGGGCGTGAAGACCTGGTCCGACATGCCGATGCCGTGGTCGAGCTGCCAGCCGAGCCCCGCCCTGATGCTGCGCCGGTCGGTCTCGGTCGCGGTGGGGAAGCGCTGGCGCACGACCTCCAGCAGCTCGCGCAGGCGCCGGTCGCGGTCGGGCAGGTCCCAGCGCCCCAGGAGCAGCATGGCCAGCTTGACGACCCGCGACAGGTAGTAGGTGTGGTCGGGGCTCGTCTCGCGCACCAGCCGGGTCAGGATCGTGTGCTGCTCGTCCTGGCTCCGCTTGGCCTGGTCCGGGTCGAGCTCGTCCCGCCTTTCGAGCGCCAGCACGAGGTTGACCATCGCGCTGTCGCGGTACTCGGGATGCAGCCCGGGGCTGTCGCACGCCTCGCGCAGCAGGACGACGGCCTCGTCCAGCACCGCCCGGTTCGCCGCCGCCATCGTGCGGTCCGGCCGGTGCAGGTTGTAGTCGTTCAGGAGCGCCGTGGCACGGCTCAGCTTGGCCGAGGCGTCGCCGTCCGTCCCCTGAGCCAGATGTACGGCGGAGCGGTGCACGGCCAGGGACTCCGCGATGTCCGCGACCTGCCCGACGTCGTCGAACCTCATCGACAGCCCGTCGCCCAGCGCGGACATCCACTCCACCCGCTCTGGATGGTTCTCCGGCACCAGCTCCAGCGCGCCGCGCAACGCCTCCAGGGCGTCGTCGAGCTGCTGTCGATCGTGTGTGGCCGGGTACTCCCTGATGGTCCACGCCGCACGGCGGGCCGTGCGGACCGCGCGGCTGCGTCGAAGCACCCGTCCCCTCCCGCGAGGCCGATTCTGGTTGTATTAGAACACCTTCCGGCCCGGTGATCCGAGGATGTGCGTGTTTCTACCCACCTACCTGGACGGCGTTCGGCGGCGAATGGTAAACACCAGCCATGGCAGACCTCCCGGACGATCGCCACGCGCTGGCGGCCCTCTGCGGGAACCTTCCCCGCCTCGCCCGCATGGCCGAGGCGGAGGGGTGGACGGCGGAGCTCGACGAGGCCCACCGCGCGCTCCGCGAGGGGGACCGCCGCCCGAAGGAGGTCATCGACGACCTGAGCGGGCTGCTCGGCCTGGACGTGCTGGCGCGCGGCAGGCCCGTGATCCCCGATCTCCCGTCCGCGGGACGCCTTCCGCCGCCGCCGGGCGGATACCGCTGCCCGGCGGACCGCTGCCCGCGCGAGGCCAGGTCCGAGCCGGGCGGGGCGGTTCCCACCTGCGAGGTCTACGCGGTCCCGCTGAAATACTCGCCGCGGTGAGCGGGTTCCTCGCCGGTCTCGGGCAGAAGCTCGCCGAGCGGTGGCTGGCCGTGCTCGTCCTGCCCGGCGCGCTCTTCGAGGCTGTGACCTGGCTCGCCGCCGTGCTCGGGCCGCTGCGCCCCTGGGACGCCGGGTTCCTCGTGGCGCGGGCGGCCGCCCAGACCAAGGCGCTGGACGGCGCGCCGGTCGCGCAGGCGCTGCTGCTGGTCGGTCTCCTGCTCGGCGCGACGGCTGCCGGGCTGGTCGCGACCGCGCTCGCCGGGCCCGTCCTGCGGTGCTGGTTCACGACCAGGCCCAGGTGGCTGGTGGAGCGGCGCAGGGACCGCTGGGACGACGCGCACCAGGCTTACCTGGCCGCCGCTGCGCGGAAGGGCGAGAGCGCGCAGGACTTCGCGCGGCGCAGGGGCGAGCTCGCCGCCCGGCGCAACGCCATCGCCCTGGCCAGGCCGTACCGGCCGACCTGGATGGGCGACCAGATGGACGCGGCCGTCACGCGGGTCCACAACCGCTACGGCCTCGACCTCGACGCGGCGTGGCCGCGGTTGTGGCTGGTCGTGCCCGACCACGTCAGGACGACGATCGGCGACGCGCGCACCAACCTGGCCGACGCGGCCGCCACGGCTGGGTGGGGGCTGATGTACCTGGCCGTGTCGGCGGTCACGCTCTGGTGGCCCGCCGCCCTGATCGGCGCGGCGACCGTGGCGGTCGGCTGGCGGAGGGGGAGGACCGCGACGGCCGCCCTGGCCCAGGTGTGCGAGTCCACCGTGGACCTCTACGGCGCGGAACTGGCCAAGGCCGTGAACGTCCCGCTGGCCGACGGGCAGCTGAACCAGACGGTCGGCTTCACCATCACCGAACTGTTCCGCAAGGGCGCGTGAACATGCCCGCGCCCCCGGTTCGGCAGGGAACCGGGGGCGCGGGCCGTATGGGGAAAAATCAGCCCATGTGTGGGTAGCGGTGGTCGACCGGGGGCACGAAGGTTTCCTTGATCGTGCGGGCGTTCACCCACCGGATCAGGTTGAAGATCGAGCCCGCCTTGTCGTTCGTGCCCGAGGCGCGCGCGCCGCCGAACGGCTGCTGGCCCACCACGGCCCCCGTCGGCTTGTCGTTGACGTAGAAGTTGCCCGCCGCGAAACGGAGCTTCTCGGACGCCGACGCGATCGCGTACCGGTCCTGCGCGATGATCGACCCGGTCAGCGCGTACGGCGAGACCGACTCCATCTGCGTCAGCACCGAGTCGAACGACGAGTCGTCATACACGTGGACGCCCAGGATCGGACCGAAGTACTCCTTGACGAAGATCTCGTCGGTCGGGTCGCCGGACACCAGGATGGTCGGCTTCACGAAATATCCGACCGAATCGTCGTAGGACCCCGTGACGACCTCGATCGAGGAGGTCGCCCGCGCCCGGTCGATGGCCGCCTTGTGCTTGGCGAACGCCCGGTCGTCGATGACCGCGCCCATGAACGTCGACAGGTCGGCCGCCACGTCCCCGACCGTCAGCGACTCGGCGACCCCGACCAGGTCGTCCTTGATCTGCGACCAGATCGACCGCGGGATGTAGGCGCGCGAGGCGGCGGAGCACTTCTGCCCCTGGTACTCGAACGCGCCGCGGACCAGCGCCGTGGTGAGCACCGCCGGGTCGGCCGACGGGTGGGCGAGCACGAAGTCCTTGCCGCCGGTCTCGCCGACCAGCCGCGGGTAGGCGTGGTAGCCCTGGATGTTGGCGCCCACCGTGGACCACAGGTGCTGGAACGTCGCCGTGGAGCCGGTGAAGTGGATCCCGGCCAGCGCCGGGTGGGTCATGGCGACGGAGGAGACGGCCGAGCCGTTGCCGGTGACCATGTTGATGACGCCCGGCGGCAGCCCGGCCTCCTCCAGCAGCCGCATGGTGAAGTGCGCGGCGAACTGCTGCGTCGGCGACGGCTTCCACACCACGACGTTGCCCATCAGGGCAGCCGAGGTCGGCAGGTTGCCGGCGATGGCGGTGAAGTTGAACGGGGTGATCGCGAGCACGAACCCCTCGAGGGGGCGGTACTCCAGCCGGTTCCACACCCCGGGCGAGGAGACCGGCTGCTGGCTGTACAGCTCACGGGCGTAGGCCACGTTGAACCGCAGGAAGTCGATCAGCTCGCAGGCCGCGTCGATCTCCGCCTGCTGCGCCGACTTCGACTGCCCGAGCACGGTCGCCGCGTTCAGCGTCGCCCGCCACGGACCGGCCAGCAGGTCGGCCGCCTTGAGGAAGATCGCCGCCCGCTCGTCGAACGACAGCGCCCGCCAGGCGGGCGCCGCGCGCAGCGCCGCGTCGATGGCATCCTGCACGTCCTGGGGAGTAGCGTCGTTGGTACGCCCCAGGACGGAGGCCTTGTTGTGCGGCTGCACGACGTCGATCGCCGCGCCGCCGCCGAGCCGGGAGACCCCGTCGATCGTCATGGGCAGCTCGATGGAGTTGCCCGCGAGCTCCTTGATCCGGTTCTCCAGCGAGGTGCGCTCCGCACTGCCCGGCGCGTAGCCGTACACCGGCTCGTTGGCCGGAACCGGGACGTTGCTGATGGCATCCATGATCACTTACCCCCAAGGGCACGAAGGAAGAAGGCGACGTTGGCCGGGCGCTCGGCGAGGCGGCGCATGAAGTAGCCGTACCAGTCGTCGCCGTAGGGCACGTAGACGCGGACCGGGTGGCCGGCCCCCGCGAGGGCCTCCTGCTTGTCGGTCCTGATGCCGTAGAGCATCTGGTATTCGTAGTCGCCGATCGAGCGGGCGAAGCGGTCGGCGAGCAGCTCGGTGATCGAGATCAGCCGGTCGTCGTGCGTCGCCACCATGGGGTATCCCTTCCCCGCCATGAGGATGCGCAGGCATCGCACGTAGGCCTTGTCGACCTCGCTCTTGTCCTGGTGCGCGACGGAGGCGGGCTCCCGGTAGGCGCCCTTGACCAGCCGTACCCTGGACCCCTCCGCCGACAGGTCGCGCAGGTCGGCCTCGCTGCGGAACAGGTAGGCCTGGATCGCGACGCCGGTCGACGGGAAGTCCTCGCGGAGCTTGCGCAGGATGCCCAGCGTGGAGTCGACCGTGGTGTGGTCCTCCATGTCGAGCGTGACGGTCGAGCCGCTGAGAGCGGCGGCCGAGCAGATCTCGCGGGCGTGCTCCAGGGCGAGCGAGTCGCCGAGCTCCTGCCCCACGGCCGACAGCTTCACCGACACCTCGGCGCGCCCGCCGAGCCCGAGCGGCCGCAGCGACTCCAGCAGCGTGACGTACGCCTTGGCCGTCGCGGCTGCCGCGCCCGCGTCGCGCGTCTCCTCGCCCAGGTGGTCGATGGTGACGGTCAGACCGGCGTCGCACAGGCGCTCGGTGGCGTCGCAGGCTTCCTGGACGCTCTCACCGGCCACGAAGCGGTCGACCACCTTGCGGGTGAGCGGGAATCCGGACACCGTACGCCGCACCAGGGCGCTCCGGGATCCGGCAAGCAGAAGTTGACCGAGCATGCTACAAGCGTAAAACGCCAGTTCAGAACGTCTCCATCGACCTCTGTAACGCGGGTTGTGGCAGGCTGTCATACAAATGCACAACACAGCGGATCTACAGGAGACCGTCGACGAGATCGCCCGTGTGCTCGGGGCTTCCGCGACGCTGGAGGACCGGTCGTTCCGCCTGCTCGCGTACGGCGCGCAGCACGGCGACATCGACACCGTCCGCCAGGAGTCCATCCTGCGCAGAGGCGCCTCCCAGGAGGTGCGTGACTACTTCGAGGGCTTCGGCATCGTGACGGCGGAGGGCCCGGTCAGGATTCCGGCCGCGCCGCAGCTCAAGGCGCGCGTCTGCTGGCCGCTGCGGCACCGCGAGGTCACCTACGGCTACCTGTGGCTGCTCGACTCGGGCAGCCTGACCGACGCCGCGCTGGGCCGCGTCGCGCCGCTGGTGGCCAGGGCGGCCGCCATGCTCGCCCAGGAGGCGCGCACCCGCCAGGACCTCGGCCGCGGCCTGCGCGCCCTCCTCTCGTCCGACCCGGAGGAGCGCTCCGGGGCGTCGGTGGAGGTGCTGGGGCCGGTGGCGGCGATAGCCGTACGGGAGTCGCCTGAGCGGGTGGCGGCGCTCTGGACGCTGCCGCGCGGGGTGTTCGCGCTGGCGGGCTCGCCGGTCGCGCTGCTGACCCCGGCGCATCTGGCGGCCGAGGTGGCCAGGTCCCTGCAGTCGGTGTACGGCACGGCAGCCGGGCTCGGGGGGCCGCGCGAGGATCCGGCTGAGGCGTGGCAGAGCTGGCGGGAGGCGAAGCACGCGCTGCGCATCGCCGAGCATTTTCCGCGTTTCGCGCCGGTGGCGCGGTGGTCGGAGCTGGGGGTGCACCGGTTGCTGGCGCGGCTGGGGCAGGCGGACCTGCGCGAGCTGGCCGCCGAGGCGGAGGGGCTCGACGGTGAGCTCGGTCACACGCTGGAGGCGTATCTCGACCTTGGGGGGCATGTGCAGAAGAGCGCGGCGGAGCTGGGTGTGCACCGGCAGACGCTCTACTACCGGCTGGCGAAGGCGGAGCGGTTGCTGGGGCGCGACCTGAGCGACGGCGACGACCGCCTCGCCGTACACCTCGCCCTCAAAGCCGCCCGCCTCCTCCCCCCAGGCCTATAAAACCCAACCCCTCAAGAAGGACCCGACCCCTCAAGAGGGACCCGCCCCCTCAAGAAGGACCCGCCCCCTCAAGAAGGACCCGCCCCCTCAAGAAGGACCCGCCCCCTCAAGAAGGACCCCGGCCCCCAGCGGGCCCTGGCCCAAGAGGGACGAGTGCCCTGAGGGGCGAGTGCCCGCGAAAGGCGGGTGCCCGTGAAAGGCGGGTGCCCGTGAAAGGCGGGTGCCCGTGAGGGGTGGATGGGCGCCCAATAGGGGCGGGCCCCCGTGAGGGGCGGGCCCCCGTGAGGGGCGGGTCCCCGTGAGGGGCGGGTCCCCGTGAGGGGCGGGTCCCCGTGAGGGGCGGGTCCCTGTGAGGCGCGGGTCCCTGTGAGGCGCGGGTCCCTGTGAGGGGTGGGCCCCTAAAAGGAGCCCAGCCACTCAAGGACCTCAAGTCCTCCAGAAACCCAAGGTGGTCAGAGGGCTAGGACCGGGGTGCCTTGTAGATCTTCACCCAGTCCACATACATCGAGACCGTGTCCGGCGTAGAGCTGTTGCGACAAGGCGACCACTGGTTGCAGACCACGTCGTTCTGCAGCGCCAGCCCCATCCGCCGCCCCTCAGGCACGTAAGCCCCGCTGTAGTCCCACACCTTCCGCCCGTCCAGCCAGAACGTCAGCCGCCCGGGCAGCCAGTCCACCGCGACCGTGTGCCACTGCGTGAAGTCGGCCCGGAGCTGCTTCTGCGCCTGCTCCTGCCCCCCGTGCACGAAGATCCCCCCACCCTGCCGCTTGGGGTCGATGATCTCGGCGAAGTCGATCTCGGAGTACTCGCCCCGGTCGTAAGGCATCAGCAGCACCACAGGCGTGTACCCGGCCCCGGTCTCCGCCTTGAACCTGACCTCCCACCTGCCGTACTCCTGCGCCGCCCGCGTAGACAGCCCGCCGGACAGGTCCTTGCCACCGTAGAAGCCGCCCTTGAGGCGCAGCACCCCACCGGAGACGCTCGTCGCCTTGCCGGTGCGGGGGTTCGTCTGAGCGCCGGGGGAGTTGTAGACCATCCACTTCGAGCTGCTCAGCCGGTCGAAGTTCTCCACGAACGTGGGGGTGCCCCAGGCGGACGTCGTCGCGTGCGCGCTCTGGGGGAGGGCGGCGGCCGTCAGGAGGACCACCGCCGCCAAGATCGAACTGCGAGATGACATGGGCCCCATAGAAGCAGAGATTTCACTTCTGTCACAGTGTTATGGCGATTTAGCATCCAGGTGGGAGCATGCCCGCATGGACGATCGTGTGCTCACCGCACTGCGCAGGCTCGTGGACACCGGCGTGCTCAGGCAGGACCAGCTCGACCCGGTCGCCACGGCCGTGTCCGAAGCCCTCGGCACCCCGCTCAAGGTGCGGTGGAACGAGATCGTGGCCTACGTCGGCGGCGCGCTCGTGCTGGCCGCCGCGACCACGTTCATGGGCCTGTCCTGGAGCAGCATGAGCCAGCCCGTCAAGGCCGTGACCCTGGGCGCCATCACCGTGGTCCTGCTCGCCGTCGCCGCAGTGCTCGGCCGCGGCGGGTCGCCGGTGCTGGCCCGCGTCGCCGCCGTCCTGGCCGCCCTCGGCTCCGGTACGGCGGCGCTGACCGCCGGCGTGCTCGCCACCTCCCACGAGGTGCTCGTCGGCGGCGCGGCCGGGCTCGTGGTGGCGGTCGCCGCCTACGTCCTGCTGCCCACCGCCATCGGGCTGCTGGCCGCGGGCGTGCTGTCCGCTGTCATGGCGGGCGGCCTCGCCGAGCTGTTCGACCAGGTGAACGTGCTGCCCTGGATGGTCGCCTACCTCGCGCTCGGGCTGGTCTTCGCCGTCCTCGCGCTCACCGGCGCGCTGCGCGCCCAGCGGGTGCTCGGCCTCGGGATGGGCGCGGCCTCCGCGCTGTTCGGCGCGCAGTGGCCGATCTTCGGCGACCTCCAGGTGTGGGGGTACGTCACCACCGCCGTGGTCGCGCTCGCCTGCCTGGCGCTCTACCGGTGGGAGCACACCTGGGTGCTGATCGTCGCCGGGGTGCTCGGGCTGACGCTGGCCCTGCCGGAGGCGGTGTGGCACTGGACCGGCGGCGCGGTGGGCGCCGCCGTCATCCTGCTGGTCGCCGGGCTCGTCCTGCTGGCGGCGGGCGGGCTAGGAGTCCTGCTGCACCGCTCCGTGAAGTGAGGCCAGCTTCGCCGCCACCCGCGCCCGGTGCTCGGCGTCCTTGTGGCCGTCGTACTTGAACTTGCCCCTGATCTCCTCGATCGCCAGCCGCAGCCCCCTGATGCCCGACATCAGCCGCGGCATCCGCGCCGGGTCGCCCAGCTCGGGGTCCAGCTCGGCGAGCTGGTGGCGCAGGATGTCCAGCTTGCCGTCCGCCTCGGTGACGATCTCGGCGGAGCAGACGAGCTGGACCGAGGAGTAGTAGGTGGTCGGCACCCCCAGCGACGGGTCGGTGCCCGGCTCGGCGCGCCAGGCGCCGGGGATGTAGGACCAGGGCCCGGCGACCGAGAGGACCACCTTGGGGTTCTCCTCGATCGCCGCCCAGATCGGGTTCGGCCTGGCCAGGTGGAGCAGGACCGTCGTGTCGTCCAGGAGCAGGAACTGTGTCGGCACCACGACCGGGACGTCCCTGCCGCGCCCGGCGGCGATCAGGTGGCCGAACTGGTTGTCGCGCACATAGGCCAGCGAGGCAGCTTCCGTGCCCGCGTCCCAGGGGTGTATGAGCATGCACTGCACCCTATAGGAATGCAGCATCCTCGTAGACCCTGGCCAGCTCGCCGCTGATGCGCTCCCACGTGTACCGGGAGCGTACGCGGTCGGCCCCGGCGAAGCCGACGGCCGTGCGCCGCGTCGGGTCGGCCAGCAGCTCGCGGGCCAGCCGCGCGGTCAGCGCCGGGCGGTCCGGCGGCACGAGCAGCCCGGTGACGCCGTCGACGACCGAGTCGAGGTGCGCGCCCACGGCCGAGGCGATCACCGGCACGCCGCAGGCCATCGCCTCCAGCGCCACCATCCCGGTGCTGGTGCTGCGCGGCAGGCTGAGGACGAGGTCCGCGCCGCGCATGAGCTTGGGCACCGAGCCGTGCGGCACCTGGCCGAGCATGGTGACCCGGTCGGCCACCCCGGCCTGCTGCGCCAGCATGCGCAACCTGCGCACCTCGCGGTCGTCGTCGAGGGAGCCGGGCTCGGGGCCACCGGCCAGGACGAGTTCGACGCCGGGCAGCCCGGCCAGCGCGCGGACCACGGTGGCCGCGCCGGACCCCGGGGTCAGCGGGCCGACGTGCAGCAGCCGCTGCCCCGCCGTACGCGCGGTGACCGGACCCTGTCGGCGGAACCTGTCCACGTCCACGCCGTACGGCACGACCGAGATGTGGTCGCGCGGGACGCCGAGCCTGATCAGCGCGGCCTCCTCGTGCTCGGACCCGGCGATGACGCCGTCCGCCCTGCGCCCCAGCGCCCGCTCCAGCTTCAGGTGCTCGGAGCCGCCGGGGTGGAAGGTCTGCATGACCGGCACGCCCAGCCCGCCAGCCCCGGCGATGGCGGCCAGGCCGCCGGTCCAGGAGTGGGCGTGGATGACGTCCGGCCGGTCCTGGCTCCAGCGCCGCATGAGCTGCGCGCCGACGTCGGACAGGTAGGGGGCGACGTCGTCGGCCGGCAGGTTGCGCGCCGGCCCGGCGTCGATCTGCTCCAGCGTGACCCCGCCGGCCACGCGTGACTTCGGCTTGCCGTCCGTGCGGTCGCGCCGCGTGTAGACGGTGACCCTGTGGGTACGGCCCAGCTCGCGGGCAGCGGCGAGAATATGGATACGACGGCTCTCCGCGACGGAAGCGACGATCGCGATGTTCATGGGGGCACACCTCGTGAAGACAGGTTCATCCACTGTGGTGTGCCTGCGTCTTAGGCACGTGTATCTGAAAACGACCATACCCGGATTCGGACCGCGCGCAAACCCCCGGCGTCAGACGGAACGCAGAGCGAGCACCACGACCTCGTCCCAGACCTGCCCCTCGGAGAAGGCGTGCCGGTCGTCCTCGACCGCCTTGACCACGGCCGCGGGCGGCTGCCCTGCGCACTTGCCCAGCACGTCGGCCAGCCGGTCCTCGCCGTACGTCTCGCCCGTCCTGTTGCGCGAGGAGATCAGCCCCTCCGAGTAGAAGACCAGCGTCTGCTCCGGGGCCAGCGTGACCTCCTCGACCCGCGTCTCGGCCTCGGCCGAGATGCCCAGCGGCACCCCGCCGCCTGAGGCGAAGCGCACGCCGCCGTCGCGCTGCACCACGGCCGCGGGATGGTGGCCGGCCGACGACAGCCTGATGGTGTCGCCCTGGACGAACCCGGTGACGGCCATCACGAACATGCCGGTGCCCTGCGCCACGAGCGCCTGGTTGACCTTGCGCATCACCTGGTCGGGATCGTTCTCCCAGGTGCTGAGCACGCGCAGGCCGCCGCGCACCATCGCGGTGACCGAGGCGGCCTCCTCGCCCTTGCCCGCCGCGCCGCCCAGCGCGAACCCCCACCCGCAGGACACGGGGAAGACGTCGTAGAACTCGGCGCCCACCGACGAACCTGGATGGTAGATGGCCGCCGCCTCGAACCCGGGCACGTCGGGCAGGCGCCGCGGCGCGACGCTCTGGGTCAGCGCCTCGGTCGCCTGCGTGCGGCTCTGGAAGCTGTGCAGAGCCTGCAGCGCCAGCCCGAGCTGCGCCCCGACCTCCTGGATCAGGCCGAGGTCGGCCAGGGTGAACGGCGGCCTGTCGTGCAGCCGCACCAGCGTCAGCACCCCCGAGCCGCCGATCGGCACGCTCAGCAGCGACCCGGCGCCCATCGAGGCGAGCAGCGGCCCCTCGTCGGACAGGCCGAGCAGCAGGTCGTCCTCGACCATCTCGTGCACCACCCCGGTGGCCTGCGAGAGCACCTGGGCCACCACGGGGGCGGCCATGGGCTCCGCCTGCTCCAGCAGCCGCACGACCGCGCCGAACGGCTGCTCGCGCGGCGGCAGCACGATCGAGCGGCGCACGCTTCCCTCGTGCGTCACATCGGCGACCACCCAGTCGGCCCAGTCGGCGGCCAGCAGCCGCGCCGCCCTGGGCAGCGCGAGCGGCTTCTGCAGGCTGTCCGGGTCGAGCAGCAGCGCGGCCATCCTGGCGAGCAGGTCCTGCCGCCTGGCGGCCAGCATGAGCAGCGCGCCGTCCGACTGGCCCTGGTGCGGCGTGGCCGGGTTGGGCGGCTGCACCTCCAGCGGCAGCGCGACGGCCGCGACCATCTGCTGGGGCTCGCCGGGCATCGACAGCCTGGTCAGCGCGAGCTGGATCACGTGCGTCCTGCCCTGGTGGGAGAGCCTCGTCTCGAAGGCCGCCGTGTGCCCGGTCTGCAGCACGGACGTCAGGTGCGAGCGGAACGCCGCCCGGCGCGAGAGGTCGACCAACAGCGGAAAGGGGCGGCCCACGAGGTAGCCGTCCGGGCTGCCGAGAAGCTTGCCCGTCTCGCCGTTGATCCGCCTGACCACGCCGCCGCCGTCCATCACGATCACGGGGACGGGGAAGGCCCTGAACACCTGGCGCAGCAGCTTGAGCTCGCGCTGCGTGCCACTGCCGCCGCCCTTCCTGCCCTGCCGCCCGGTCCCGTTGCGCAGCGCGGTGCGCGCCGACAGCAAGAGCTCCGTCGCGGTGTCGAGCTCGGCGAGCGCCGCCTCCAGCGTCGGGCCCTGCTCGTCGGGGTAGGCGGAGCGGGCTCCGCGCAGGGAGGTGATCCGCTCGGCCAGCTCGTCTACGGCGTGTTCCAGAGCGGTCAGGTCCATGGCTTCGGTCAAGTGATGTCCTCTTCTGGGGGCATAGTCGTTCTTTGAACGCTACGCCACGCAGGAATAACGTAGCCATATCGGGAAGAAGGCTGTTGTGAGGGAATCGACGCCGCTGATCACTCCCGTGCTGGCCAGGGACCTCGCCGCGCTGGCCAGGCTCGGTGACGGCACCTCGGCGGAGAGCGTCCTGCGCGACCTGACCACCACCCTGGCGGGAGGCGTGCCCGGCTGCTCTGGCGGCTCGGCCGAGCAGTGGCGCGACGACCGCGTGCTGGTGTCCGGATCGCACAGCGAGCTCATCATGCTCGTCGAGGGGGAGCGGGAGCTCGGGCAGGGCCCGTCCATCGAGGCCAGGCGGAGCGGGCGCCGCGTCACGGTCACCGACGTGCTGCGCGACCGCAGGTGGCCGAGGTACGGCGGGCTGGCCACCAGGTGGGGGGTGCGCTCGGTGCTGGTGCTGCCGATCCAGATCGCTCCGGTGCTGCTCGTGGTGGGGCTGTACTCCGTACGCCCGGAGGCCTTCTCGTCCCAGGGGGTGGAGCCGCTGGTCGGCATGCTCACCCAGCAGGTCAGGGTGGCGATGGCCAACCTGTGGGACTTCGAGGAGGCGCGCACCGACGCGGCCCAGCTGCAGGAGGCGCTGGCCGGGCGGTCCGTGATCGACCAGGCCAAGGGCATCATCATGAAGACCAGCGGATGCTCGGCCGAGGCCGCCTTCGAGGAGCTGCGCAGGATCTCGCAGCACCACCAGGTGAAGGTGGCCGACCTGGCCAGGCTCCTGGTCGAGGAGCACCAGAACGAGGCTAGGTGAGCGCGGCGAGCGCCTCGTCGAGGGTGTCGTAGAGCGGCAGCCGCTGGGCCAGCCCGGTGATCCACATCACCTTCGACTTCGAGTACTGCACGCCGACCAGCGCGAAGCGGGAGCCCGACGAGGTGGCCTCCTGCCACTGGTGCACGATCAGGCCGAGCGCCCTGGAGTCCATGAAGGTGACTCCGGCCAGATCGAGGATCAGGTCGGGGCCGACGCCGGCCAGATGGTCGGCGAACTGCTTGCGCGTCGTGGCGTCGAGGATGCCCTCCACCCGCACGACGGTGAGCCCGTCGGCGTCGCTCGAGAACAGGGCCAAAGCGGCCATCGAGCCTTCGTCGTTCTCCGGCACGGTCACAGGGGAAACCTTACTGTCACCGGAGATAGGTGGAATACCTTGGCGAGAACGGGGGATACTCCTCTTGGAGTCCAGCAGAGGGCTTCAGCCTCGCTTGCAGTACGAGGCGCGCCTCTGCCTGGGCTTTTTCCATGCGCGGCGCGCCTGTGAACCACATAGGAGCCGCAGCCATGCTCGTCAAGGAAATGACAGCGGAAGACCTTCTCGCCGAGCTGAACGACCAGGACACCCCGGACGAGTCCAAGGAACGCCTGCGCGAGCGGATCGTGGAGATGCACCGGCCGCTCGCCATGGAGATCGCCCGCCGCTACCGCTATCGCGGCGAGCCCATGGAGGACCTCCTCCAGGCCGCCTACGTCGGTCTCATGAAGGCCGTCAACGGCTTCGACGCCTCCCTCGGCCACGCCTTCAGGGGCTACGCGGTCGTCACGATGACCGGCGAGGTCAAGCGGCACTTCCGCGACCGCACCTGGGCCATCCGGGTGCCCCGCGTCTACCAGGAGCGCAGGTCCGAGCTGAACCGGCTCGTCGCCGACCTCAGCCAGGTGCTCGGCCGCTCGCCCACGGTGGCCGAGCTCGCCGAGAAGATGCGGATCACCGAGGAGGACGTGCTGCTCACCCTCGACGCCTCGGCCGCCTACAGCACGCTCTCGCTCGACGCGCCCCTCGGCACCGCCGACGACGCCGCCTCGCTGGGCGACGTGCTCCCCGAGGACGACGACACGTTGACGACGCTGGTCGACAGCCAGGCCGTCAAGCCGCTCATCGACGCGCTCCCGCAGCGCGAGAAGCACATCCTGCTCCTGCGCTTCTTCGGCAACATGACCCAGGCGGAGATCGCCCAGGAGTTCGGCATCTCCCAGATGCACGTGTCGAGGATCCTCCGTAAAGTACTCGACCAGCTACGCGGCGAGTTGGTCGGCGATTCCTGAGTACGGTTGCCGAAACGGGGCAGGCGGCACAGTGCGGATTTCCCAGCAGGCGGGAGGCGAGTTCCCGGTGAACGACGAGCGACGTCGGGTCAAAGAGCTCGTCTTCCGCCTGTCCGACCTGCCGTCGGTGCGCGACTTCACGGCCGCCCAGGCGGTCAGGGCGGGGATGACCGGGGACTCGGTCGACGACCTGGTCCTCGCCGTCAACGAGATCGCCACCAACGCCGTCACCCACGGGACGGCCAAGGCCCACCTGCGGGTGTGGGTGGAGGGGGGCGACCTCGTCTTCGAGATCCACGACGAGGGCTCCGGCTGGCTGCCCGCCCAGCCGGAGTTCACCGCGCCGGGGCCGCGGTCCACCAGCGGGATGGGCGTGTGGCTGGCGCGCAGGCTCGCCGCCGACATCGCCTTCGCGGCCGATCGGGGCGGCACCACGGTGACGATGCGCTTCCCCGGGAGACTCTGAGAGTCAATCGTTGCCGTAAGTGACCGATTCTCACAGTTTGTGATTGATCGGGCTCGGTTATTGGACTGGGGTAACCATTAGCGTCTGTTCCGGCTGGCGTGGATACGTGTTGAAAATCTGCGCAAGCCGTACAGGCGTTCTTCAATACGCCATTCCGGGGGAAAAATATGGAGTACGGACTCCACCATTCACCCAGCCGCGCCAAACGGTCACGACTCGCGGCCGCCACGGCGGTCATGGCTGGGCTGACGTTCGCGGCGACGATCACGCCAGCGCACGCAGAAGAGCTCGAGACCGAGACCTTCACCGGCACCACGGCCCCGACGAGCGAGTGGCTGGTCTCCAGCCTCGGTTCGAGCGCCGACCACCCGTGCCTGACCGCGGCGCCGAGCAACCAGGCGGGCTCCATCGACGCCTGCGTCGGCGGCCCGACCGACACGCCCGGCGACGGCGTCTTCCGCTTCACGAGCAACGCCCAGCTGAACGGCAACGCCGGTGCGATCATGCTCAACCACGAGCTGGACGCCAGCAAGGGACTCACCTTCGAGTTCGACATGTACCAGTACGACCCGAAGCCGTACAACGAGCCGATCCTCGGCGCGCGCGGCGGCGACGGCATCTCGTTCTACATCGTCGACGGCAAGGCGCCCGCCTCGGTGGGGCAGTACGGCGGCTGGCTGGGCTACAAGGGGCTGAAGGGCGCCTTCGTCGGCGTCGGCTTCGACTCCTACGGCAACTTCTCCAACCCGAAGATCTTCGACGCCGGCACCGGCGGCCCGGTGGGCTGCGACGTCACCAAGTCGGGTGACAACGGGTGCGTGAAGCCCAACAGCGTCGTGGTCAGAGGCGCGGAGGCGACGAAGTACTCCTACGTCTCGGGCATCACGTTGCCCAAGACGCAGATGCTCCTGGACCCGGTGGCCAAGGAGCACAACGCGGCCAGGCAGCACGCCGTGATCGACATCTCCACCAAGGGCATCATGAACGTCGGCATCCGCTTCAAGGCGGGCGCCGACCTGGTCAACGTCGTCAAGGACCTCGACCTGCGCAACGTCCTGCCCAACCAGCCGCAGCTCCCGCCGACCATCAAGGTCGGCTGGGCGGCGGGCACCGGAGCCGCGACCGCCAAGCTGGCGATCAGCGGATTCCAGGCCAGGACGCTCGACGCCGACGCCAAGCTCACGCTGACCAACGACGGTCCGTGGAAGGGCGGCGAAACCGGCTCCTACACCGCCACCGTGTCGAACAGCCCCGACTACGGCTACATCGACAACCCGCTGAAGATGACGGTCGACATCCCCGCGGGTGTCACGCCGACCGCGGCGGCGGGCGACGGATGGACCTGCGCGATCGACGGGCAGAAGGTCACCTGTGACCGGCCCGCCGGCTCGATCCCGCCGGGCGGCAGCGCGCCGCCCGTCAAGATCGACGTCGCGATCGCCAAGGACACTTCGGGTACGGTCACCGCCAAGGGCGTCCTCGACCAGGTCACCGACGTCGTCGGCGGCATCGAGGTCAACACCGGCGACAACGTCGCCACCAGCCCGGCCGACGTCACGGCCGCTCCGGCGCCCGCGCCCGGCCCCGACCTGTCGACCACCGTCGGCGGCACCAAGACCCTGGAGCCGGGCAACTCCGGCGCCATCGTCATGACCACGGTGAACGCGCCGGCCGCTGGTCCGACCGACAGCGAGGTCGTCGCCGTCTACACCGTGCCGGACCCGCTGCAGATCACCGGAGCCTCCGGCGACGGCTGGACCTGCACGATCGACGGCCAGAAGGTCACCTGCAAGCGTCCCGGCACCGGTGAGGACGCGCTGCCCGGCGGCGAGTCGTACCCGCCGGTCACCATCGGGGTGAAGGTTCCCGACGGTCAGGGCAGCGGCCCGGTCAGCGTCACCACCGACGTGGAGACGGCCGGCGACACCAACCCGGCCAACAACAAGGGCACGGGCGAGATCCAGCTGCCCGTCGTCGACCCCGCGCCGACCGGCGAGCTCGACGTCAAGATCACCTCGAAGCCGGCGCCGTACGTGCCGGGCAAGCCGTACACCTACGAGGTGACGGTCACCAACACGGGACCGGTCGACGTCCAGGGCGCCACGGTCGGGGCCGACTGGCCCACGCCGTGGGACACCGTCAAGTGGACCTGCACCAGCGCCGGGGGCAAGTGCCCCGCGGCCAGCGGGATGGGTGACCTCGACGAGGTCATCTCGCTCGCAGCGGGCGGCAAGATGACCTTCAAGGTCACCTGCATCATGCCCGAGGGGGTGTCCGACACCTTCACCGCCTCGGCGACCGTGCAGGCGGACGGCACCAACTGCGCCAAGACCTGCTCGTCCTCGGACGAGAACAGCCCGGCGCCCGCGCGTAAGCAGTAGTCAGCAGCGGTAACCGCCCTCCGGCCCTGTACTGGACCTACCAGGCCGGAGGGCGGTCACCCGACGATCGTCAGGTGGTTCTCCCAGTGCACGGGGAGCCGCTTCAGCGACAGCGACGGCTCGCCGGGACGCCACACGGCGATCATGGTGGCGAAGTCGGCGTCCGTCGGATACTCCTCCGTGGTCTGGGCGAACCCGCCGGCCAGGATCAGCCGCCCGTCCTGCGACCAGCGCATCGTCCACCGCCTGACGTCGACGGGCAGGGGCATCGACGGCAGCCTGGTCCACTCCAGGGTCCGCGTGTCCAGCACCCAGAGGTCGAGCCGGTCATCCATGTCTCCCTCGACGAACGGGACGGCGAGGTACCTGCCGTCCGCGCCGGCCTTCCCGTCCTTCGCCTCGCGCTCCGACGGCCGGTCCACCTGCCGCTTCTTCCCGGTGCCCGGGTCGACCAGGGTGAGCTTCCTGTCCTTGCCCTCCACCAGCAGCTCCTGGCGGTTCGACGTCACGATGCGCGGGTACCTGCCGACCTTGCGCAGGCTGTCGTGGGCCAGGAGGAGCGACTCGTCCCTCCACATGGCCTGCAGGCCGAACGGAGTGTCGGTGGAGGGGAGCGCGCCGCAGTAGGTCCAGCGGGGGCGGACCAGCACCTTTCCCGTCTCCGTCACCTTCCGCACCGTGCACGAGCCGCCGTACGCCGGCTGGTCGGTGATCCAGAACCCCGAGTCGTCGTAGGCGGGGAACGCGAACCATCCCCTGTCCACCTTCCGCGCGGCCGTGCCCTGGAGCAGGTACACCCGGCCCTGGTTCAGCCCCGGGCCGCCCACCTCGACGAAGGTGTGCCTGCCCGACGAGGTGGTCGCGTAGGTGATGCTGCTCGGGTCGGGCTGCGGCAGCCCTGACACCAGCGTGGAGGCGCCCGTGTCGACGTCCAGCATCGAGGGGGCGCTGTTCTCGTCCACGAGCAGGCGGATCCCGCTGCCCGCCGCGAGCGGCAGCCCCGCGACGGGTCCAGAAGGCTGCGCGCTCGGCTTCTCCTGGGGCGTGCCGCTCTGTTGTACGGCGCAGCCCACCAGGCACGCCAGGACGAGCGCGGGAACCTTCCTGACCAAGCCCATGGGCCCTATCGTGGCGCGCATGACCGAGTTCCGCGAACAGGACCTCTCCGGCGCCCGCTTCGAGCAGGTGAGTCTCAGGGACGCCACCTTCCGCTCCGTCGACCTCAGCGGCGCTCAGATACGCGGCGCGCTCCTCAACGGGACCAGGCTGCGCGGCGTCGAGCTGGTCGACGTCCAGATCAGCGGCGAGCTGCGGAACGTCGTCGTCAACGGCGTCGACGTCGGGCCGCTGGTCGAGGCGGAGCTGGACCGGCGCATGCCCGAGCGGGCGAAGATGCGGCCCGACGACGCCGACGGGTTCCGCGAGGCGTGGGCGATCCTGGAGCGGTTGTGGGCGGGCACCGTCGCGCGCGCCAGGTCGCTGCCGGAGGAGGCGCTGCATCGGCGGGTCGACGACGAGTGGTCGTTCGTGGAGACCCTGCGCCACCTCAACTTCGCGAGCGCCGCGTGGGTGGAGCGCATGATCCTCGGCGACCTGTCCCCGTGGCACCCGCTCGACCTGCCGTGGGACGAGGCGCCCGGCTGGGACGGCATCCCGTGGGACCGCGAGGCGCGCCCGTCGCTGGACGAGGTGCTCAAGGTCCGCGCCGACCGGCAGGCGGCCGTGGGCGGGGTCATGGCCGCGCTCACCGGGGAGCGGCTCGGCTCCGTGGTGGTCCGTACCGAGCCTGGATGGCCGCGGGTGGAGAGCTTCCCGCTCAAGGAGTGCCTGCGCATCGTCCTCAACGAGGAGTGGGAGCACCGGCTGTACGCCGAACGCGACCTGACGCTCCTGATTGCCTCTTCCTGAGGCTCGACGTAGCGTCACTACCTATGAGGGCAGAAGCGCTCAAGGGGCACCTGGACGGCCTGCTGCTCGCGGCGCTGGAGGGCGGGCCGCGGCACGGGTACGCCGTGAAGGAGGCGCTGCGCGAGTCCACCGGCGGGCGGATCGACCTGCCGACGGGGACCGTTTATCCGGCGTTGCACCGGTTGGAGCGGGCCGGGCTGATCGCGGGGAGCTGGTCGGTGGTGGGGGGACGGCGGCGCCGTTCCTACGAGCTCACCGGCGACGGGCGCACGGCTCTGCGGGGGGAGCGGGAGAGCTGGCAGGAGTTCGCGAGCGCGGTGACCGCGGCCATGGGGTCCTGACAACACCCGACAGAAAGACCCTTCGGAGAGGAGACCCTCCCTCTTTCTTGTGAGGGAGAGATTTGGGTGGAGGTCGCATTTCTGCCGGGTGTTCCAAGCGGGGCGGTCAGGTGTCGAGGGGGGACAGGTCCACGTGGGCGAGGCGGTCGGGGTCGGCGAGGACGTCGATGCGCACGATCCTGCCGCGGGCGACGGTGAACCCGATGACCGCGATCAGCTCCCCGCCGATCGTCGCCACCACCCCGGCTGAGCCGTTCACCACCGCCGGGCGGAGCACCGCGGCGGGTTGGTGGAGCTTCAATGCCCGCGCGACCACGTCGGACGCGCCGTGCGCCACCACCGAGAGGTCGGCGCGCCCGACCCCGCCGTCGGCCCGCAGCACCACGTCCGGGTCCAGGGCCGCGACGAGCGCGTCGAGGTCGCCGCGCCGCGCCGCCGCGTAGAAGGCGTCCACCACCTCCCGCTGCCGCGCGAGATCGGGCTCGTGGTCGTCCACCCCCGCCCCGCGCACCCGCCGCCTGGCCCGGCTGGCGAGCTGCCTCGCCGCCGCCGACGACTTCCCCACCATGGGCGCGATCTCGTCGAAGGGCAGGTCGAACATGTCGTGCAGGACGAACGCCAGCCGCTCTGCCGGGGTCAGCGTTTCGAGCACCACGAGCAGCGCGAGCCCGACCGCGTCGGCGAGCAGCGCCTCGTCCTCCGGGGTCGTCCCGCCGATGACGGGGTCGGGCACGTGCACGCCCACCGGGTCCTCGGGGCGCGCCCGGTGCGAGCGCAGGACGTTCAGGCACACCCGGGCGACGATGGTGGTCAGCCAGGCGCCGAGGTCGTCGACGCTCTCCGCGTCCGCCCTGCTGGCGCGCATCCAGGCTTCCTGGACGGCGTCGTCCGCCTCGGCCGTCGAACCGAGCATCCGGTAGGCCACGGCCCGCATGCGGGTCCGGTGCTTCTCGAACCCCTCGGCCAGGGATTCCGTCATCTGTCACATTCCTCAGTCGCGGGGTGTCTCCCTATATGACCCCTCAAATGCAACGGATGTGACATGAGCGATCTTCACCTGGGAACCGGGCTCGGCGAGCTGACCGGAGACTACGTGCTCGACCCCGCCGGCACGCGGATCGGCTTCGTCGGGCGGCACACGATGGCCAGCAGGGTGCGCGGGCGGTTCGACGCCTTCGAGGGCAGCGCGCACCTGGACGGCGACGACCCGTCGAGGTCCGGCGTGCGGCTCACGATCGAGGCCGGGAGCATTCGGACCGGCAATCGTCGCCGTGACGACCAGCTCGCCGCGAGCTTCCTGGACGCGGACGCCCACCCGGCCATCACCTTCGTCTCGACCCGGGTCGAGCCCTCGGGGGGAACCACCTACCGGGTCACGGGCGACCTGACCGTCCGCGGCACGACCCGGCCGGTCACCGTGACCTTCGCCCTGACCGGCACCGGGGCCGCCGTGCGCTTCACGGGCAGCGCCGTGATCAACCGCATGGACTGGGGCGCCAACTGGAACGCAGCCACCGCGGTCCTGGTGAGCAAGGAGATCACCCTGGACCTCGACGTCTCCGCGACCCGCCGCGCCCGGAGCTCCTGACACACGGAAGGTCAAAATCGGGGCATGCCAGGTCGAGTGGTGGGGGGTATGTCGTCAAATGCCGGGAATCCGGCGTTGAGCGGCGAAAGGGCGGGGTTGCCTTCGTGTGAGCTGACTGTGCATGTGAGCACGAAGCTGAACCGCAGCCATCTCGTGCACGGGCGGCAGGCGCTGATCCTGCCGTGCCTGGGCCGCACCGAGAAGGACGAGCAGCGCGGGGGCCTGCAGCGGACGTCGGTGGAGGACTCGATGAGCATGGTCCACCTGTCTGCCGGGATGAAGCGGCCGGCGTCACCGCACCTGCTGTCGGAGCCGGCCATCATCGCCGGGCTGGCCAAGGCGGCGCTGCCGGGCAGTCCGACCCGGTGGGAGTGGTACGTGGAGGACTACGACCGCATCCGCGACACGATGGCCAGGGTGCTGGACGGGTTGGAGGACTTCAACCGGCGGGTGCGGATGCCGATGGGGTTCCGGATCAAGCAGCACGCTCATCTTCATGAACGCCGAGGACATGCGGGAGCGGGGGATCGCGGAGTTCGACCCCGTCGACATCACCAGCACCGCCAGCGACGGCAGCACCCGCTCCCTGCACGGCTACCTCGCGGTCACCCACGACCTGCCCAGGGGCTGCGCCGCGGGCTACATGCCGGAGATGAACGTGTTGTGCTCGATCACCGACTACAGCACCAGAGCGACCAGCCCCTGATGAAACACCTTCTGGTGACCGTACGACCTAGGTGATCAGGGATCATGGCACTGTTCGCGGCTGCTTGGCCTGGGCGGGGACCTCGGCGACCCTCGGGAAGGGCCGCGGGTACGGCGCGCCGATGCCGAACTGCCCCGACAGCGTGTCGGCGAAGGCGGCCGCGATGCGCAGCTCACCCTGCGCGTTGGGGTGCGTGCCGTCCCACGTGTGCGCCGTGGAGACGAACTCCGCCGAGGTGGGCGCGATGACCACCGGCGACTCCGGCGTCCACCCGGTCTCCGCCACCAGGATCAGCCGCCGGTTGAACTCGGCCACCTTGGCGTTGAACGCCGGTTCGTCGCGGGCCTTCTGGGTGTCGAGGACGGTCCCCAGCGCCACCCGCACCCGGGGGTTGCCGCGCCGCGCCGCAGCCAGGAAGTCGCGGACGTTCTGCTCGCCCTGCTCCGGGCTGATGTCGTGCCAGAACAGGTCGTTGATCCCCAGCAGCACCAGCAGGTAGTCCGGCCGGTGCGCCGCCACCTTGGCCTCGATCTCCTCCTTCTCGACGAGGTACGGCCGTCCCCACTGCGCGTCGTGGTCGGTGTCGAACTCGGGGTCGGCGTAGGCGGTGTGCCCGTCGCCGCACTCCTCCGTGGTGATGTCGTCGACGTCGTTCTTGGGCCCGACCAGGTCGAGGTCCACGCCGTGGTCACGCAGGTGCCGCCACAGGCGGTAGCGCCACGTCCAGTCGCCGCTGCTTCCATGACTGATCGAGTCGCCCACAACCATGATGTTGACTGCCACGGCTTCTCCCCGGATGTCACGATGAGTAGTCTCATGACATCGTACGGTGACTATCCGGGGTTCGTGCAGGTGAGAATGATGTGGCCCAGCGCGGTTTCGCGCACGTCGGCGAGGTCCAGCCCGGCCCGGGAGGCGAGGGCGGCGTAGTCGTCCCCGGTCCGCTCGCGTCCGCCGCTGAGCACGAGCATGCGCAGGCTCATCTCGGCGAGCATGGCGCCGGGACGGCCGGGCGTCTCGATCACGACGATCCGTCCCTCGGTCCCGGCCGCTTCCGCGCAGCGGCGCAGGATCCGCACGGCCTCGTCGTCGCTCCAGTCGTGCAGCACGCGCCTGAGCACGTACACGTCCGCGCCGCCCGGCAGCGGATCGAAGAAGCTATGGCCGGCGAAGGAGCACCGCTCGTCCTGGAGGTGGGCCCTGCCGCGCTCCACGGTGTCCGGGAGGTCCACGAGTGTGGCCCGCAGGTCAGGGTGGGCCTCCAGCAGTACGGCGAGCAGCGCGCCGGTGCCGCCGCCCACGTCGACCACGTGCCGCACCCCCGACCAGTCGTACCCGCCCGCGGCGTCGGCGAGGTAGTCGGCGCCGGTCGCCATGAGCGCGTCGAACGACGCGCTCATCCGCGGGTGCTCGGCGAGGTAGGGCCAGATCGGGGCGCCGAAGACCGTCTCCCACGCCGGTTGCCCGGTGCGGACCGTGTGCAGCAGCCCGGTGAACGACAGGTCCATCTGCCCGCCGAAGCCGTCGAGGTCGAGCCGCGCCCGCATCCCCGACGGGTGGTCGGCCGCCAGCAGCGCGGCGGGCCCGTTGACGGCGAAGGAGCCGGGCTCCGGCTCAGCGAAGATCCCCTTGCAGGCCAGGTGGCGCAGCATCCGCCCCAGCGCGTCGGAGTCCGTGCCGGTACGGCGGGCCAGCTCGTCGACGGGTAGCACGTCGTCGCCCAGCAGATCGGCCAGCCCCAGCGTGGCGGCGACCCGCACCGCCATCGGGGTGACCAGATCCGTCACGGGCGCCAGGACGTCCCAAGCCGCTTCCCACTCAGATGGTTGACCGGCCATGACGGGCAAGCTACCACTTGGACGCATGAGTAAGGAGCGTCTGCCGCGCAAGCCGTACGAGAAAGAGCTCTTCCGCCTCCAGGGAGAGCTGGTCAAGCTGCAGGAGTGGGTGCGGGCCGAGGGGCGCCGCGTGGTCGTGATCTTCGAGGGGCGCGACGCGGCGGGCAAGGGCGGCACCATCAAACGGGTCGCCGAGTACCTCAACCCGCGCGTGACCAGGACCGTCGCGCTGCCCGCTCCGACCGAGCGCGAGCGGTCGCAGTGGTATTTCCAGCGCTACGTCGACCACCTGCCCGCCGCGGGGGAGATCGTGCTGTTCGACCGCAGTTGGTACAACCGGGCCGGGGTCGAGCGGGTGATGGGGTTCTGCACGCAGGAGGAGTACACCCGGTTCCTCCACCAGTGCCCGATCTTCGAGCGGCTCCTGGTGGAGGACGGGATCATGCTCCGCAAATACTGGTTCTCGGTCACCGACGAGGAGCAGGAGCGCCGGTTCAGGTCACGGCTGGAGGACCCGATGCGGCGGTGGAAGCTGTCGCCCATGGACCTGGAGTCGATCGTGCGCTGGGAGGACTACTCGCGGGCCAAGGACGAGATGCTGGTGCACACCGACATCCCGGAGGCGCCCTGGTACGACGTGGAGAGCGAGGACAAGCGGCGGGCGAGGATCAACATGATCTCCCACCTCCTGTCCACGATCCCCTACGAGAAGGTGCGCCCGGCCAAACTGGAGATCCCGGAACGCCCCGCCTCCACCGGCTACCGCCGCCCACCCCGCAGGCTGGAGATCGATGTCCCCGACGCGGCGGCCGCGCTCTTTATGGGGAAATAGGGGTGATCGGGACCTTGGGCCTTCCCAGCAGGGCCATTGAGCCCTGGGAACGGCCGCGACGGTTGCGCAAGGGTGAGGGTTGGCCACCTCCATCCCGAAAGGTCCCGATCATGAGCCACCCGCGTGTCATTGTTGGCTTGGACGGCTCCCGCAACTCCCTGGCGGCGTTGCGCCGTGCCGCCAAGGAGGCCTCGGCCCGGGAGGCGGTGCTCGACGTGCTGTACGTGATCGACGAGGCCGTCGCCGCCGACCCCCGCTCCAGCCGTGCCGCCAGAACCCTGGCCGCCAACCTCGCAGACGGAACGGCACGGGAGTTTCCCGGCCTCAAGGTGGAGACTGTCGTCGTGGCCGGTTCGGCGGCCATGGAACTGTGCCGTCACGCCACCCCCACCGACCTGCTGGTGATGGGCGCGAGACAGGAGGACGGACCCCTGCGCGGCGCGACGGTGACCTCGGTCCTGCGCATGGCTCCCTGCCGCGTCCTGCTGTGCTCCGACTTCGACGACAACCACCGTCTCGCCTGGACCGTGGCGGTACGCTTATAGGAAGGAGCCCGATGATCACGGTCTTCCTCGTCGACGACCACGAGATCGTCAGAAGGGGCGTCGCCGCCCTCCTGGAGGCCGAGAGCGACCTGGAGGTGGTCGGCGAGGCCGGTACGGCGGAGCAGGCCCTGGCCCGCATCCCCGCCGCCCTGCCCCGGGTGGCCGTGCTGGACGTGCGCCTGCCCGACGGTGACGGCGTCCACCTCTGCAGGGACATCCGCTCGCAGGCGCCGGAGATCGCCTGCCTCATGCTGACCTCCTACCAGGACGAGGACGCCCTGTTCGACGCCATCATGGCGGGCGCCGCCGGTTACGTACTCAAGCAGATCCGCGGCCAGGACCTGGTCGGCGCCATCAGGACCGTCGCCGCCGGACAGTCGCTCCTCGACCCGCAGATGACCTCGGCCATGCTGAAGCGGCTGCGCGCCCAGGACGCCGCCGGCGATCCGCTCGCCGCGCTGACGACCCAGGAGCGCAGCATCCTGGAGCTGATCGGGGAGGGCCTGACGAACCGCCAGATCGGCGCGCGGCTCCACCTGGCAGAGAAGACCGTGAAGAACTACGTCTCCGTGGTGCTCGCCAAGCTGGACCTCAACCGCAGGACGCAGGCCGCCTCGCTCGCCACCAGGCTGAAGTCGGAGTCGCGCCGGCCGTACCGGTCAGAGGGGGACCCGCCACTCCAGCCACGTGCCCCCACCGTCGCGTGAGCGCACCTCGAACGAGCCCCCCAGCCTGGCCGCGCGTTCCGCCAGGTTGCGCAGGCCGCTGCGGCGCCCCTCGGCGCTGATCCCGACCCCGTCGTCCTCCACGCGGAGCAGGACGGCGTCGCCGATGGTGATGAGCACCCGCACGGCCGAGGCGTGCGCGTGCCTGGCCACGTTCGACAGGGCCTCGCGCAGGACGGCCAGCAGGTGCTCGCCGACCTCCTCCGGCATCGCCGAGTCGACGAAGCCCTCCATGCTCAGCCCCGGGGCGAAGCCGAGGTGGAACCGCGCGTTCCTGAGCACCTCGACCACCCGCGCCCGCCACGTCTCCCCGGCCTCCTGGCGGAGTTGCAGGTCGAAGATGGTGGAGCGGATCTGCTGGATCGTCTCGTCCAGCTCGTTCACCGCCGTCTGCACCCGCGAGGCCACCTCGGGGTCGACGCTCAGCCGCGCCGCGCCCACCAGCCGCATGGCCACCGCGAACAGCCGCTGGATGACCAGGTCGTGCAGGTCCTTGGCGATGCGGTCGCGGTCCTCCAGGAGGATGAGCCGTTCTGTGTCGCCGCGCGCCTCGGCGAGTTCGAGGGCGAGCGCGGCCTGGGCGGCGAACTGCTGGGCCATGCCCATGTCCGCCTCGGTGAACGGCAGGCGGCCCGGCCGCCGCGCGCACCCAAGCACGCCCCGCACCTGGCCTGGGGCGCCGAACGGCACCTGGACCCCAGGGCCCATCGGCACCCGCGAGACCACGACGGGCGCGCCCGTCGCGCCGATGTCGTCGATCAGCTCAGCCGCGCCGGTGCGGAACACCTGGCCGATGATCGACTGGCCGATCGGGATGTCGATCCCGTCGAGGATCTCGGCGCCCGGCCCGTCGGTGATCTCGACGCGCAGCATCCCTTCCGCCGGCGAGGGGAGCACCATGGCCGAGGTGTCGGCGTCGACGATCTGCCTGGCCAGCCGTACGATCAGCCGGAACACCTCGTCGCGGTGCGCCCCCGACAGCAGCGCGGTCATCACCTCGGCCGAGGCCGCCAGCCAGCCCTCCCGCTGCTGGGTCGTGGCCAGCAGCCGCGCGTTCTCGACCGCGACGCCGGCCGCAGCCGCGAGGGCCGCGACGAGCGCCTCGTCGTCCTCGTCGAAGCCGTCCCCGCCCTCCTTCTCGGTGAGGTAGAGGACGCAGTACGGCACGCCGAGCGCGCGGATCGGCACGCCGAGGAAGCTCCCCATGACGGGATGCCCGTCGGGGAACCCGGTGAAGGCGGGATGCGCGGTGATGTCCGGCACCCTCAGCGGTCCCGGCTCGTCGAGCAGGAGCCCGAGCAGCCCGGCGCCGCTGGGCGGGCGCGGCATCGCGGCGATCTGCTCGGCGGGCATCCCCGACGGCTGGAACTGCCTGAACCGCCCGTCCTGCCCGACGATGCCGAGCGCGCCGTAGCGCGCGCCCGCCAGGCTGCGCGCGGCTTCGACGACGCGTTGCAGGACGGTCTCCAGGGTGAGGTCGCTGCCGAGCGAGACCACCGCGTCGAGCAGCAACTGCGTCCTGCGCCGGCTGGAGACGATCCCTTCGAGCCGGAGTTGCAGGTCGGCCAGCAGGTCGTCGAGCCGCATCGGCCGCGCGGAACCCTCAGCCATCGTCTTCACCGAGGGCGGTGCGCGCCCGGTCGAGCTTGGCGCGCGTCGCGTCCAGCGTGGCCTGCAGCGACAGGGCGGCCGGCCGTACGGTGACGGTCCATCTCACCGCTGCCGCCCCTCGCGGGCCTCCGCGCTCTCGCGCAGCGCCTTCACCTCGGCGCGGAGGAGTTCGAGATCCTGGTGCAGGGAGCTGGGAGAGACGTCCGGGTCACCGGCGCGCTTGTGCCACAGCCGTAAGACGAAATAGGTGACCA
Source organism: Nonomuraea sp. NPDC050556 (assembly GCF_044457355.1). Classification (NCBI taxonomy): domain Bacteria; kingdom Bacillati; phylum Actinomycetota; class Actinomycetes; order Streptosporangiales; family Streptosporangiaceae; genus Nonomuraea; species Nonomuraea sp. NPDC050556. The sequence continues at coordinate 3,284,807 of NZ_JBITGU010000001.1, read as the reverse complement.
ATGGGACGCATATCCCAACAGTCACATATGCGACATCCATGCCTACGCTCCGTATCTCTCCAAGGAAGATACCCCGCTGTGCGGGCGCCATCCAGTGGGGCGCAAGGTGTCTGTTCACGGTTCGGGACCTAAGTCCCCCGAGATCGACGACTTTGCGCACTACTCAGGCCGGGGGCGTGCTGCCACCGTAAGAAAAATGAACACTCGGTCCTTCGGCCCGCAGGAAGTGGTGACCGTGCGGGAGACCGTACGAGCCGAGGCGGTGGAGGCGGGACTGAGTGGTCACCGGCTGGACGAGTTCGTGCTGGCCGTCCACGAGGTGATCACCAACGCTGTCCAGCATGGGGGCGGACAGGGAAAGGTAAGCCTCTGGCGGGACGGCTCGATGTTGTGGTGCGAGGTGGCGGATCGAGGGCCGGGAATTCCCGTGGACCGGTGGAGGGTGCTCGATCCGCCGCCGTTCGCCCAGCCGGGCGGGCGCGGCATCTGGCTGGCGCGGCGGCTCAGCGACTCGATCCACATGCGGAACGGGCCGCGCGGGACGACCGTCAAGCTCGCCGTCCTTCTACGCGATCGGCGGAAATGACGATCTCCGCCGCCTCGACCCTGGCGCGTCCCACCACCGTCACGAACCAGCCGCTGCCCGTCTGCGGGTCGAGCTCGTCGACCTCGAACGCGACGATCATGCCGTCCAGCGACACCGGTGGTGACCAGGCGGCCCTGCGCACGACCACGGCGCCGGTGTCGAACGCGAAGGTCAACGGACGCACGGCGGGGAGCGCCTGTTCTGTGAAGACAAGCCTGCCGATACGGGTGGTGGTGAGCAGGGCCAGGCATTCGCTCACGGAAAGCACCCGCTGACCAGCCGGGTCAGCGCTCATAGGCTCACTCTGGCAGCACCGACCCCAGGCCGGTAAGGGACCAAGGTCCTCTCTTACGCCTAGCCAGGTGCGTCGCACGTCAGGCGGGGCTCCGGGGCGTAGACGGTGTGGAACTTCTGCTCGCGCACGACCTCGCCATCCTTCTTGAAGGTACGCCACACGTCGATGGAGAAGCCCTCGACCCCGCCCATCGGGATGCAGTCCGGCCCGGACTCCGACAGGGTCGGGAAGTCGCGCACGTCGTAGCGTTCCGAGCTGCGCGAGCTGATGTCGAACCGCTTGGTGCTCCAGAACTGCACCGTGATCGAGGTGCCGGTGTAGGAGGTCTTGATCAGCACGCCGTACGGGGAGTCGTTGCGCCAGCGGAAGTCGGGCTGCGGGTAGGAGACGGTCGACTCGCGGCCCGCCGGGTAGCGGGAGATGTAGTACTGGTGCGGCGTGTGCTGCACGTCCTGGAAGCCGCCGAAGAAGACGGCGTTGAACATCGTGGTGGCGAACTGGGAGACGCCGCCGCCGACGTCGTTGACGAACCGGTTGTTGAGGATCATCGGCGCCTCGACGAAGCCGCGCGCCTTGTCGCGCTTGCCGACGACGCCGTTGAGCGAGAACGTCTCGCCCGGTTTGACCAGGTAGCCGTCGACGAGGTCGGCGATGGTGTGGATGTTGGTGACGCGCGGCGCGCAGCAGGGGTGTTGCGTGGTGAAGGCGCCGACCTTCTCCTTGATGCCCAGCTTCTCCGCCTGCTCGGTGGTCAGGCGCGGGGTGGTCTGGCCCATCGGGGCCTCGATCGTCCGCTCCGCGCCACCGGCCAGGGCTGCGGCGACGGCCTGGCTCAGCGCGCCCGGGTCGATGCCCTCTCCGGCGCGCGACGGCACCAGCTTCGGCCGCCCGCCGACGATCTCGAAGGAGGCGTCCCTGGGCCGCCTGTCCTGGTCGACGAGCTTGGATTCCAGGTCGAGCGCCACCTTGGCGGCGTCGAACTCGGGCCGCAGCCCACCGGCCGCCTCGTCCGGGACGAAGCGCAGCCGGGCCGCGAGGTCGGCCGCCGACAGCGTGGCCTGCCGCGCCTCGTTCGTCAGGGTCAGCGGGCCCGCGACAGCCGTACGGGCGACCCCGTCGGCGACCTGCCTGACCTCCTGCGCGGACACCAGCGGAGGGACGGAACGGACGGGAAGGGTGAGGGCCGTCGTGGTCAGGAAGGCCTGACGTAAGGCTCGCGCCGCCGCGCCCTGGTCCAGGGTGCGGCCCGCCTTGGGGAGGACGGCGCGCGGCTCGACCCCGCGATACTCGACGGCCCCTTCCTTGGGCTGCCGGTCGAGGGCATGGGCCAGATCGGCGACGCCCGCGGCCAGCCGTCCCTCGTCGACCTTGACCAGCGGCTGGATCTCCCGCCGCCCGAACAGGGACCTGACGACCCCCACGGGGGTCAGGGACTGCCTGCTCGCCAGCTCCACCGTCCCTGCCGCGTCGAGGGACAGGCCCAGGTCGCCGGGCGCCACCCTGACGGTCGTGCCAGCCGCCTTGGCGACCAGTGGCTTCGCCGCGCGGGCCGCCAGGTCGCGCTTCAGCCTGGCTTCCGCGGCGCCGGGCGACATGCCGCCGATGTCGACCCCGGCCACGGAGGTGCCCGGGGGCACCTCACCGGCCAGCGCGACGGCGGGCACGCCGTACGCGAGGACGGGGACGATCACCGCGATCGCCAGGACGAGTTGGCGCCGCCTGGTCATGTCGGAAGGATCACGGACGCGGCTGGTTCCTGCAAGAGTCACTCCATTTCTACTACCTTCGATAGTAGGCGATAGGATGGGTGCCATGGCGCGTGGGTTGGGTGAACTCGAGTCGACGATCATGGATCGCATCTGGTCCTACCGCAAGCCCCTCTCGGTCAGGGAGGTGCTCGAGGACCTGCGCCGCGAGCGGAGCATCGCCTACACGACGGTGATGACCGTCATGGACAACCTGCACACCAAGGGCCTGCTCAGGCGCGAGGCGGTCGGCAGGGCCTACGTGTACGAAGCGGTGTCGTCGAAGGAGGCCTACACGGCCGACCTCATGCGCGACTCCCTGGCCAGGAGCGGCAACCAGGCCGCGACGCTGGTCCACTTCCTGGAACGGCTGACGCCGGAGGAGGCCAGCGCGCTGGAGTCGGCGCTCCAGGTATTCCCGCCGAAGGGCAAGTAAGCCCAGGGGCTGCAGGAGGTCCTTCAGGAACGGACGAGCCTGGCGATGGCGTCGGTCGCCTCCTTGATCTTGGCCTGGGCCTCGGGGCCGCCCTTGACCGTGGCCTCGGCGACGCAGTGCGCCAGGTGCTCCTCGAGAAGTGACAGGGCGAACGACTGCAGCGCGCTCGTGGCCGCGGACACCTGCGTCAGGATGTCGATGCAGTACTTGTCGTCCTCTACCATGCGCTGCAGGCCTCTGGCCTGTCCCTCCACCCGGCGCAACCGCCGGAGGTGGTCCTGCTTGGTGCCGCTGTATCCGACCATCGGCGCACTCCTCTCCCGTGCTCTCGTACCGAGCCTAACACCCTACCCTCCAGGGGTATTCCGAACGGCTAGGCGGGGACGACGATGGGGGTGCCCGCGACCGGGCACGGGACGATCACGCAGGACAGGCCGAAGACCTTCCCCACCAGCTCGGCGGTGATCACCTCCTGCGGCGTGCCCTCCGCGACGATCGCGCCGTCGGCCATCGCGATGATGTGGTCGCAGTAACGGCTGGCCAGGTTGAGGTCGTGCAGCACGGCCACGATGGTCTTGCCGGACTCCGCGTTGAGCTTGCGCAGCAGCCGCAGCAACTCCACCTGGTGGTTGATGTCGAGATAGGTGGTCGGTTCGTCGAGCAGCAGCAGGTCGGTGTCCTGGGCCAGCGCCATGGCGACCCACACCCGCTGACGCTGCCCGCCGGACAGGCCGCGGAGCTGGCGGTCGATCAGGTCGGTGGTGTCCGTCGCGTCCAGCGCCAGCGTCACCGCCTCGTGGTCGCGCTCCGTCCAGCGGCGGAACCAGCCCTGGTGCGGGTACCTGCCCCGCCCGACCAGGTCGGCGACCGTGATGCCGTCGGGCGCGACCGGCGTCTGCGGCAGCAGGCCGAGCACCTTGGCCACGTCCAGGGTGCTCAGGTCGGCCAGCGGCCTGCCGTCCATGAAGACCGCGCCCTCGCGCGGCTTGAGCAGCCGCGCCAGCCCGCGCAGCAACGTCGACTTGCCGCAGGCGTTGGCGCCGACGATCGCGGTGACCTTCCGGTCGAGCACGTCGACGTCGAGGTTGGAGATGATGGTCCTGTCGTCGTATCCGAGGGACAGCCCCTGGGCGCGGAGTCTGGTCAACCGCCTGTTCCTTGTCGGTTCGTGGTGGCCAGCAGCCACAGCAGGTACGGCGCGCCGACGGCTCCGGTGACCACGCCCGTGGGCAGCGGCGTGGGCAGCAGGTGCACGGCGACGAGGTCGGAGGTCAGCAGTACGGCGGCGCCCACCAGGGCGGCCGGGACGATGCCGCCGGTGGCCGGGCCCAGCAGCCGGTTGGCGATCGGTCCTGCCACGAGCGCGACGAAGACGATCGGTCCTGCGGCGGCGACGGCCAGGGCGAGCAGGATCACGGCGGTGGCCAGCAGGCAGGCGCGGGCGAGCTCGGTGGGCACGCCCAGGCCGCGCGCCGCGTCGTCGCCGAGTTCGAGCATGCGGAGCTGGCGCTGCAGCAGCATGGCCAGGGGGAGCAGCACGACCAGGGCCCCGAGCAGCAGCCGCAGCTCCGTGGGACCTGCCTGGCCGACCGAGCCGGTCAGCCAGTGCATGGCCTGGCGCGCCTCGAAGAGCTGGGCGCGGCTCAGGACGAAGGCAATGAGGCCCTCGAAGAAGGCGGCGACGCCGATGCCGATGAGGATGAAGCGGTAGCCGCTCACCCCGTCACGCCAGGCGAGCACGTACATGAGCAGCGCGGCCGCGATCGCCCCGCCCAGCGCGAGCCCGGCGATGGCGATCCCGCCGACCTGGAGGAACACGATGCCGCCGACGGCGGCCAGGCCCGCGCCCGAGGAGATGCCGACGAAGTCGGGCGAGGCGAGCGGGTTGCGCAGCAGGTGCTGGAAGACCGTCCCCGACGCGCCCAGGGCCAGGCCGACGGCCAGGCCGGTGGCGGCGGTCGGCAGGCGCAGGCCCAGGACGACGAAGTCGAGGCTCGGGTCGTCGAGCACGCCCAGCAGCGTGCCGACGACCTCGGCTGCGGTGAGCCGGAAGCTGCCCACCATCATGGTGACGACGAACAGCGCGAAGACGAGCGCGGTCAGCGCCGCCGTCACGACCGTGATCCTGGCGGTACGGCGACGCCGGGTCGTCCGCACGGCCGTCGCAACGAGAACGCTCATACCTCGGCCATCCGTCCATAACGCACGATCAGCACGAAGATCGGTGCGCCGATGACGCCGAGCACCACCCCGACCTGCACCTCGCCAGGAGCACCTGCCACGCGGCCGAGCACGTCGGCCAGGAGCAGCACGATCGGGGCCAGCACCATCGAGTAGGGCAGCGTCCACCGGTAGTCGGGCCCGCAGATCGCCCGCGCGAGGTGCGGCACGACCAGGCCGACGAACACGATCGGCCCGCACGCCGCCGTCGCCGCCCCGGCCAGCACCGCGACCACGCAGAACGCGACCGTCCTGGTGAGCCCGACGCGCTGGCCGAGGCCGCGCGCCGTGTCCTCGCCGAGCGCCAGCCCGTTCAGCGCCCGCCCCAAACCCAGCGCCACGACCAGCCCGGCGACCAGGAAGGGCGCGACCCCGGTCAGGATCGGCAGGTAGCGCCCGGCGAGCGCGCCCACCTGCCAGAACCGCAGCTCGTTGAGCGCGTCGACGTTGGTCATGACGATGCCCGTCGTCACCGAGCCGAGCCCGGCGGTGACCGCGGCCCCTGCCAGGGCGAGCTTGACCGGGGTGGCGCCCTCGCGCCCCAGCGAGGCGATCGCGTAGACCAGGAACGTCGCGGCGATGGCCCCGGCGAAGGCGAACCACACGTAGACGCCCACTCCGCGGATGCCGAGCACGGTGATCGCGAAGACCACGAGGACCGCGGCCCCCGCGTTGATGCCCATGATCCCGGCGTCGGCCAGCGGGTTGCGGGTGACGCCCTGGAGGATCGCGCCCGCCGCGCCGAGCGCCGCGCCGACCAGGACGCCGAGCAGCGTGCGCGGCACCCGGAGTTCGAGGGTGACCGTACTGGTGATGGCCTCGTCCGAGGACAGGCCGCCGAGGGCGCGCAGGACCTCGGGCAGGCCGATGTCGCGCGCGCCCTGGGTCACGCTCAGGAAGGCGGCCGCGGCCAGGAGGACGAGCAGGACGGCGAGCCCCGGCGCCAGGACCGAGGCTCGCCGTACGGAAAGAGTGCTGGTCATCGGGGCTGGGTCACTCGCCGACGTTCTCGTCGGCGGCCTTGACCACCTCGGTCAGCTTGTCCAGCTCGGTGGCGAAGTGGCCGAACGTGTGCAGCCAGTACGCGGGCCAGGCCGTCGCGGCGCCGGCCTTCGCCGCCTTGATCTTGAACCAGGTGGGCTGCTTGGCGCCCCACTCGGCGTTGGCCGTGGGCTTGTAGGACCTGCCGTCCCACAGGATCAGGTCGGGCTGGTAGCGGTCGGCGTTCTCCCAGCTCAGCGTCTCCCAGTAGGGGAAGTCGGCGTCCGGCTTGGCGGGGTTGAGCACCTTCATGCCCCAGCGCTGGAAGTCGAGCAGTTCGGGGGCGTAGGCCGGGTTCGCGACGTACACCTTGTCGTCGGCGGGCGACATGCCGAGGGCGGTCAGGCCGGGCTTGGCGGCGACCGCGGCCTTGAACCGCTCGACGGCCTCCTGGAAACGCTTCTTGTTCGCGGCGATCTCCGGGGCGTCGACCTTGGCGCCCAGGCTCTTGGCCAGGTCCTCGTACCCCTGGGCCAGGTCCTCGATGGACTTGCCCTGCGCGACGCCCGCGATGGGAGCCAGCTCCTTGAGCTTCTTGCTCTTCTCGTCGACGCCCTCCTCCAGGCCGCTGTAGGCCTTCTCGGCCGGCCACCAGTCGGCGACGATCAGGTCGGGGCGCAGGGCGGCCGCCTTCTCCACGTCGATCTTGCCCCACGCGGTGCCGAGGATCTCGATGCCGGTGAGGTCGAGGTCCTTCAGGTTGGAGTCGGTCTTGACCGGTTCGTCGGCGTAGATGCCGACCGGCTTGATGCCGAACGACATGAGCGCGGCGGCCTCGCCCGCGTGGGCGATGATCCGTGTCGGGACCTTGGCCGCCTTGACGGTCTGGCCGGAGCCGTCGGTGAACGACCAGGGGCCGGAGGAGGGGGATCCTGCTGCCTTGGACTGCTGGGCGTTCTGCCCGCCGCAGCCGATGAGCCCGAGGCCCAACGCCGCCACGGCGAGAAGTGGACGTAGCGCGCGCATGCGGCGTTCCTATCTCTCAAACGGAAACTCCGCCTTAAGTTAGGTTAGGCTAACCAAATCTGCAACCCCGAATCCCGGTTTACCCGACTTGATCCTCGCGCTATGGCGCTGACGATCACCTGTCAGCTGATCCGGGAGTCCCATACCCGCACGTCGAGCCCCTCCGGGAGGGCGACCCGGTGGCGGTGGGGGCCCTACCGGCTGCTCGGCCGTCTCGGCGTGGGCGGGCAGGGCATGTCGGGCAAGTCAACCGAGTACGGCTACCGCTGGATCGTCGACGGCCGGGACGAGGGGTGGGAGACGAGCTGGGTGGCTGGCACGGACAAGAACCGGCGCAACCCCTTCGGGCCGGGCAGGCACGCCGGGGTGAAGGCCGGGAGAAGTGTCTCGTTCGCTGTGTGCGGCCGTACTCGTGAAACAGCGAAGCCCGCACCCATGCGGGTGCGGGCTCCGGCTACGTGGAGTGCGCTGGATCAGACGGGAACGATGTTCTCGGCCTGCGGGCCCTTCTGGCCCTGCGTGACGTCGAAGGACACCTTCTGGCCTTCCTGCAGCTCGCGGAAGCCCTGGGCGGCGATGTTCGAGTAGTGGGCGAAGACGTCAGCGCCGCCGCCGTCCTGCTCGATGAAGCCGAAGCCCTTTTCCGCGTTGAACCACTTCACGGTTCCGGTTGCCATGTCGATCTCCTTCGGTAAGGCGCAGAGCAGAAATCTGCACTGTGCAGACCTCTCGTCGCCGCAATGAAGCCCATCCGGAAATGACCGGTCGAAACAAAAATGCACCTGAGGGTCACATCCCGCCAGGTGCACACAGAGTTCATGGGTACCACAACTGCAACAAGGCCACTCTACCAAAGGGGCCGACCATGAGCGCCCTTGGTCGCCCAAAAATCGGTCGCGCCGTTTTGACCCTTTTAGGTATGTTCGTCGTCATGGGTGCATGTTCAGGAACGCAGAACAGGCTGGAGTACCTGTAGGACTCCCGCGCTGACGACTCTCGGCCACAGCCGATCGAGTCGCGGCTTTCGCGTTCCCTGAAACCTTCTCCGTGAAATCTGGAGGGCTCACCCATGAGCCAGCTCACCCTTCGTGACGTATCCAAGACGTACGGCGAGCGCATCGTGCTCGACCGCGTCTCGTTCACCGTACGCACCGGCGAGAAGGCCGGCGTCATCGGCGAGAACGGGTCGGGCAAGTCGACCCTGCTCCGCCTGGTCGCCGGCGCCGAGCTGCCGGACAACGGCGAGCTGACCGTCGTCGCCGACGGCGTCGGCCACCTCGGCCAGACGCTCGACCTGCCCGCCGGCAACACCGTGCAGGACGCCGTCGACGCCGCACTCAGCGAGCTGCGCGACCTCGAAACACGCATGATCGAGGCAGCGGAGGCCGAGGACATGGCCGCGTACGGCGAGCTGTACACCGCCTTCGAGGCCCGCGGCGGCTACGAGGCGGACACCCGCGTGGAGGCCGCCATGCACGGCCTCGGCCTGTCCGGCATCACCAGGGACCGGCAACTCGGCACCCTCTCCGGCGGCGAGCAGTCCCGGCTCGCCCTGGCCTGCGTGCTGGCGGCGGCCCCCGAGCTGCTGCTCCTCGACGAGCCGACCAACCACCTCGACCGGCAGGCGGTGACCTGGCTGGAGAACCACCTGCGCGCCCACCGCGGCACCGTCGTCGCCGTCACCCACGACCGGGCCTTCCTCAGCGGGTTCGCCACCACGATCCTGGAGGTGGACGAGCGGGCCGTCACCCGTTACGGCGACGGCTGGGACGGTTACCTCACCGCCAAGGCAGCCACCAGGCGGCGCAGGCAGCAGGAGTACGACGAGTGGCTGGCCGAGCTGGAGCGCCAGTCCCGGCTGGCCGAGGGCGGCATCGAACGGCTCAGCGCCGGCGAGCGCTCCGGCGACCGCGTCCGTACGGCAGGCCACCGCCGCTCGCACGAGGCGGGCCTGTCCGGCGTGGTGCGCAACGCCCGCGAACGGCTGCGCCGCCTGGAGGAGAACCCGGTGCCCAAGCCGCCGGAGCCGCTGCGTTTCGCCGCGCGCATCGAGGGCGGCAAGGGCGACGGCCTGACCGCCACCCTGGAGGAGGTCACCGTCGCCGACCGGCTGCGGGTGGACAGCTTCAGCCTCGCCCCCGGCGAGCGCGCGCTGATCACCGGGCCGAACGGCGCGGGCAAGACCACCCTGCTCAGGGTGCTCGCGGGCGAGCTGAAGCAGGACTCGGGCCGGGTCAGGCGACCGCGCAGGATCGGCTACCTGCGCCAGGAGGTGCCGACCGTGCCGTCGCGCCGCTCGGTGCTCGGCGCGTTCGCCGAGGGCCTGCCTGGGCCGATCGACGAGCACGCGGACACGCTGCTGTCGCTCGGCCTGTTCACCAGCGCCGACCTGCCCAGGCCCGCCGCCGCGCTGTCGGTGGGGCAGCAGCGGAGGCTGGAGCTGGCCCGCCTGGTGACGCGGCCGGCCGACCTCCTGATCCTCGACGAGCCGACCAACCACCTGTCGCTGGCGCTGATCGAGGATCTGGAGGAGGCGCTGGGCGCCTACCGCGGCTCGCTCCTGGTGGTGTCGCACGACCGCACGTTCCGCGACGGCTTCACCGGCACCAGGATCGAGCTGCGGGAGGGTCAGCTCAGCCCGTTGAGATAGGTGCGATGGGAGCGGGAGAACTCGAAGGAGTTGAACCTGTCCCAGTTGACGGACCACGCCATCAGGCCGCGCAGGCCCGGATACACCCCCCTCGGCCGGTAGGTGCCGCAGTTGGTGCCCTTGGCCAGGCAGTCGAACGCCTTCTGCACCTCGCCCACCGTGGTGAAACCGTTCCCCGCGTTGGGCGAGGCGGGCAGGCCGATGGCGACCTGGTCGGGGCGCAGCGCGGGGAAGACGTTGTTCGCGTTGCCCATGATCGGGAACCCGGCCAGGAGCATGTCGGTCATGGCGACGTGGAAGTCGTGCCCGCCCATGGTGTGGTACTGGTTGTCCAGGCCGGTGATCGGCCCGGAGTTGTAGTCCTGCACGTGGAGCAGGGTGAGGTCGTTGCGCATGGCGTGGATGACCGGCAGGTAGGAGCCGCTCCTGCTGTCGGCCGTGCCGTTCGGGCCCGGACCGTAGAACTGGTAGCCGAGCTGGACGAAGAACGTCTCCGGCGCCATCGTCAGCACGAAGCCCGCGCCGTAGCGGGCCTTGAGTGTCTTCAGCGCCGCGATCAGGTTGACCACGACCGGGGTGGTGGGGTTCGCCAGGTTGGTGTCGCCCTGGTTGAGGTAGAGGGAGTGGCCCTCGAAGTCGATGTCCAGCCCGTTGAGCCCGTACCTGTCGATGATCGCCGAGACGGACGACACGAAGGCGTCGCGCGCGGCGGTCGTGGTGAGCTGGACCTGGCCGTTCTGGCCGCCGATCGAGATCAGCACCTTCTTGCCCGCCGCCTGCTTGGCCCTGATGGCGGCGATGAAGTCGGCCTCGGACTCGACGTTCGGGCACTCGGCCGCCGGGCAGCGGTTGAACCTGATGTCGCCCGAGGTGACCGAGGTGGGTTCGCCGAAGGCGAGGTTGATGAAGTCCCAGTCGTTGGACACATCAGCCATCCGGATATATCCGGACCCGTTGGCGAACGAGGCGTGCAGGTAGCCGACCAGCAGCCGGTTGGACGGCGTGCCGCCGCCACCGGTCGTGGTGCCGCTCACCTCCGGGGTGTAGGCCGAGCAGTTCCCCGCCGCGTCGCAGGCGCGCACCTTGAACCGGTAGGTGGTGTTCGCCGTCAGGCCGGTGGCCGTGTGGCTGGTGGCCGTCACGGCGGTCGGCGTGCCCGCGTTCCTGGACACCTCGTAGCGCGCGACGCCGACGTTGTCGCTGGAGGCCGACCACGAAGCGGTCAGCGTGCTCGACGTCGCGCCGCCCACCTGGAGGTTGCCGGGCACGGTCGGCGCCTGGGTGTCAGGTCCGCCCCCGCCGCCCGGCGGGCCGTCGAGCACGATGTCGTCGGCCTGGTAGGCGGCCTGGCCGTACCAGCTGTTGACGTAGATCGTGACCGACGTGGTCGAGGCGCCGGTGGTGAAGCTCGTCGACAGCTCCGCCCAGGAGGCGCCGGGCGAACCCCAGGTGCTGACGTCGGTGGTGCCGGTGCCGAGCGCGCCGAGGAAGACGTAGCCGCCGCGCACCCACGCCTTGAGCGAGTAGCTGGAGGACGGTTTGACGCTGACGACCTGCTGGCAGCGGGCGAAGTCGCTGCCCACGGGGGTCGCCTGGAGGGCGGCAGAGCCGCTGTGGACGGGGGAGGAGACGGCCTGCGCCCCGGCCGGGCAGGTCCAGCCGGACAGGCCGCTCTCGAAGCCCGGGTTGGTCGCGATGTTCGCCGCGAAGGCCGGTGTGGCGGGGAGGACGGCCAGCGCGAGGATCGCCGCCGCCGCGAGGGTGAGGAGTCTCATCCGGCGTACCCCGCGAAGATCTTGGAGAAGTCGTACGGCGACTGCGGGATGTTCGTGCACTTGTACAGCGGCCCGCTGCAGGCGTTGCGGTCGCGGGTCACCTCCCAGAAGGCCAGCAGCCCCAGGTGGTTGGACCTGGCGAACGTGACGAGCTGGCGGGCGTCGTCCTGGTTGTAGACGTGGCTGTCGTCGTTCTGGCCGATCATCGGCGTGACCCCGACCATCTTCCAGACCTGCGCGTCCGTCCTGCCCGGGTAGAGCGCCTTGAGCTGGTTGAACGTGCTGGTGGCCGCCTGGACGGCCGCGTTGCCGTAGTCGACGTCGCGGTAGTAGTCCATCGCCATGACGTTGACGACCTCGATCACCACCCCGGCGTCGCGGGCGGACCTGACGACGTTCAGTCCGTCGGCGGTCAGCCCCTCCGGCAGCACCGGCAGTGTCAGCGCGATCTTCAGGTTGGGGTAGGTCTGCTGCAGCCTGGCCAGCGCCTGGGAGCGGCGCGCGATCGACGGCGCGTCAGCGCTGGCCGAGCCCTCGATGTCCAGGTCGATGTGGGTCAGCCCGTAGGCGTCGACCACCGCCTTGTACTCGGTGTAGAGCGCGTTGACGTCGGTGCAGCCGACGGCGAGCTCGATGCCTGACGCGCCGCCGAAGGAGACCTTGACCTGGCCGCCCGCCGCCCTGATGGCGTCGATCTGGTCCTTGGCCCAGCCCTGGCGCGGGTCGTAGGCGCCGAACCAGCTCGCCTTGCAGGCGGCGCCGGTGATGAAGGCCAGGGTGTAGTTCTTCACCCCGGACGCGGTGGACATCTCGGTCAGGACCGGCGTCGGCCAGGCGCCCATGTCGACGTACGGCGCGACCGGCAGCGAGCTGCCGCCGCCGCCCGTGCACCCGGTGGTGGTCGCGGTGACCGCGCTGCTGGCGGCTCCTTCGCCGTTGGTGTTGTACGCCTTGACGGTGTAGGTGTGCGTGGAGCAGGTGGCGAGCCCTGAGAGGGTCGCCGTCAACCCGGTGACCTGCGCCTTCTGGGCCGATCCCTCGTAGACGCGGTAGCCGGTCACCGTTCCCGACGACGCGCCCCAGGACAGGGAGATCGAGGCGTTCGTGCTGCCGGTGACGCTCGGGGCACCGGGCTGGCCGGGGGTGTTGGCCGGAGGGGTGCCGGTGCCCGCCTTCCACAGCGCGGGCACGTTCGGCGGTTCCCAGCCCGGCTGGGAGGTGTGCGACTGGAGCGCGGTGTAGTCGGTGCCGTTGTAGGTGACGGTCGCGCCCACGGCGTACGCGGTCCAGGGCGCCCACGCGGCGGCGGCGAAGGCGGCGCTGACCGGTGTCACGGCGAAGCCGCCGTAGCCGCCGACGATCAACGCCAGGGCGAGCAGTATGCGTCTCATGGCATTCCCTGAAGGTGCGGCTTGACGGTCTTGGCGAAGTTCCAGTTGTTGCTGGCGTCCCAGTTGATGGACCAGGTCATCGCGCCCCTGATGTCCGGGTACGCCCGCGGTGGCACGAACGAGCCGCAGCTCGTGCGCTTGGCCAGGCAGTCGAGGGCCTGGTTGACCAGGCTCGGCGAGACGACTCCGCCACCGGCCGCGCCCGGCCCGGCGGGCAGGCCCAGGGCGACCTGGTCGGGGCGCAGGCCGTTCTCCAGCTGGATGCAGGCCAGGGCGGTCATGAAGTTGACCGTCCCCTGCGAGTAGGCCTGGGCCTGGTCGCAGCCGAGCATGGAGCCGGAGTTGTAGTACTGCATGTGCACGACGGTGAGGATGTCCTTGATGTTCAGGGCGAGCTTGAAGTACTCCATCCCGGTCGACTGCATGTCGATCGTCTGCGGGGCCATCGTGATGATCAGCCCGGAACCGGCGCGTGACCGCAGGTCGCGCAGCGCCTGGCCCATGTAGGTGGCGTTGAGCCCGTTCTCCAGGTCGATGTCGACGCCGTCGAAGCCGTAGCTCTGCATCAGGCCGCTGACGCTGGCGGCGAACGTCGTCGCCGCCGAGCTGGAGGCCACCTGGACGCGGCCGGTCTCGCCGCCGACGCTGAGGATGACCTTCTTGCCGCGCTGGTGCAGCGCCGCGATGTCGGCCTTGAACTGGGCCTCGGTGTAGCCGCCCAGCGCGGTGGACAGGCCGCTGTCGAGCGCGAAGACCACCTGGCCCGGCGTGGAGGTGGCCTCGCCGAAGGCGATCGCGACCACGTCGTACTCGTCGGGCACCTGCGACAGCTTGAGCTCGGTGGCCGCGTTGACGAAGTTGTGCCAGTAGCCGGTGAGGAAGTGCTTGGGCAGCGTGCCGCCGGTGCAGCCCGGCGTGGTCAGGCTGGCGGGGTCGCTGGGCGGGCCGTCGCCAGAGGCGTTGGAGGCGGTCACCGTGAAGGTGTAGGAGGTGCACGCGGTCGCGGTGAAGGTGTAGGTCGTTCCCGTGACGGTCGCGACCAGCGTGCCGCCGTTGCGCACCTTGTAGCTGGTCGCGCCGCTGACCGCGGGCCAGCTCAGCGTGACGCTCGTGTTGGTTGCGGTCGCGCTGATCGGGCCGACCTTGCCCGGGACGCCGGTGCACCCGGCGGTGGTGCCGCTCACGGCGGCGGTGGCGGGGCCCTCACCGGCCGCGTTGTACGCCTTGACGGTGTAGGTGTGCGTGGAGCAGGTGGCGAGCCCTGAGAGGGTCGCCGTCAACCCGGTGACCTGGGCTTTCTGCGTGGTTCCCTCGTAGACGCGGTAGCCGGTCACCGTTCCCGAGGCGGCGCCCCAGGACAGGGAGATCGAGGTGTTCGTGGTTCCGGTGACGCTGGCCGTACCGGGCTGGCCTGGGGTGGCGGGGCCGCCGGTGGCCGCCTTCCAGAGGGCGGGCACGTTGGGCGGCTCCCAGCCGGGCTGGGAGGTGTGGCTCTGCCTGGCTTCGTAGTCGGAACCGTTGTAGGTGACCAGGGCGCCGACCGTGTACGCGGTCCAGGGCGCCCAGGCGGGGTAGGCGGCCATGACGGTGGAGATGGCTTGGGCTGGGGGAGCTACGAGGGTGAACGAGAAGGCGAGCAAAGCCGCCACTACGACCCGTGCTTTCATGCTGTCTTCCTTCGCGGCTGGCACGGCCCTCGCACGAGGGCTGTTGGGGGGTCAGCGCAGGAGAATTCATGATTTCTATTAGGAAAGTTTCCTAAGAGTTGCCGTGATCGTAGCTTTGGCGACTCTGGGCTACAAGGCCCAAAAGGGGGTTAACCCAGTGCGGCCAGGATCTCCTTCGCCGCTCGCTCGCCGCTCTCCACCCCGCCGTTGAGGTAGCCCTGGCTGTGGGTGCTGGTGTGCTCGCCCGCGAAGTGCAGGCGCCCCTCGGGCAGCTTGGAGTAACCCCAGTACCTCGTGTACTGGCCGGGCGCGAAGGTGGCGTAGGAGCCGTGCACCCACGGGTCGTCGGCCCAGGAGTCCAGCCAGGAGTGCCCGTTGTAGGCCCCGGCGATGCCGGGCACGTGCCGGTCCAGCCAGTCCAGCGACGCCTTCACGACCGCCTCCGGCGCGGGCCCGTGCGAGCGCTCCGCCGGGTAGCCCGCTCCGGCCGAGCCGCCGGAGAAGATGGTCAGCAGGCTCTCCGCGCCGCCGTCGCCCACGGTGCTGTCCCAGCTTCCCCAGCGGGGGTCGTCGGTGGACAGGCTGCCGCTCCACCTGTGGAACTTCGCGAACTTCCTGTCGAACTGCAGCAGCACCTTGGCGTTGGTGCCCATGCCGTGGTGCTCGATGGCCGCGCGCTTGCGCGCGCTCAGCCCGGCGTGGCTCAGATCGACGTCCCTGAGCGTGGTGAACGGCAGGGCGAACACCACGAAGTCGGCGGTCACCGGGTCGGCGAGGCCGGTGAAGCGCAGCTCGTAACCGCGTCCGGCCCGCCGTACCGCCTCAAGGGGCGTGGCGAGCTGCACCGTGCCCTCGGGGAGCCGCTCGGCCAGCAGGTTGGGGACCTGGTCGTTGCCGCCGTGGATGATCCACCGCTCGTCGGCGCCCTCGTAGGGGGCGAGGTACTGCTCGATGAGGTTGATGGCGCTGAGGTCCTCGGGGTCGCCGCCCCAGAAACCGGCCGCGCCGTCCGCGATCCTGGTGGCCAGCAGCGAGGACCTGCCGCCAGGGACGTTGGCGTGCAGCCAGTCGGCGACCGACAGCTCGTCGAAGGCCCTGGCGGCCCGCCCGGCCCGGTCGTAGCGGTAGGGGCCGATCCGTCTGGCGTCTGCGGCCAGGCGCCTGAGCACCCGGGGGAGGTTCTTGCCGAGCTCGGCGCTGGTGCGTACCTCGCCCTTGATGGCGACGATGCCCTTGACGCCCTTCGGGCGGAGCTTCTCGCTGTCGTCGAGCTTCAGCCCGAGGCTGCGGGCGAGCCTGAGCAGGTGCACGTGCCGGGTGTCGACGAACTCGCCGCCGTGCTCGGCCACCTGGCCGCCCGCG
This sequence comes from Nonomuraea sp. NPDC050556, assembly GCF_044457355.1. Classification (NCBI taxonomy): domain Bacteria; kingdom Bacillati; phylum Actinomycetota; class Actinomycetes; order Streptosporangiales; family Streptosporangiaceae; genus Nonomuraea; species Nonomuraea sp. NPDC050556. The sequence goes on along the minus strand of NZ_JBITGU010000001.1, from coordinate 3,268,673 downwards.
AAGTCCCTGGCCGACCAGCAGCGGCCGCCGACCCGGTCCTGCCTGGCCTCGAACAGCTGGACCTGGACGCCGCGGCGGGCCAGCCGGTAGGCGCAGGTCAGCCCGGCCAGTCCGGCGCCGATCACCACGACGCGGGCGTCGTGGGGCGAGCGCCTGGTGGCCGCCACCGCGGTCGACGGTGCGATCGCACCTGCCGCCAGCACTCCGGCGGCCACCGCGCCGCCGCGTAAAACGTCCCGCCTGGTCAGCCCGGACTCGCGGACCTGACGCATCCACTGCGTGCCACCTGTGGGCATGGTCTTCTCCTTGGGGGGTGTCGAGATGATCCCGAAGAGTAGACCGCCACTGGTCGGCTGATCAATGAAATACGTGTTAAATATCCTCATTTGTCATTGAAATCAGTTGCTTAACTGTTAATCAGCGACTAAATCCGCATTGTTGATTGCCGGATGGTCAGCCGGGTGGGCACCGGGGGAGCGGGCTCGACGAAGCGGTGCTCGACCAGGCCGACCAGCGCGCCGACGGCGAGCCTGACCGACTCGCGCGGCAGCAGCGACACCGTCGTGACCGGCGGGTCGGTCGCCGCGTAGGCCGGGTCCTCGCTCACGCAGGCCACCAGCAGGTCCTCAGGCACCCGCCGCCCTCGCCGCCGCGCCGCGTCCAGCAGGGCGCGGCCCAGGTCGTAGGTCGCGTAGACCGCGTCGGCCGAGTCCAGCACCGACCCGATCTCCTCACCGAGCAACTCCGGCTGCCCGCGCTCAGCGCACCAGTCGCGGTACGCGCCGATCCAGGCCCGGTTGTAGTGGTCGCCGCTCTCGCAGGCCACCAGCGCGACCCGGTCCGCACCCTGCGCGGCGAGGTGTTCCAGCAGCGTACGGCTGGCCAGGGCGTGGTCGTTGTCCACCCAGACCTCGCCGGGGCGCACCTCGGCCGGTCGCCCGTCGAAGGCGATCGGCAGGCCGCGCTCGCGCAGGGTCCGGGCCACCGGGTCACCGGCCGGGCTGTCCATCAGCAGCACCCCGTCGACCTGCAGCGACCGCCACTCAGCCGACTCCAGCGCGCTGGGCAGGACGGTCAGCGCGTAGCCGTGCTCGTGGGCGACGGCCGTGGCCGCGCTGATGGACTGGGCGAAGAACTCGATCTTCGCGAAGTTCCACGGGTGGCTGCCGAACGTGGTGGCCGACATGCCCAGGACGCGGTGGTGCTCCACGCGGTAGCCCAGCGCCTCGGCGACCCGGCGCACGTGGTCGCGGGTGGCGGCCGAGACGCGGCCCGTGCCGTTGAGCGCGTTGGACACCGTCGCCGTGGACACGGCAGCGGCAGCCGCCACGTCCCTGATGTTCACGTGGCTCCTGGACCTTGCCATGCCGGGCACTGTACCGAGGCCGTTCCACGGGTGTTCCACACGCCGGCACGGGGTGTCACGCCTCCCTGCTGTGAATGAGCGACTGCTGGTGGACATCGCCCGTGCCGTGCTGGGGCGCGAGGAGGCCGAGGCGTGGACGGTCGAGCCCGGCGACTTCTGGTGCCTGCTGACGCCTCCCGGCCATCGCCGCCGCGACCAGGGGTGGAAGCTGCACCTGTCGGCGACGCAGCTGTCCGCGCCCGTGGTGCTGGCCGGCGCGGCCGAGGTGCTGGTCAGGGCCGGATGCCAGTTCAAGTTCGCGCGCGGCCTGGAGCAGCTCGGCATGCTGCTGTCGGTCAACTGCGACCGCGGCAGCGGCGGGAAGTTCATCACCGCCTACCCGGCCGGCGACGAGCAGTTCAGGCGCCTGGCGGCGGAGCTGGACCGGGTGACCGAGGGGTTGCCGGGCCCCGTGATCCTTTCCGACCGGCGGCTGCGGCCCGACGGCCTCGTGCACTACCGGTACGGCGTCTTCGCGGCCGAGCCGGTGTTCACCAACGACGGCGGCTTCGAGTCGGTGGTGTCGGGTCCCGGCGGGCAGCGGCGCAAGGACGAGCGGCAGGCGTGGTTCAGCGCCCCGCCCTGGGTCACGCCGCCGCTGCCCGACCCGGCGCCCGCGCCGCCAGGCGAGCCGAAGGCGGTGCTCGTCGCGGACCGGTTCGTGGTGCGCGAGGCGATCAGGCAGTCCTACCGCGGCGGGGTCTACCGCGGCATCGACCGGCGGACCGGCGACGAGGTCATCCTGAAGCAGGCGCGGCCGCACGTGATGGGCCAGCTCGACGGGACCGACGCGCGCGACAGGCTGCGCCACGAGGCGGACGTCCTCGACCGGCTCGCCCCGCTGGGGTTCACGCCGGGCGTGGTGGCGCTGGTGACCCAGCAGGACAACCTGTTCCTGGTCCAGGAGCAGGTGCCCGGCGTCACCCTGCGCGAGTGGGCCGCGCACGAGCGGTCCGGCGTCATGGACAAGGCCAGGCAGCTCGTCGACCTCATGGCAGCGGTCCACGAGCAGGGCCTGGTGCTGCGCGACTTCAGCCCCAACAACCTGATGGTCACCCCGGAGGGGCAGATCAGGCTGATCGACCTGGAGCACGCGGCCCCGGCGGGCGCGCGGGTGCGCAGCGCCTACACCCAGGGTTACGCGGCGCCCGAGCAGGAGTCCGCGCCCACGGTCGGCCCCGCGCCCTCCCAGCGGGCTGACCTCTACGGCCTGGGCGCGACCCTGGTCTACCTGGCGAGCGCGGTCGACCCGCTGCTGGCCCCCGACGAGCCCGCCGTACGGCCGGGTGAGGAGCGGGTGGCGGAGTTCGTCGCCGCCCTCGGCGCGGACGTGCCCGCCCTGCGGCGGCTGTCGCCGCTGGTGCTGGGGCTGATGAAGGACGACCCGGACCAGCGCTGGCCGCTGAGCCGCGCGCGCGAGTTCCTGGAGTCCGGTGGCGTCTCCCTTCCCGGTACGGCGGTGCCCGCGCGCACGGACCGCCTGATCGCGGACGGCCTCACCCACCTCCTGCGCACGATGGACCCGATGGGCCCGCGGCTGTGGACGGCGGGGGAGTCCGGCGCGTCGGCCGATCCGCTCAACGTGCAGTTCGGCGCGGCCGGGGTGCTGAGCGTCCTCACCAGGAGCGCCCAGGTGCTCGACCGCCCCGAGCTGCTCGCCGCGGTCGCCGACGTGGTCGCCTGGATCCGGCCGCGCCTCTTCGCCATCCCCCGCATCCTCCCCGGGCTGTACTTCGGCCGGTCGGGAACCGCGTGGGCGCTGTACGACGCCGCCCGGCTGCTGGGCGACGAGGAGGCGGCGGCGCAGGCGGTCGAGCTGGCCGCGCGCGTGCCCGTCCAGTGGCCCAACCACGACGTCTGCCACGGTTCCACCGGCGCGGGCATGCTGCACCTGCACCTGTGGCGGGCGACCGGCGACCCGGCGCACCTGGACCGGTTCACGCGGGCGGCCGACCGGGTGCTTGCGGCGGCGCGCGAGCGGGAGGACGGCCTGCTGGTCTGGCCGATCCCCGAGACGTTCGACTCGGCGCTGGCCGGGCTGGTCCACTACGGCTTCGCGCACGGGGTGGCCGGGGCGGGCGCCTTCATGACGTACGCCTGGCAGGTCACCGGCCGCGCCGGATACCTGGAGGCGGCCAGGCGCGCGGCGGAGACGCTGGAGGCCGTGGCCATCACCGAGGGCGACGCCGCCTGGTGGCCCAGCGGGGAGCTGGGGGACTCGGCCGGCGACCGGATGCGGCACTGGTGCAGCGGCGCCTCGGGCGTCGGCACCTTCCTGATCCGCCTGTGGCAGGTCACCGGGCAGCCGCGGCACAGGGAGCTCGCCGAGGCGGCGGGCGTGGCGATCCGCAGGGAGAAGTGGCACGCGGGCCTCGCCTCCTGCCACGGCCTCGCCGGAGACGGCGACTTCCTGCTGGACCTGGCCGAGTTCACCGGCGAGCGGCGCTTCCACGACTGGGCGGCCGAGCTGGCGACCGCGATGGAGGCGCGCAACACCCTGCGCGACGGCCTCATGGTGCTGCCCGACGAGTCGGGCGTCGAGGTGCACGCCGGTTACGGCACCGGGCTCAGCGGCGCGCTCGCCTTCCTGCTCCGGCTGCGCCACGGCGGCCCCCGGCAGTGGATGCCACGAGAGCTCCGCGTGGACACCCCGTCCACGCGGTCCGTGAACGACGTCGTCACCGAGAGGAGGTGAAGAACAAATGGCAACCGACATCAGCGCCCTGGACCTCATGCAGGCGAGGGCCGGTGGGGGTCGCTTCCCCTGCGGAGCGACGAACACCTGCGAGTCGGGCACGTGCATTCCGAGCCGCACGTGCCTCACGCACGACACGTGCACCTTCACGGTCAGCGGCTGACCCGACGAGGCGGGGGGTGACTGCTGCGGGTCACTCCCCTCCTCTCCATCTCGAGGAGGTCAGGCATTGAAACCTGATGAAGTCATCTGGGACGTCACGTACGCCTGCCCCCTGCGTTGTGTCCACTGCTACTCCGAGTCCGGCAGGCGGCCCTCACGGCGGCTGAGCGACGCGGACATGCTCAGGGTGGCCGACGCCATCGCGGCCATCCGTCCTCGCGGCGTCGCCATCGCGGGCGGCGAGCCGTTGCTGATCAGGAACATCGTCGAGGTGATCGACCGGATGGCCGGGCTGGACGTGACCCTGTACACCAGCGGCTGGCCGATGACCGGGGACCTGGCGCGGAGCCTGGCCGAGGTCTGCGGCCGGGTCGTGGTGAGCGTCGACGGCGCGACACCGGAGACCCACGACCGCATCCGCGGCAGGAAGGGGTCGTTCGCGCGGGCGATGGAGGCACTGCGCCTGCTGGACGAGGCGGGGGCCGCCTTCGGGATCGACTGCGTGCTGCTGCGCGGCAACTTCGCCGACATGGCGGCGTTCTGCCAGGACCTGGCTCCGCGGTTCCCCCGGCTGGGGTTCGTCTCCTTCGGCGCCGCCGTACCCGGCGGGCTGGCCAGCCGTCCCGGGTTCGAACTGCTCACCGACGAGCAGCTCGCGCTGCTGAACGACGCGGAACTCGGGGACCGGCTGCGCGCCCTGGCCCCGCCGACCGTCGTGGTGTCGACCACCGACAACCGCATCCTGCAGATGCACCCCACGCTCGTCGCGCGCGGCTTCGTCGCGAACACGCTGCAGATCGAGCCGGACGGCGAGGTGCGGGCGATGCCCATCTACGAGGGCACGGTGGGCAACATCCTGCACGACGCTCCCGAGGTGCTCTGGGAGCGGGCCACGGCGCGCTGGAGCGATCCGTTCGTGGTGGACGCGCTGTCGTCGGCCTACTCCATGCGGGACTGGGCGGAGGCGGCCAGGCGGATCGACTACCACTTCGGCACCGACGCGGTGCGGGCGAGGATCGACCGGCGGCAGGCGTCGTGACGCTGCTCTACGCGCTGCGCCGGGCGCCGTGGTGGACGCTCGTCTCCGTGGTGTCCCGGGCGGTGGGGATCGCGGTCGCGCTGGCGCTGCCGGCCGGGCTCGCCCGTGCGGTGGACGCCGCCCTCGCGGGTGCGCCCGGCTCGGCGGTGGCCTGGCTGGGGGTTCTGCTCGCGGTGGCCGTCGTGACGGGGATGCTGGAGGTCTGGGCGAGTTCGGCGGGGAGCGTCGCGGTCGAGGTGTCCCTGCGCCGGGCGGTCGTCCGGCGGGTGCTGGACGCGGGGGTTCCCGGGCAGCGGCGGTTCCCGGCGGGCGACGTGAGCAGCCGGTTGGTGACGGGGGCCGCCGAGGCTTCCGGGCTGGTGCCGATCGTGCTGTCCGTGCTGGGTACGGCGGTGCTGTCGGCAGGGGGGCTGGTCGCGCTCGCCCTGATCGACTGGTCGCTGGCCGTGGCCTTTGTCGTGTGCGTGCCGGTCGCGGTGATCCTGGTCCGGCGGTTCGTCGCCGAGACGGCCGGGTTGATGCGGTCCTACCAGGAGCTCCAGGGGCGGTTGGCGGCCCGCCTGGTCGAGGCGCTGGCCGGGGCGCGCACGATCCAGGCGAGCGGGACCCTGACGCGGGAGGTGGAACGGGTTTTGGCGCCGCTTCCCGAGCTGACCGCCTTCGGGCGGGCCACCTGGGCGGCGCAGCGGCGGACGGTGTGGAAGGTGGGGCTGCTGAACCCGCTGACCGGGATCGTGGTGCTGGCCGTCGCCGGGGTGGGGGTGTCCGGCGGGCGCCTTTCCGCGGGGTCGTGGGTCGCCGTGGCCGGATATGTCACCATCGCGCTGGGTTTGTTCGGCGTGCTGGACACGGTGACCGGGTTGGCCCACATCCGCGCGGGCGCCGCCAGGCTGGCCGACGTCCTGGCCCTGCCTTCTGGTCCCGGGGGTGGTCTGGCGCTTCCCGACGGGCCTGGGGCGATCACGTTTCGTTCGGTGACCTTGCGCGTCGATGGGGAGGTCGTGCTGGACGGGCTCGACCTGGACATCCCGGCCGGTCGCTCGGTGGCGGTCGTCGGGCGGTCGGGGGCGGGGAAGTCGACCCTCGCGGCGCTGGCGGGCGGGTTGCTCGCGCCGGACGCCGGCGAGGTGCTGCTGGACGGGGTGGCCGTGGCCGGGGTGCGGGCCGGGGAGTTGCGGCGGGCCGTGGCGTACGCGTTCGAACGACCGGCGCTGCTGGGTGGGACCGTGCACGATCTGATCGCGTACGGCTCCGCCGGGGCGTCGCGCGACGAGGTGGAGGTGGCGGCGCTGCTGGTGTCGGCCGACGGGTTCATCAGGCGGCTGCCCGACGGGTATGACACGCGGCTCGACCGGGCGCCGTTGTCGGGTGGGGAGGTGCAGCGGCTCGGGCTCGCGCGGGCGGTGGTCGGTGAGCGGCGGGTGCTGATCCTCGACGACGCCACCTCCAGCTTGGACACGGCGACGGAGGCCGAGGTGACGGCGACGCTGACGCGGCTGCTGGCGGGCCGTACCCGCATCGTCGTCGCCCACCGCGCCACCACGGCGGCCCGCGCCGACCTGGTCGTCTGGCTGGAGAACGGCCGCGTCCGCGCCACGGGCCCCCACGCCCAGCTCTGGCACGACCCCACCTATCGCGCCCTCTTCGGCCCGCCCTCATGACCGGCCCTCTTCTACAGACCCGCAAGACGTGGCAGGGGCTCTTTCGGCGCGGCCGGATGAGCGGGCGGGGCTGTCTGGGCGGGCTTGGCCTTCTTGGGGTGCGGCCGTCTGGGTGCGCGGGCCCTTTCGGGGTGCGGCCGTCTGGGGGCGGCGGGGCGTCTTCGGGGCGTGGCCGGATGAGGGGGCGGGGTCTTCTTGGGGGTGGGCGGGTGGTCAGTCGGGCTGGGTGGCGGTTCCTGCTTGTGGAGCTGGGGCGGCGGCGCAGGGCGATGGTGTTCCTGGGTGTGTGGTCGGTGGTGGAGTCGGCGCCCGCCCTGCTGTCGGGGATCGCGGTGGCCGCGGCGCTGGATCGGGGGTTTCTGGCGGGGCGGCCGGGCGTCGGGCTGGGGTGGCTGGGGGCGCTCGGGCTGGCGATGGTCGTCCAGGCGCTGGCGACGCGCAACACCTTCCCCTGGCTGGCCGACCTCGTCGAGCCGCTGCGCGACGCGCTGGTCAGGGCCGTGGTCACGGGGGCGCTGCGCCGCGCGGTCGAGCTGGGCGAGCGCGGGGACGGGGCCGTCGTCGCCAGGCTCAGCGGGCAGACCGAGGCGGTCCGGAACCTGGTCGCGGCGCTCCTGCGCACGCTGCGGCCGACCGTCGCGTCGATGGTCCTCGCCGTGGCCGGGCTGGTCACCCTCTCGCCCGTCGTCGCCGCGATCGCCGTGCCGCTCATCCTGCTGAGCCTGGGGCTGTTCGCCTGGCTCACGCCCGCGCTCGCCGTACGCCAGCGCCGCCTGATCCTGGCCGGGGAGGAGATGGCGCGGGCGGCCACGGACGTCTTCTCCGGCCTGCGCGACGTGGTGGCCTGCGGAGCCGTCGGCGACGCGCGCGACACCGTGGAGCGGACCGTCCTGGCCGAGGCGCGGGCCAGCCTCGCGATGGCGCGCGCCTCGTCGGCGCGATCGGTGATCATGGCGATCGGCGGCGCCGTACCGGTGATCCTGATCCTCCTGCTGGCGCCGTGGCTGCTGGGCACCGCGCGGCTGACCTCGGGCGAGCTCGTCGGCGCGATCACCTACCTGGTCGGCACCCTGGATCCGGCGCTGCGCGCGCTGACCGGGACCGTCGCGTCGTGGGGACGCCAACTCGGCGTGCTCCTGCACCGCCTCGCCGAGACGACCGCCGCGCCCACTCCTCCAGAACGGGGACAGGCGGGACCGGGATCAGGCGACCTGCTGGTCACCGGCCTGACCTTCGCGTACGGCCCGCAGGCCGAGCCCGTGATCGACGACCTCACCCTGGACGTCCCGGCGGGCGAGCACCTGGCGATCGTGGGGCCCAGCGGGATCGGCAAGTCCACCCTCGCCGCCCTCCTCACCGGCCTGGCCGTACCCCAGAAGGGCACCGTACGGCTCGGCGGCGGCGACGTCGCGGAGGTCAGCCGCAGCCACGTGGCGCTGATCCCGCAGGAGACGTACGTGTTCACCGGAACCCTGCGCGAGAACCTCGCCTACCTGCGCCCCGACGTGACGGACGCCGAGCTGGACCGGGCGGTGGCGGCGCTGGGGATGCGGCCGCTGGTGGACCGGCTCGGCGGGTACGACGCCCCGCTCGGACAGACCCTCTCCATGGGCGAGCGGCAACTCGTCGCCCTCTGCCGCGTCCACGTCTCGGCCGCCCGGGTGGTCGTGCTCGACGAGGCGACCTGCCACCTCGACCCCGAAGCCGAAGCGCGGGCCGAGGCGGCCTTCGCCGCCACCGGCCGCACGCTCGTCGTCATCGCGCACCGCATCAGCTCCGCCTGCCGCGCCCGGCGAATCCTGCTGCTGGACGGCACGGCCGCGCTGACCGGTTCCCACCAGGCCCTGCTCGCCACCTCACGGGTGTACGCGGACCTGGTGGGGCACTGGCAGCGCTAGAAGACCTCGATCTCCGCGAACTGCATCAGGTACGTGGAGTCGAGCTGCGTCCCCGTCGTCCTGACATATCGGGCGGTCACCGGCGAGAAGGCGAACTCCTGCCCGGTCGCGCCCGGTCTGGGGTAGCCGGTGCGAGAAGTCACCGTCGTCCAGTTCGTCCCGTCCGGCGACACCTGGATGGTGAAGTCGACCGGGAAACCCTGCCCGGTGCTCGCGCCGTCGCTGCGCGGCCACAGGACGACCTTGCCGACCCGCGACGGCCCGCCCAGGTCGACCTGCACCCACTCGGTGTGCTGCGACGACGCCAGCGCGCTGCTGAAGCCCATCGAGTACCAGAGCTGCGACAGCCGTACCCCGTCCGTGGCATTGGACCGCAGCCAGCTCTCCGCCGGGTACTCCACCGAGCTCGACGAGGTGACCGTACGGCCCAGCGCCTGGTCACCGCCGACGGTCTCGATCTCGGCGAACTGCATGTGGTAGTGCCCGAAGGAGTCCGGACGCAGGTTGGTCCCGGTGACCTTCACGTAGCGGGCGTTGACCGGGGCGAACCCGAACGTCTGCGGGTCGGCGGACGGCCTGGCGTACCCGGTGGGGGAGGCGACCGTGGTCCACGTGCTCCCGTCGGCCGACACCTGGACGGTGAAGTCGATCGGGAATCCGAGGCCGGTGCTGGCGCCGTCGTTGCGCGGATAGAGGTCGACCCGGCTGAGCGGGCGGGAGCTGCCGAGGTCGAGCTTCAGCCACTCGGTGTGGTTGGCGGTGATGGTGTTGTTGCTGCTCCACCCGACGGCGTTGCTCCACGAGGTGCGCATCCCGTCGTTGGCGGCCTGCGTGCTCCAGCCGTCGGCCTGGTAGGAGCTGGACGCGGTCAGCGTGCCCGCTTCCGCCGCGTTGACCAGCGGGTTGAGGTGCACGTTGTCGAAGCGGGCGCTCGCCCCGCCGGTGACCACCGCCGCGCTGCCGAGGGGGAAGGCGTTGTCGGTGACCGAGAGCACCTGGGTACCGCCGGACCAGACCTTGATCGCGCCTTGGACGTAGGTGACGCGGAGGTGGGTCCAGGCGCCGGGGACGTACCCGGGGACGGGGGCCTGGGCCAGGGTGGTGCCGTTGCGGTAGAGGAAGACGCGGCCGTCGTTGCGCTGGGCGACGAGGTAGCCGCTGCCCATGTCGGTCGGGTTCAGGCTGTGGATCATGAGCCCGGCCCAGTTGCTGGCGTCGCCGTCCCTGACGCCGGTGATCCTGAGGTCGACGGAGGCGGCGACGTCGCCGTAGGTCCTGCCCTCCACGGCGGAGGCGAAGCCCCAGTTGCTGGAGTCCGACTGGACGTACTCGCCCGAGGAGACGGACCACGTGCCCTGGGTGTGGCGGTAGGCCTGGTCGGTGCCGTTGAAGCCGTCGTTGAACGGGGTGGCGGGGTCGGGGACGGTGGAGACCAGCTCGTCCAGGATCTGCTTGTGCCGCTGCGTGACGTCGGCGCCGCTGTGGTCGTAGGTGTAGGCGTTGGTGATCAGCGATTCGGTGATCTGGCGGGCGGCCAGCGGCTTGGTCCTGCTCAGCAGGGTGAGGAGCTCGAAGTCCTGCTGGCCGTCGAGCTGCGCCTCGCTGCGCAGGCTGTCGTAGACGTCGTAGGCGGCCTTGTTGGGGCGGACCAGGAAGCCGTCGCCGCTCTGCTGGTAGTCGAAGGTGTTGATGTTGCCGAAGTCGGTCCCGTTGCCGAGCTTGCCCCAGTAGTTCCAGCCCCAGTGGAGGTAGCCGTTGCCACCCGCCTTCCAGACCAGCCACGGCAGCAGTCGCGGCCCGTTCAGCGGGTAGGAGATCATCCGGGTCATGAAGTGGTCGGTCGGCCCGTTGGCCGTGTACAGCCACAGATCCTTACCGGCCAGGCGCTGGGTCTGGTAGTGGGCGACGTTGCTCTCGTAGGTCGACGTGAGCGGGGTCAGCGTGGACAGCTTCGCCTCGGTCGCCGGGTACGTCACCATGTGCGCTTCGCTGGTGCGCGGGTTCGGGAAGTAGGCGCCGTACTTGTCGTAGAACCAGTTGGCCGCGGGGCCCACGGCCGGGGTGTGCGGCTCGTCGACCGCGCTCATGAAGAACTTGTCCGTCCAGCCCTTGGCGTCCAGGTGGGCCTTGAGCGCGGGAAAGACCTTGTCCAGGTACGCGTTGCTCTGTGCGGTGTCCGTGGCGGCGAGGATGCGCTTGACCGGGCCGCTCGTTCCGTTGGCCGGGACCAGCATCTCCAACTGCATGGCGGTGGCGTCCCACGTGTCGGGTTCGAGCAGGGTGGGGGTGTAGATGTACTGCAGGGCTCCCGTGTCGATGAACGTCTGGACGAACCTGTCGAAGTTGCTCCAGTCCCAGGTGAAGACGCCGGTGCTGGACACCGTGGTGCCGGGGATCAGCAGCGCCTGGAAATCGGCGTAGATCACGTTGTTGCGGTGCTTGGCCATGTTGACCGCGAAGCTCTTGATGACCTTCCACCAGTTGGCGTCATAGGGGGTGACGCCGTACTGGACCGGGATGGACATCTCCGTGCCGGTGTAGTCCCAGCCCATCGAGGTGAACCAGTTGTTGATCTGGAACGCGGACTGGTTGGCCGGTGGGATCGTGACGTTGTAGACGGTCACCGAGACCGGCACGGTCACGTCGCCGGAGCCGCTGCGCACGACCGCGCTTCCGGTGTACACGCCAGGTGTCTGACCTGTGGGGACGTGGACCTGGTAGAAGTACGCCAGGGTCGTGTTGGCCGCCGGACTCTGCGGCGTGTTCTCGATGAGGGCGTCGTGGTAGTCGTTTCCGCCGTCTGGCGGGAGCTCGACGTCCTTCCAGAGGGCGGGTGCAGTCCATCCGTCCGTCTGGTCGATATTGAGGTGGTTGTACTCCCTGCGTACGGTGACCTCGCTCAGCGCCGCGCCAGGCCCCGTCAGCGGGCCGACGTCCACCGAGACGCCGGTCTGCGCGCTGCTCGACCGCACCAGGATCTGCGCCGCCTGGTACTCGTTGCGCGCCGCGTACAGAGCGACGGAGGCCGGGGCTCCGGCGGGCTTGGTGGACGACGCGAAGGAGTGGTCGGCCGAGTCCTGGGTCCACACGGTCAGCGCGGCGGCCTGGGCCGGTTGCACGAGCAGGAAGGGTAAGAAAAGGACGGCAATCGCGACAAGACGTTTCACTTACCCGCTCCAAGGGTGAGGCCGGAGATGATGCGCCGGGCCAGGACGATGTAGAGGACGAGCATCGGGAGCACCACGATCGCCACGCCGGCGATCAGCCCGCCGTACTCCGACTGGTAGGTGGCCGCGCCGTACAACGTGAACAGCGCCCTGGCCAGGGTGAAGCCCGACGTGTCCTGGATGAAGACGATGGCCAGCAACGCCTCGTTCCAGAGCCCGATGGCGTTGAGGATCAGGGCGGTGATCATGCCGCCCTTGGCGAGCGGCAGCGTGATCCGTACGAACGTCCTGAGGGGCGAGGCGCCGTCGAGGGCGGCCGCCTCCTCCAGCTCCTCGGGCAGCGTGCGGAAGAACCCGGTCAACAGGAAGATCGTGAACGGCAGCGACAGCGCGACGTAGAGCAGGAACAGCCCGAACAGGCTGTTGGTCAGCTTGAGCTGCGCCATCCCGACGAACAGGGGGATGATCACGGTCTGGATCGGCACGCCCATCCCGATCGCGATGAAGCTGGTCAGCGGCCCCGAGCCGCGCACGCCGAGCCGGCTCAGCGCGTAGGCCGCCGGGGCGGAGATGAGCACGATCGAGACGGACGCCAGGGCGGTCAGGACCACCGTGAGCACGAAGGCGTGCCCGAACTCCGCCTGGTTCCAGGCGTAGAGGAAGTTGCGGAACGGCTGGCCGCGCTCGAACCACGTGTGCGGCAGCCCGAACGGGTCGCGGAAGATCTCCAAGGGGGTCTTGAACGACGCGGCGACGAGCCAGTAGAGCAGCAGGATGTTGACCGCGGTGAACAGCCAGATGACCGTCCTGCCGACGAAGCGCACCATCAGTACTCCAGCCTCTCCCCGCGCATCGTCCGGCGCAGCGTCAACACCAGAACGGTGACCAGCACGATCATCACGACCGCCGTCGCGCAGGCCACGCCGTACTCGGGGGTGCCCTGGGTGCCGAAGGAGCGGTCGTAGACGTAGATCGCCAGCGTCCACGTCTTGTTGGGCGGCAGGTAGGTGCCCGGCCCGGCCAGCACGAAGACCATCTCGAAGATCTTCACCGAGCCGATCGTCCAGAGCACTCCGGCAATACCGACCACGTCCCAGATCATCGGCAACGTGATATGCCGAAATTTCTGGAAAGGCGTCGCGCCGCACAAATCGGCATCTTCATACAAATAGGGCGGAATACGGTCAATGGCCGCCATCAGGATCGTGATGTAGAAACCCGCGCTCGCCCAGACCAAAGCCCCAATAACCACCCAGACAACATTCTCCGGTTGCAGGAACTTCGCCGCCGGAGCGCCGAACATGTTCAGGAGGAAGTTGGCCAGCCCCTGCTTCGACGGGTTGTACCGGAACACGAAGCCGAAGAACATCCCGATCGCGACCGGCGCCACGATGTTCGGGAAGAAGAGGATCGCCCTGATCATCTTGCTGGCCTTCATGTCGCGGAGCACCATCGCGAACAGGAAGGCCAGCAGGAACGTCCCGACCCCGCCGACCGCCACGTACATCAGCGTGTTGACGAAGGCGTAGCGGAACGACTCGCTGCCGAGCATCTGCGCGTACTCGTCCAGGCCGGTGAACTTCGGCGTCCCCGCCCCCGACCACCGGGTGAAGCTGAGCACCACGGTCGCGACAGCGGGCCCGACCAGGAACAACACGTAGAGCACGATCGACGGGAGCACGAACGGCCAGAACAGCCGCCGCTTGTGAGCCAGGTGCGGGGCGGCGGCGGGCACCCGGGACCTGCCCGCCACCACCCGCTCCTGTACGGCATGCGCCATCAGTGCTGCGTCTTCCAGAACTCGGCGGTCTTGACGGCGAGCTGGTCCACGAACTGCTGCGGGCTGAGCTTGCCCTTGAGCAGGTCGTTGTCGGCGGGGAAGAACACCTGCTCGGCGTACTTGCCGCCGGCGACGCCGTCCACGCCGTCCATGAACAGCATGTGCGTCTTGGCCGGGTCGTCCAGCGCCGCCTTCAGGTCGGCGATGTCGCTGGGCACCGGCAGGTCCTTGCGCGGGGTCAGGCTGTCGGAGACCGCGGGCACGCCGGCCAGCATGGCCCGGTTCAGGAAGTAGGCGGCGAAGGCCTTGGCCGCCTCCGGGTGCTTGGCCTTCCTGGTGACGCTGAAGCCGATCTCCTGGACCTCGATGACGTCGTGCGTCGCGCCCTCGGGCATCGGGAACTGGAACGAGCCGTAGTCGATGGGCTCGCCGCCGCCCTGCTTGTTGAGGTATTCACGGGTCTCGGTGGGGCCCCAGCTGCCCATGAACAGGTAGTCGGCGTCGCCGTCCGCCCAGCGCTGCTGGATCTGCGGGAACTTGGCCGCGTCCCAGCCGTCGATGAGGTAGGTGGCGATCCTGGCGGTGTACTCGGCCGCCTTCAGGAAGCCGGGGTCGCTCTTCCACGCCTCGCCGGTCTTGTCCTGCGCGGCGGCGGCCAGCCCGCCGGGGCCGGTGTAGCGCGCGGCGGCCTGCTCGAAGAACCAGGCGGCGTAGTAGCTGATGTCACCGTCGAGCGCGACCGCCGAGCGGCCCGCCTTCTTGGCCGCGTCGAACATGGCGAACAGCTCGTCCATGGTCTTGGGCGGCTTGACCCCGGTGACCTGCTTCTTGTTGTACCACCAGGCGTCGCCGAGGACGATGTACGGGATCGAGAACAGCTTGCCGGCGTCGTCCTTGGCCGCCGGGGTGTCCCAGTACGCCTTGGGCAGCGCCTCGCGGACCGTGCCGTCGCCGGTCTTCATGTCGAGCACGTCGTCCACGGGCTGGGTGCCGCCCGCCGAGACGATGGCCGCCTTGACGTTGGTGAGGTCCTGGTCGAACAGGTCGGGGACGGTGTCGGTGTTCAGCGCGGGCACCAGGTTCTGGCGCAGGTACGCGCGGCCCAGCCACTGGATGTCGACCTTGACGCCGGTCTGCTTGGTGAAGCAGTCGGCGACGTACTGGACGACCTTGCCCTGCGGCTCGTCCTTGGTCCACATGGACCAGTAGGTGAGCTCCTTGTCGGCCGCGGGCTTGCTCCCGGCCGCCGGGCACGGGGTGCTGAAGTAGGCGGCCGCCGTCGGCAGGGTGAACTCGCCCTGCTCCTTCGCCTCAGGGGCGGCCGGGTTCGCTGAAGTGCCACAGGCGGTGAGCGCGAGGCTCGTCGCCAATCCGAGGGTGGCCAGAATTCGGGTACGGGTCACGTGCTTCTCCTGCTTGGGGGGTCTAGCGTTAGAGAAACGTTTTAATGAGATTGAGCGGAGATTAGGCTCGACCTCGTACCCTGTCAATACCGTACTAAAGTGACCTGCTATTAAGCGAGGTGAGGTGGCTCGGAGCTTAGTGAAACGTTTGAATAACGACGGCTGAGAACGGCGAGTGCGGCGATCGGGAGCAGGAGTAGCGTGAGCGCGCCGGACAACACCAGCCCGCCGGTGTTTCCCGCCAGCTCGATCAGCGGGCCGCCGGCGGCCAGACCCAGGGGCGCGGCCACGGTGGCGCCGGTCGTCCAGAGCGTGACGACCTGCTGCTGCTCGTCGGACCTGAGCCCCGACTGCAGGAAGCTGTACGCCACGGGCGTGAAGGGCGCCCACACCAGCCCGCCCAGACCGAAGACGACGAGCGCGAGCGTGAGGTCGCCGACGAAGGCCAGCGCGATCGGGCAGAACGCCCACAGCCCGATGATCGCGATCAGCACCTGGCGCTGCGGGAGGTCGCGCAGCCGGTTCACCAGCGCGGCACCGGCGAACGCGCCGACCCCGAGCGCGCCCCACATGAGGCCCAGCGCCGAGGCGTCGGCGTCCAGCCGTTCACGCACGTAGAGGGGGAGGGCCACCTCGATCGGCATGTAGAGGAAGTTGAAGAAGAACTCCACGAACAGCAGGCGCGCGGCCACCGGACGTCGGCGCAGGATCCGCCACCCGGACTCGCGGCTCACCGGGCGGCCCGGTACGTCCGTACCCGCCGCCGTCGCCGCGGGTACGGCCAGCAGGACAGCGGCCAGGAGGACCAGCGCGCCGCACGCGTCGGCGAAGAGCGCGACGCCCGCGCCCGTGGTCGCCACGATCAGCCCGCCCAGCACCGGCCCGACGATGTAGAGCGCGAACGTGGCGTTCAGCCCGAGCAGCCCGTTGACGGCGAACTGCCCGCTCTCGCCCGCGATGGACGTCGCCAGCAGCCGCCTGCTGCTCGACCCGGCCATGCGGAAGACCGCGCCGAGCAGGAGCCCGGCGATGAGGACGGGCAGCGTGAGGTTCTGGGTGACGGCCAAGACGCCGAGCGTGGCGAAGGTCAGCGCGCGCGACACGCAGTCGGCGATGAGGAGCGTGCGCGGCGGCACCCGCACCCGCCCCAGGCCGATGGCCAGCGCGAGGACGGTCGACAGGACGAACGGCGCGGCCTCCACCATGCCGATCGCGATCGCCTTGGGCACGCCGCCGTGGATGGACAGCGTCTGCACGGGCATGGCCACGATGATCATGCCGGTGCCCGCGCCGGCCAGGAGGTCCCCCAGCAGGAGACCGGCCAGCCGCCGGTCGCGGAGCACCTCGCGGTAGGACCGGTTGGTCGCCTGGGTGAGCATGAGCTGGCCTCCTGCCTGGGGTGTCAACGGCCGACGTAGGCGGCGAGGTGCTCGCCGGTGAGGGTGGAGCGGGCGGCGACGAGGTCGGCCGGGGTGCCTTCGAAGACGATCTTGCCGCCGTCGTGTCCCGCGCCGGGGCCGAGGTCGATGATCCAGTCGGCGTGGGCCATGACGGCCTGGTGGTGCTCGATGACGATGACGGACTTGCCGGAGTCGACGAGGCGGTCGAGCAGGCCCAGCAGGTTCTCGACGTCGGCCAGGTGGAGGCCGGTGGTGGGCTCGTCCAGGACGTAGACGCCACCCTTGTCGCCCATGTGGGTGGCCAGCTTGAGGCGCTGCCGTTCGCCGCCGGACAGGGTGGTGAGCGGCTGGCCGAGGCTGATGTAGCCGAGGCCCACGTCGGCGAGCCTGGTGAGGATGGCCCGCGCGGCCGGGATGCGCTCCTCGAAGACCTCCAGGGCCTCGCTGACCGGCATGGCGAGCACCTCGCTGATGTCGCGCCCGTCCAGGTGGTAGCCGAGAACGGCCGCCTGGAAACGCTTGCCCTCGCACTCCTCGCAGGTGCTGGCCACCCCGGCCATCATGCCGAGGTCGGTGTAGATGACTCCGGCGCCGTTGCAGGTGGGGCAGGCGCCTTCGGAGTTGGCGCTGAACAGCGCGGGCTTGACGCCGTTGGCCTTGGCGAAGGCCTTGCGGATCGGGTCCAGCAGCCCGGTGTAGGTGGCCGGGTTGCTGCGCCGCGACCCCTTGATCGCGCCCTGGTCGATGGCCACCACGCCGTCCCGCTTCGCCACTGAGCCGTGGATCAGCGAGCTCTTGCCAGAACCTGCCACGCCGGTGACGACGCAGAGCACCCCGAGCGGGATGTCGACGTCCACGCCGCGCAGGTTGTGGCGGGTGGCGCCACGCACCTCCAGCGCTCCCGACGGCTTCCGCACCGACGGCTTCACCGTCGCGCGGTCGTCCAGATGCCGTCCGGTGAGCGTGCCGCTGGCCCGCAGGCCCTCGACGGTGCCCTCGAACATCACCTGGCCGCCTGCCGTACCGGCGAGCGGGCCGAGGTCCACGACGTGGTCGGCGATCGCGATCGCCTCGGGCTTGTGCTCCACCACGAGCACGGTGTTGCCCTTGTCGCGCAGCCGCAGGAGCAGCTCGTTCATCCGCTGGATGTCGTGCGGGTGCAGGCCGGTGGTCGGCTCGTCGAAGACGTAGGTGACGTCGGTCAGCGCGGAGCCGAGGTGGCGGATCATCTTGACGCGCTGCGCCTCGCCGCCCGACAGCGTGCCGGAGGCCCGGTCGAGCGACAGGTAGCCCAGCCCGATCTCCACGAACGAGTCGAGCGTCAGCCGCAGCGCGGTCAGCAGCGGCGCCACCGACGGCTCGCCGAGGCCACGCACCCACTCCGCCAGGTCGCGGATCTCCATCGCGCAGGCGTCCGCGATGCTGATCGCGCCGATCCTCGACGACCGGGCGGCGGCGCCCAGCCTGGTGCCCTCGCACTCCGGGCAGCGGGCGAAGGTGACCGCCCGCTCCACGAACGCGCGGACGTGCGGCTGCAGCGCCTCCTTGTCCTTGGACAACATCGACTTCTGCAGCTTCGGGATCAGGCCCTCGTACGTCAGGTTGACGCCGTCGACCTTGATCTTGGTCGGCTCCTTGTAGAGCAGGTCGTGCAGCTCGGCCTCGGTGAACGTGCTGATCGGCCGGGTCGGGTCGAAGAAGCCGCAGCCGCTGAAGATCCGCCCGTACCAGCCGTCCACGCTGTAGCCGGGGATCGTGAGCGCGCCCTCGGCGAGCGACCTGGAGTCGTCGTAGAGCTGGGACAGGTCGATGTCGGTGACCCGGCCCGTGCCCTCGCAGCGCGTGCACATGCCGCCGGCGCGGGAGAAGCTCTCGCGCACGATCGTGTCGTTGCCGCGCTCGACCGTGACCTCGCCGGTCACCCTGACCGGGGCGACGTTGAAGGAGTAGGCGTTGGGCGGGCCCAGGTGCGGGTCGCCCAGGCGGCTGAACAGGATGCGCAGCATCGCGTTGGCGTCGGTCACGGTGCCGACCGTGGAGCGGGGGTTGGCGCCCATCCGCTCCTGGTCGACGATGATCGCCGTGGTCAGCCCCTCGAGGACGTCCACCTCCGGGCGGGCCAGTGCCGGCATGAAGCCCTGCACGAACGCGCTGTAGGTCTCGTTGATCAGCCGCTGCGACTCGGCGGCGATCGTGGCGAACACCAGCGAGCTCTTGCCTGACCCCGAGATGCCGGTGAAGACCGTCAGCCGGCGCTTCGGGAGCTGGATGTCGACATCCTTGAGGTTGTTCTCCCGCGCGCCGTGGACGCGGATCCAGTCGTGGCTGTCGGCGGACATGTCGGCGTACGTCCTTACCAGGTTCCGGCGATCTGCCGGATGGGGGCGTTCAGGCGGTTGAAGAGGTTGGTGGCGGCGGTGATGAGCAGGATGGAGGCGAGCTGCTGCTCGTCGAAGTGGTCGGCGGCGTTGTCCCAGACCCGGTCGGTGACCCCGGCGGGGTTGTCGGCCAGGCGGGTGGCCTCCTCGGCCAGTTCCAGGGCGGCGCGCTCGGCGTCGGTGTAGTAGGGGGTCTCCCGCCAGGCGGAGATCAGGCCGATGCGCTCGTCGGTCTCACCGAGCTTGCGCAGGCTCTTGTAACCCGCGTCGGCACAGAAGCTGCAGCCGTTGATCTGGCTGACGCGCAGGTGGATCATCTCGGCGAGCTCCTTGGAAAGGCCGCCGGACTGGGCGGCCTTCATCAGCTCCATGATCGGCTTCTGGGCGGCGGGGATGATCGTGGCGGGGTTCTTCATGCGGGCTTCCATCGTGTTCTCCGTCTCAGTCGTTCGTTCGGTGTGAGACCAGAGTCGCCGCCCGGATTAATACATTCGCGATGCGCTCACGATGCGCGCGTGAGGTACCCGCCCATCGTGCGGAAGAACGCGGTGGCGGGCAGCTCCGTGCCGTCCTCGGTGCGCACGCGCTCGATGACCAGCCCGTGGCTGCGGCCCCGCCTGGCCTCCGCACCTGCGACGATGACCACGCCGTCGCCCTCGCGGATGAAGACCCGGCCGGGCGTGCCGCCGTAGATCCCCTGGGACACCGAGGCCTTGAGCACGCGGACGCGCTCGCCCCTGTAGTGGGTGAAGGCGTTGGGGTACGGGTCGGACTGGGCGCGTACCAGCCGGGCGAGGTCCTCGGCCGGCCACGTCCAGTCGATGTCGCTGTCCTCGATCGACCGCTTGTGGAAGAAGCTGGCCTTCGACCGGTCCTGCGGCACGCCTCCCGGCCTGCAGGAGCCGACGAGGTCCAGGGCGTCGGCGACGATCGGGCCGATCAGGTCGACCGTACGGTGGAACAGGTCGGTGGCGGTGTCCTCTGGGCCGACGGGCACGGCGCGCTGGACCACGATGTCCCCGGCGTCCAGCTCCTCGTTCATCAGGTGCGCGGTGACACCGACCTCCTTCTCGCCGTTGATCAGCGCCCAGATCAGCGGGGAGAAACCCGCGTAGGCGGGGAGCAGCGAGTCGTGCACGTTCAGCGTGCCGTACCGGGGAAGGTCGAAGATCTCCGGCGGGATCCACGTCCGCCAGTTGTTGGCGACGATGAGGTCCAGCTCGGCCTCCTTGAGCCTGGACAGCAGCTCTGCGTCGTCAGGGCGGTCACGCAGGAGCACCGGGATGCCGTGCGCCTCGGCCAGCTCGGCCACCGAGTCGTTCCAGATCCGCTCGTAGGCGTGGTCGCTCGGGGGGTGCGTGACGACGAGCGCGACCTCGTGCCCGGAGTCGAGGAGGGCCTGGAGGGTGCGGTGCCCCCAGGTCTGGTAGCCGAACATCGCGACCCGCATGGTGTCTCCTTGTCGGGGGGTTGAGAGCAGGTTAGGCTCACCTTAATTAGGTAAGGCTAACCTAAAGGAGTGCTCTGTGCACCGTGTACATGACCTGGTAGGTATCGGTTTCGGGCCGTCCAACCTCGCCCTGGCGATCGCGTTACGCGAGCACGAAGCGCCGATCGACGCCGTCTTCCTCGAGCGGCAGCCCGCCTTCGGCTGGCACCGCGGCATGCTGCTCGAAGGCACCACGATGCAGGTGTCCTTCCTCAAGGACCTGGTCACCATGCGGAACCCGGCGAGCGAGTTCAGCTTCCTCAGCTACCTGCAGAGCAGGGGGCGGCTGATCGACTTCATCAACCACAAGACGATGTTCCCCTCGCGGATGGAGTTCCACGACTACCTCGAATGGGCCGCCGCCCCCTTCGCCGGCCAGGTGGAGTACGGGTCCGAGGTCGTCGCGGTCACCCCGGTGAGCGTGGACGGGACCGTCGAGTTCCTCGACGTGGTCGTACGGCAGGGCGACAGCGAGCTCACCACCCGCAGGACGCGCAACCTGGTCATCGCCGTCGGGCTCGAACCGGTGCTGCCCGCCGGGGTGGTGAGCGGCGAGCGCGTCTGGCACAGCGAGGAGCTGCTCGACCGGCTGCCCGCGGTCGGGGAGCCGCGCCGGGTGGTGGTGGTCGGCGCCGGGCAGAGCGCGGCGGAGGTCACCGACCACCTGCACAGCGTGTATCCGGGCACGGAGGTGTGCGCGGTGTTCGCCAAGTACGGGTACACCCCGGCCGACGACAGCTCCTTCGCCAACCGCATCTTCGACCCGGGGGCGGTGGACCACTACTTCGACGCCCCGGACGAGGTGAAGGCGCGGCTGGACGCCTATCACGCGTCGACCAACTACTCGGTGGTGGACCTGGACCTCATCGACGAGCTGTACCGGCGGCACTACCAGGAGAAGGTGCAGGGGCGGGAACGGCTGCGCATCCTCAACGCGTCCCGGCTGGTGTCCGTCGACGGTGGCGGGTCGGGCGTGCTCGCCACGGTGGAGTTCCTGCCTACGGGGGAGCGGACGGTGCTGGACGCCGACGCGATCGTGTTCTCCACCGGGTACCGCTCGAGTGACCCGCTGACGTTGCTGGGGGAGACCGGGGGGTACTGTGAGCGGCTTGCTGGGGGCGGGGTGCGGATCGGGAGGGACTACCGGATCGTGACGACCTCGGAGATGGGGTGCGGGATCTACGTGCAGGGGGCCACGGAGCACACGCACGGGCTGACCTCGACGCTGCTGTCCAACACGGCGGTGCGGGTGGGGGAGATCGTGCAGTCGGTGGCATCACGGCTGTGGAGCCCGCTGGCACTGTCGCGCTGAGCCCTTCGCCGGGGTGGCGGCCGCCCTCTGGGGTGGCCGCCACCCTTTGCGTTATCGGGGAGTGGCGCCGGAGAGCTGGTCGGGTGCGCCGGGCACGGGGGCGGACGGGTCGGTGCCGAGGTCCACGATGCGGTTGTCCCGGTCGACGTGGACGATGTGCGGGCGGTGGCCGCGCACCTCGCCCTCCTCAACCTGCTGGAACGACATGATGATGACCAGGTCGCCAGGATGGACCAGATGGGCGGCGGCGCCGTTGACGCCGATCACGCCGGAACCCGGCGGTCCCTCGATCGCGTACGTGGTCAGCCTGGCGCCGTTGTCGATGTCGACGACGTGGACCTGCTCGCCCTCGACCAGGTCGGCGGCGTCCATCAGCTCCTTGTCGATGGTGATCGAACCCACGTAGTGCAGGTCGGCCTGGGTGACGGTGGCGCGGTGGATCTTGCCGCCCAGCAGGGTGCGGTGCATGCGATGCCCTTCTCAGTGAGACAACAGGTAGTCGGCGAGCAGGGGGCCGAGGACCTCCAGGGTCCCGGTGTCGAGCAGTTCCGAGTGGCCGCAGGCGACGGCGTGCACGCGCAGGGTCCCGGCGACGTGTCCTGGCCACTGCTCGGACGCGGAGCCGGTCTCCTCGTGCGCGGCGTCGACGAACACGGCGTCGCCGGAGAAGATCCCGAACTCGGCCTCTTCCGCCAGGTGGTCGCTTTCCAGGTAGTTCTCGACCACGCGGGCGATCTGCTCATCCGGCAGGATCGAGAGCTCCGAATCGCGCAGCACCCGCACCGCGTCCGCCACGGTCATCTCGCCGGTGGCCGGGTGGCCCAGCTCGGTGAGGAGTTCGGCCACCGACGTCCGGCCCTTTCGCGCGGGCATTCTCGTGTCGAGCATGCCCAGGAAGGACACCTCGCGGGCGTCGGCCGCCAGCAGCGTCGCCACCTGGTGGGCCACCGCGCCGCCGAACGACCAGCCGAGCAGCCTGACGGGGCCGTCCGGCGCGGTCCGTTCGATCAGCGTGGCGTACTCGCCGGCCAGCTCCTCGATGGTTTCCGGCAGGTTGTCCGTACGGCTGAGCCTGGGGGACTGCAGGCCGTAGAGCGGCACGCCGTGCAGGTGGCGCTTCAGCCCGGCGAAACGCCAGCTCAGGCCGCTGGCGGGAGGGAGGCAGAACAGTGGCGGCTCGTCACCTTCGGCACGCAGCGTCAGCAGCGGCGCCAGCGCGTCGTCCGCCGGGGCGGTGGTGTCGAGCCTGCTGGCCATCGCGGCCGGGGTCGGCAGGGTGAACAGTTCGGCGACCGTCAGGTCCACGGCGAACTCGCGGCGCAGGGCCGCGGCCAGGCGGACCAGGAGCAGCGAGTGGCCGCCGAGGACGAAGAAGTCGTCGTCGACGCCGACGGCCCCGACGCCCAGCACCTCGGCGACCGCGCGGCAGACGGCGGCCTCGGTGCGCGAGCGCGGCCCGGTGTTCGACGCCAGGGCCGCGAAGTCCACGTCCGGCAGCGCCGCACGGTCGACCTTGCCGTTGGGGGTGAGCGGCAGGCGCTCCAGCACGGTCAATGCCGAGGGGACCATGTAGGCGGGCAGACGCGCCGCCAGATAGGCGGAAATATCCGGTACGTCACTGGTCGTGGTCAGGTAGGCAAGGATGCGGTTATCGGTGCGTGCCACGGCGACGGCGCTGGTCACCTCGGGGTGGGACACGAGCACCGACTCGATCTCGCCCAGCTCGATCCGGAAGCCACGCACCTTGACCTGGTGGTCGCCGCGGCCGAGGAATTCCAGGTCGCCGTCCGAGGTCCACCGGGCCAGGTCCCCTGTCCGGTACATCCGCCCGCCCGACGGGTCGGCCACGAAGCGTTCTGCCGTGAGGCCGGGCCGTCCCAGGTAGCCGCTCGCCACCTGTGGCCCGGCGATGTAAATCTCGCCGACCACGCCGGGCGGCATCGGGCGCAACCCGGCGTCGAGGACGCGGACCGTGGTGCCGGGCAGGGGGCGCCCGATGGTCGGCCGCGCGCACCACGCCTCGTCGACCCGCGCCGACGTGACCCACACGGTCGCCTCGGTCGGTCCGTACAGGTTGGTGACCGTACGGGCTCGCCGTACCAGCTCGCGGGCCAGCGGCACGGGCAGCGCCTCGCCACCGACCAGCGCGTGCACACCGGACAGGTCGGCCGAGGTCAGCGTGCTCCACAGGGACGGCGTGGCCTGGAGGTGGGTGATCCGTTCCGACCTGATCAGCTCGGCCAGCAGGACGGGGTCGCGGGCCTCGTCCTCCGACGCCAGCACCACGCAGGCACCGGTGCGCAGGGGAGCCATGAGCTCCAGCACCGCGATGTCGAACGACAGCGTGGTCACCGCCAGCAGCCGGTCACCCGCGCCGATGGTCATCGCGGACAGGAACGTGTCCACGTTCCGCCTGGTCACCGTCACGCCCTTGGGGCGGCCTGTGGAGCCGGAGGTGTAGATGACGTACGCGGGATCGTCCGGGTTCGACGGACGGGGCGCGGCGGCGACCGTGTCGAGGTCGAGGAGGGACGTCCCCTCGGGGAACAGCGCCCTGGTCTCGGCGTCGACCAGCACGACGGCGGGGCGGGCGTCCTCCACCATGTACCGCAGCCGCTCCTCGGGGAAGGACGGGTCCAGCGGCAGGTAGGCAGCGCCCGCCCTGGCCACCCCGGCGAGTACGGCGGGCAGCATCAGCGAGCGGCGCAGCGCGATCCCGACGAGGGCGCCTGGCTCGAAGGCGGCGGCGAAGGCGTCGGCCGCGCGGTCGAGCTCCCGGTAGGAGGCCGTGCGCCCGGCGAAGACGCACGCGTCGGCGTCCGGGGTCACGCGGGCGTGCTCGGCCAGCAGGTCGTACCAGGGACGCCCGGCGGTCAGCTCGCCTCCGTACTCCCAGCCGGACTCCCTCCGGATCTCGGTGTTCTCCACGACCTCGCCCAGCCACTGGACGAGGCGTCGCGCGGTGGCCTCGTCGAAGCGGGCGGCGTCGTACTCCAGGGTCAGCTCGACCGGCTCAGCAGGACCGGCGTCCACGAACGTGAAGGTCAGGTCCACCTTGGGATCGGCGGCGACGTCGGGAGCGTCAGCGGTCGGCAGCCCCAGGAAGGTGTCCCGGGACTCGGACCGGTGCAGGAAGCCCATCATCACCTGGAACAGGGGGTTCCTGCCCGGCGCTCGTACCGGGTTCAGCGCCTCGACCACCTGCTGGAACGGCACGCCGGCGCGCTCGAACGCGGCCAGATCGGTCTCGCGCACCCGGTCGAGCAGCTCCGGGAACGTCGGCGAACCGGACAGGTCGGTGCGCAGCACCACGGTGTTGACGAAGAAGCCAACCAGGTCGTGCAGCGCGGGGTCGGTCCTGCCGGAGGCAGGCACGCCGATCGGGATGTCGGTGCCGCCGCCGAGCCGCGACAGCAGCGTGGCGAGGGCGGCGTGCAGGGCCATGAAGAGGGTGGCCGACCTGTCCCTCGCGAGGTCGCGCAGCGGGTCGATCACGGTCGCCGGAAGCTCCAGCGTGACCCGGCCCGCCCCTCGCGAGCCGCGCAGCGGGCGGTCGGCGGGCAGCGGGATCTCCTCGGGGAGGCCCTCCAGCTGCCCCTTCCAGTAGGCCAGGTCCGCCGGATCGGTCACCTGCCACGCGGCGTAGTCGGCGTACTGCACCGGGAGCGGCTCCCAGGACGGCGCGCGGCCGTCGAGCCTTGCCTGGTAGGCGGTGTCAAGATCGTCCAGGAGGGGGCGCTCCGACCACTCGTCCATGGCGATGTGGTGCAGGACCAGGAGGAGCACGGTGTCGCCCTCCTCCGGCAGGACCAGGGCGCGGATCGGGAGCTCGGTGGCCAGGTCGAACGGCCGGGCCGCGGCCTCCACGCCGGTGACCACCGCCAGGGGGACCTCGGTCGCGGCGGTGACCCGCTGCGTCGGCTCGTCGTCCGCCGTGACGTAGAGCGTGCGCAGGATCTCGTGGCGGGCGACGACGTCGGACAGCGCCGCGCTCAGGGCGGTGAGGTCGATGCTTCCCTTCACGCGGATCGCCAGGGGGTAGGTGTAGGCGGTGGAGGCCGGGTCGAGCTGCTGGAGCAGCCACAGGCGTTGCTGGGCCGCGGACAGCGGTTCCAGCTCCGACCGCTGCCGTGCCTGGAGTGGCTTCCGCTCGTGGCCGGGACGGATCCTCGCCGCGAGCCGTTCAGGGGTCCTGGCGTCGAAGAGGTCGCGCAGCGAGAGGTCGGCTGGGACGGCTCCGAGCAGGCGCATCGCGGCCAGGCTGTGGCCGCCCGCGTCGAAGAAGTCGTCCTCCACCCCCACCTCCGGCAGGCCCAGGACCCTGGCGAACAGCTCGCACAGGAGCCGCTCGGTCTCGTTGGCCGGTGGCCGGGAGGCGACGGTGACCGGTTGGGGCTCCGGCAGCGCCGCCACGTCGAGCTTGCCGTTGACGGTCAGCGGAAGGACGTCCACGACCGCGTACGCCGTGGGCACCATGTATCCGGGCAGCACCGAGCGCAGCTCGCTCCGCACCCTCGCCGCCAGGCCGTCCCCTGTACGACCGGGCACGAGGAAGGCCGCGAGCCGCCGCCCCCCGGACGGGTCGGGGACGGCGAGCACCGCGCACTGGTGCACGCCGGGCAGCGCGGCGACCGCGTTCTCCACCTCGCCGAGCTCCACCCGGTAGCCGCGGATCTTCACCTGGTCGTCGGTGCGGCCGAGGAAGTCGAGGTTGCCGTCGGGGCGCAGCCGTACCAGGTCGCCCGTCCTGTACATGCGCCCGCCGGAGGTGAACGGGTCGGCGACGAACCGGTGGGCGGTCAGCGCGGCCTGCCCGAGGTAGCCGCGGGCCAGGCCGTCCCCGCTGATGTACAGCTCGCCGGGCACGCCCGGCGGCACCGGGCGGAGCCACGCGTCCAGGACGTAGCCGCTGGTGTTCCAGATGGGACGGCCGACCGTGGTGGTGTCGCTGTCGGACGTGCCGCCGCCCAGGGTGTTGATGGTGTACTCGGTCGGGCCGTACAGGTTGTAACCGAGGACGCCGTCGGCGTCGCGCAGGACCGACCACAACGCCTGCGGCACGGCCTCGCCGCCGAGCAGCACGAGCACCGGACGGGTGTCCAGCAGGCCCTCGTCGAGCAGGTGCCCGGCGTAGGTCGGGGTCACGTTGACCACATCGACGCCGTTGGCGCGGCAGTAGGCGACCAGGGCGCGGGCGTCGCGGCGCAGCTCCTCGTCGCAGATGTGCACATGGTGCCCCTCGACCAGCCAGAGCAGCTCCTCCCACGACATGTCGAAGGAGAACGACACGGTGTGCGCGATGGTGAGGATCCGCCCTCGTGCCGCCGGGCCGAAGATGGCCTCGCGGTGGTTGAACTGCATGTTCGTCAGTCCGCGATAGGGCGTGACCACGCCCTTGGGGCGGCCGGTGGAGCCCGAGGTGTAGATCACGTACGCGGGGTGGTCGAGCCGCCCCACACCTCCGAACGGTTCCAGCTCCTCATCTGACGAGGTTGCTCGGAGATCGTCCATGAGCAGCACGGGGACCGGGTGCGCGGCCAGCCGGGGCGCGACCGCACTGGTCGTCACCAGCAAGAGGGGGTCGGCGTCCACGAGCATCGCCAGCAGCCGGGCGTCCGGATAGTCCAGTTCGAGCGGGAGATAGGCGGATCCGGTACGGAGCACCGCGAACAGCGCCACCACCATCTCGATCGACCTCGGTACGGCGAGCGCGACGATGCGCTCGGGACCCGCCCCGCGCGCCAGCAGCTCCCGCGCCATCCCGTTGACCCGGGCGTTCAGCTCGGCGTAGGTGAGCGTGGTGTCGCCGAAGGTCAGCGCCTTGGCGTCCGGGGTGCTTCTGGCCTGTTCCGCCATCAGCTCGGCGACCGTGGCCTCGCCGTACGGCCGCGCAGGACCGCGCTCGGGAGCCTCGGCAATGGGGATGTCACCGGTGGCCGTTCCCGGGTCGGCCGCAAGGTGCAGGAGGACCCGGCGCAGCCGTTCCAGAAGCGTCTCGGCCTGCTCGCGGGGCACCACGTCGCCGCGGAACTCCAGCCGGACGCGCAACCGGCGTCCGGGCGTCGCCACCCAGGTCAGCGGGTAGTGGGTGGCGTCCACCGCCTCCACGCCGACGATGCCGTGCTCCTCCTCCAGGTCGGTGAAGGTGTCGTCGCCGAGGAAGTTCTGCAGCACGTAGAGGCTGTCGAACAGCTCGCCGCGCCCGGCGGCGCGCTGGATGTCGCCCAGGCCCAGGTACTCGTGCGGCATCATGGCGACCCGGTCGTCCTGGATCCGGCGCATCGCATCGCGGACGGGCTCGTACGGGTCGAACCTGACCAGGGCGGGCACGGTGTTGAGGAAGACGCCGACGACGGCGTCTATGCCGTCCAGCTCGGTCGGACGCCCGGCGACGGTGGTGCCGAACACGGCCTCGGCCCTGCCTGTGGCGTGGGCGAGGACGATGCCGAGCGCGGTGCCGAGGACGGCGTTGAGCGTCACCCCGGACTGCCTGGCCGCGGCGTCGACCTGGGCGGTCTCGTCCTCCGACAGATGGAAGGCCAGGCTCGTCGCCGGCACGGGCCGGGTGCCCAGGGCCTCGGGGAAGAGGAGGGTCGGCTCCTCCAGCGGTGCGAGGAGCTCGGCCCAGGCCCTTACCGAGCCCTCGGCGTCCTGCTCGGCCAGCCAGGCGAGGTAGTCGGTGAACTCCGCCTTCTGGGGTGGTGGAAGCTCGTGTTTGTAGGCCGTGAACAGGTCGCGCAGGACCAGCTCCCGCGACCACCCGTCCCAGAGCAGCAGGTGGTAGGTGAGGAGCAGCCGATCGCGGCCGCCCGGCAGCCTGACCACGGTCAGGCGCAGCAGCGGCGGCCTGGCCAGGTCGAACGGTGCCCGCCTGTCGGATTCCGTGACCTCCGCCAGCAGCGTGGCCGCGGTCTCCTCGTCCAGCCCGCCCAGATCGACCACCTCGACCGGAGCCTCCAGCCCCGAGCCGACGCGCGCGACCGGCCGCCCGTCTCCGTCCTCGGTGAAGCCGAGCCGGGTGGCTGCGTGCCTGTCGAGTACGGCGGCGCAGGCGTGGCGCAGGCGCTCCGGGTCCAGGCTTGTGTGGAAGTCGAAGGCGTTCTGGGCGATGTACACATCGGCGTCACCGGCGAGGCGGGCCTGGAAGAACAGCCCTTCCTGGAGCGGCGACACCGGCCAGACGGCGTCGCCGGTGAGGTCGCGCATGGCGTCGACCCAGGCGGCGGCCAGGTCTTCCGCGTCGTTCGGACAGGTGAAGACCGCGTGCAGCTCGGGTCCGGACGGGGTGTCGTGGCAGGCCACGTTGATCTCCAGCAGGTACGGCGTGCCGAGATCGGGATCCGGGGCCGTCCGCAGCTTCTCCGGGGCGCTCGCCCAGTCCTCCTCCGAGCCGACCGGGAACCTGCCCAGGTAGTTGAAGAGCACCTGCGGAACGCCCAACCGGGCCAGCGCGGGTCCGGTGCGCGGATTGCAGTACCGCAGCAGGCCGTACCCGAGCCCGCCGTCTTTGGCCGCCCGCAGGCTGTCGCACACTTCCCGCAGCGTCTGGCGGTGATCCCCGGTCACACCGGGCAGCCGCACGGGGGCGATCGTGGTGAACCACCCGACGGTCCGCGTGAGATCGACATCGCCGGTGACCTCTTGGCGCCCGTGCCGTTCGAGGTCGAGGAGGAGCGGTGCCTCCGGGTCCCCGCCGTGCGCGGCCCGCCACCTGGCCACCCCGAGATGCAGCGCGGCGACGAGCGCCTCCGTGACATCCACCCCCGCGTCTTGCGGCACGGAGGTGACCATCCGCCGAGAGACCTCAGCGGACACCCGCACCACATGATCCCGCGTAGCCCCCACGGTCAGCCCCGAAGCGACCTCAGGGGTCGCACTGGTGAGCCCCGAGGCGGCACCCACGGTCACCCCCGACGCTGGGTCACGCGCGACTCCCGCGATCTGACCAGGCGTGACCAGGCCCGCCCCCGGAGCCAGGACCTCACACCAGTGCTCGAACTCGCCCAGCCGACTCGCCTGAGCCGCGTGCTCGTTCAGCGTCCTGGCGTAGGTGCGCAGGGACGTGCCGACCGCCTCAAGACGCGGACTGCCGCCCTGCTCCCAGGCCCGCCGCAGATCATCAACCACGATGCGCCAGGACACCCCGTCGATCACCAGATGATGCGCGACAAGCAGCAGCCTGCCCTGCCGTTCCCCCCGATCGAACAGAACAGCCCGCAACACCTCCCCAGCCACAGGATCCAGCCGATCAGCAGCCTCATCGGACACGGATGCGACCAGCTCACCGAACGCCTCGTCATCCACCCCCGCCGCCTCCACCACCTGCAGCAGATCGCCCGGCCCCTCCTCCATGACCTCCAACGACCACAGCAGCGGCGACGGCCGATGCAGCCGGAGCCGCAACGCGTCGTGCCGCTCCACGAGCGCGGCGAGCATGCCCTCGACCTGGTCTGCGGTCAACCCAGGTGGTGTACGCAGCAGCTCGGCCTGGTTGAGCCGGTCGATCCGCCCGCCCAACTCCGCGAGGCGCTGGACGATCGGCATGAGCATGACCTCCCCAACCCCCTCGGAAGCCCCCTGGCCTCCCCGGCCGGAAGCCCCCTGGCCTCCCCGGCCGGAACGCGCCTCCCCTCCTCGGCCGGGAGACTCCTCCCCTTCTTGGTCGGAAGGCCCCTCCCCGACCCCGTCAGAAGGTTCCTCCCCGGGCGCCTCCCCGACCCCGGCGTAAGGTCCTTCACCTGTCCTTACCGAGGCCCCGCTCGACTCACCGGCAGAGGGACCTTCTGCAGGGGCGATCACCTCGGCCAGCGCGACCGGGGTCCGGTGCACGAACACCTCACGCGGTGACATCCGCAGGGACCGCCGACGAGCCAGATTGACGAGCTGGATCGCGATGATGCTGTCCCCACCGAGAGCAAAGAAGTCCTCGCCAGCCCCCACCCCATCCAGCCGCAACACCTCAGCGAAGAGCCCACACAAGACCTCGACAACCGACGGCTGGGGGTCGACCCCTGATATCCCTGGCCGACCACCGACGACCGGCGGCTGTGCGACGGTGGGTGGCTGGGGGACGCCCCCCGACACCCCTGACCGATCACCGACGACCGGCGGCTGTGCGACGGTGGTTGACGTGGACGGCTGGGGGACGACCCCCGATGTCCCCGGCCGATCACCGACCACCGGCGGCTGGGCGGTCGATGGGGACGTTCGAGCGGCGACGCCCGATGCCGCCGATCGAGCACCGAGGCCCGATGGCTGGGCGGCCACCGATGAGCGGGCGGGCGCGGGGAGCGCGTCGCGGTCGAGCTTGCCGTTGACGGTCAGCGGCAGCGCGTCGAGCATCACGAACGCCTGCGGGACCAGGTAAGTGGGCAACTGGTCACTCAGCCTCGTACGCACCTCGTCGACGTCCACCCCGGTCCGGGCGACCAGATAGGCCACGAGGCGCCGCCGTCCCGGCTCGTCCTCCCGCATCGTCACGACCGCGTTGGCGACCCCATCGATCGAGAGCAGCGCCGACTCGATCTCCCCGAGCTCGATCCGGTAACCCCTGACCTTCACCTGCCGGTCCGACCTGCCGAGGTAGACCAGATCACCATCGTCCGTCCACCGAGCCAGGTCACCACTGCGATACAGCCTGCCACCCGGCCGCCCGCCGAACGGGTCGGCCACGAACCGGCCAGCCGTAAGCCCAGGCCGTTCCAGATATCCGAGAGCAAGCTGATCGCCCGCGACGTATACCTCCCCCTCCACACCAGGCAGCACCGGCCGCAACCATTGGTCCAGCAGATGGATCCGCAACCCAGGCAACGCCCCGCCGATGACACTGTCGGCATCCCCAGGACTGAGGGGACGGAACGACACGTGCACGCAGGTCTCCGTGATGCCGTACATGTTCACCAGCACGGAATCGTGCCGCCGATACCAGTCCGCCAGGCGCGGCGGATCCAGCGACTCCCCGCCGAAGACGACGTACCGCAGCGCCAGACCATCCGGCACCGTACGGTCTGCTTCGACCAGCGGGTAGAAAGCCGACGGCGTCTGACTGAGCACGGTCACCCGCTCCTGCCGGAGGAGCTCATGGAACCGTCCCGGATCCCGCGCGACGTCGCCCGGAACGACGACCAGGCGGGCGCCGTGGAGCAGCGCACCCCACATCTCCCACACCGAGAAGTCGAAGGCGGCGGAGTGGAACATCGTCCACACATCCGCTGCACCGAAGTCGAACACCTCACCGGCCCCCGCGAACAGGGACAGCACGTTCCGGTGAGTCACCACCACACCCTTGGGACGACCGGTGGACCCGGAGGTGTAGATGACGTAGACAGCATGGTCACCCAGTAGCGCCACCGTCCGGTCCCCGTCGGTGACAGGACCCCCGGACCACCGCGAAACCGCCTCAACCAGCGCAGGCTCATCGAGCGCCAGCACTGGCGGACCGGCGTCGGTGAGGGTGGCTGCTGTGGCGAGGTCGGTCAGCAGGCACAGGGGTGTGGAGTCGTCGAGGATGTAGCGGAGCCTGCTCGGCGGGGCGTCCGGGCTCAGGGGTACGTAGCAGCCGCCCGCCTTCACGACGGCCAGTAGCGCGATGATCAGGTCGGCTGAGCGGGGGAGCGCGACGGCCACATGCGAGCCCGAGGTGACGCCTCGGGCGATCAGCTCCCTGGCCAGGCGGTTGGAACGGTCGTCCAGCTCGGCGTAGCTGACCCGCCGCTCGCCCGAGACGACGGCGATCGCCTCCGGGCGCGACGGCGCGTCGGCGTAGGCCTGCGCCAACGTGGCGGCGGGGTGGGCGTGTGTCGGCGTGGTGAGGTGGGCTTGTGTGGGCGTGACGGGGTTGGCCTGGGTTGTCGTGGTGGGATGAGCTTGTGCCAAAGCCTCGGGGTGGCCCTGCGCCCGCGGGACGGGGTGGGTTTGTGGCGATGTGGCGGGATGGGGCTGTGTCAGCCCGGTGGAGTGGGCTTGCGCCTGCGGGGTGGAGTGGGTCTGCGTCTGCGGGGTGGGGTGGGTTTGTGTCGGTGTGGTGGGGGGCTTTCGCGGGGTCAGGGTGGAGATTGGGTGGGTCAGGTCGGTGGTGAAGGCGGACAGGATGTGCTCGACGCCGTCCAGCAGGTGTTCGGCCTGCGCGTGATCGACCAGTGTCGCGTCGTGTTTGAGCTCCAGCACCAGCCGCTCGCCCGGGAAGGCGACCAGGGAGACCGGGTAGTGGGGTGAGTCGGTTCCGGTGAAGCCTCGTAGCTCTGGGGTGTCCGGGATGGTGGGGAAGTTCTCGACTACGACCATGGTGTCGAAGAGCTCGCGGACTCCGGCCAGCCTCGCGAGCTCGCTCAGTCCGACGTGTTGTACGTCGAGTAGGTCGGTCTGGCGGTCCTGCAATGCGGTCAGGACGTCGCCCAGCTTCTGGTCGGGGGTCCAGGACATTGGCAGGGGGATGGTGTTGATGAGCAGGCCGACGATGGTTTCCACGCCTGGTAGCTCGCCGCCCCGGCCGGACACGGTCGAGCCGAACACCACGGTCTGGCGGTCGAGCAGGTGTCCCAGGAGCAGGCCCCAGGCGGCGTGCACGGCGGTGGACAGGGTCACGCCGTGAGCCCGCACCACGTCGGTCAGTGCGGCTGTCGCTTCGGGGGAGAGGCGGTGGATGGTGCTCTCGTGGCGTGACAGTTGGTGGGTTGGGCTCTGGTGGCGTGGCACCTGGTGGGTGGTGCTGTCGTGGTGTGGCGCTCGGTGGGTCGTGCTCTCCTGGGGTGGCGTCCGGTGCTCGGGGTCGATCAGCCGGGTTGTGTCGTGCACCTCGGCCAGTGCGGCCCGCCACACCTCGTGGGCGGCGGTGCGGTCGAGGGTCGCCACGGCTTCGACGTGGTCGCGGAAGGTCACTGTCGGGGCGGGCAGCGCTGAGTCGGTCCGGTACGACTCGATGATGTCGCGGAACATCAAGGGGTAGGACCAGCCGTCGGCCAGGATGTGGTGCATCGTCTCGATCAGGCGATGCTCTGTGGCGCTCAGCGAGACGAGCGCATAACGCAACAGCGGAGGGTTTTCGAGGTCGAACGGCTTCGCCAGCTCGTCCGCCGCGAACTCCGCCAAACGAGCCAGGGCAAGCTCGGAGGAGGCCTGCCCAGAGGGGGTTGGCGAGGTGAGGGTGATTGAGGGGATCGCGAGCGACGTGGCGGCGGGCGAGGCTGGGGTGGGTGGTGTGCCCGGAGGCGTGGCGAGGGGGCGTGGCGTGGCGGGGGTGGGGGACGAAGGGATGAGGTGGGTTAGGTCGAGTTCCTGCCAGGGCACCTCCACCCGGCCCGCGATCACCTGGACCACCCGGCCGCTGTCCGTCTCGGGGAAATGGGCGCGCAGGGCGTCGTGGCGGTGAACGGTTGCCATCACCGCTCGCCGCAACGCCGCCACGTCCAAAGGCCCGGTCAGCTCGGCGATCTGCTGTACCACGTACGGGTCCGGACCGCCGTCGGCCAATGCCATGCGGGTGTGGAAGTACATGCCCTCCTGCAGTGGCAACAACGGCAGCACGTCCACAGCCCCCTCAAACCGGTCCACGTCCGGCTGTGTCAGGGGGACCAGGGGGAAGTCCGACGGGGTGTGGCCGCGCAGGTCGCAGCGGGTGAGGCCGGTCAGGGCCGTCATCCAGAGGTCGGCGAGAGACGTCATCTCCTCCTCGGTGAGGACGCCTGACGGCCAGGACAGGGTGGCGGTCAGGGCGCCGGTTTCCGAGGCCCACGCGTTCACCTCCAGGGTCATCGCCGGGTTCGCCGGGTCGACGCCCTCGCGCAGCGGCCCGTCGGGAGCCCAGTCCGCGTCGCCGGACGAGGAGAATCGGCCCAGGTAGTTGAAGAGGATCTGCGGCGGCTCCGGCCACACCGCATCCCCGAGGTGGCGCAGCACGCCGTAACCGAAGCCACGCCTGGGCACCGTACGCAACTGTTCCTTGACCGCCTTCGCGGCGCGCGCCAGTCCAGGACCGCCCGCTGAGACGTCGGCCCAGTCCAGCGGCCCGGGGTCGATCGCGACGGGGTGGATCGTGGTGAACCAGCCGACGGTCCTGGAGAGGTCGGTGTCGGCGTCCCGCCCGTGGCCCTCCAGGCTCAGCAGTACGGCGGAGCCCGCGCCCCGCCACCGCCCCAGCGCGGCGGCGAAACCGGTCAGCAGCACGTCGTCGACGGTGCCGTGCATCGCGGCGGGAACCGTGGACAGCAGCGCCGCACCGACGGAGGCGGGCAGCGACACGGTCAGGGACCGCACCGTGGCGGCGGTGTCCACGGCGGGGTCGAGCGGGCGCGAGCCGAGCACCGGGTCGGGGACGGCGAGCACGCCGCGCCAGTACGAGTCCTCACCAGAGAAGCGGTCCGTGGAGGCCGCGACGAGGTGCGACCAGGTGCGGAACGACGTGGGCACCTCGTCCAAGGCGGGTTCGTGGCCGTCGGCCCAGGCTTTGGCCAGGTCGTCACCGATGATCCGCCAGGAGACGCCGTCCACGACCAGGTGATGGATGGCGAGCAGCAGCCGGTCCGCGTCCGGGCACCAGACGGCCTGCACCATGATCCCGTCCTCGGGCCGAAGGCGAGCCGCGACTTCAGGGTCGCCGGGGAGGGCGTCGACGACGGTCAGCAGGTCGGCGGCGTTCGCCAGCTCGGGTGGGACCATGAGCCCGCCGTCGCGAGCGACCCGGGCGCGGAGCAGGTCGTGGCGGTCCAGGACGGCCTGCAGTATCCGCACCAGGCGCGAGGCGTCGAGACCGGCAGGGGTGCGGAACGTCATCGACTGGTAGAAGCCGCTCAGCGGCGTCCCCGCCCGGACGGTCTCGGCGAGCATCGGCGTGTTGGCGATCCGCCCCACCCCCGTGTCGCCCACCGGCACGACGTCCGCCCGCGAGGCGACCGCCGCCAGCGCCTGCACGGTCCGGCGGCGGAAGATGTCGCGCGGCGTCAGCCGCAACCCCGCCCTGCGGGCACGCCCGGACACCGCGATCGAGGAGATGCTGTCCCCGCCCAGCGCGAAGAAGTCGTCGTCCACCCCCACCTCGGGCAGCGACAACACCTCGGCGAAGATCGCCGCCAGCACCCGCTCGTGCGCCGTGCGGGGCGCCCGCCCGGTGCTGCCGCCGTACGGGACGGGTTCCGGCAGCGCGGCGACGTCCAGCTTGCCGTTCACCGTCAGCGGCAGCTCGGCCACGACCCCGTACAGCGCGGGGACCATGTAGTCGGGCAGCCGCTCGGCCAGCGCTGCCCGCAGGTCGGCGACGAGCACGCCGGGCTCCGCCGGAATCACGTAGGCGGCCAGGCGCTTCTGCCGTACGGTCACCGCCGCCTGGCGCACCTGGGGCAGCGCGGTCAGCGCCGCCTCGATCTCGCCGGGCTCGACCCGGTAGCCGCGGATCTTGAGCTGGTCGTCGGCCCGCCCGAGGAAGTCGATGTTGCCGTCGGGGCGCCGCCGTACCAGGTCGCCTGTCCTGTACATGCGCCCGCCGGGCGTGAACGGGTCGGCGACGAAGCGGGACGCGGTCAGCCCGGTGGCGTGCAGGTAGCCGTGCGCCAGCCCGACGCCCGAGATGTACAGCTCGCCCACGACACTGTCGGGGACGGGACGCAGCCAGGTGTCCAGGATGTGGGCGCGGGTGTTCCAGATCGGACGCCCCACGGTCGGGGTGGCGCTGTCCGTGGTGGCCGCGCCGAGCGTGTTGATCGTGTACTCGGTCGGCCCGTACAGGTTGTAGCCGACGGTCTCGCCCAGCCGCGTCCAGACGGCGTCGCTGACCGCCTCGCCGCCGAGCAGCACCAGGCACGGCCGGTGCCCGTCCGGGTCGAGCAGCCCCTCGTCGAACAGGTGGTGCGCGTAGGTCGGCGTCACGTTGATCACGTCGATGCGGTTCTCACGGCAGTAGGCGACCAGGGCGACGGCGTCACGGCGCAGTTCCTCGTCGCAGACGTGCACCTCGTGCCCCTCGACCAGCCACAGCAGCTCCTCCCACGACATGTCGAAGGCGAACGACACGGTGTGCGCGATCCGCAACCGCCTGCCCGCCCGCGCCACCGCCGGGTCGAAGATCTCGGCGCGGTGGTTGAGCTGCATGTTCGTCAGCCCCCTGTACGGGGTGACGACGCCCTTGGGCCTGCCGGTCGAGCCAGAGGTGTAGATGACGTAAGCGGGATGCTCCAGCCGTCCGGGAACATCGGGGGCGAACGAGCCCAGCGGCGATCCGTCCGAGGGGAGGTCGTCGAGCCGCACCCAGGCGCCGCTGTGGTGCGCGGCCAGAGCCGCCGAGGTGGTTACGAGCAGGCGGGGTACGGCGTCGCCGAGCATGACGGCGAGCCGCTCCACCGGGTGGTCGAGGTCCAGCGGCAGGTAGGCGGCGCCGGTGCGCAACACGGCGAACAGCGCCACGACCATGTCGACGGAACGCGGCAGCGCCAGGGCGACGATCTCGCCGGGACCCGCGCCGTGGGACAGCAGCAGCCGCGCGCAGCGGTTGATCCTGGCGTCGAGTTCGGCGTAGGTCAGCCGGTCAGTGCCGCACACCAGCGCGGTCTCGTCCGGCAAGGTCGCGGCGCGGTGGCCGAGCAGGTCGGCGATGGTCTCCTCGCCGATCGGGCGGGTGACCGGCGACGACCGCTCCTCTTCCAGCGTCAGGTCCAGAGCGCAGACCGGCGTGGACAGGCCGTCGCCGAACCGCGTCAGCAACTGGACCATCCGCCGCACCAGCCGCTCGGCCTCGACAAGGGTGATGACGTCCGGCCGGTACTCCAGCTTGATCCGCAGGTTGGCGCCGGGGGTGAGCACCCACGTGTACGGATAGTGGGTGGTGTCGACGTACTCGACCCCGGTGATGCCGTGGGCGCGCTCCAGGTCGGTGAAGGTGTCGTCGCCGAGGAAGTTCTGCAGCACGTAGAGCGTGTCGAACAGCTGGTCGCGGCCCCGCTGGATGTCGCCCAGGCCCAGGTGTTCGTGCCCGGCCAGCTCCAGCCGGTCCTCCTGCGCCTTCGCCGCCAGGTCCTGAACGGTCTGCGACGGTGTCTGGGTGACCCGCGCGGGGACGGTGTTCAGGAACAGGCCGATGGCGTCCTCGATGCCGGGCAGCTCGGTGGGCCGCCCCGCGACGGTGGTGCCGAAGACGACGTCGGTGCGCCCGGTCACGTAGCCGAGCAGGACGCCGAGCGCGGCGGTGAGCAGCGAGTTGAGGGTGACTCCCGCGCGGCGGGCGTGCTCGTCCAGGCGGGCGGTGAGCCCGGCGGGCAGGACGGCGAGGACCCGTTCCGAGGGGATGGGTTCGAGCCCGGCCGCCTGGGGGGCGAGGATCGTGGGCTCGGCCAGGCCGGACAGCGCGCTGGACCAGGCGGCGGTCGCTGCTTCGCGGTCGCGGGTGGCGAGCCAGGCGAGGTAGTCGGGGAAGGTCGAGCGGGGCGGGTCCAGGGCGGCTCGGGCGCCGCGCGAGCCGTACAACGTGAACAGCTCGCGGATGACCAGCTCGCGTGACCAGCCGTCCCAGAGGAGGAAGTGCGAGGTCAGGAGGAGGCGGTCGCGGCCGTCCTGCCGTCGCACCACGGTCAGCCGCACCAGGGGCGGGCTGGTCAGGTCGAAGGGCCGCTCGCGGTCGGCGCGCATCAGCTCGTCCAGGTCTCCCGTGAGGTCCACGACCGCCACCTCGGCGGGGACCTGGGCCCTGACGCGCTGGACGACGCCAGAGGGCTCCTCCTCGAAGGAGGCGCGGAGCGTGGGATGGCGGCTCAGGAGGGCGGCGAACGCTGCGGACATCGCGGGGACGTCGATCCTGTGGTCGAGGTCGAAGGCGTTCTGGGCGATGTAGGTCGAGGCCGCGCCGGAGAACACCGCCTGGTAGTAGACGCCCGCCTGCAACGGAGACAACCCCCAGACTTCCTCCTCTCGGGGGCGGGCGGCGATGGCGGCCGGGGTGCGGAGGCGGAAGATGTCCTGGGTGGTGAGGTCCAGGCCGTCGCGGGCCAGCCGGTTCACCGCGCGGATCGCGGTGATGCTGTCGCCGCCCATGACGAAGAAGTCGTCCTCGACGCCGAAGCCGGCCACCCCGAGCACCTCGGCGAACCGACCGCGCACCAACTCCTCAAGAGCGGTAGCGGGCCGAGTCCTAACAGGGCGGCGTGGGGCGGGAGCGGGCAGGGCGGCGCGGTCGCGCTTGCCGTTGGGGAGCAGCGGCAGACGGTCCAGAACCGTCACCGACGCGGGGACCAGGTACGGCGGCAGCTCGGCACGCAGAGCGGCCAGCACGGCGGCGGGCTCGACCCGCTCCCCGGCGGCGGGAACCACGTACCCGAGCAGCGCGGGAGCCCCGGAAGCCGTGGGACGCACCGTCGCGACCGCCTCCGCGACACCCGGCCGCCGCCCCAGCGCGGCCTCCACCTCGCCCAGCTCCACCCGATGCCCGTTGATCTTCACCTGCCCGTCGGCGCGGCCCAGGAACTCGACCTGCCCGTCGGCGGTCCACCGCCCCAGGTCGCCCGTGCGGTAGAGCCGCGCTCCAGGTGAGAAGGGGTCGGCCACGAACCGGGTCGCGGTGAGCCCGCCCTGCGCCAGGTACCCCCGGGCGAGCTGAACACCCCCGACGTAAACCTCACCCACGGCCCCGGGAGCGGCAAGACCCAGTGCCGGGTCGAGCAGATACACCCGCGCCCCGGGCACCGGCGTGCCCAGGGTCACGGGACGGCCGGGCGACACCTCGGCCGTCAGCACGTCGCCGGTCACCTCGGCCGAGCCGTACGAGTTGACGACCACCGCGTCCGGCGAGGCCACGGCCAGCGCCGACAGGCAGGACTCGTCCAGCGCCTCGCCGCTGAGGATCCAGCGCCGCACCCCGCCGAGCTGCTGCGACGTGGCCAGGGCAGAGGCAAGGCTCGGTACGGCCAGCAGTTGCGTCGCGCCGCACCGCTCGACGAGGCGGGCCAGCGCAGCGCCGTCAGCCGCCACGGTGTCGTCGGCGATGACCGTGGTGGCCCCGGCGACCAGCCCGCCGAGCAGCTCGGTGGTGCCGTCGATGAAGCTCGTCGAGCTCTTGGCCACCCGCACGTCACGCCCGGAGTCCGACCAGTGGTCGCGCGCCCACGCCAGCCGGTTGGCCAGCGCCTCGTGGGTGCCGACGACCGCCTTGGGCCGCCCGGTGGAGCCGGAGGTGTACACGACGGACACCGCGTCGAGCCCGTGGGGGACCGGCAGCTCGGCCGGGGCGGCAGCGGCGGCGGTGCGGACGGTGAGCGTCGGCAGGCCGTGCGGCGGTAATGCCGACGTCTCGTCCGTGAGGACGCAGGCGGGCCTGGCGTCATTCAGCATGAACTCCACCCGCGCCGCCGGGTAGGCGGGATCGACAGGGAGGTAGGCGGCGCCGCTGCGGACGACGGCCAGCAGCGCCACGGCGAGGTCGGTGGAGCGGGCGGGCGCCACCGCCACCACATCGCCCCGCCGTACGCCGGAGGCGATCAGGGCGGAGGCCACCCGGTGGGAGCGCGCGTCCAGCTCGGCGTACGTCAGGAAGGAGTCCCCGCAGGTCACCGCCACCCGATCGGGATGCGCCGCGGGCAGGCAGACCACGGTGGACTTGTCGGCCGTTGGGCCCGCGCCCGCGGCGAGCAGCCGGGCACGTTGGTCTCCCGCGACCGTGTCGAGCGCGCCGCAGGGCGTTGACGGGGCTTCGACGATCGCGGACAGCAGGGTCTCGTACTGTGACAGCAGGCCGGAGGCGTCGACCACCGCGCTGTCGTAGGTCAGAGCGGCCTCGATCCGCTCGCCCGGCCTGGCCATCAGCGTCACCGGGTAGTGGGGCGCCTCCACCGTGCGCAGGCCGGTCACCGCGAGCCCGCCGGACGAGGGGTGTCCGGAGGGATAGTTCTCGATCACGACGAGCGTGTCGAACAGCGGCCCGGTCCTCTTCTGCAGCTCGGCCAGGGACACGTGCTCGTGCTCCATCAGCCCGGCCTGGACGTCGGCGAAGCGCCGCAGCACGTCGGTGACGGGTTCCGTGTTGCCGCACCGCACGCGGGCGGGCACCGTGTTGATCAGCAGGCCGATCATCCGGTCGATGCCGGGCAGCGGGCCGCCGCGCCCCGACACGGTCAGCCCGAAGGTGACGTCGCCGGAGCCGGTGAGCCTGCCGAGCAGCACCCCCCACGCCCCGCTGAGCACGGCGCTCAACGTGAGCCCGTGATCATTGGCGTAGGCGCGAAGGCGGTGGCTGAGCTCGCCGCTCACCCGGCGGAAACCCGTGCCGTGGGACGCGGGGAGTGCGGCGGTCACCAGGGTCGGTGCGGAGACGCCGTCGAGCGCTCTCGTCCAGGCCTCGATCCCGTCCTCAGGGTCGAGCGTGCGCAGGAAGCCGCTGTAGGGGATCGGGGCGGGTAGATCGGCTTCGCCGTACAGGTCGAGGAGTTCGCGCAGCATCAGCGGGACGGACCAGCCGTCGGCGAGGATGTGGTGCACGGTGTGGATGAGGACGTGCAGGCCGGGCGCGAGCCGTACCAGAGCGAACCGCATCGCGGGCGGATCTGCCAGGTCGAAGGGGAGTTCGCGCTGGGCCCTGGCCAGATCGTCGACCCGGTCCGCGTCGTAGAAGCGGGCCGTCTCGTCGGCGTCGTGGAAGGCCCAGGGGACGCGGGGGCGACCGGCGATCACGGCCACCACGTCGCCGTCGCCGACCGCGCGGAACGCTGAGCGGAGGTGCGGATGCCGGTCCAGGAGCCGTTCAGCCGCCGCCCTGAGCCGGTCGGGGTCGAGCGGGCCGTCCAGGTCGATGATCTGCTGGACTACGTAGGGGTCGCTCGCGCGGGAGAACGTGGCGTGGAAGTAGAGCCCCTTCTGCAGCGGGGTGAGCGGCAGCACCTCGCGCAGCTCGGCCCCCAGCGCCGTGACGTCGGCGGCGTCCAGCTTCACCAGGGGGAAGTCGGACGGGGTGTGACCGGTGACGGCGTCGCTGCCCGCCACCGCGTCCAGCAGCGACGTCCACATCTGGGCCAGCCGCCGCACCTCGCCGCCGTCGAGCACCCCGCGCGGCCAGCTGAACCTGGCCTGGAGCACGGACCCGGCCGCCACCACGTTGATCTCCAGCACGCGGGGGAGCGGCATCTTCGGATCGCGCCGCTCGACGACGACCTCCCGCCCGCCGACCGCCGTCCACGGCCCGCCCGCGTCGGCCTCGAACCGCCCCAGGTAATGGAAGAGCACCTGCGGCGACACCGCCAGATCCGCACGAGAGCCCAGATAACGCAGCGCCCCGTAGCTGAGCCCGCGCCTCGGCACCTCTCGCAACTGCTCCTTGACGGCCTTCACCGCGGCCCCGAGCTCGTCCCCACCACTGAGCAGCCGCTCCCACGGCGCCGACCCCGGATCGACGGCAGCGGGGAAGAGCGTCGTGAACCAGCCGAAGGTGCGCGACAGGTCCAGGTCGTCGCTCTCCCGCCCGTGGCCCTCCAGCTCCAGCAGTACGGCGGAGCCGCCGCCCCGCCAGTGCCCCACCGCGAGCGCGGCGGCCGCGACCAGGGCGTCGTTGACGCCGCCGTGGATCGCGGCCGGGACCGGGCCGAGCAGGCGCGCGGACACCTCGGGGGACAGCTCGACGGTCAGCGACTCCTCGTTGGCGACGACGTCGCGCGCTGGGTCGAGCGGCCGCGCGCCGAGCATCGGGTCGGGGGTGGCGACGGCGCGCCGCCAGTACTCCTCGTCGGCGTCGAACACCCCCGCCCTTGCGGCCTCGCCCAGGTGGGCAGCCCACTGCCGCAGCGAGGTGGGGGCGGGTGGCAGCGCGACGCCGTTCCAGGCGGCGGCGAGGTCCTCCAGCAGCACCCGGAGGGAGACGCCGTCCACGACCACGTGGTGGATGACCAGGACGAGACGGCCCTCGCGGTCAGGTCCCGCGTCCAGCCAGACGACCTCGATCATCCGGCCCTCCGCCGGGTCGAGCCGGGCGGCGGCTGCGGTGGTCTCCCGTTCCGCGACGGCCTCGAGATCCAGGTCCGTCGCGCCCACGCGAGTGATCACGTCGGCGGCCGCGAGCGCCGGGCCGATGGTCAACGTCCACCCGGCGAGGCGGGCGCGGAGCGCGTCGTGCGCGTCCAGGACGGCGGTGACGATGTGGTCGAGCCGGTCGGAGGTGAGCCCGGCCGGGGTGCGTACGGTGACGGACTGGAAGAAGCCCTCCAGACACGGACCGGCCTCCTGCAGCCACGAGACGATCGGCAGCGGCG
This sequence comes from Nonomuraea sp. NPDC050556, assembly GCF_044457355.1. Classification (NCBI taxonomy): domain Bacteria; kingdom Bacillati; phylum Actinomycetota; class Actinomycetes; order Streptosporangiales; family Streptosporangiaceae; genus Nonomuraea; species Nonomuraea sp. NPDC050556. The sequence goes on along the minus strand of NZ_JBITGU010000001.1, from coordinate 3,225,678 downwards.
GCACCGGCCCTGTCGCCTCGACGACGGGCGCGGCAACCGTCTCCACCGGGGGCACGGAAGCGGCCAGCGCCGCAGGGGTGCGCAGGGTGAACAGGTCGCGGGCGCGCGCGGCGAGCCCGGCCCGCTGGGCCTGGCGCACCGCCGCGATGGCGATGATGCTGTCACCGCCCAGCGCGAAGAAGTCGTCTTCCGCCCCGACCCGGTCCCGCCCGAGCACCGACGCGAAGACCTCGCACCAGGTGCGTTCGAGCGCGGTGCGCGCGAGCCTCGTCACAGGGCCGTGGGAGGCGGGCGCGGGGAGCGCCTGCCTGTCCACCTTGCCGTTCGCCGTAACCGGGAACGCATCCAGTACGGTCACCACCGCGGGCACCATGTAGTCCGGCAGCCGAGCCGCGCACCAGCTCACCAGGTCACCCGAGGAGTCGTGGACGGTGACGTACCCGGCCAGCTGCTTCACCCCTGCGGCGTTCGTGAAGACGGTGACGGCCGCCTGCCGTACCGAGGGGTGCGCCGCCAGGGCGGTCTCGACCTCCTCCAGCTCCAGCCGCATGCCGCGGATCTTCACCTGGTTGTCCGCCCGCCCGACGAACTCCAGCGAGCCGTCCCGCGTCCAGCGGGCCAGGTCGCCGGTGCGGTACATCCGGCTGCCGTCCCCCTCGAACGGGTCGGCGACGAACCGCGACCCGGTCAGCGACGGCGCGTTCACGTAGCCCCGGCCGAGCAGGAAACCGGCCGCGTACAGCTCGCCGGTCTCGCCGACCGGCACCTGCTCCAGGCGCTCGTCCAGGACGTACAGGCGGGTGCGCGGGTTGGGGCGGCCGATCGAGGTCGCGATGCGCTCGGCGGTGTCCCGGTAAATGACGTGCGAGACGCCGATGGTCGCCTCGGCCGGGCCGTACCCGTGGTAGAGCGTGGTGCCGAGCTGGGCGCGGAACCGGTCGAACAGCTCCGGCGTGAGGACCTCGCCGCCACACCACACGTGCTTGAGCCCCGACAGCAGCGAGGTGCCGCGCGCCATCTCCAGCAGCACGTCCAGCATCGACGACACCAGATAGACGAAGGTGACCCGCTCGCGGGCGATGAGGTCGAGGAGGTACTGCGGGTCGCGCTCGCCACCCGGCTCCGCGACGACCACCCGGCCGCCGCAGACCAGCGGCAGCAGGATCTCGTTGACCGAGATGTCGAACGACAGCGGTGCCTTGAACAGCGACGCGTCACCAGGACCGAAACCGAGGACGTGCTCCACCTGCCACAGCAGCCGCTCGCAGATCGCCTCGTGGCGGATCATCGCGCCCTTCGGCCGCCCGGTGGAGCCGGAGGTGAAGATCACATACGCCAGCCGCGGCCCCTGGATCGTGAGGCGCGGCGGCTCGGTGCTCTGATGACCGTGGCTCCACGCCGCCAGATCCACGTCGGACGGTGTGATGACCAGCCTGGCGCCCGCGTCCTCGCGGACCTGGCGCCGGCGCTCCAGCGGCCACGAAGGATCGACGGGCACGAACGCGCCGCCCGCGACCATCACCGCCAGCACGCCCACGACCATCTCGGCCGAGCGCGGCGTCGAGATCGCCACCGCCTCCTCCGGGCCCAGCCCCAGCTCGCGCAGGTGGTGCGCGAGCTGGAAGACCTTCTCGCCGAGCTGACGGTAGGTGAGCCGCACGTCCCCCGCGACCAGGGCCACGGCTTCCGGGGTACGGCTCACCTGAGCGGTGAACAGGTCGGCCACAGTGGTGATCGTCATATAACTTAGGTTAGCCTAACCTAAGTTACTGGGGAAGAGCGAGACTCCCACGCCGACCACAACTGGGCGTAGCGGCCTCCTGCCGAGACCAGCTCCTCGTGCGGCCCCTCCTCGACGACGCGGCCGTGTTCGAGCACCACGACCCGGTCGGCGGACGCCGCCTGGGTCAGCCGGTGCGCCACGATCAGCGTGGTGCGCCCGCGCGTCGCCGCGGCGGCCGACTCCTCCAGCACCCGGGCGCCGAGGCTGCCCGCCTCGGCCGTGGCCTCGTCCAGGATCGCCACTGAGGGATCGGCCAGCACCAGCCGGGCCAGCGCGAGCTGCTGCGCCTGGGCGGCGGTCAGCTCGTGCCCGCCCTCGCCGACCACGGTGTCCAGCCCCCCGGGCAGGGCCTCGGCCCACTCCAGCGCGCCCACCTCGGCCAGCGCCGCTCTCGCTTCGGGAAGGGTCGTTCCAGGCCGGGCGAGCCGCAGGTCCTCCAGGAGCGGACCGGCGAAGACGTGGGTCTCCTGGGTGACGATCGCGACGTGTTCCCGTCCGAGCTCGGCGGGGGACACCCCGCCCAGCCGTACGGTGCCACTGAGCGGACGCAGGGAGCCCGCGACGATGGCGGCCAGGGTGGACTTGCCCGCGCCCGTCGAGCCCACCAGCGCGACCCTCGCCCCGGCCGGCACGTGCAGGCTGACCCCGTGCAGCACCTCGGCGCCGCCCTCGTAGGCGTAACGCACGTCGGCGAGGTCCAGCGAGGCGTCCGAGGGCTTGCGTCCCGCCGTCTCGGGCGGGGATGGCATCGTGATCACGCCGACGATCCTGGCCAGGCTCGCCCCTGCCGCCTGGACCTCGTCGAAGACGAACAGCAGCATGCCGATCGGGTTGAACAGCCGGTGGAACAGCACCGCGGCGGCCGCCGCCTCGCCGACCGTCACGGCGTCCGCGCGGACCAGCAGGAACCCCGCGACGACCAGGGCGGCGAGCACGCAGAACTCGGCCCGGTTGACCCGGCCGACGAACCGGGTGAACAGGTCGAACACCCAGACCGACACGTCGCGCGAGCTCCTGGAGGTCGCGTCGATGCCCTCCAGGTGGCGCTCGTGCAACAGGTAGGCGTGCACCGTGCGCACCCCCTGCGCGCTCTCCAGCAGCCGCTGGGACGAGCGGGCCACGGTCTTGCGCTGCTCCGCGTACCTGGGCATGGCCCTGGGCAGGTACCAGCGCAGCGCCGCCGCGTACAGGGGGACGGCTATCGCCCCCGCCAGCCCGAGCCGCCAGTCCAGGCCCGCCATCGCGACGAGCGTGAGCGTGCCCAGCAGGATCGAGGCGATCACCGTGGGGATCACGTCGGACACCGCCTTGCCGACCACGGCCACGTCGGCGCTGACCCGCGACAGCAGGTCGCCCCGACCGGCGCGTTCGAGCGTGGTGACCGGCAGCGTCAGCGCCCTGGCCACGGTCCGCTCGCGCAGGACGGCCAGGATCTGCCCGCCCAGCCGCGCCACCAGGTAGGACGTCAGGCCGGTGGCCGCGCCGCCGACGACGGCCGCGACGGTGATCGCGACCGCGACCCCGGCGATCGCCTCCTCGGCCGCCCCGTCGCGCACGCGGTCGACGAGCACGCCCAGCACGTAGGCGGGGACGACGGACGCCGCCGCGCCCAGCACGCCGGCGAGCAGCGTGACGGCGACGGCCGCCGGACGTTCGCGCAGCCGGGCGCGCAGCCACCGCCACGTGTCGCGGGAGCCGGCGATGGGCAGCAGGTCGTTCATCGGAGCACCGCCCGCCGGTAGTCGTCGTCGGTGGCGCCCAGCTCGGCGTGCACCCCTTCGGCGACCACCTGGCCGCCGTCGAGGACGACGACCCGGTCGGTCGCGGCCAGCATCGCCGGGCTGCTGGTCACCACCAGCGTGGTGAAGGCGTCCTCGCCGTCCGGGTGGCGCAGCGCGCGGACGCCTTCGGCGATGGCCTGCTCGGTCACCGCGTCCACGGCGGTGGTCGGGTCGTGCAGCACCAGGATCGGCGGCCGGGCCAGCAGGGCGCGGGCCAGGGCGACCCGCTGGCGCTGGCCGCCGGACAGCCCTGACCCGCGTTCCAGCACCTCGTACTCCAGGCCCTCCGGGTGCGCCCCGACGACGTCGTCGGCCGCCGAGGCGGCCAGCACGGCGGGGTCGACGGCGCCCTCGGCGCTCAGGTTCCCGGCGAGCGTGTCGCAGAACAGGTCGGTGCGATGGGGTTCGACCAGCAGGGTACGGCGGGCGTCCGCCAGGCGGATCCCGCCGAGCCGCACCCCGCCGAGCAGCACAGCGCCCTCGTGCCGGTGCGGCGGCACCCGCCCGGACAGGACCTGGACCAGCGCCTCGGCGTCCGCCGTCCGGTGCGCCACGATCCCGACGAACTCGCCGGGACGCGCGTCCAGGTCGACCCCGTCCAGCGTGCCGTACCGCAGGCCGCGCACCTCGAGGCCGGGGGAGCCTGCGGCGGCCAGCACGGCGGCCCGGCCGTCGTCGGGAAGCAGCAGGGGAGCGTCGGCCACCCGGGCGATCCGGTCGGCCGAGGCGCGGGCCTCGGCCACCCAGCCGGGGATGACGGCCAGCAGGCTCACCGGCTCCATGAGGAACTGGGCCAGCCCGATCACGGTCAGGAACTCGCCGATCGAGATCTGCCCGCGCAGCGCGAACCACCCGGCGAGCACCGCGATGCCGCAGGCCAGCAGCGAGCCGCTGATGAGCGAGGCCGCGTCGTAGCCGCCCTGGGTGCGCGCCGCGCGCAGGGCGGCGGCCAGCGACCTCTGGCTGACCTCCACGTAGCGGCGCGCTGCCGCGGCCTCGGCGCCGATGCCCTGCAGCGGGCGGACGCCGCTGACCAGGTCGGTCGCCAGGGACGCGGCGACGCCCGCCGTCTCCTGCTGCTCGGCGACCCGCCGGGTGATGCGCGGGGTGGCCAGGTGCAGCGCCAGCAGCGCCAGCGGCGTCGCGACGAGGACGGCGAGGCCGAGCGGGACGTCGATGAGCAGCAGGGAGACCGCGCAGACGGCCGTCGCCACCACGGCGCCGGTCGCCCGCGGGATGTAGTCGAGGATGTAGGCGGTCCTCTCCGCGTCGCTGGAGGAGATCGTCAGCAGCTCACCGGTGCGCAGGTCGGTGTCGAGGCCGCGCGGGTGCATGATCTTCCCGGCGACCTCCAGGCGCAGCAGGTGCGTCTCCTGGGCGAGGGCGCGCATCAGCGTGCGGGCACCGTACCGGTAGACCAGCGTCAGGACGGTGAACAGTGCGCCCAGCACGGCCAGCCACCCGACCAGCGCCGTCCCGTCACCGGGCCCGATCGCCTGGTCGACGAGCACGCCGATGAGGATGGGCACGGTCGCCTCGCACACCTGGTGCGCGCTGATCAGCAGCGTCCCGACGGTCAGCCTCCTGGCGTTGCGCGTCACCGTCCTGCGAAGGACGGCGGTCACCTGGCGGCTGAGTCGTCGGCCATGCTCTCGCGCAGGCTCCTGGGACGCAGGTCGGTCCAGACCCGGTCGACGTAGTCCAGGCATTCCTGGCGCGGCGCCCCCGGCCCCTCGCCCAGGACGATCCGCCAGCCTTGGGGGACTTCCTTGAAGGTGGGCCACAACGAGTACTGCTCCTCGCCGTTGACCAGGACGTAGAAACTGCCGTTGTCATCGTCGAAGGGGTTGCCGGACACGTGGTCTCCCAGGGGGTCGGAGAGCGGATGTAGGTTAGCCTAACCTAACTGTTTTTGTGTGGTAGGAACAGGCGGGTGACGGATCAGCGGAAGACGCAGGAGCGGGGCAGGCAGGCGCGGCAGAAGGTGCTCGAAGCCGCCCTGGCCGTGATCGCGCAACGGCCGGTCGCCGAGATCCAGGTCCAGCAGATCGCCGAGAGCGCGGGCATGAGCCCCGCCCGCGTCCTGTACTACTTCCAGTCCAGGGAGCAGATCCTGGCCGAGACGTTCCGCTGGAGCGAGCGCGGGCTGGCCGAGCGCCGGGCGGCGGAGTTCGCGGGAGCGCCCGGCCCGATGGACAGGTTCGGCAGGTACGTGCGGCTCTACCTGCCGGAGAGCCGCCACGACGTGACCTGGAAGCTCTGGCTGGAGGCGTGGCTGCGCTCGACGTCCGCCACGGAGATGAGCAGGACGGCCGAGGACATCGACAGCGGCTGGAAGAGCGACCTGGTGGCGATCCTCGACGAGGGCATGGCCGCGGGGGTGTTCCGCCCGCTCCAGGTCGAGGAGTTCCTGGCCTGGTTCACGCCCTTGTTGGATGGTCTGGCGGTGCATGTCCTGATCGGACGGCTCGCGGTGGCGGAGGCGGAGCGGATCGCGCTGGAGAGGGCGACGGAGAAGTTGTTGACGGGCGACCGTACTGAACTTTAATTTGATTCAAGTTCAAGTGCTTGCTTCGTCCCAGGAGAGCCTCGTGGACAACCACTTATCGCGCCGAGCGGCGATCGTCTCCGGCGCGCTGGCCACCGTTTTCGCCCGTCCCGCCCAGGCGGACGCGTCAGCGGACTATCTGTTCACCAACGGTTTCATCTACACCGTGGACGCCCGCGACAGCGTTCACCAGGCCCTGGCCGTCAGGGACGGGCGCATCGTCTACGTCGGCACGAGCAAGGGCGCCCGCGGCTTCGCCGGCAAGGACACCAAGGTCGTCGACCTGGGCGGCAAGATGCTCATGCCCGGCCTGCACGACGGCCACGTGCACGAGATGGAGGGCGGCCAGGGGCTGCTCTCCTGCGACCTCGGCTACGCCGCGATGACCGTCGAGGAGATGCGGAAGATCATCCAGAAGTACCTCGACGACACCGCCGACCAGGAACCGGACGGCTGGGTGAGCGTCGTGCACTGGTACCAGCAGGCCATCAGGCCGGCCGGGACCAAGCTCAGCAAGGCCGACCTCGACGTCCTCAGCACCAAGCGCCCCATCGTGGTGAGCTCCAGCGACGGGCACACCACGCTGGTCAACAGCCGGGCGCTGCAGCTGGCCGGGATCACCGCGAAGACGAAGAACCCGCCGGACGGGACGATCGAGCGCGACAGCCACGGCGAGGCCACCGGCCTGCTCCAGGACGGGGCGTCCCGCCTGGTCACCGCCAAGATCCCGGAGCCGACCGGGGCGGACAACCTCAAGATCGCCCGTACGGCTCTCGCCGCGCTCGCCGCGCAGGGCGTGACGACCTTCATGGACGCCGCGGCCTCCGAGGAGGCGTTGCGCGCCTTCACCACGCTCGCCGACGCGGGCGAGCTCACCGCGCGCGCCCACTTCGCCCCGGTGATCGACGTCACCGAGCGCGACCCGCGCTCCCGGTTGCTGCGGTTGCGCCGCAAGTACCACGACGGCGCGACCAGGGCCAAGCCGGGCGTCGCGGTGAACAACGCCAAGCTCTTCATGGACGGCGTGCTGCAGTATCCGGCGCAGACCGCGGCGCTGCTGGAGCCGTACCTGGTGCACAAGCACGACCACTGGACGCCGGGCAAGAAGGCGGGCGCGCAGTACTGGACGCAGTCCGCGCTGGACGCCGTGGTGGCCAAGGTGGCGGCGGCCGGGTTCGACCCGCACATCCACGCCATCGGCGACCGGGCGGTGCGGACCGCGCTGAACGCCTTCGCCGCGATGCGGGCGGCCGGGCACAGGCGGACCAGGCCCGCGATCGCGCACGCCGAGCTGGTGGACCCGGCCGACATCGCGCGGTTCGCCAAGATCGACGTGACGGCGTCGATGGGTTTCCACTGGGCCAAGGCGGCGCCGGACTCGATCGAGTCGGTCAAGCCGTACCTCGGTCCCAGGCGGTGGCGCAACTACGAGCCCGAGGGGGATCTGTGGCGCGCCGGCGGGCGGATCTCGCTGGGCAGCGACTGGCCGGTGGACCCGCTGGACGAGTGGACCGCGATCAAGACCGTGATCACCCGTACGGCGGGCCGCAAGAGCCCGTTCGCGAAGTTCGGCGTGATGACCCCGCACCAGCGCCTGACGAGGGCGGCGGCGATCAGAGCCGCCACCCTCAACGGCGCCCACCAACTCCGCCAGGACGCCCACACGGGGTCGCTGGAGGTGGGCAAGCTGGCCGACCTCATCGTGCTGGACCGCAACGTGATGAAGGTGGACGCCGAGCGCATCGCCGGCACCAAGGTCCTCTTCACCATGGTCGGCGGCCGCGTGGTCCACACCCTCCTCACCTGAGCCGCGCATCAAAGTTCAAGCACCCGCACTCCTGGGGGCCACACGATGGAAGCCCGACGATCACCCCAGGAGTCACGTTGAAGACGAATCTGCGCCGCATGGTCGCCGCCGCGGCCATCACCATCACCGCGGCGGCGACTTTCACCACGCTGACCACGCAGCCCGCGTTCGCGGGCGGATGCACGTGGGGCCGGTGGTGCGGCATTGTCAAGAACTGGACCACCCGCGGCGTGGACGTCACCTTGGAGTGGGGCAGCAACGACGACATGCGGTGGGCCAACGCCAGATGGCTGCCCTCCGGCCAGGTCATGGGCGGAGCTGGCGAGCCGGACGTCGACGTCGACGGCGTCTACATCCCCTGGGGCTGCACGGCCAAGTACCTCAACACCGGCACGATCAGCTGGGGCACCTGGGGCGGTGGCTGGCACAAGGTCTCCGACTACGACACCATCGAGCTGAAGTCGATGGCCTGCTAGCAGACCTTGCGGTAGGGCTGGCCCTCGGGAATGTATCTGTCCCACTCCTCGGGGGTCAGGGAGCGTCCGGCGGCCGCGCAGACCGCGTGGAACAGGTCGGTGGGCTGTGTCACGTCCCACAGGCGGATCCTGCGGTCCGCCGCGCCCGTGGCCAGCGTGGTGCCGTCAGGGCTGAACGCCACCGCCCTGACGGCGGCGGGGTGCGACAGCGGTGGCCCGAGCGGCAACTGGGTGGCCACGTCCCACAGCCGCACCGTCCCGTCGTCGCCCGCGGTCGCCAGGGTCCTGCCGTCCGGGCTGAAGGCCACGTCGTTGACGTACGGGCCCGTGTGGCCCAGCAGGGTGGTGCCGATCTGCCGCCGCGTGCCCGCGTCCCACACCTTGGCCGTCTTGTCGTCGGCCACGGTCGCGAGGAGCTTGCCGTCCGGGCTGAACGCCAGGCCCTTCACCCAGTTGGAGTGCGCGATGATGGGCGCGCCGAGCGGCACGCCCCTGGCGACGTCCCACAGGCGGACGGTCCTGTCGAGCGCGGCGCTGGCCAGGACCTTGCCGTCCGGGCTGAATGCCACCGACTTGATCCACGACGTGTGTCCGGCGAGCGGCCTGCCGAGCTCGCGCCAGGTCCCCGCTTCCCACTGGTGGACCTGGCCGTCGAAGCCCGCGCTGGCCAGCCGTCGGCCGTCAGGGCTGAACGCGACCGAGGTGACGGCGACCCCCTGCGCGGCCATCACCGAGGAGGCGCCCGTGGCGAGGTTCCACACCCGCACCTCCCCGTGGCCGTTGTCAGGCTCGAAACCGCCCTGAGGCGCGATCAGACGTTCCCCCGCCGCCGCTGCCAGCAGCCGCCCGTCGCGGCTGAACGCCACCCCGAGGGCCTCCCAGGGCAGCTCGTACGGCTGGCCGATCCGCCGCCGCGACGCCACCGCCCACAGCCGGACGCTCCTGTCCGCCGAGGCGCTGGCCAGCCTGGCGCCGTCGGCGGTGAAGGCGAGGTGGTTGACCTCGGCCTGGTGGTCGCCGAAGGCTGTCCCGAGCTGGCGGTGTACGGACACGTCCCACAGGCGGGCGGTCTGGTCGGCGTCGGCCGTGGCCACGGTGCGCCCGTCGGGGCTGAACGCGACGCCGAAGATCTGGTCGGTGTGCCCGGTGAGCGGCTGGCCGACCGGCAGCCCGGTGCCGACGTCCCACAGGCGGGCCGCCCAGTCGGTGCCGCCGGTCGCCACGGTCCTGCCGTCCGGGCTGAACGCGACCGTGTTGGTCTGGCCCCTCTCCCCGCGCAGCTCGGCGACCGTCCTGCGGGTGGCGAGGTTCCACAGGCGGGCGGCGCTGTCGGAGTGCGCCGTGGCCAGCAGCCTGCCGTCCGGGCTGAAGGCCACCGCGTTGGCCGAGGACTGGGCGACCAGCTCGGCGAGGGGGCGGCGGGTCACGGTGCTCCACAGGCGGGTGACGCCGTCGGCCGCCGCGGCCGCCACGACCTGCCCGTCCGGGCTGAAGGCGACGCCGAGGACCGGGGCAGAACCCTTGGTGAGGGCGGCGAGCTGCCGGTGCGTGGCGACGTCCCACAGCCGGACAGCGCCGTCCGCGCCCGCCGTGGCCAGCGTCGAGCCGTCCGAGGCCAGCGCGACGGACTGGAGCTCGCCCGCGTGAGGGTCGATCGGCGAGCCGAGCTGCGTGCGCGTGGCCGCGTCCCACAGCCGGGCGGTGCCGTCCATACCGCAACTGGCCAGGAGCGTGCCGTCCCGGCTGAACACGACCGAGGTGACGTTCTTCACGTGGCCGGACAGGGGCGCGCCGAGCTGGTCGCGGGTGAGCATGCTCCACAGGCGGACCGTGGTGTCGCCGCCCGCCGTGGCCAGGGTCCTGCCGTCGGGGGAGAAGGCGACCCCGTGCACCCACCACGTGTGCCCGGTCAGGTTGTTCCTGTTCGGATGGGCGAGCGCGTCGAGCGCGGCCTGGCGGGCCTCGTCGGTCGGCGCGGTGCTCAGGGCGGTCGCGGCCAGGCGCAGGGCGATGGCCGGGTCGGTCTCGGCGCTGTTCCTGCTGCGCGCCGCGAGCTGCGCCGACAGCGCGGTGGACGCGCGGACGCTGGCGTCCCTGAAGAGGGAGAGCGCCAGGAAGGCGGCGATGATCGAGATCACCAGCAGGACGGCCAGGACGACCGTGGTGGCGCGGCGTCGCCTCGTCCGCTGGACCGCGGCCTGGCGGCCCGCCGCGAGGAACTCGGCGGCCACCGCTCCGGCGCCGTGCGTGGCCGCTGCGTTGAGCAGGCGGGTGCCCGAGTACAGGAAGGCGGGGTCGCGGCCGTTGCGGTCCCAGTCGAGGGCGTCCGCCGCCAGCTCCTGCAATGTCAGCAGGTCGGCGCGGTCCTCCTCCAGCCAGGTGCGCAGCCGCGGCCAGCCGCGGATGAGCGCCTCGTGGGTGATCTGGACGCTGCTCGCGTCCACGGTCAGCAGCCTGGCCCGGACGAAGTGGTCGAGCACCCCGTCGGCCTCGCCCGGACCGAGGTCGGCCAGCGGCAGCCGCCTGGCGGTGTCCGGCGTGTCCGTGCCCAGCTGGACCAGCCGCGTCAGCAGGTTGCGCGCGGTGCGCCGGTCGGCCAGGCCGAGCTGGTCCAGCACGGTGTCGGCGGTCTGCGCCAGCGACCGGGTGATGCCGCCTGTGGCGCGGTAGCCCGCCAGCGTCAGCGTCGTGCCCTGGCGGTGGTTCCACGTCTCGCGCAGGGCGTGCGACAGCAGGGGCAGCACGCCGACCGTGTCGGCCAGGTCGCGGTCGCTGCTCAGGTCCTCCAGCAGCAGGTCGGCCAGGCCGTCCTCCAGGGTGAGCCCGGCCACCCGCGCCGGTCCCTCGATGACCTTCAGCAGGCACCGGCGTTCCATCGGCGGCACGACCACCGGGCGTTGCAGCGCGGGCACCAGCTCCGGGTGGGCGGCGCACTGGCCGAAGAAGTCGGCCCGCACCCCCAGGACGACCACCTGCGGCCCGCCGCCCGCGAGCGCCGCCAGGGTGGCGAGGAAGGCGCGCCGCTGCTCGTCCTGGGCGGTGAACACCTCCTCGAACTGGTCGACGACGACCACCATGCCCGACCACTGGCTTCTGGCGCGTTCCACGAGCCCGTCCGTGACGCCCAGCAGCCGGTGCAGGGTCTTGACCGGATCCGGCCCCGGCTCGAAGACCACGGAGGCCGGGCCGGAACCGCGGGCCAGCTTGGGGATCAGGCCCGCACGCAGCAGCGACGACTTCCCCGACCCCGAGGCCCCGGCCACCACGAGCAGCCCGCCGTACCCGGCTCTGTCCAGCAACGTCCCGACCAGCTCGTCGCGGCCGAAGAAGTAGCGTGCGTCGGCCGTGCCGAAGGACTCCAGTCCCCGGTACGGCGGAGCCGGGTCGGAACGTTTGGCCACCGGGGCTGCGGAGGGTTTCCTGTCCTCGGTCGTCTCGCGCAGCGCCCGGTAGGCGTCGTCCCAGGTGCGCCGCTCCCCGAACCCGGCAGGGAGGACGCGGCCCGACTGGGCGGCCACCCGCAGGCAGGTGTCGACGAAGACCTCGAAGTTGGGCCGCTCAGGGCGGACCGGGCGGGTCCGGCTGATCATCCCGTCGATCGTGCTGCGCTTGAGCGGGATCGGCTCCTGGCCCGCGTGCCGGCGCGGCGTCCTGGCGCTGGCGACCATCAGCCCGCGCACCGACAGCCCCGCGGCGTCCTTCAGTTCCCGAAGCTGGGCGGCGAAACGCGCCCTGGCGTCCTCTGCCAACGAGACCCCACTCAGCCCGCTCGCCCGAGGTGTCCGGAGGCACCGGACACTGAACCACCCGCCAAGCGTAGGGCGCTAGCAGCCGATACAGGATGCTTTCCACCGTAAGCGTCCGGTGCATCTGGCCGGACACCGCGCCGCGCGGCGAACGTCGGCGCATGACTCGACTCACAGGATCGCTCGGCGCGCTGGCCATCGCGGTCGCCGCGCTGGCCGCAGCGCCCCCGGCGTACGCGGACGACGACCACCGGCCACCGAAGATCATCAGCATCTCCCCGGACCAGGGGGGCCTGCGCGTGGAGTGGGGGCCGGACACCTTCTTCCCCGATGTCGTCGCGGGGGAGGCGGTGTTCGTGCGCTTCGGCAACCACGACGAGGGCCACTGGGCCGACAACGGGGCGACCACCTCGCACACCATTCCCGCCGAGCACGTGCGGGTCTACGCGGGCGGCGCGCCGCGCGTCACGGTCTGCTACCTGTGGGCCGGGGAGCCCTCCGCGTGCTCGTCCAGCGATCCCATCCCGATCGGGCAGGCGGGCGAGCCGTACAAGCCGGGGACCGGACTGCTGCGCGACGTGCCGGCGCCGCGCAACCTCAGGGTGGTCGCCTACGGCGGGTGGCGGGCCACGCTCCAGTGGACCAACACCAGCACCTACAAGAAGGTCCTGTTCCGCTACGACCCGCCGGGCGCGCAGTGGGACCTGAACGGCGGCGCGACCAGCGCGACCACCGGCGTCCTCACCCCGGGGCGCACCTACGTGTTCAAGGTCAAGGGGGCCTGGACGGGCGGGGTGTTCAGCACCCGCTACTCGTCCTGGACCGAGCTCAGATGGACCGTTCCAAGCTCCCCGCCGTTCTGGCCTGGCGGCACGGAGAGCAAGCCGTACGGTCCTGACACCTGCAAGCAGGGGTTCGTCTGGCGCGACGCCTACCAGGGGGACCGCGTCTGCGTCCCGCCGGCGACCCGCGACCAGGCGCACCGCGACAACGCCCTGGCGGCCTACCGCAGGGCCGGCTCGGGACCGTACGGGCCTGACACGTGCAAGCAGGGGTTCGTCTGGCGCGGAGCCGTGCCCAGCGACCACGTCTGCGTGACCCCGGCGACGCGGGACCAGACCCGCCGGGACAACGAACTCGCCGCCGGCCGACGCGCCTAAGGAGCATCCCGTGAAGAAAGCGCTTCTCCCCCTCATCGCCGCCTGCCTGCTCGCCGCCCAGGCGGGACCCGCGCACGCCGCCACCAACGGCCGGTACTTCAACAAGGCCTGCCAGAGCCGGTTCAACTGCATGTACTACCTGCGGCCCGACGCGACGCAGGCGGTCAAGGAGTACCTGGACGAGTACGGCTGGACCGTCGACGCCGCCTCCAACCTGATCTGCTACCGGCTCCCGCTGGCCGCCGGGGTGGCCTGCGGGATCGCGATCTCCGTCCCGTACCGGCGGGCGCTGCCGCACCTGGAGGCGGCCAGTGACATGGGCGGCTGCTTCACGATCCACGCCAAGCTGCCGATCGCCAGGTTCGGCAGCGTCTCCCCGGACGACCCCAACTGCTACTGAGCGCCAACCGGGTGGCCTCCTCCGCGGGGGAGGTCATCCGGTTCCTGGTCGGTGGCGAATAACAGGGGATGCCATCGGCCCACAGGAGGAGACAGGGATGTCCGAGGCCATGCGCGTGGGGGCGGACTGGCCGCTGGTGGGGCGCGAGACGGAGCTGGCGCGCGTGCTGTCCGAGCTGGCCGCCCCGGGCTCCCGCGGCGTCGCGCTCATCGGCCCGGCGGGCATGGGCAGGACGCGCCTGGCCCAGGAGGTGCTCGCGGCGGTGAAGAGAAGGGGCAGGGACGCCGAGTGGCTGGTGGCGAGCCGGGCGGCCGCGACCCTGCCGTTCGGCGCCACCGCCTCGCTCCTGCCGCTCGACGAGCCGCTGGACTGCACCGCGCCGTACGAGTACGTGCGCCGCGTCATCAGGCACCTGGAGACCCACGCGCGGGCCTCGCCGCTGGTGCTCGTCATCGACGACGCCCACCTGCTGGACCTCGCCTCGGCCGCCCTCGTCCACCAGCTCGCCCTGCGCGGGCTGGTGTGGCTGTGCCTGACCGTACGGCAGGCCGAACCCGCCCCCGACGCGGTCGTCGCGCTGTGGAAGGACGGCCAGGTGCGCAGGATCGTGCTGGAGCCGCTGGCGTCCGAGGCGGTGGACACGCTGATCTGCGACACCCTGGCCGGCGCCACGATGGACGCGGTGGCCAGGGCGGAGCTGCACCTGGCGGCGGCGGGCAACCCGCTCGCGCTGCGCGAGTCGCTGGCGACCTCGCTGGTGCCGCGCGAGCGGGGGTGGACCCCGCACAGGCCGCTGCTCACCGGCAGGGAGCACGAGGTGTGCCTCCTGGCGGCGGCAGGGCTGCCCAGCAGGGTCATCGCGGGGCGGCTGTCACTGTCGGTCCGTACGGTGAACAACCATCTGGTAAGGGCTTACTCCAAACTCGGAGTTTCGCGCAGAGACGAGCTTGCGAAGGCTCTCGGAAACACGGGTGTCGTCGTGCACTCCGAGCGCTGAGAATGTTTCTGTTGACATGGTTGGAGAGTAATTCCAGGCTGCGCTGAAATGCATGAAGAATATTTACTCAATTAGTTACTCAGCAGCCGGGCCTGCGCCTCGATCTGGTGGAATCCCCACGCGTGCGCGCCGCTGAGCGCCTTTCTCGCGTGCGCGCGCGCCTGCTCGGGCTCGCCGTTCGCGAGGCAGGCGGCGGCCAGGCCGACCAGGGCCTCCAGGCGGGGCTGCAGGTTGCCCAGCTCCCTGGCGAGGGCCAGGGCGTCGCCGTGCTCGGCCACCGCCCGCTCCGGGCTCCCGAGACGGGTGAGCACGGTGGCGCGGGTGTTGAGGGCGTCGGCCTCCGCCCGGCGGTCGCCGATCGCGACGGCCAGCTCCACCGCGCGGTCGGCCAGGTCCAGGGCGGTCTGGCACCGGCCCGCCTCGCGGTGCGCCGCGGCCAGGGCGTCCAGGACGAGGACCTCGCCGTACCTGTTGCCCGACTGGCGGAACATCGGCAGGGCGCGGTCGAGGTGGTCCAGGGCGCGGTCCAGCTCGCCGAGGTCGCGGTAGAGCTCGCCGAGGTTCTCCAGGGCGATCGCCTCGCCGTTGCGGTAGGGGATCTCCCGGCACAGCGCCAGGGCCTCGTGCTGGAGCTGGAGGGCCTGGCTCAGCCGTCCCATGCTCCGGTGGACCATGCTGAGGTTGGCCAGGCCGGTGGCGTGCAGGGTGCGCTGGCCGGTCCGCGCGGAGATGGCGATGGAGCTGCCGAAGTGGTCGGCGGCGTCCTGCAGCGCGCCCACCTTCCAGTGCACGTTGCCCACGTTGTTCAGCACCGCGCTCTCGCACTCCGCCCACCCGGTTCCGCGGGCCAGCGCCAGCGCCTGGGCGTAGTGGTGCAGGGCCTGCCGGTGCATGCCACGGCTCTGGTGGGCCTGGGCGAGGCTGAGCTCCGCCGCCGCCTGGGCCTGGAGGTCTCCGTCGAGCGCGGCGGCCGTGCGGGCGGCCTCGGCCACGCTCCGCCAGTCGTCGGGGTCGCGCCGCAGCGACAGGTAGCCGCGCAGCGTGTCGGCGAGCTTCCAGGCGACGCGGCGCGGGCCGTGGACGACGGCAGCCACCAGGTTGGCGCGTTCCAGGTCGAGCCAGGCCAGCGCCGCGGCGGGCGTGTCGAAGGTCAGCGGAGCCTCGTGCGTGGGTCCGGCGAGCTGCAGGGTCTGGGGGTAGAGCAGGCGTTTGGCCTCCTCGGCCGCGCCCAGGTAGAAGGCGAACAGGCCGTCCAGCGAGCCGTCCTCCGCGCCCTCGCGCGCGTAGAGGCGGACCAGGTCGTGGAAGCCGTACCGGCCGGGCGACGGCTGCAGGACGAGGTGGGTGCGTTCGAGCCGGTCGAGGGCGTGCCGTACCCGGTCGAGCGGCGCCCCGGCCAGCGCGGACGCCGCCTGCGCGCCGATGTCGGGCCCGGGGCTCAGGCCGAGCAGCCGGAAGAGCCGCTGGTCGGCCGCGTCGAGGGCGGCGTAAGACAGGTCGAGTGCGGCGCGCACCGCCGCCTGGCCGTCGATCCGCAGGGCGTTCAGCCGGTCGCTCCCGGCGAGCTCGGCGGCGGCCGCCGCGAGCGGGCGCGCGTGCTGCTGGGACAGGTTGATCGCCGCGATGCGCAGGGCGAGCGGCAGGTGGTCGCACAGCCGCGCCAGCTCGGCCGCCGCCCCGGGCTCCTGCTCCACCCGCTCGGCGCCGAGGATGGCGGCCAGCAGCCCCCGAGCCTCCTCAGGATCGAGTACGGCCAGCCGGAGCTGCCGCGCGCCGTCCAGGGCGACCAGGCCGTTCAGCCGGTCGCGGCTGGTCACGAGCGCGAGGCAACCGTCGGCGCCGGGAAGCAGCGGGCGGACCTGCTCGGCCGCCGCCGCGTTGTCGAGCAGGACGAGGACACGCCTCCCGGCCAGCATGGTCCGGTAGAGCGCCGCTGCCTCGTCCGCGTCCTGCGGCACCTGGTCGGGCGGCACGCCGAGGGAGCGTAACAACCTGGCGAGCGCCTGCTCGGGGCGCATCGGCCCGCCCGTGGCGAACCCGCGCAGGTCGACGTGGAGCTGCCCGTCGGGGAAGCGGTCGCGCACGCGCTGCGCCCAGTGCACGGCCAGCGCGGTCTTGCCCACCCCGGCCGCGCCGGTGATCGTGACCGTGCCCTGGAGGCGCTCCTCCAGCCACGCGAGCTGCCCCGACCGGCCGGTGAAGTCGGCGACCGCCGGCGGGAGCTGGGCGGGCACGGCCTTGGGGCTCACCCGGGTGGATTCCGGCCGCCGCAGCAGGGCCGGGTCGTTGCGCAGGATGGCCAGCTCCAGCCGCTGCAGGTCGAGGCTCGGATCGATGCCGAGCTCGTCGGCCAGGCGGCGGCGCGTCTCCCTGGCCACCTCCAGCGCCTGCCGGGTCTGGCCGCCGCGATACAGGGCGAGCATCAGCTGGCAGGTGAGCCGCTCGCGGAACGGGTGCGCCCCGGCCAGCCCCGTCAGCTCCTCCAGCAGCCGCCGGTGGCGGCCCAGCCGCAGCTCTGCCTCGATCCGGTCCTCCAGCGCCACCAGGCGCGACTCCTCCAGCCCGCTGCCCAGGCGCTCCTGGATCTGCTGCGGCGCGGCCCCGTCCAGCGCCGGGCCGCGCCACAGGCTCAGGCCCTGGTCGAGCAGGGCCACGCGGCGCTCGTCGTCCTCCTCCGCGCCCGCCCGCCTAACCAGCTCGCGGAAGCGGTGGGCGTCGATGTGGTGCGGAGCCGTACGCAGCATGTAGCCCGCGCCCTGGGCGGTGAGCTCGACCGCCGACCTGTCGGGGTCGATGCCGCCCAGGATCGAGCGCAGCTGCGAGACGGAGACCCGGATCGCGTGCTGGGCCGTACGCGGAGGGTCGACCGGCCAGTTGAGTTCGACCAGCCTTTCCACGGGGACCGGGTGGTTGGCCTCCAGCGCGAGAACGGCGAATATCAGCCGTTGTTTACGCGGGCCGAGCGCGAGGCGCCGCCCATTGGCATAGGCCTCTACGGCGCCGAGCAGACGAAACTCCATGCCCACATCGTGAATCAGTCATAGCTGTTTACTCAAGGCCTCAAATTACTCTCTGATCGGATTATGAGATAACTGTGAACGGCCAGGAACAGTCTCATCGCGTGGGCGATTCTCCCAGGACATTCAGGCTGGCGCACGCGTCGCGCGGAGCCACCGTCGACCCGGGCAGCCTGCCGCTTCCCTGCGCGGTCACCCGCGACTGGGCCTGGGGCTCCGCCACCGGAGCCGGCGTGCGGATCTGCCTGATCGACAGCGGCGTCGACACCTCGCACGCCGGCTTCACCAGGCCGATCACGACCCTCACCGTGTCGGACGACGACGTGGTGCCCGACGACCTCGGCGACCAGGCGGGCCATGGGACCGCCTGCGCAGGTGTCATCAGGGCCGTGGCCCCCGACTGCGAGCTGACCAGCGTCCGCGTGCTCGGCGGCGGGCTGCACGGGCGGGGCGAGGCGCTGCTCGCGGCGCTGGAATGGGCCATCGAGCGGCGCTTCCCGCTGGTCAACCTGAGCCTGTCGACCCGCAGGGCCGAGCACAAGGAGGCCCTGCACGACCTGGTCGACCGGGCCTACTTCGCCGGGGTCACCGTCGTGGCCTCGGCGCACAACCGGCCGGTGCGCAGCTACCCGTGGCACTTCCCCAGCGTGATCTCGGTGGGTTCGCACGACCTGGACGTCGCCGACCGCATCGAGTACAACCCCGACCCGCCGGCCGAG
Source organism: Nonomuraea sp. NPDC050556 (assembly GCF_044457355.1). Lineage (NCBI taxonomy): Bacteria > Bacillati > Actinomycetota > Actinomycetes > Streptosporangiales > Streptosporangiaceae > Nonomuraea > Nonomuraea sp. NPDC050556. Next base: position 3,207,244 of record NZ_JBITGU010000001.1, on the reverse strand, counting down.
TTCTTCGCCAGGGGCATCGGGGTGGAGGTGCCGCTGCCCGGCGGGGGCACCTCGCGCCTGACCGGCAACAGCTTCGCCACGCCGCACATCACCGGGTTCTGCGCCCGCGTCCTGCAGCGGCACCCGGGCTTTGCCACCGGCCAGCTCAAACACGTGCTGGCCGCGATCGCGGACAACAGGACCTGAGGAGGCCACCGTGCGCTTGGACCTGGGGCGGCTGCTGCGCACAGCCGAGCACGACGAGCTCCTTCGTTCTGCCGTACGGCTGGCGCGGCTGACGTTCTCCGCCTCGGCCGCGTCGGTGTTCCTCTACGACGAGGACCAGGACCGGCTGGTGTTCGAGGCCTCGTCGGGGGAGGGCGAGGACCGGCTGGTGGGGATGGCCCTTCCCGCGGGGCGCGGGGTCGCCGGGTGGGTGTTCGAGACGGGGGAGACGGTGCTGCTCAGCCACGTGCGCGACGATCCGCGGTTCGACAGGGAGTTCGCGCAGGGCACCGGGTACGTGCCCGAGGTCCTCATGGCCGCGCCGCTGGAGCTGGACGACCGGGCCATCGGGGTGATGGAGGTGCTCGATCCGGCGGTGGAGAAGTTCGGCGAGATGGCGGCCGTGGACCTGTTCACCGAACTGGCCACGCAGTCGGCGATCGCGCTGTCGCTGATGACCGCCGCCCGCTCGCTGGGCAGGCAGGACCTCACCCCCTGGCACCGGCTGGAGGTCGCGCTCAGCCGTACGGGAGCGTCGCCCGCCGCCGTGGACGAGCTGCTCAACGCGCTCAGCCGGTTCGTGGGAGGGACCTGATGCATCTGGCCGAGATGGCTGTGCTGCGGTCCGTCCCCTCGGCGGGGGTGTTCCTCGCGCTGACGCGGCGGTGCCCGCTGTCGTGCGCGCACTGCTCCACGGAGTCGGCGATGGACAGCGAGGAGTACGCGCCCTGGCCCTTCCTGCGGCTGGTCGCCTCGTTCACCTCTGAGGAGCGTCCTGAGTTCGTCGCCATGTCGGGGGGCGAGGCGCTGCTGCGGCCCGCGCTGGTGCGCGAGCTGGCCGAGTCCGCGCGGCTCTCCGGCACGCGGTCGTACCTGCTGTCGGGGATGTTCTTCGCCAGGACCGGGCGTCCTGTCTCGCGGGCGCTGCGTGCGGCCATCGGCGCGGTCGATCACTTCGCGGCCAGCCTCGACCGGTTCCACGAGCGGGAGGTGAGCAGGCGGGCGGCTTTTCGTGCTTTGCACGAGATCCGGTCCTGGGGGACGCGGGTGAGCCTGCAGATCACCGGCGACGACGCCTACGTGGCCGAGCTGGTGCTGGAGGCGCGGCGGGAGTTCGACGACGAGGTGCCGATGCTGGTGGCGCCGCTGCGTCCGGTCGGGCGGGCGCGGACGCTGCCTGTCCCGCAGGCGGGTACGGCGGGGCCGTCCCCGTGCGAGATGGCGGCGTGGCCGCTGGTCACCTACGACGGGACCGTGCTCGCGTGCTGCAACGAGAACCTCGTCAGAGCCGTGCGTCCGCCGCACCTGATCCTCGGGCACGCGGACCGGGACCCCTGGCCGGTGCTGCGCCGTCGGCACCTGGAGAGCCCGCTGATCCGCGCGATCAGGACCTTCGGGCCGAACTACGTGAGCACGTCCGACGCGCCCGGCTATTGCGGGGTGTGCGTCACGCTGCACCGCGAGCCTGGTCTGGGCGAACGGCTCGCCGGGGTGCTGGACTCGCCGGTCGAGCGTGCCGTACGCGGCCTGCTGGACCACCGCGACCCGCAGGCCTTCGCCCGCCGCCACGGCGTGCCCGCCTACAGCGCCCTCGTGACGCTGGGCTGGGAGGGGACGCCATGCGCAGGCTGAGGCTCGCCGACATCGACCGGCTGCGCCGTACGCCCGGGAGGACGGCCCTGCTCTACGTCACCGACCGGTGTCCTGTCGGGTGCGCGCACTGCTCGGTCGCCGCGCGGCCGGACAGCCCGCGCATCACCGACTACGCGCTCTTCGCCGAGGTCCTGGGCGGGCTCGTGCATGAGCCCTCCCTCGAAGCGGTCGCGATCTCGGGCGGCGAGCCGTTCGCCGAGCGTCGCGGGCTCGTCATGGCGGTGGAGGCACTGACGGCGGCGGGCAAGGACGTCGTGATCCTCTCCAGCGGCGCCTGGCCATCCGCGCGGTGGGTCACCGGGGTGCTGGAGCTGACCTCGACCGTGATCCTCAGCACCGACACCTTCCACCGGGCCACCGTCGACCTTGCACGGTTCCGCCGCGCTGTGGCGCAGGCACGAGCGGCGGGCTGCCACGTCATCGTGCAGGTCCTCTCCGAGGCTCCCGACATCCCTGGCGTGGAGGTCAACATGATCACTCCACTGCGGGCCGGGCGCGGGCGGGACGTCTTCGGGGCCACCCGGCGGTACGGCGTCGCCGAGCTGGGACCGTGCGCGCTCACCGCCTCCCCGACCGTCCGCTACGACGGGGTGGTCACGGGCTGTTGCAACGAGAGCGTCATCACGGGCGGCGGCCCCCGGGCACTGCGGCGGACCGCCACGACGGCGGAGGAGGTGCGGGCCGCCCTGACGGCCTTCCGCACCGACCCGCTGCTCCGCGCGATGGGCACCGTCCAGCCGTCCGACCTGGTACGGCTCGCGCCAACCGCCGACGCCCGCTACACCGACATCTGCGGCCTCTGCTGGCGCCTCCACAGGGACGGCGACAACCACCTGATCACCGCCCTCATGAGGAGCACCCCATGACCGCGGCGAGTCGGCGGCTTCAGGCCAAGGTCGGTCTGGCCATGCCCCTCCTGCTGACCAGGACGGCGGCGATGTGGAGCGAGCCGACGCCCGCCCTCTACCGCGCCTGGCTGGCGGCGCTGCACGGGATGGTGTGCGCCACCGTGCCGCTCGTTCTCGACGCCACCACCGCCTGCCTGGCCAGAGACGACTGCCTGTCCAGAGAGCTCGCCGCCTACCTGGCCCATCACGTGCACGACGAGTACGGGCACGACCAGGACGTCCTCGACGACTACGCCCGCGCGGGCGGCGACGTCGACGAGCTGCTGTTGGGCACCCAGCTCCCGGAGGTCGCCGCGGTCGTCGGCTGCCAGTACTACTGGATCAGGCACGCCCACCCCGTGGCGCTGCTGGGCCACATCGCCGTCCTCGAAGGCCACCCGCCCCCCGCCGGGCTGGCCCCCCACCTCGCCCGCCGCACCGGCCTGCCGTACGACGCCTTCCGCACCCTGACCCGGCACGCGACCCTCGACCGCGCGCACCGCGAGGAGCTGTGGCGGGCGATCGACGCGTTGCCGCTCACCCCGGCCGCCGAGGAGCTGATCGGGCTCAGCGCGCTCACCACGATCCAGGGCCTGGCGCACCTGGTGGACACCGTGCAATCGAAGGAGAGGTCATGGCCACCATCGACCAGCTGGAAGCCGCCGGTTTCGACCTGAACGGCGCGACGCGGGAGCAGCTCGACGTCCTGTGCTCCCTCAGCGACGAGGAGCTGCGGCTCCTCGCCTCCATCCGGGACCGTATGGAGGAGGCGGTGGACGTCGAGGCCCACGCCTACGCGAGCGGCGGCTGGTGCTGGTGACCTGCGCCCGGTGCGGCGGCGCGAACCCGGACGCCGCCCGCTTCTGCATGACCTGCGGTTCGCCCCTGCCCGTGGAGAGGGCGCGCACCACGCTGCGGTTCGTGTCCGTGCTCTTCTGCGACATCGAGGGCTCCACCGAGCTAGCCGGAAGCCTCAGCCCCGAGGTCTGGGGGAGCACGCTGTCCACCTACTTCGCCGCCGTCAGCCGCGCGGCCACCGAGCAGGGCGGCCGGGTGGAGAAGTTCATCGGCGACGCGGCGGTGGCGGTGTTCGGCGTGGAGGCCACGCACGAGGACGACGCGTTGCGCGCCGTGGACTGCGCGCGCGCCGGGCTCGAGGAGATCGCCCGGCAGGCCGCCGAGCTGCACCGGACCCGTGGCGTCGCCTTCTCGGTGCGGTTCGGGATCGCCTCGGGCCGGGTCGCGCTGTCGGAGCGCGACTCCTCGTTCGCGATCGGCGAGGTCATGAACCGTGCCGCCCGCCTCCAGACGGCCGCGCCGAGCGGGGGTGTGGCCATGGACGTGCGTACCTGGTTACTCGTCCGGGACACCGTACGGACCCAGGCCTTGGAACCGGTCGCGGCCAAAGGATTTCACCGGCCGCTGCGCGCCTGGCGGCTGGCCGACGGGGCGGAGCCGGAGGCGGACACGCGGCTCGCGCTGGTGGACCGCCGGTCCCAGCTCGGCAATGTCCTGACCGCGCTGCGTGCCGGGCTGCGGGAGCCCGGCGTGCCTGTGGTCGTGCTGGCGGGTGAGGCTGGCGTCGGGAAGTCGAGGCTGGTGGCTGAGGCGGTGCGGCGCATCGGCGCGGAGGCCGCGACCGTGGGCCTGCGGTGCCGGCGTGACGGGGAGCAGCTCGGCTACTGGCCGCTGTACCAGCTCGCCGGGAAGCTCGGGGCCCGGCCCGGGCAGGGGCCGCAGAGCAAGGAGGAGATCTTCTGGACGCTGCGCGAGCTGCTCAGGCGGGGGCGGCCGGTGGTCGTCGTGCTGGACGACTGCCAGTGGCTGCCTCCTGCGGTGCGCGAGTTCGTGGAGAGCCTCGACGATCCGGCGCTGGACGCCCCCGCCGTGATCATGCTCAGCGGGCGGCTCGACGTTCCCCTGGCCCGGTCCTCGGTGACCAGGGTGCCGGTCCCGCCGCTGGGTGCGGCCGACACCCGGACCCTGGCCGCGGCCATGGGCATCGGTCCCGAGCTCGCGGGGCGCAGTGCTGGGAATCCGCTCTTTCTGGAGCAGCTCGCTCATCTGCGTCAGGACGCGGAGGGCGGGGCCGACCTCATCGCGCCGAGCGCGGAGGCCGCCGTCGGCGCGCGCCTCGACCGCCTGGGCGGGGACGCCCAGCGGCTGCTCGCCGTCGTCGGCGCGTCGGGCGGTGGGTGCGCGGTCGGGGCGCTGGAGCGGGTGGCCGAGGTGCTGGATCCGCCGGTCGACCAGGCCTTCGACGAGGCGCTCGACCAGTTGCTCGACCATCGGCTGCTGGGGGCGCGCGACGGGGAGGTGGCGGTGGAGTCGCCGGTGGTGGCGGACGTCGCGTACGGCAGGCTGCCGCTGAACGACCGCGCCGTGGTCCACACCCAGCTCGCCGACCTGGCATCAGAACAACCCGCCGACGTCGACCAGCGGGCCCGGAACGCTGAGGTCGAGCTTTGTGCTCTGCACGCCGAGAGGGCGCACGCGGCCTGGCTGGAGCTTCGGCCTGGGGGTCCTGAGGAACGGCAGGCGGCCACTCGTGCGGCGCGTGCCCTGTGTGACCTGGCGCGCTTCGCCGTGTCGCGGGGCGATCTGGCCATGGCGCGCCAGGTGGCCGAACGGTTCGCCAGGCTCGACTGCGGACTCCCCGCCCTGGAGCTCGAGATCGCGGCCGTGGAGACCTACGCGGGCCCTCCCGAGGAGACCATCACCGCGATCACGCGAGCCAGGGAACGGTGGGACGTCGAGGACAACCTGGCGGCCGCTGTGCAGCTCGCCCTCAACGAGGCGGTCGCTCGCTCGATGCTGTCCGGCCGGTGGCACAGGGAGCTGATCGGGCGGGCGCGCGAGCTGGCCGTCCGGGCGGGTGATCCGGCGGCGCACGCCAGGGTCCTGCTGATGGAGGGCATCGGGCACATGGAGGCCGGTGACTACGTGGCGGCCGAGCCGGTGCTGCGGACGGCGCTGGACCATGCGCGGCGGGCGCGCTGGTGTTTCGGCGCCACGGAGATCTACGGGAACCTCGCGCTCTGCCTGGCATACGGCGACACACCGGCTCCTGCTGCCGCCGCGACCTGCGCCGAGTTGCGCACCGAGCTCAGGGACGCGCACGCCGTACGGGCCGCCGTGGGTTGCCCGGCCGCCTTGCTGGCCGACATGACCGGCGACCCCGTGGGCGACCTGCTCGACGAGGGCCAGGCTGTGCTGACCGGGATCGGTCACCAGCCCGGCCTGGCCGGACTGGACGTCTTCCGCGCAACCCTGGCCGAACGACACGGCGACAGCGACGGCACGGGCGAGGCACTGCGACGGGCCGTGCAGCGGTACGAGGAGATCGGCTTCGGCGCGGCGGCACTACCCGCCCGACTCTGGCTCACCACCCTCGACACAGACCCATTCGCGCCCGCGGAGGTTGGGGGTAACTGGGATGTTGCGGTGCTGGTGGAACAGGCGGCGGCTGCGGGTGCCCTGCGTGAGGGGCGGGTGGGTGACGCCGTCGCGCATCTGGTGGTCGCCTGTGCGCGGCTGGACGGGGTGCGGGGTGCGGGGGCCAGGCTCACGCCGCTGCTGGTCTCGCACCGGCTGGCCGTACGCACTGGGGATGAAGCGCTGGTCGAGCGGGTCGCCGACCTCGCGCGCCAGGCCGCCGAGGTCAAGCATGACGTCGTTATGAACCGACTCTGAACACCCTCGCCGACGATCGTCAGGAACGCGACAAAGGAGGTGGACCGTGACCGGCAGGTGGCAGCAGTTCGGCCTCACGCCGAACCCCGAGCGGAGGGGCGAGATCTACCCCGCCCTGGAGCCCGTGGCCCGCCAGGCGGACGGCTTCTTCTTCATGCACAAACCGCCGGGAATGCGCATCCGGTTCCAGGGCTTCGACGCGCGTGACCAGCTCGACGCGTGGCGGGAGGAAGGGCTGCTGGCCGACTGGCGGCACGGTGTGTACGAGCCTGAGTCGCATCTGTTCGGCGGTCCCGTCTCCATGCGCAGCGTGCACCGGGTCTTCGCCGCGGACTCGCTGGCCTGGCTGGGCTACCACGCGGCTGAACGGCCCGGCCCGGCGTGGGCGATGTCCCTCCTGCTGCTCAGGTCGCTCCTGGAAGCGCTGCGGATCGTCGACTGGGAGGACCTGGACGTCTGGGACCGGGTCAGGCGGCACCGCCCGCTCGCCCCTGCCGCCGTGCTGGACCCTCGTTTCCACCGGCTGGCCGACGAGCTTCGCACCGCCTGGGCGTCGCCCGAGGTCCTGACGGCGAAGTTGTCGCCGTCGATGGTGGACCTGGCTGAGGAGTACGGCAAGGCGGTGGCGGATGAGGGGCCGCGCTGGTTCGAGGGGTATTTCGAGAGCGGCTCCGCCTCCATGGGGCCGCGCGCCGTGGCCTCGTACGTGATCCTCTTCCACTGGAACCGGGCGGCGCTGCCGAGCTGGCAGCAGGCGCTGCTCGCCGGGGCGCTTCTGGAGCGTGTCCGGTGACCGGCGGGTCCGCTCTGCTGCGGGTGGCAGGGTTGCCTGTGCGGCTCTGGCTGGAGGCTTCCGCGCCCCGGCTCTTCGAGCTCCTGCGTGCTTTGGAACGTTCCGAGCAGGCCTATCGCCGTCGCGCTGCCGCTTTGGGGGAGCGGCTTGGCGACGAGGTGGTGCCCAGGCCGGACCTGACGCCCGGCGACCGGCGCGCCGTCCTGGCCATCCGGCGCACCCTGCACCGCGGTAACCCACTCTCGGACGGCCAGGCCCGCCGCCTATGCGACCTCGCCCGCGAGCAGGACGGCTTCGTCCGTGAGGCGGCTGAGGTGGTCCGGTTGTCTGCCGAGCTCGTCCGCCTGGAGGAGTTGGCGGAGGCGGGGGTCGCGGAGGAGCACGGTCGGTTGCTCGCGGCGCCGTGGCATCTGCTGCACTCGGTGCGTGGTGGCCGGGCGTGCGCCGATCCCGGCGTGCTGGCTGACATCGAACGGCGGCTGGCCGCCGCGGAGCCGTGGACCTCCAAGCGGATGCGCAGGCGCAGTGACTACCTGTGGCGCATGATCGCCAGAGGTGCCGCCAAGTCGACCCCGCGGTCATGGCTGGGCCAGGTGGCGCTCGTCCCGCTCACCGGGCCGGGCACCGGCCTCTCGGTGAACGGCCAGGTCGCGGTGGAGTGGACGGAGAACGTGCACGCCAGACGCCAGGAGGCGGCCAGGACCGGGTCGGGAACGCTGTCGCTCACGCCGCTGCACCGGGTCGAGGGCGACCGGCTCGCCGTCTGGACGGTCGACGCGGGACACCGCCTGCTCAGCTACCGGCTCCGCCGTACCCCCACGGTCGACGAGGTCATCGCCGGGCGCGTGCCCACCGGCCCCAGCGAGGTGGTCGGCAGGCTGGTCGAGCTGGGCGTGCTGGAAGCCTCCGCCCCGCTGCGGCAACAACGCGGCCGCTGGGACCGTACGGCAGGCCAAGCGGTCGAAGGGCCAAGGACGGCACGCCAGGCGGTCGCCGGGAACGGGTTCGTGGATGTCTATCGGCGGGTCGAGGGTGCGCTCAACGCCGACCTGGCCACCCTCCAGCACGCCTTCGAGCAGTACCGCAGGATCGCCCTCCTGATCGACCAGGACCAACCGCCCACATCCACCCCTCTACGCGAGCGGATCACCCCCACCTCCCGCCCCGTCATGGACGTGTTCGCCGAGGAGATGGCCGCCTGGCGTGACGAGGGGCGAGCCCGCCGCCCCCGCTCCTGGCCACCAGCGCACGACCCCGACTCCGGCTACGCGAAACTCCTCGCCACCATGGACGGCTCCCGGCCGATCGACCTCACCGCCGAGACGCTCGACGCCGTCGGAGCCCCGCAGGCGCCCCTCACCTGGCCCGTCGACCTCGTCGTACGGCAACTGCCCAAGGGCGGGTGGGTGCTCGACAACCTTGGCCCGGCCGCGGTCCTCGACGCCCGCTTCGTCGAGACCCTCCACCGGCTGCACGGCACGGTGCCCATGGCCGACGCCTACCGGACCTTTCTCACCGAGCTCGACCGCCTGACCGGCGTCCCCTCCGTGGAGCTCCTGATCCCCCCGCTGTCCGAAGGCGCCGCCAACGCCGTGCGCAGGCCGAAATACACCCGGGCCTGGACCGGCGACCCCGACCCACGCCACTACGGCACGGCCTGGCGCACGGGCAAGGCGCGCCACCTCCCCCTCAGCGAGCTCACCGCGCACCGCGAAGCGGGCCGGATCGTCATCTCCCACGAGGGAAGCCCCGTGCGGATCTGCGCGCACGCCACCCGCAACCCCCTGCCCCCGTGGACGATCCTGGCCGCCCTCCTGTGCGCCGACTCGCCCCAGCGCGCCGCGCACGGCCGCAGCCTGCGGTGCTCGCTCACCGCCTTCCCCGACCGGCCGTTCGTCCCCAGGATCACGGTGGCCGGATCGCTGGTGGTCTCCGCCGCCCAGTGGCGCGTCCCCGCCTCCCGGCTCGACGGCATACGGGAAGGCGGACTGGCCGGGCTCAGGGCGCTCGGCAGGCTCCGCGACGAGCTCGGGCTGCCCCGCTGGGTGTTCGTCGCAGGTCCGGACGGCACGCGCCCGCTGGCCTGCGACCTGGAGAGCGTGCGCGCACCCCAGGTGTTCCCGCAGGAAGAGCAGGTCACCGTCGCCGAGATGCTCCCGGGCCCCGGCGAGCTGAGCGTGCCGGAGCATGCGGCCGAGCTCCTCATCCGCCTGCCGTACGCCACGGAACCGCAGGAGATGGCGGCCATCGCCGCCCAGGCTTCGGCCGGATCCACCTGACCGGCCGGAAGGAAGAACCGACAGAAGGGAAACGCCATGTCCGACGACACGACGCCGAAGGTCCCCGAGGACGCCCAGCCGGAGCCTCAGGACGAGGTCGAAGCCCTCGTCGACGAGCTGGAGGTGCACTCGATCAACCCCAACGAGTTCACCGAGCCGTGCAGCGGCGGTTGCACGGGCACCTGCTGATCCGGCTTCACCAAGGGCGCGAAAGCGCCCTTGGTGACCCCCTCCCACGAAAGGCCATCGCCGTGACATCCACCCGCGTCATCGACCGGGCCGCCGTGCAGGCGGCCGCCGAGACCGCACTGCACGCCTACGCGGCGGGCGCGGAACCCGAGCAGAACAGCCCGGACTCGGGACCGGCCATCCTGGCCACGCTGGCCGGAGGCCCGTACGCCCAGCGCGCCCTCGCCACCTGGCTGCGCGACTTCCGCAGCCCGCACCACCACGCCGGGCTGTTCGGCGCCGGCGCCGCGTCCCGCATGTACGCGCTCAGGATCGCCGCCTCCGCCTGGCCGCAGTTGGAGAAGCCGCTGGCCGCGCAGCGCGCCAGGCTCCTGGAGTACGTGGCGAACCCGCGCTGGCGGACCGAGGCGGTCGGGTGGGAGGACTACGACCTCATCGTCGGCCCCTCCGGCGTCCTGCTGGCCTTCGCAGCGGATCCCGCCGTCGGCGCGGCAGCGAGAAGACCGCTGGTGGACAGGCTGGCCCGCCTCTGCGCGCACCCCGACCTGAACGGCCTGCGCGTGGGCCAGTACCGGGGCGAGAAGCTGCGCGGCTGGAACGTCGGCCGGGTGAACCTGGGCCTCGCCCACGGCCTGCCGGGCGTCGTGACCGCGCTGCGCGCCACCGCCGAGGCCGACGGGCTGACCGAACGGCTCGAAGAGCTGCTGAGAAGGCTCGCCGCCCGCCTGGCGGCCGAGGCGTACGTCGACCGCAGGGGAGTGATCACCTGGCCGTTCGGCACCACCCGGCTCGACGGCCACCGCGCGCCCAAGGGCGACGGGCGCCGCCAGGCGTGGTGCTACGGATGCCCCGGCAACGCCTGGACGTTGTGGGAGGCCGCGCGCGTGCTCGGCGACGACGCCATGGCCGCCTTCGCCACGGAGTCCGCGCGGTCGTTCCTGGCCGCCTACGACGACGAGCTCTACCTGGACGGATGGGGCATCTGCCACGGCGCGGCCGGGCTGACGCTGGTGTTCGACGCCTTCGCCAGGCACGCGGGCCTGTCCGAAGCGGCGGCCCTCGCCGACCACCTGACCGACCTCCTCATGGCCAGGCTCGACGACCCGGCCGACGGCTGGTCGCTGCTCGAAGGCGCGCCGGGGATCCTCGCCACGCTGCTGACCAGGGGCGGAGGTGACCGGCGATGGCTGGCCGCACTGGGACTGAGGTGATCCGCGTCCTTCCCCGCGTCTCCGCCCCCCTGACGGCGGCGCTCGCCGCCGCGGTGCTGGCGCAGGCCGTACTGTCGAGCGCGGTGATGCTGGCCGGCGCGGCCGTCGTCGGCGACGTGGCGAGCGGCGACTCCGGCTCCGCGCCCCTGCACCTGACCCTCCTCGTCACGACCTTCGTGGTACGGCTGGCCCTGGGCCCGATGTCCTCCACGATCACCGGCGAGCTGGCCCGCCGGGTGGACAGGACGCTGGGCCAGGTGGCCATCGAAGGCGCGCTCAGGCCCGTCGGCATCGCGCACCTCAGCGACCCGGCCGTCGCCGACCGTCTCCAGCTGGCGCGCGGCATGACGACCGGGTACCCGCCCGGCCAGGCCGTGACGGCGCTCGTGCGCCTCGTCTCCAGCCGGTTGAACGGGATCGCCGCGGCGATCCTGCTCGCCACCGTGGAGTGGTGGCTGCCGCTGCCCCTCGCCGCCGCCTGGATCACCCTGTCCCGCTGGCGGCTGCGCGAGGTGCGGCGGGCGGTGGACGCCGAGGAGGAGGTGACGCCCGCCCTGCGCCACGCCGCCTACGCCCGCGACCTGGTGATCAACGACGGGGCCGCCAAGGAGATCAGGGTCTTCGGCCTCCAGGACTGGCTGCTGGAGCGGTTCACCGCCGGGTGGCTCCAGGGCATGACCGCGCTGACCGGCTCGCGGCACCGCGCCACCAGGCTGCTCGCTCCGCTCCTGCTCGCCGCCTCCCAGGCCGCCTTCCTCGGCTACCTGGCCTTCTCCTCCTTCGACGTGGCCTCGATCACCCTCGCCCTGCAGTCCGCAGCGGGCATGGCGGCGCTGGGCTGGATCGGCGACGTGCAGTGGATGCTCTCCCAGGCGGGCGCCACCGTCCCGCACGCCCTGGCCGTCGGCAGGCTCGGCGTCGAACCCGGCTACGAGCGGCCCGCCCTCACCACACCGCCGACCGGGACGATCCGCTTCGAGTCGGTGCGCTTCGGCTACCCGGGACGCCCCGTGCTGAAGGGCCTGGACCTGGACATCCCCGCAGGCTCCTCGCTGGCCGTCGTCGGGCTCAACGGCGCGGGCAAGAGCACCCTGATCCAGCTCCTGGCCAGGCTCTACGACCCGGACGAAGGCCGCATCACGATCGACGGGGTCGACCTGCGCGCCCTCGACCCGCACGCCTGGCGGCGCCGCCTCGCCATCGTCTTCCAGGACTTCGTCCGCTACGAGCTGCCCCTGCGGGACAACGTCGGCTTCGGCCACCTGGCTGCCGACCGCACCAACGGCGCGTTCGACCGGGTCGCCAAGCTTTCCGGCCTCGGCGACCTCCTGCCCCGGCTGTCCGGCGGCTGGGACACCACCCTCAGCCGCCGCTTCGACGGCGGCACCGACCTGTCCGGCGGCCAGTGGCAGCGGGTGGCGCTGGCCCGCGCCCTGTTCGCGGTCGAGCACGGCGCCCGCGTCCTCGTCCTCGACGAACCCACCGCCAACCTCGACGTGCGCGCCGAGGCCGAGATCTACCAGCACTTCCTGGAGATCACCCGCGGGCTCACCACGATCCTGGTGTCGCACCGCTTCGCCACCGTACGGCTGGCCGACCGGATCTGCGTCATCGAGGACGGCCAGGTCATCGAGTACGGCTCGCACGACGAGCTGATGGAACGCGACGGAAAGTACGCCCGCCTGTTCACCCTGCAGAGCGAGCCGTTCAGGGAGGCCCGCCATGTCTGACCTTGTACGCGCCGTCGCCCGGCTGATCGGCACCGCCTTCAGGGCCGATCCCGCCAGGGCCGCCCTCGTCCTCGTGCTCGCCCCCGTCGGCGGCGCGATCGCGGCCGTGACCGCCCTCGGCCTGCAACGCATGGTCGAGGCCGCGATCGCCGCCGACCGGCCGGGCATGCTGGGCGCGGCCGGGCTGCTGGCGACCGCGACCGTCCTGGCCTACCTCACCTCGACCGTGGCCGGTGACCTGCGCATCGGCCTCCAGCAGCGGGTGGGGCTGCTGCTGGACCGGCGCATCATGGAGATGTGCGGCGGCCTGCCGCACCTGGACCACCACGAGTACCCGCCCTATCAGGACCAGCTCGAACTGCTGCGCACCCACCGCGTCTCGCTGGGCCTGGCCTTCGGCGCCCTCGTGGAGAACCTGCGCGCGCTGGTCGCCTTCTGCTCCACCGTCGCGCTGCTGATGAGCGTGCGTCCCGAGTTCCTTCTCCTGCTGGTGCTCGCCCTGCCCACGGTGCTTGCCGTACGGCGGGGCGACCGGGCGCAGGCGGGGGCGGAAGAGGCGACCGCGGCCCCGGCCCGGCTGCGCCAGAGCCTGTTCGCCCTCGCCTGCTCCCCGGCCGCGGCGAAGGAACTGCGGGTGTACGGCCTGCAGCGGGAGATCGCCGACCGGCACGAGAGCCTGGGGGAGGGGGTCGACCGGCCCAGGCAGCGCGCGGAGCTGCGCACCGGGGTGTGGACCAGCGCCGGCTGGATGGTGTTCGGCGCGGGCTTCGCCGGTGCGCTCGCCCTGGTCGTCGCCTCGGCGCTGCAGGGACGCGCCAGCGCAGGCGACGTCGTGCTGACCATCGCGCTGGGCAGCCAGCTGACCGGCAGCGTCGCCGGGCTGATCCAGATGCTCGCCTGGATGCACAGGACCCTGCGCGCGATGGGCTACTTCCTGTGGCTGGAGGACCACGCCTCGGCCGCGACGGGTCCCGCCACCCCCGCGCCATCTCCAGGACAGGACCTGGTCCTGGACCGCGTGTCCTTCAGCTACCGCGACGCGCCCCGGCCGGTGCTGCACGAGGTGTCGCTGCGCCTTCCGGCCGGCCGTACCGTCGCCATCGTCGGCGACAACGGCGCGGGGAAGACGACGCTGGTCAAGCTGCTGTGCCGGATGTACGAACCCACCTCGGGACGGATCACCTACGGCGGCAGGGACCTGGCGTCCTTCGGCGCCGAGGCGTGGCGCAGCCGGGTGACGGCCTGCTTCCAGGACTACTGCCGCCTGGAGTTCCCGCTCCGCGCATCCGTCGGCGTGGGCGACCTGGCGCGCGTCGACTCAGGGGACGCCGTCCTCGCGGCGCTCGACAGCGCGGGCGCCGCAGGGCTGCCCGACCTGCTTCCCCAGGGTCTCGACACCCAGCTCGGCCCCTCCTTCCCCGGCGGCACCGACCTGTCCGGCGGGCAGTGGCAGAAGGTGGCGCTGAGCCGCGCCGTCATGCGGCGGGCGCCCGTCCTGCGCGTCCTGGACGAGCCGGCCGCGAACCTCGACCCGGCCAGCGAGTACGAGATCTTCCGCCGCTTCCAGCTCGCCGCAGCGCAGACGTCGCACGGCACGATCACCGTCTTCGTCTCGCACCGCTTCGCCACCGTGCGCACCGCCGACCTCATCGTCGTCCTGGACGGAAGCAGCATTCGTGAGACGGGCAGCCACGAGGAGCTCATGGCCATGGACGGCCTTTACGCGAACCTGTACCGGCTGCACGCCCAGGGTTACCAGGAGACCGCCCCATTGTGGACGACGGCGCTCGCCTAGCATTTTCATCCCGGCCATTACTTTCTTATTTTCTGACCGTTGACTGCCCGCGCAAGAAATAGGTCTTCTCAGTGTTCTGATTACGGGATATCACAATGATCGGGACCACGATCATTGGAGCGTGCGCATGCGTGGGTGGAGAAAACTCGTCTTATTCCTGGCGGCGCTGGCAAGCGTCGCCGCAACCCAGACGGCCCTGGCCGCCCACGCGGCCGTGCCCAACCGCTGGGGATTCGCCTACGTCGACATCCCCTCGGGCATCCCCAACCCCAGCCACCAGGCGGGTTCCTGGGCCCCCGGCCCGATGGTGTCCGTGTCCCCCGGCGTACCCCCAGGTCAGACGGTGGTGAAGTTCCCGCAGATCGGCGGGCCCGGCGGCGTCCCGCACGTCACCGCCGTCGTCGACGCGCCCGCCTGGTGCCAGATCGAGCGCTGGGCCCAGAGCGGCCCCGACGAGCTGGTCTGGGTGCGCTGCTACAAGTACGGCGGAAGCCCCGGCTTCGTGCCCTTCACCATCGTGTACGCCGAGAGCACCGGCGTCCTGCCGCCCGCCCAGGGCTTCGGCTACCTCTACTACAACGGCGGCGGCATCCCGTTCACCTACAACTCCGCAGGTGGGCTCAACTCCGTGACCCCGCTCGCGGTCGGCATCTGGCGCGTCGTCCTGCCCGGCCTCGGCACCCCGGCGCTGGCCGGAAACCTACAGGTCACAGCGGTCGACCCGCAGCAGCCCGCCCGGTGCAAGGTCCGGCTGTGGCCGGCCGCCCCGCTGGTCGCCGGTGCGCAGACGCTGCAGGTGATCTGCCACAACGCGACGTCCACCCCGATCAACACCGGCTGGACGCTGACCTACCACCGGCAGCGCGCGGTCACCGGCGGGGCGATCCCGCCGAAGAACTTCGCCTACACCTTCGACAACACCCCGGCCAACCCGGGCCCGTACGCGCCGGTTCCGGTGGGCATCAATTTCAACTCCCAGGGCGGCGTCAACACCATCCAGAACGCCGGACCTGGCCTTCGCCTCGTGCAGTTCCCGCTCGTCGGAGTATTGCCGGACGACGTGCAGGTGACCGCTTACGGACCGGGCCCGGAATACTGCAATCTCCTCACGCTGTGGCTGACCTCGGGCGGAAACGCGTTCGTGCGTGACGTCGCGTGTTATTCGGCAGTCACGAGAACGAACGTCGCCTCGTTTACGACGTACGTTTCGAAGTTCTGATTCAAAAAGCCAGATGGGCGTGCGCCAGGGGCGGCCAGCCGATTCGGACCCGGCGGGCCGCGCGTAGGGGTGGCGCGCGCCCATCGTCACGCGACCGCCTGGTAGAGGGTGGCCCAGAAGTCGTGGATGAGGTGCGGTGAGTCCGCGTTGGAGAAGCCGACCTGGGTGAACAGCGCCCCGGTGAGCTGGTTGGCCGGGTCGGCGTAGGCGGTGGTGCCGGTCCCGCCGTCCCAGCCGAACTGGCCGACCGGCGCGTAGTCGCCGCGGCGGGTGCGCACCGCCATGCCGAAGCCCCAGCCGCCCTGCAGCCCGGCGCCGACCGACAGGTGGGCGATGCTCCGGTACATCGCGTCCCGTGCGACCTGCTGCTCGTGCGTGAGCCGGTTGGTGGTCATCAGCTCGACGGCGGGCCTGGACAGGATGCGCTCGCCTTCGTGCATGCCGCCGTTGAGCAGCATCCGGAAGTAGGCGTGGTAGTCGTCCACGGTGGACGCCAGACCGCCGCCACCGCCCTGGAAGGCCGGGGGCTGGCTCGTCCGGCCGCCGACGGCCTCGTCCCACACGGTGAACTCGCCGGTGACCGGGTCGGGCCCGTACAGGGGCGGCAGCCGGTCGATCTTGCCGGCGGGCACGTGGAAGGCGGTGTCCTTCATGCCCAGCGGGTCGAGGACGCGCTCGCGCAGGAACGCCTCCAGCGACTGGCCGGTCACCCGGGAGACGAGCACGCCGACGACCTCGTTGCTGAGGTCGTACTGCCACCGCACCCCTGGCTGGTACGACAGCGGCAGCTCGCCGAGGCGGCGCATCCACTCGTCCTGGCCGGGCGCCGGTCCTGACGCCACGCTGTAGTCGAGCCGTTCGAAGGTCGCCGCCCTGATCGGGGAGGCCATCAGCTCGAAGTCCAGCCCGAGCCCGAACGTGGAGGTCAGCAGGTCACGCACGGTGATCGGCCGCACCGCCGGGACCGTGTCGTCCAGCGGCCCGTCGGGCCGCGTCAGCACGCGGCGGCCGGCGAGCTCGGGCAGCCACGGATCCACCGGGTCGTCCAGCCGGAGCCTGCACTCGTCCAGCAGGACCATCGTGGCCGCCATCGTGACCGGCTTGGACACCGACGCCATCCGGAAGATCGTGTCCCGGCGCATCGGCGCGCCGCCCTCGTGCCGCATCGTCCCGAGCGCCTCGACGTGCGTCTCACCACCCTGGCTGACCAGGGCGACGAGCCCGGGGATCCGCCCGGAGTCGACGTGCCGTTCCAGCACTTCACACAGCTTGACCAGCCCCGTCTTCGAAAAACCCATCACGCGTCTCCTCGTCCGCAGTGCCTGTTGGAGAGGAGCCTGCACCTTGACCTAAGGTCAAGGTCAACAGGGCGCGCTACCCTCGTCCCCGTGACTGGGCTCACCATCGGCCAGGCGGCCGCGTTCGTCGGCGTCACGATCAAGACCGTGCGGCACTACCACCGGCTCGGCCTGGTCGCCGAGCCGGATCGCGACGGTTCCGGCTACCGGCGCTACCGGTCCGACGACCTGCTCCGGCTGGTCCAGGTCCGCACCCTGGCCGGGGCAGGCGTGCCGCTGGCCGAGATCGGCGACCTGCTCGACGCCGAACCCGAGCCGTTCGCCGCCGCCCTGGACGACGTGCACCGGCGGCTCACCGAGCAGATCGAGGAGCTGGCAGCGCGGCGCGACACGCTCGACCGGCTCGCCCACGGCGACCGGGTCCTGCTGCCCGACCGGGCATGCGCGCTCCTGGACCGGCTGGCCGGGCTGGGTTTCGACGCCGACTACGTGGCGGCGCAGCGCGAGGCCCTGGTGCTGACGCGGGCGCTGATCCCGGAGATGTTCGCCAGCTTCGTGGCCCAGCTGGAGCAGTCGCTGGACGACCCGACGTTCGTCGAGCTGACCAAGCGCGGCCTGGACGCGCGGTCCTGGGACCAGGACGATCCGCGGATCGAGGAGCTGGCCTCGGCGCTGGCGGACAACCTGCTGGCCAACAGCGCGGTGCGGACGGCGCCGTCCCTGCCGGGCAACCGTACGGACACCGCAGCCCGCTACGGGGTGGTCAACCACCACCGGGAGGACGAGATGCCGTCTGTCGCCCGGCTGAACGCGCTGGTCGAGGCGAAGCTGCGGGCGGCGGGGATCGCCATCCCGCGTCAGTGACGGCCGACCCCAGCGTCCTGACCGGCCTGATCAGCAGCAGCGCCGCCACCACGCCCACCGTCACCAGGGCCGACCCCAGCATGAAGGTGCGCGGCTCGACCACCGCCGAGATCGGACCGGCCAGCGCCTGCCCGACCGCCATGCCCGCCACCGATCCGGCGACCTGGTAGGCGTTGACCCGGTTCATCACGTCCGGCGCCACCCGCGTCTGCACGCTCGTCGACCACATCACCGACCAGAACGCCATCGCGCACCCCCCGAGCAGGTGCCCCGCCATCACTACCGGCAGCGGCAGCCCGAGCGCGACCGTCAGCGGCACCGCCACGTACCCGCTCAGCGCCACGGCCCCGGCGGCCAGCGGCCTGCGCGGCCTGCGCCTGATCGCCACCAGCCCGCCCACCACGGTGCCGAGTCCGAGCGCCGCCATCACCCACCCGTAGTCGGCCCCGATGACCTGCGAGGACAGCGGCACGTACGGCCCGACCACCAGCACGCCCCAGAACACCCAGACCAGGATGACCGACCACATCCAGCTCCTGGCCCTGAACTCCTCCCACCCCCGGCGCAGGTCGCTCAGCACGTCGGAGGGCTCCGGCCTGGGTACGGTGACCCGTACCAGCAGCAGGCACACCGCGCTGACCAGGAACGTCGCCGCGTCAGCCGTATAGACGAAGACCGGACCGGCGACCACGACGAGGACCCCGGCCAGCGCGGGCCCCGCGAGCTGGGTGACCGCCTCGGAGATCTTCAACGTCGCGTTGGCCCGCTGCGGATCCTCGGCGACCAGGGGGACCATGCCGTTGACGCACGGCTCGAACACCCCGGCTCCGATGCCCGACAGGAACGCCATGGCCAGCAGCAGGGCGTACGGCGGAGCGCCGTCCAGGAAGGCGACCGCCACGACCCCCTGGGTGCCGATCCTGAGCACGTCAGCGCCGATCATCAGCCGCCGGGCGCCGATCCGGTCGGCGACCACGCCGCCGAACAGCATGACCAGCACGGCCGAGGCGGTCCAGATGGCGAGCACGTAGCCGACGCCGGCGATCCCGTAGACTTCGCCGATCGCGAGCGCGGAGGCGACGGGCATCATGGCGTCGCCGAGCAGCGAGATCGTGCGGGCCCCGAAGTAGAGGGTGAAACTCCTCGTCCACATGAGCCCCAATTCTGGATTTTTCCAGATCAGACCGCTGGTGTCCCAAATGACATCATTGGGTACATTTGCGCCATGGACTGCCCGGACCCGCCGCCGCCCGGCCCGCATGGCGTGGTCGCCCTGGTCGCCCAGAACCAGGAGCTCTACCCGGTCACCTCTGCGTCCGCCGTCTTCGGCTACCACGGGCCCGACATCCCCCAGCATTACAGCTTCGGCCTGTGCGCCGAGCATCCCGGCTCGCTGTCCACCACCCTCGGCGTCCCCATCCAGGTCGACAGCGGCCTCGACGCTCTCGACGGCGCGGACACCGTGGTCATCGCGGGCTGGAGCTGGGCCCTCACCCCTTCGCCCGCCGTACTCGACGCCGTGTCGCGCGCCCATGGCCGGGGCGCGCGCATCGTCGCCGTCGCGGCAGGGGTCTTCGTCCCGGCCGCCCTCGGCCTCCTGGACGGCCGCCGGGCCTCCGTGCACTGGGAGCTCGCGGCGGACCTGACCGCCCGCCATCCCCGTGTCGTCCCGGACGACACCGTCATCTACGTCGACCACGGGGACGTCGCCACCGCGGGTGCCTCGGCCGCCACCCTCGACCTGTGCCTCCACCAGGTGCTGCAGGAGTACGGCGCGGCCCATGCGATGCGCGTCGGCCGTCAGCTCGCGGCCGGTCCGCATCGGGAGGGGTGCCAGCGCCAGTACCCGCCCCTCCCCACGACGGGGCCGATGCCGGACTCCCTGGCGCCGCTGCTCGAATGGCTCCTTGCGCGGCTGCCCGACCCGATCACCGTCGAGGACATGGCCGCCTACTCCGGCGTCTCCCCGCGTACCCTGACCCGGCAGTTCACCGACCAGCTCGGTGTCCCGCCCGCGCGGTGGCTGCTGGAGCGCCGTCTGGCCGCCACCCGGGCGCTGCTGGAGGAGACTGACCTGCCGGTGGAGACCATCGCCGGGCGCGTCGGCCTCTCCTCGGCGGTCAACCTGCGGCGCCGCTTCCACACCGCCCTGCGCACCACCCCGGCCGCCTACCGCCGCTCCTTCCGCTGAACACCCTCCCGCCCGCCGCTGAACCCCTACTGCCCGAGAGACCCAACCTTCGCGACCGGCAACGCCACCCTCGGCCTCGCGCGGGACTTTCCCCGCGCGGGAGCGAGCCGCCCCGTTCGCGCGCGCCACCTCGCGCGGGGGTGCCGCCCCCATTTGGCGCACGCCTCCTCGCGCGGGCGAGCCGCCCCGTGCTCGCACGCCTCCCCGCGCGCGGGGAAGCCGTCCATGTGCTCGCGCGCTGAAGATATGGGCCGCACTGTCGCGCATGTCCGAGTGCGGCAGCCCAGGGGAGAGCACCCCTGGAAGGCGGGCTGGGTCGCCTCATCAGGCGGCGTGGCTCAGCCGACGGCCTCGTGCACCGACGCGACCGTGCGGATCCGCCGATCCACCATCGTGATCCTCAACAGCCGCGCCACCTGCGCCCCCGGGTTGACGAGCACGATGTCCCCGCCACGCGCGCGAGCCCGCTCCCGGCAGGCCAGCACGCTGTGGAGCCCCATGGAATCCATGAACGTCAGAGCGGACAGGTCCAGGACCAGGTTCGGCCGGCACGTGTCCAGAAGGGCGGCGTCGGCAGCCTCGGTGAGCGCGTTCGCCGCGGCGATGTCCAGCTCGCCGTGTGCGGTGATGACGATGCAGCGACCATCGGGAAGGGAGGTGGTGACGAGGCGGAACACGGCGCGGTCTCACCCTCCGTTCTCACGTATCGAACGTGACCCACTACACCAAGCTAACAAGCGGTCAAGGCCCATCCCCCCGAACCCGGAAAGTTGCATAAGCCTGCAACCCCCCGTGGAAAAGCCTTTGAGCCGCCGCAGCCCCCCTGGCTACCCTGCCGTCCATGGCCTCGCTCGCACGACACCGCCTGACACCTGCGGAAACCGGCCAGGCGCTGAGCGCGCTGACCGAGTGGACGCCCGCCGACGCCCCTGTCGGCAGCCTCCACCCCGGCGACGTGGGATGGTACCTGCGGTTCGACGACGCGTCAGTCATCCTGTGGACGGACGAGGCGGCCCCGGTGGCGGTCGGCTTACTGGACGGTTCCGTGCTGCGCGTGACCACCGCGCCGGGCGCTGACCTCGAAGCCCTGGCGGCCGACGCGGAAGACCTGCTCAAGCCCGGCGTCGACGCGTGCGACGGCCTGCCCGTCCCCGGGTGGAAGCTCAGCGAGGACCCCTGGCTCGTCATGTCGTGGACCCCGCGGCCGGTGTCGAGCCGCGCCGAGCCGGTCGGTGACGCCGAGGCGGCCGACCGGGTGCTGGTGCAGCGGTCCGCCTTCGAAGGATCCACGTTCTCCGTCGAACGCTGGCTCGCCATGAAGCGGTCACCGGCGAGCGAGCTGGCCATGGAGGTTCTGGTGCGTACGCCGGAGGGGGAACCGGCGGCCGCCGCGACCGGCTGGTTCGCCGGGGTGGGCAGGTGCGGGCTGCTGGAGCCGGTCGGCGCCCACCCGGACCACCGCGGGCACGGCTACGGGCGCGACGCCGTGCTGGGCGCGTGCGCGGCCCTCGTCCAGCGGGGCGCGAGCGCGGTCGCCGTAGCGACACCGGCCGAGAACGAGGCAGCGGTGGCGCTCTACCGATCGGCCGGGTTCACGGTCGTGCGCGAGAACCGCGACTGGGTTCGCCGGTAGCCGGGAGTCCAAGAGGACCGGGGGTAGTAAGGACCTCCACGCCGCGCCCCGCGAGCTGCTCGATGACCGGGTCGTGCGGGTCCGCGTCGGTGATGAGGCCGCTGATCCGCTCCCAGGGCAGCACGCGGTAGCGCGACGCCGTACCGATCTTCTCCGACGAGGCCAGGATGTAGGTGTCGGCGGCACGCGCGGCCAGCGCGCGCTTCATCGCCGCCTCCTCGGCGTCCGCGGTGGTCAGCCCCGCCTCGGGGTGCACGCCGGTCACGCCGAGCAGGCAGAGGTCGGCTGAGACGTTCTGCGCCGCCTCGACCGCTGCCGCGCCGCACGCGACCGCCGAGTGCTTGAACACGCGGCCGCCCAGCAGGAAGAGCTCCGCGCGCGGGTGGTCGAGCAGGGCGGCGGCGACGGTCGGGCTGTGCGTGATCACGGTGCAGGTCAGGTCCTGCGGGAGGGCGCGGGCGACGGCGAGGGCGGTGGTGCCGCCGTCGAGGATCAGCGCGCTGCCCGGCCGTACGAGAGCGGCAGCCACCGCGGCGACCTTCCTCTTGCCCTCGGTGGACACGGTCTGCCGGGCTGTGTGGTCGGCCACGGCAGGTGAGGCGGGGAGCGCTCCGCCGTACACCCGCTGGCACAACCCCTCGGCGGCCAGGTCGCGCAGGTCGCGGCGCACGCTGTCCTCGGAGATCCCCAGCTCGGCCGCGACGTCCTTGGCGACGATCTTGCCCGTGCGGGCGAGCAGACCGAGCAGGTGGTCGCGCCGTTCAGCAGCAAGCATGCACGTTCTTTCCTGTTGTTGCGTGATTGTGCACGTATCATAGCGCCCATGACTGCTATCGACCGCAACCCCGGCGTCGTGATCCGCGACGTCGAGCTCACCGGCCAGGGCTGGCACGTCCTGCGCCGCACCACCTTCGACTACCGCCGCAGCGACGGCCGCTGGGAGACCCAGCAGCGCGAGACCTACGACCGGGGGAACGGCGCCGTCGTCCTGCCGTACGACACGGAACGTGGCCTCGTGCTGCTCACCCGCCAGTTCCGCTTCCCCGCCTACGTCAACGACCACCCCGACGGCATGCTCGTCGAGGCCGCCGCCGGGCTGCTCGACGCCGACGACCCGCCGGCCGCCATCAGGCGCGAGAGCGCGGAGGAGCTGGGCGTGACCCTCGGCCCGCTCACTCACGTGTTCGACGTCTACATGAGCCCCGGCTCCGTCACCGAGCGCCTGCACTTCTTCGCCGCCCCCTACGCCCCCGCGGACAGGACCGGGGCGGGCGGCGGGCTCGACGAGGAGGACATCGAGGTCCTTGAACTGCCGTTCGCCGAGGCGCTCGCGATGACCCGCGACGGGCGCATCGCCGACGGCAAGACGATCATGTTGCTGCAGTGGGCGGCGCTGGACGGCCCCTTCAGCGCCTGAGCACGTCGAGCAGCTTCGCCGCGTAGGCGCGCGGGTGGGTGGTCTCGCCGTCGTGCCCGCCGGGGAACTCGACGAGCTCCTCGCCGAGCAGGGCCGCCAGCTCGACGGCGCACCGCTGGGGGAAGGTGGTCCCGTTGCCGTGCGCGGGAACGATACGGACCGCGCTGCCCTTCAGCGCCGCCGGGTCGAGGCCGTCGCGGGCGAACGCGGTCAGGTCGTGCTCGACGAAGAACTCGAAGTTGACCACCCGCTGCGGCGTGAGCGGCTGCGGCGTCAGGCCCGGTTCCGCGCCGGCGCCGGACAGGTCGACGCCGAGCGATCTGGCGACGGCCTTGAACGCGGCCGCCACGCCGTCCCGCCGGTGGATCTGCTGGATCCCGGCAAGCTCGCGCGCGTAGTGCGGCCTTTGTACGGCAGGCAGAAGCGAGGGAGCGCAGGGCTCGTGTGCCACGAGCGTGCCGACCTGAGCCGGGTGGCCGATGGCCAGGTGCAGCCCGATGGTCGCGCCGAGTCCGCAGCCGAGCATGCGGACGGGTTCGTCGGTGAGCCCGGCCAGCAGGCGGTGGAGGTCGTCCGCGTGTTCCGCCACGGTGACCCCGGCTCCCCGCCGGTCGACGGCGCTGCGTGACAGGCCGCGCCGGTCGTAGGTCACCACGGTGTAGGCGCCGACGAGCCGGTCGACGAGGTCGGCGCTGCGGTCGGCGTCACCCTCCCCGTTCTGGGAGATCACCAGCATCGGGCCAGTGCCCTGCTTGTCGTAGTAAAGGGTCATGGTGACCAGGACGCTAGGCTATGTGCCCTCTCGCCCGAATCAGTAACACGACTGGCAAGGAGAAGTAAGTGCTCCACGGACGCGAGGCCGAGCGCGCGGTCATCGACCGGCTGCTGCTGGAGGCCGGCGCCGGGCGCAGCGGAGCCGTCGTGGTGCGCGGCGAGGCGGGGATCGGCAAGAGCGCCCTGCTGCGCTACGCGGAGGACACCGCCGCTGACCTGCGCATCCTGCGCGGCGTCGGCGTGGAGACCGAGGCCGGGCTGGCCTTCGCCGGGCTGCACCTGCTGCTCGGCTCGTTCGCCGACCGGCTCGACGCCCTCCCGCCGCTGCAGTCGGCGGCGCTGCGCGGGGTGTTCGGGCTGACCGACGCCGGGCCCGCCGAGCGGTTCATGGTCGGGCTGGCCACGTTGTCGCTGCTCAGCGAGCTGGCCGAGGAGCGCCCGCTGCTGTGCGTGATCGACGACGCGCACTGGCTGGACCAGGCCTCGGCTGACGCGCTGCTGTTCGCCAGCAGGCGCCTCGACGCGGAGGGCATCGCGATGATCTTCGCGGTCCGCGACGGCGTGCCGTTCACCGCGCCAGGCCTGAGCGAGCTGCGCCTGCACGGGCTCTCCAGCACGGCGGGCGCCGCCCTGCTGGCCGAGCACTCCTCCGGCCTGGCGCCCCACGTGCGCGACCAGATCCTGGCCGAGGCCCAGGGCAACCCGCTGGCCATCCTCGAACTGCCGGGCGCGCTGACCCCGGCGCAGCGGGCGGGGGAGCTGCCCGTCGAGGCCTTCCAGATGGGGACGCAGCAGCTCTCCGGGCGGCTGGAGGGGCAGTTCGCCCAGCGGGTGCGTGCACTGCCCGCCAGGTCGCAGCACCTGGTGCTGATCGCGGCGGCCGAGGAGAGCGGCGCGCTGGACGTGGTCCTGGCCGCCGGGGAGTCCCTCGGGATCGGCCTCGACGACCTGGAGCCGGTGGAGGTCAGCGGCCTGATCGGGTTCGTGGACGGCCGCCTCACCTTCCGCCACCCCCTGGTGCGATCGGCGGCATACCGGGAGGCGACGGTCACCAGGCGGCTCGCCGTACACCGGGCTCTGGCCGACGTGCACGGGGCGCGCGGCGATCTGGACCGGCGCACCTGGCACCTGAGCGCCGCCGCCATCGGCCCCGACGAGGACCTCGCGGCCGACCTGGAGCGCATCGCCGAGCAGTCCGCCGTGCGCGGCGGCCACGCCGCCGTCTCGGCCGCCTACCAGCGCGCCGCCCACCTCACCCCCGACCTGGAACGGCGGGCGGAACGGCTGGCCCGCGCCGCGGCGGCAGCGGCGGACGCCGGTCAGACCCAGCTCGCCGCCGCCCTGGACGAGCAGACCACAGCGCTCACCGCCCGCCCGAGCGTCCTGGCGCGCCTGGCCAGGATGCGGGTCACCAACGCCCAGGAGCAGGTCCACGGCCCGCAGGCGGTGGAGCTGGCCCAGGTGGCCGCCCAGACCGCGCAGGAGGCGCCGGGCGAGGCCGCGTTCCTGTTCCTCAACGCGGTCGCCTCGGTGTGGTCGGCGGGCGACCTGCCCGCCGTCGCCGACCTGGCGGCACGTACCTCGGTCCGCTCCCGCGATCCCCTCCTGACCAGCGTCACGACCGCGGTCGCGCAGCTGGCGGACGATGCGACCGATCCCTTACTCGACCTCGTCGACAAGGCCAGGAGCGACCGCCCGAGGGAGCGGCTGATCCTCCACTCGTGGCTGTCCTGGCAGGCCGAGGTCGAGGCCGCGCACGACGACGCCGTGGCCATCGTGCGCGACTGCCGCGCGGAGGGCGCCGTCGGCCTGCTCCCCAAGGCGTTGCTCTACGTGGGCCGCGCCCAGTTGCTGCTCGGGCGCTACCGGGACGTGGCGGTCACCGCCTCGGAAGGGCTGAGCATCGCCCAGGACACCATGCGCACCCACTACGCCAGGCACCTGGCCGGGCTGCTGGCCTGCGTGGCGGCGATCCAGGGCGACGAGGCGCGCTGCCACGAGCTCACCGGCGACATCCTGCGCCACGGCGTCACGGAGAGCGGGATGGAATGCCTGGACGCCCGCGACCTCCTCGACCTCAGCCTGGGCCGCCACGAGGACATCCTGCAGCGGGTGCACGACGCCTCGGGCGGCCTGTTCGCCATGAACCGCACCTACGCCCACCAGGCCGGCTACGTCGAGGCCGCCGCCAGAGCAGGACGGCCGGGCCTGGCCGCCGAGCCCGTCGCGCAGCTGACCGCGTGGGCGCGGGCGACGCAGCAGCCGTGGGTCACCGGCATCGCCCTGCGCTGCCAGGCGCTCGTCGCCGACGAGGCGGCGGCGGAGCGGTTGTTCGCGCAGGCCGTACACCTGCAAGGGCTCGGCGTGGTGCCGTTCGAGCAGGCCAGGACGGAGCTGCTCTACGGCGAGTGGCTGCGGCGCGGACGCCGCCGCGCCGAGGCCCGCCCCCATCTGCGCGCCGCGCTGGACACCTTCCTCCGCCTGGGCGCCGCCCCCTGGGCCGAGCGGGCGTCGTCCGAGCTGCGCGCCACCGGCGAGACCCCGCAGGCCCCCGAGCGCGCCCCCGACCTGCTGGCGCAGCTCACCCCGCAAGAACTCCAGGTGGTACGGCTGGCCGCTGCGGGCATGAGCAACCGCGACATCGGCGCGCAGATGTTCCTCAGCCCGCGCACGGTCAGCCATCACCTGTACAAGGCCTATCCCAAGCTCGGGATCGCCTCCCGCCACGAGCTGGCCCGCATGGATCTTCGGTAACGCGACAGATTCGGCGTGTCCCGCCCGCTCCCTAGCGTCCTCGGCATGGCAAACAACAACGGCTTCTCAGAAGCGGGACTGCGCAGGCTGCGCGAGGTGCTCGCGGGTCATGTCGAGTCCAAGCGGATCCCCGGGCTCGTCGCCCTGGTCAGCCGCGGCGGTGAGACGCACGTCGAGGCGCTCGGGACGATGCGGCACGACGGCGGCGCGCCGATGGCCCGGGACACGATCTTCCGTATGGCCTCCACCTCCAAGCCGGTCGCCATGGCGGCGGCGATGGTCCTGCTGGACGAGTGCCGGTTGCGGCTGGACGACCCGGTGGACGCGTGGCTGCCGGAGCTCGCCGACCGTCAGGTGCTCAAGCGGCCCGACGGCCCGCTGGACGACACCGTGCCCGCGCGGCGGCCGATCACCGTGCGTGACCTGCTGACCTCCACGTTCGGGCTCGGCTTGGACTTCACCGCGCTGGGCGCGCCGCTCATGGGCGCGATCTTCGAGCAGGGGCTCACGCCCAACCTGCCGGAGCCGATGCCGGGGCCGGACGAGTGGATGCGCCGCCTGGGCACGCTCCCGCTGATGTACCAGCCGGGCGAGCAGTGGCAGTACCAGATCAGCCATGACGTCCTCAGCGTGCTGGTGGCCAGGGTCGCGGGCATGTCGCACGAGGCGTTCCTGCGCGAGCGCGTCTTCGAACCCCTGGGAATGAAGGACACCGGTTTCCACGTGCCCGCAGACAAGATCCACCGGTTGCCGACCCTGTACGCCCCCGACCCGGAGACCGGCGAGTTCCTCGTGTGGGACGAGGCGGAGGGCGGGCGCTGGAGCAGCCCTCCGGCCTTCCAGGGCGGTGGCGGCGGGCTGGTCTCCACCGCCGACGACTACCACGCCTACTTCCGGATGCTGCTCAACGGCGGCACGCACGAAGGCGAGCGCATCCTGTCCAGGCCCGCCGTCGAGCTGATGACCACCAACCGCCTCACGCCCGAGCAGACCGCCGCACGGACCGACATGGCGAAGCGCAGCGTGCACATCTCGCACGGCCAGGGACAGCACGGCGGCTGGGGCTTCGGGATGGCGGTACGCACCTACCGCGGCGACTACGCGCCGGTCGGCCAGTTCGGCTGGGACGGCGGAAGCGGCACGGCGACCTACGCCGACCCGGACAACCAGCTCGTCGGGATCCTGCTCACCCAGCTCGGGGCGTCCGTCCCCGACCCGATGCGGCTGGCACACGACTTCTGGACCACCCTCTACCAGGCCATCTGAACAGGCCCTCGTGAAGTCCGGGGTTAACGCGGCGTTGCGAGATCCGTTGTTGTCCCGGCCAGGCAGCGACGACACCCTTGATCAAGCGTGTCAGCCACGGCGTCAGGGCCGCGAAAGCCCGGTATCAGGGCGGTCGGCGAAGGTAGCCGACATCAACGAATCCACGAAGGAGCACATCACCATGTCGATCACTCTCACCGACCAGGACAAGACCACCCTCCGCCTCGCCGGTTGGGGCGCCGTGTCGCTGATGTCGGCCGCGGGCATCGCCGAGTCGGCCCACAAGGTCGCCACGCACGGTTCCATCGCGCTGACCTCGGCGACCGGTCTGGCCGGGCACGTGCTGTCGCAGGCGCCCAAGGGCGTGAAGTGGGGCAAGACCACGGCCGAGCTGGCCGACCAGGTGCTGCCCGCCCTGACCGCGAGCGTGAGCCTGCTCAACCAGCAGGACCCGGCCGAGGCCGCCAACTTCCGCAGCACCATCCTGGTCGCGATCGAGGCCTCGGCCCGTACGCACCAGGGTCCGCCCAGCCCGACCATGGCCGAGATGATGCGCAAGATCACCGAGGCCCTCGACGCCGCCTGACGCGAAACACGGGAGAAGAGGGATCATGAAGACCGTGATCAAGGTGGCGGTGCCGGTGCTCGCGCTCCTGGCCGGGGCTGCCGCCCCCGCCACGGCTGCTGCCGGGCCGGACCGCCCGGAGTTGCAGCAGGCCGCGCAGGCCTACGTCGATGCCGGTTTCTCCGGGATCCAGGTGCGCGTGCACGATGAGCGGGGTGACTGGACCGGCAGCGCCGGGGTGAGCAAGCTGGGCCAGCGCGCCAAGCCGTCGACGAACGGGCGGTTCTGGACGGGCAGCGTGGTCAAGCCCTTCACCGCGACGCTGGTGCTGCAACTGGTGGCCGAGGGCAAGGTCGCCTTGGACGCCCCGGTGGCCGACTACCTCCCCGACCTGGGGCTGGACGGCCGCATCACGGTGCGGATGCTGTTGCAGCACACCAGCGGGTTGTTCAACTACACCGGCGACTTCGGCCCCGGCGGGGCGTGGGAGCCGGGCATCATCGCCAACGGCGACGCCTGGGTGGCCGAACGGTTGCGCAGCTACCAGCCCGAGGAACTGGTACGGCTGGCGCTGTCCAAGCCGCTGCGGTTCGAGCCGGGCACCGACCAGAAGTACGCCAACACCAACTACACCGTGGCGCTGCTGCTGATCGAGAAGGTCACCGGCCACTCCTACGCCGCGGAGTTGAAGCGGCGCATCCTGCGCCCGCTCGGAATGACGGCCACCGTGGCGCCGGGCGACCGGACCCAGCTCCCCGGCCCGCACGCCCACGGCTATTACCGCATCAAGGACAAGGTCACCGACATCTCCCGGCAGAACCTGTCCCTGCTGGCCGGGGCAGGTGACCTGATCTCCACCACCCAGGACCTGCAGACGTTCATCTCCGCGCTGAACGGCGGCAGGCTCCTGCCCGCCAATCTGCTGGCCGAGATGCGCGAGCCGAACCCGAAGATGGGCTACGGACTCGGGTTGTTCGTGCAGGACCTGGGTCCGGGCTGCGGCACGGTCTACCAGCACAACGGCAGCCCGCCGCACGGCTACGGCACGCTGATGTACAGCTCACCCGACGGCACCAGGACGCTGACCGCCTCGGTGACCTGGGTCGACGACGCGACCAGAGGCCCGGCCAAGGACTTCCAGAAGCTCACCGACACCCTCGTCAAGCAGGTGTTCTGCTGACACTCACCCGCTGATTCCCGCCGGTAGTGGTCCTGGTGAGCGACCGCGGCCTCCCCGAGGGTGGACGGGAAGGCACCACGAAACGGGAGGCAGTCATGGATCTGTTCTGGGTCGACCCCAGGGTCACGGGGAACCACAACGAGGTTCTCATTCCAGATCACCCGGTTCCGACCAATCACAACGAAGTCCTCATCGAGGGCTGACGATTGCCGTCGGGATCCCCGGCCCGGTGGGCGCGACTCGTGCGGGGTCGCGCCCACCGGGCCGCCGGGCGTTACGGCGAGGCCGAGCGGGAGCTCCGGCTCGCGCTCGACGGCGCCGCCGGAGCCGAGCGCGTCGCCGTACTCAACGAGCTGGGCATGACGCTCAAGTACGCCGGACGTCCTGCCGAGGCGGCGTCGGCGTACCGCGAAGCCCTGGCCCTGGGCGGCCCGCACGCCGCCGACCTGCTGCACAACCTGGGCGGCGCGGCCCACGCGGCTGGCGACCACGCGACCGCCCTGCGGCATGCCCGCGAGGGCCTCGACCTTCGTGTCCGCTCAGAAGGCGAGGACTCCATCGCGGTCGCCCTCGACAGGGCCGCCCTCGCCGCCATCCTCATCGACCTCGGTCAACCGGCCGAGGCGGCGTCCATCCTGACCGCCGTGCTGGCTGCGTACCGCAGGGCGGGCGAGCACCACGAGACCGCGGTCACCCTGCACAACCTCGGCGCCGCGCTGTACGCGATGGGAGACCGCGACCGGGCCAGAATCGCCCTGCGTGAGGCGCTGGAGACCAAGGAGGCGGTCCTCGGCCCCGACCATCCGGAACTGGCCGTCACCCTGTACAACCTGGCCCGCGTGGACGACGCCGCGCACCTGCTGGAACGGTGCGTGAGCGTGCTGGCGGGGAAGGTGGCCGACACCCACCCCGTCCTCGCGGCCGCCCGGCGGGCAATCGCCATGTCAGGACCGTGACGGCTCGGTATCAGGGCGGTCGGCGAAGGTAGAGCACATGAACGGTTCTACGAAGGAGCTCACCGCCATGTCGATCACCCTCTCCGACCAGGACATGCTGACCCTGCGGACCGCCGGTTGGGGCGCCGTCTCGCTGATGTCGGCCGCCGCGGTCGCCGACTCGGCGCACAAGGCGGCCACGCACGGCTCCATCGCGCTGACCTCCGCGACCGGCCTGGTCGGGCGAGTGCTGACCAAGGCGCCCAAGGGTGTGAAGTGGGGCAAGTCCACCGCCGACCTCGCCGACCTGGTGCTGCCCGCTCTGACCGCCAGCATGAACCTGCTCAGCCGGCAGTTCCCGGCCGAGGCGGACAACTTCCGCCGTACCATCACCGTCGCCATCGAGGCCTCCGCCAGGATCCACCAGGGCCCGCCCAGCCCGACCATGGCCGAGATGAT
This sequence comes from Nonomuraea sp. NPDC050556, assembly GCF_044457355.1. Taxonomy (NCBI): domain Bacteria; kingdom Bacillati; phylum Actinomycetota; class Actinomycetes; order Streptosporangiales; family Streptosporangiaceae; genus Nonomuraea; species Nonomuraea sp. NPDC050556. The sequence goes on along the minus strand of NZ_JBITGU010000001.1, from coordinate 3,176,255 downwards.
GCGCAAGATCACCGCTGCGCTCGACGCGTGATCAGACCTCCACGCGGCCGCCGCTCGCGGCGGCACGCTCGATGCTCGCGAGCAGCCCGTGCAGGCGGGCGCCCGCGTCGAACCCGGGCTGCCGCCCCGTGGCGAAGGCCCGGTACAGCGCGGCCACGTTGGCGGCCGGCCCGGTAGGCAGGTCCACCGTCCGGTAGGCGCCGGGTACGGCCAGCACCTCGCCGCCCGCCTCGATGCGCCACCCCGACCAGTGGATGAACGGCACCGAGCCCGACGGCGTCACGGTCAGCACCCCGTCGCTGCCCACCAGCTTGAGGAAGAACGCCCCGCTGTCGTGCCCGCTCCCGCCCAGCACCGACACCGACGCGGCGGCGCCGCACTCCAGGGTTCCGTGCACCAGCACCTGGTCCGGAGCGCCCGGCAGCCGCGCGGAGAGCTCCGTCAGCCGGCCCACGGTCCGCTCGAAGGTGGCCAGGAAGTGCCCCGCCATGATCGACAGGAGCGTCGTGCCCGAGCCGGGCTCGCGGGTCCAGGCCAGGTCGTCCGGGATGCTCGCCCCGCCGAACGGATCACCGGCGGCGACCAGCGTGGCCGACTCCAGCCGCCCGATCCGCCCACCCGCGACCAGGTCGGCGACGAAGGCAGCGTCGGGCGAGACGCAGCCCTGCAGCATCACCCCGTGCCTGACCCCGCACGCCTCCCCGGCCAGTTCGGCGCTCTCCGCCGCGTCGACGCCCAGCGGCCACTCCGACAGCACGTCCTTGCCGTGCTCCAGCGCCGACCTGATCAGCTTCGCGTGCCCGGACGCGCGGACCGACACCACGACGAGCTCCACCTCGGGGTGCGCGACCAGCTCGGCGGCGTCGGTGAACGCCAGCCGTACCCCGTGCTCGGCCGCGACCCGGTCGGCGCTCTCCCGCCTGGTCGTGGCCACCGCGGCCACCTCGAACTCGGGCAGCGCGGCGAGGGCGGGCAGGTGCGCGGCGGCGGCCCAGCCGCTCGCTCCGACGATTCCCAATTTTGTACTCATTGGTATGAAATTAGGGGAGCGCGATCGAGGCGCGCAAGAGGTAACGTACCGATAGGTAAAAAACTCTGGGGGAGGTACGGCATGCCGGGTGGCCGACCGCGCGCCTTCGACGCCGACGCGGCGCTCGGGCGGGCGCTGGAGGTGTTCTGGCGTCAGGGCTTCGAGGGCACCTCGCTGACGGACCTGACGGCGGCGATGGGCATCAACCGGCCCAGCCTCTACGCCGCGTTCGGCAACAAGGACGAGCTGTTCGCCAAGGTCCTCGACCGCTACCTGGACGGCCCGGGGGCCTACGCCGTCGCGGCGCTGGCGGCGCCGACGGCGCGGGAGGTCATCGAGCGGCTGGTGAGAGGCGCCGTCGAGCTGACCGCCGGTGACGGGACGCCGCACGGCTGCCTGACGGTGAACAGCGTGCACGCCTGCGGGCCGGACGCCGCGTTCGCCCGGGATCTGGCGCTGGGCCGCAGGATGGCGGGTGAGGCGGCGCTGCGCCGCCGCTTCGAGCGCGCCGGCGACTTGCCCGGCGGGTGCGACCCCGGCGACCTGGCCCGCTTGGTCCACACGCTGACGGACGGCATCGCCGTACAGGCTGCCTCGGGCCGGAGCCGCGAGGAGCTGGACAGGGTGGCTGAGCTGGCGCTTCTGGGACTGCTAGGCGGCCAGGCACGCCTCTAGGAACGGCTTGGGGCCCTCGGGGAAGCCCATGGGCGGGCCCATCGTCTCCTTCGGCAGCTGCAGCGGTTTGTCCTCGTCCACGATCCAGTGGGCGATGTGCCCGCAGAGCTTCTTACGCTCCCTCGACTGCGCCGCGCCGGGGTCGCGTTCGAGGTTGAAGTGCGTCCTGGAGATCAGGGGGAGGTTCTCCGCCACCTCGCTGCTGCGGAACCCCTGGCCGGAGGGCATGACGATGACGACAGGGTCGCTGCCGCCGCGCAGGAAGACGAAGGCTCCGGCGGCGAGGAGCACGAGGACGCCCAGGGCGATTCCGGCGGGGAGCAGCCACTTGGGCTTCTTGGCCGGTGGGGCGGTCAGGACCGCTGTCTGCTCGGTCCACCGCTGGCCGTCCCACTGGCGCAGGAGCGGCTGACCTCCGGGGTCGGGGTAGTAGCCGGGGGCATTCGGTGCGTTCACTGGGTCCCCTGTCTTGACTGACGATCTAGAACCCGCCGCACGCTAGCAGTCAGATCGGGTGGGGGGTAAGTACAATATTTCGGTGGACATGAACGTCGACCTGTTCGCCGGGGTCTCGGTGACCGACTTCGCCTCGGCCCTGCCCTGGTACGAGCGCCTGCTCGGCGCCCCGCCCGCGTTCTTCCCCCACGACACGGAAGCGGTGTGGGAGGTGGCGGAACACCGCTACCTGTACATCGTGCAGAAGCCGGAACACGCGGGCCACGCCACGCACACGCTCTTCGTCGAGGACCTGGAGACGATCGTCGGCGGGATCGCCGCCCGCGGCCTCACCCCCGATCAGCAGGAGACGTACGGCGACGGCGTCCGCAAGATCACCTACCGCGACGCCGACGGAAACGAGATCGCCTTCGGCGGCCAGGCTGGCGGTTCTCCCCCCGTTTGACGGGAAAGCCCAGCTCGGCGTCTCCCTGTTACCGACTGATACCTACCTGAAAAGATCTGGTTTTGCCATTGACGACAGGTGTCCGCGCCGCTGTCTAACATGTAATTCCTATAGGAAATGGTGGTTGAGAGGATCTAGGCTTCATGGTCATGAACGAGCTCACCCGGGAACGGGTCCAGGACGTGCCGTACGACCATCCGGCGGCCGTGGCGCTCCGTACGGCGATGCAGGAGGAGATGGGCAGGCGCTACGCCGACCGGCTGGACGAGCTCCCGGCGGGGATGGCCGTGCAGGCGGAGTCTGTGCTGTACACCGGAGTGATCTTCGACGCGGAGACGCCCGTCGGGCACGTGCTCCTGCGCCGCCTCGATGGCGAGGTCGAGCTCAAGCGCATGTACGTCGCGCCCTCGCACCGGGGGAGCGGGGTGGCCAGCGCCCTGCTGGCCGGGGCCGAGGACGCCGCCCGCCGCCTCGGCGCGCGGCGGATCATCCTGCAGACGGGCGACCGCCAGCCCGACGCGGTCCGCCTGTACGAGCGGGAGGGCTACACCCGCATCCCGATCTACGCGCCGTACACGGAGATGGCCTACTCGACCTGCTTCGAGAAACCGGTGAATACGGGCACATATCATCGCGTTCATGGGGGTCAGGGTCGCGGTGATGGGGTCGGTGAAGGCGTGGCGTGACGGGCAGGAGGTGCCCGTCGGGTCGCCGCAGCAGCGGAAGGTGCTGGCGGCCCTGGTCCTCGCCGGCGACCGGGTGGTCATGGTGGACGAGCTGGTCGACCTGCTCTGGGGCGACGACCCGGCGCCCACGGCCGAGCCGACCGTGCGGACCTACGTCTCGCGCCTGCGCAGGAGCCTCGGCGCCGAGCGCCTGGTGTCGGTCGGGCGGGGATACACGTTGCACGGGGTGTCCAGCGACGTGGCCGAGTTCGAGGAGCGGGTCGAGGCGGGGGAGTACCGCCGGGCGCTGGCGCTGTGGTCGGGCGAGCCGAAGGAGTGCGCGCCCATCCAGCGCGCGCGCCTGGAAGAGGCCAGAGCGGCGGCCGTCGAGGCGCTGTGCGAGGAGGAGGTCGGCAACGGCCGGCCGCACGCGGTGCTCAGGGAACTGGCCGACCTGGTCGCCCGCTATCCGCTGCGCGAGCGGGTCCGTGCCCTGCAGATGCGGGCGCTGCACGCGGCCGGCCGTACGGCGGAGGCCATGGAGATCTTCGACGACGTCCGTACCCTGCTCGACGACGAGCTGGGCGTCGAGCCGGGCCGCGAGCTGCTGGAGCTGCGGGAACTGCTGAGCGAGCGCCCGGTGCCCGCCCAGCTCCCGCCGGACACCGCCGACTTCACCGGCCGCGCCGAGCTGGTCGCCGACCTGGCGGCGGCGCTGCGCGCCGGCGGCGGGAGGGCGCTGTCGGTGTCGGGCATCGGCGGGGTGGGCAAGACGACGCTGGCCGTTCACGTGGCGCACCAGGTGCGTGAGGCGTTCCCCGACGGCCAGCTGTACGCCGACCTGCGTGGCGTCGAGGAGCCCGGCGTGGTGGTCGCCGCGTTCCTGCGGGCCCTGGGCGTGCCGGAGGAGCAGGTGCCCGCCGAGCTGGACGCCGGGGCTGCGCTGCTCAGGACCCAGCTGTCCGACCGGCGGGTGCTGGTCGTGCTCGACAACGCCCGCGACTCGGCGCAGGTCGGGCCGCTGCTGCCGGGCACGCCTTCCTGCGGGGCGCTGCTGACCAGCAGGACGCGGATGTTCGACCTGGTCAACGCCCGGGTGGTCGACCTGGACGTGCTGACGCCCGAGGAGTCCACGACCCTGCTCGGGCGGATCGTCGGGCCGGATCGGGTGGCGGCCGAGCGCGGGGAGGCCGCGGAGCTGCTGGAGCTGTGCGGTCACCTGCCGCTGGCCGTACGGGTCATGGGGGCCAGGCTGGCGGCCAGGCCGGGCAGGACGCTGGCCGACGAGCGGGCCAGGCTGTCCGTGCTGCGCACCGGTGAACTGGGGGTGGAGGCGGCTTTCGAGCTCTCCTACCGGCAGCTCGACCCGGCGCAGGCCCGCGCCTTCCGGCTGGCTGCGCTGCCGGACGCGCCCGACCTGTCGCTGGAGGCGGCGTCGGCGCTGCTGGGCCTGGAGGAGCGGGAGGCCGAGGACCTCCTCGACTCCCTCATCGACCTCAGCCTGCTCGAATCCCGCGCGCCAGGCCGGTACCGCTACCACGACCTGCTCAAGGTCTACGCCCGCGGCCACCGCGACGACGAGGCGGAGCGGGCGCTGGAGCGGCTGGCCGGTTTCTACCACGCGAGCGTCGTCCGCGCGGTGCGCCTCCAGGCTCCGGACGCCCTGCTCCTGCGGTACCTGTCGGCAGGCGAGGCGGGCGGGCTGGGGTTCGGCAGCAAGCACGAGGTCCTGACCTGGCTCGACGCGGAGCTCGACGGGCTCCTTCTCGTGGTGGAACAGCTCGGCCGTACGGCGGGCGGCCCCGCACTGCGCCTGGCGGCGGAGATCGTCCCCGCGCTCTGCGAGGTCTCCCAGCAGATCGTGCGCCACGAGGCCGTCGAGCGGGTCCTGCGCGCGCTGATCGACGGGGCCAGGCGGTGCGGCGACCTCGTCAGCGAGGTCTACGCGCGGTCGTGGCTCGGCCTCCAGCTCCTGTGGCGCAACCGGCCGCTCGAGGCCGAGGCCGTCCTCAGCGACGTGCTGCCGCTGACCAGGCAGCACTTCCTCGAACCGTTCACGCTGCACGCGTTCCTCGCCCTCCACCACAGGTTCGGGCGGATCGCCGAGGGGCTCGAAGGCGCGGCGGAACTCCTGGAGCTGCACACCCGGCTGGACAACCCGGAGGGCGTGGCCAACTCGCTCAGCCTGCTCGCCCGCCTGAACGCCGAGGCGGGGCACGGCGGGCGGGCCGTGGAGCTGGCCGAGCGGGCGGTCGACCTCAACCGGCGGCGCGGACACGACAGCGAGACCGCCGACGCCCTCTACCAGCACGGCGTCATCCTCATCTCCGTAGGCCGGCACGAGGAGGCGATCACCAGGCTCACCGAGTCCGTCGCGCTGCACCAGCTGATGAGGGAACCGACGTGGCAGGCGCTCGCCCTGGGCCGCAGGGCGAGCGCGCTGCTGGACCTCGGGCGGCTGGACGCCGCCGAGGAGGACGCGCGGGAGGCGCTCGACCTCTGCCTGACCGTGGGGGAGCGGTTCGGCGAGGGCCTGGCGCTGTCCGTGCTCGGCCAGGTGGCCATCGCCAGGGGCGAGCACGGTCAGGCGCGCGAGCGCCTGACCACGGCCCGCGCCATCTTCGCCGAGATGGGCGACGACCTGGAGGTGGACAGGCTCACCGCCCTGCTCCGGGCGTCAGGCGACCCGGCGTAGCCAGGCCGCATGACCGCGGCCTGGGCGCGCGTCCAGTCGAGGACCCGCGCGCCCACGGGATGCCGCTCGGCGGTGTAGGTGTCGAGCAGCCCCTCCGGCGCGTCCCCGCGCACGGTCGCCGCGAGCTTCGCCCCCAGGTTCACGGCGTCCCCGATGCCCAGGTTGAGCCCCTGCCCGCCGAGGGGGGAGTGGACGTGCGCCGCGTCACCGGCGAGCAGGGCGCGCCCCTTCCTGTAGGTCGTCGCCTGCATCGCCCGGTCGGTGAAGGTCGAGACCTGGCGCACCTCGCCCAGCGTCACGTCGGTGCCGGACACGTGGCGCAGGACCGCCTGGAGGTGCTCGCGCGTCGGCTGCCGCGACCGGTCGAACGCGCCGCCGTCGAAGTCCAGCATCCCGACGTGCCCCGGCGCGGGCATCTGGAGATACATGCCGGTCGGCGTCAGATGGAGGCCGGGAGGCATCCGCTCCAGGTCGGCGAGCATGAGGTAGCCGGTGGCCAGCGGCTCGATGCCGGTGAATCCGAAGCCCGCGAGCCCGCGCACCGCGCTGCGGCCGCCGTCGCAGCCGACCAGCCAGCGCGCCGGATGGTCGTTCGCGACCACGATCCCGTCGTCCTGCGTGACGGACGAGACCGTGACGCCCCGCCGTACCTCCCCCCCGAGCTCGGCCGCCCGCTCGGACAACATCGCCTCGATCCCGCCGCCACGGCCGGGAGGGTCGACCGCCATCCCGGCGAAATGTCCCCCGCCACGGGTCGGCACCGCGTCCTTCACCTCCATCCCGCGCCGGCGGAACGCCTCGACGGAGGCGGCGGACAGCCCCCGCGTCCCGAGCGCGTCCGCCCACCACAGCGAGCCCGGCTCAGCCTCCCGCTCCAGCACCAGGACGGAGCACCCGGCGAGCCCGAGCTCGCAGGCCAGGAACAGGCCGACCGGCCCGGCTCCCACGATCACCACGTCATGCATGAGAATCCCCTTTCGGCATACGCGAAGACTGCGGGGGACCGCTCACACGGCGCTCACGCGGGCAGTTTGGGAGGATCGGGGGATGGAACGGCTTCGCGTCACGCTGCTCGGCGCCTTCCGGGTGTCCCGCGGCGACGCCGACCTGCCCGTTCCCGGCGCGCGGTCGCAGGGTCTGGTGGTACGGCTGGCGCTGGCGGGTGGGCGCGCGGTCGAGCAGGGCGTTCTGGTGGACGCGATCTGGGGGGGAGGGCCCGCCGCCGGGGGCCGCACACGCCCTGCAGGCGCTGGTCTCGCGGTTGCGCCGCACCCTCGGCTCGGCGGGCGCCGTCGCGCAGGTCGCCGGTGGCTACCGGCTGGACGCGGACGCTGGCCGGCAGCGTACGGGCCGCGCTGTGCCTGGAGACGGGCGACCTCGCCGGAGCGGAGGAGGCGCTGGTGAAGGCGTACGCGGCGGGGACCTGCCGATCCTGTCGCCGGCGGCGGTGAACGTGGCTGCGCCCGCCGGAGCGCTCGGGCAGCGCCACGAGTCCGCCGTCGTCCTCGGCGCCGCAGCGCGGCTGCGCGGCGCGCACGATCGCACCGATCCCCAGGTCAGCGAGGTCACTCGACGCGGGCGGGCCGTGCTGGGCGAGGAGGCCTTCGCCGCGGCGTACGAGAAGGGCTGGGAACTGGACGCCCAGACGGCCGTGACCGAGGTCGATCCGGCCAGGCTCCGCCGTTGACGCCGTAGTCTCCGCTCATGCGGATCCGATACGCCCTCCCGGACGACGCGGACGTCATGGCCGAGGTCACCTGCGCCGCGTTCGCCGCATTCGAGGACTTCGACGTCACCCCCGAGCAGTCCGCTGCCAACTGGCGGCGCAACCTCCTGGAGGAGGCGGCGGAACGGCCGCGCCCCCACCACACCAAGGTCGCCGAACTGCCGGACGGGACGGTCGTCGGCCTCGTGATGGGCGGCCCGGCCGATCCGAAGCTGGGCACCGACGCCGAGATCTACGCCCTCGCCGTCCGCCCTGGACACCAGGGCCACGGGTACGGCCGGGCACTCGTGCGCGCGGCAGCCGCCGACCTGCGCGCCGCCGGGTTCTGCTCGCTGGCCATCCGGGTGCTGGCCGTCAACGACCGCGCCCGCCGCTTCTACGCCGCCCTCGGCGGGGTGCTGGCGGGCGAGGTGCCGCCCGACGAGGTCTTCTACGTCTTCCGCGACTGATCCCGCGCTACCATCCGATCATGCGCTTGCTCGAACGAGCGTCCGCACTCCAGCAGCTCGATCGGTGATATTCCGAGCGGTCATGACCTGCCGCTGAGGAACCCTTCCAGGTCGGGTACCGACTGGCTGAGGAGGGCGTCGGCCTGCGCCGCCGTCATGCGCCCCGCGTCCTGGAGCATGGCCCCGGCTCGCTCCCACAGGCGCCGGGCGGTCACCTGGTCCCCGCGCGCGAGGTGCACGTCGCCCTGCCCCCACAGGCTGATCGCCTCGCCCGGCCTGTTGCCGCATCGGCGCGCCCGCTCCTCCGCCTCCACCAGGCAGTCCATGGCCTGCTCCACCGACCCCAGCATGCGGTGGATGTGGCCGAGATTGCCCAGCGTCTGGGAGATCTCCGCCTCGGCGCCGAGCTCCTTGAACATGGCGAGCCCGCGCTCGGTGAAGGCGAGGTCCTCCGCCCACCGCTGCTGGCGGCCGTAGACCATCCCGAGGTTGACCAGCGCGCTGGCCTCGCCGAGCCGGTGGCCGATCCGCCGGAACAGCTCGATCGCGCGCCGCGCGTGGTCGACGGCCTCGCCGGAGCGCCCCAGGCGCTCGCACACCACGGACAGGTTGGTGGCCGCGGTCGCCTCGGCCCTGGGCAGGTCCAGCAGGCGGGCGAGGGCGATGCCGCGGGTGAGGTGCTCGGCGGCCGTGTGGGGTTCGCCGCGCTCCTGGTGCGCGAGCCCGAGGAGGTTGTGCGCGATGAACTCCCGCTCCCGGTCGCCAGCGACGTCCAGCAGGGCCTCAGCGACACGGATCACGTCGGCGGCCCGCCCCCGGTGCATCAGCGGTGTCCCGATCGTCCGGACGAGGGAGGTGGCGGGGGCCGGGGCGTGGGCCAGGAGCTGGGGGACGGCCGCGACGAGGTTGTCGGCCTCCGCGTCGAACCAGGCGATCGCCTCGGCGGCGTCCTCGACGGGCAGGCCGGGGGACTCGGTTTCTACCGGGTCGACGCGGAAGCCCATGAGGGCGCGCACGGTGCGGCAGGTGGCGAGGTACCAGTGCACGGCCCGGGACAGGGCTGCCTCCCGTTCCCCGGCGGGCAGGCCTGAAGCCAGGTCCCTGGCGTACAGCAGGTGCAGGTCGTGCATGCCGTACCTGCCCGGGGCCACCGCGTCGAGCAGGCGCGCCTCGGCCAGGCGGGCGAAGGCCCCGTCGACCTCGCGCCGGGCGGCCCCGCACAGCGCGGCGGCGAGGCCGGGGGTGAAGGTGTAGGCGTTCAGCAGGCCGAGGGTGGCGAACAGCCGGGCGTCGAAGGGCTGCAGGTGCTGGAGGCTGGCCGAGAAGCTGGCCTTGACCGCCAGATCGTCGTGCTCCAGCTCGTCCAGCCGGTGGTGGGCGTCGTCCAGCGACCTGGCCAGCGCGGACAGCGTCCCGCCCGGGTGCGAGGCCAGTCGGGCGGCGACGACCCGCAGGGCGAGCGGCAGCCCAGCGCACCGCCGTACGATCTGCCGCGCCGCCTCGGGCTCGGCGCCGATGAGCGCGCCGCCGGCGAGCAGGGACATCGCGGCCCCGTCGTCCAGCGTGCCGAGATGCAGGCGGGCGGCGCCGTCGAGCGCGCCGAGCACCCGCCTGCTGGTCACGATCACCGCGCATTCCCGGCCGGAGGGCAGCAGGGGGCGCAGCTGGGCGACGTCGGCGGCGTTGTCGAGCACGATCAGGATCCGGCGGGCGCGGGTCAGCGACCTGAACCGGTTGGCGGCCTCGTCCAGGTCGGCGGGCACCTCGGCGTCCGGCACCCCGAGCGAGCGCAGGAACCGGCCGAGCACCTCGGCGGGGGCCAGCGGCGACACCCCGCTGGTGAAGCCGTGCAGGTTGACGTAGAGCTGCCCGTCGGGGAAGCGGTCGGCCAGCAGGTGGGCGGCGTGGACGGCGAGGGCGGTCTTGCCGATCCCGCCTGAACCGTCGATCGCGACCACCCGCGCCCGCTGCTCGACGAGCCGGCGCACCTCGGCCGACCTGCCGACGAAGGTGCCGGGCGAGGGCGGCAGCTCCGCAGGCGCGATCCTGGACGGCGCGGCTTCCGGCTGCTCGCCGCGCAGGATCTCCTGGTGGAGCCGGGTCAGGGCGCGGCCGGGCTCGACGCCCAGCTCGTCCATCAGCGCCCGCCTGCTCTCCCGGTACACCCGCAGCGCCTCCGCCCGCCGCCCGTCCTGGTACAGAGCGGACATGAGCCACCTGACCACGCGTTCCCGCAGCGGATGTACGGCCAGCAGCGCGGTCAGCTCGGCGACGCACTCTCCCGCGCGGTCGAGGGCGAGCAGCGCCTCCACCCGCCGTCCGACGGCGACCAGCCGCAGCTCCTCCAGCCGGAGGGCTTCGCCGCTGATGGCGTCGAGCTCGCTCACCCCGGCGAACGCCGGGCCGCGCCACAACCCCAGGGCGGCCTCGGCCAGGGAGAGCGCCTCCTCAGGATCCCTGGCGTCCCTGGCCCGCTCGTTGAGCGACTCGAAGCGGGCGGCGTCGAGCTCGTGCGCGCCGACGGTCAGCAGGTAGCGGTCGCCCGCCTTGGTCAGCCTGTCGGGGCCGAGCAGCTGCCTGAGCTGGTGCACATGCCAGCGGACGGTGCCCGGCGAGGGCACGTCGACGCCCCAGACCGCGTCGGTCAGCCGGTCGTGGGAGACCGGCCGGTTCGCACCGGCGGCCAGGACCGCCAGGAGCGTCCGCTGTTTCCCCTGGACCACCGCGATGCCGTCAACCGTCAAACTGCCCAGAACCCCGATCTCCATGGGGGTGAGCGTGCCAGCTCCGCATATAGGTCGCCTAAGTCACCTTTTATGGCTTTTTGTCGAGTGCGGTAGACTGTGAGCACCGAGGACACTTCGTGCGTTGGCATTCAGGTTGGCGTCGCCCACGGCGATCGATGATTCGCCGCTCCTCTCCGGAGCGCGGGCAGGCCGGAACCTCATGACCGTCCTCGACACCACCACCGTGCACCTGTCAGGTGCGATCGACGCCCTCACCCTCCGCGAGAAGCTGCTGGGCGCGCTGCGCCACAGCACGAGCCGGCTCGTCCTCGACCTGTCAGAAGTGACGTTCTGCGACGCCTCGGGGCTGGCCGTCCTGGTGGACATCCAGCGCCGCGCCAGAGCCCAGGGCGTCACCCTCGCCCTGTGGGCGCCCAGCGCCTGCGTGTCCCGGTTGTTGCGGATCACCGGCCTGGACCGCGGCCTGCCCGTTCTCGTCTGAACGGTTCGACGGATCCTCGAAGCGTTTGGGGATCGGGCGGCGGCGTCCCTAGTGTCGCCGCCATGATTCAGCCGATCGATCCCGCGACCCTTCCCGAGGCGACGGGCACCTACACGCACGGCACCGTGGTGACCGGCGCGAGCCGTACCGTTTTCGTCAGCGGGCAGGTCCCGTGGGCCAGGGAGGGTACGGTGCCCGGGGAGTTCGACGCCCAGTGCCGCCTGACGTGGCGCAACGTCCTCGCGGTGCTGGCCGGGGCGGACATGGGCGTGCGGAACCTGGCCAAGGTCACGACCTACCTCTCCGACCGCAGATACCGGGAGGCCAACGGCCGCATCCGCCAGGAGATCCTCGGCGACCACCGGCCCGCTCTCACCATCGTCATCGCCGACATCTACGCCGAAGAGTGGCTGCTGGAAATCGAGGCCGTCGCCGTCGCGTGAGCGGCTACCCGATGTGCGTGTCCAGGAGGTGGCGGCCCAGCGGGGTCAGCTCGTGCCTGGCCGTACGCGCCAGCCGGGTCGTGACGACCAGCCCGGCACGCCGCAGGTTCGCCACGTGCGTCGAGGCGGTCGCCGGGGTGACGCCCAGGGCCGCGGCGAGGTCGGTGGTGCCGCAGCCGGGGCGGTCGGCGAGCGCGCGCAACGCCGCCGCCCGGCGCTCGCCGACCGCCCCGGCCAGCCGCCCGTCCGGCCAGGCACCGCCGTCCCGCCAGAAGGCCGCGGCGGTGCGCGCCGGATAGAACAGCATGGGCTGCTGCCGGTCGTTGAGCTGCCGGTGCACGCCGTCGGTCAGGAACATGCTCGGCACCAGGACCAGCCCGCGGCCGCCGAGGGGGAAGTCGGGCGCTCCCGGCCCGTCGAACTCCAGCAGCGGATATTCCCAGCGCACATGCTGCGGGCACAGGGTGGCGAGCATGGCGTCCATGCCGTGGCGCGCCGCGATCCCCGCGCGGAAGGCCACGTCCGCCGCGAGCTGGGCGTGCAGCCGCGGCCAGTCGGCTGCCAGCACCGCCTGGTGGAACGCCGTGAAAGCGTGCCTCAGCGCCTGACGGCTGCGCTCGGGATGGTGCAGCAGCGTCTCGACGACCGCCGGTACGGTCGCCAGCACCCCGGCGAACGCGGCCGTGTCCCGCTGCACCGGCGCGGCGGGATCGTCGAGCGCCGCGTGGAGCTCGTCCTCGAACGACATCGGGGCCGTGGAAGGCTGCGGCGTCAGGAAGTCCGGCAGATGCCAGGTGTGCGCCGAGCACAACGTCACCACCGGCCGGGCCGCTGCGGGCAGCGCCGCCCGCCTGGCGTGACGCCACGCGGCCAGGCCGGCCGGCGGCTTCAGCAGGCCGAGACCGCGCGCCGCCTTCAGCGTCTCCTGGAAGGGCAGGACGGCGAACCGGACCCGGCCGAGATCCGGGCCGGAGAACACCAGGCGTGGCATACATCAGAGGGTATCTGGAATATCATCGCCATATGGCGATTAATGGGTGCGTAGGGGACGACATCCCGACCACGGCGGCGTTGTTCCACTCGCTGGCCGACGAGACCCGGCTGAAGATCGTGCAACGCCTGGCCCGCGGCGAGGCGCGGGTGGTGGATCTGACCGAGCAGCTCGGGCTGGCCCAGTCCACCGTCTCCAAGCACCTGGCCTGCCTGCGCGGCTGCGGCCTGGTCGACTACCGGGCGGAGGGCCGCCAGTCGTTCTACGCGCTGACCAGGCCGGAGCTGATGGACCTCCTGGCGTCGGCCGAGCAGCTCCTGGCCGCGACCGGCCGGTCCGCGAGCCTCCGGGCATGACCACGCGTGCCGTACTCCGCCGCCGGATCCGGCTGCTGGTGGCCGCGACCATCACCTACAACGTGATCGAAGCGGTGGTGGCCATCACGGCGGGCACCCTCGCCTCCTCGGCCGCGCTGATCGGCTTCGGCCTGGACTCCGTCGTCGAGGTCGCCTCGGCCACGGCGGTCGCCTGGCAGTTCTCCTCCGCCGACCACGAGAAGCGGGAGAGGGCGGCGCTGCGGGTCATCGCGATCTCGTTCTACGCGCTGGCCGCCTACGTCACCTTCGACGCCGTCCGCGCGCTGCTCGGCGTCGGCGAGGCCGAGCACTCCACGCCCGGCCTGATCCTGGCCGCCGTGTCGCTGGTGGTCATGCCGTTCCTGTCGGGCGCGCAGCGGCGGGCGGGGCGCGAGCTCGGCTCCGCCTCAGCGGTGGCCGACTCCAAGCAGACGCTGCTGTGCACGTGCCTGTCCGCGGTGCTGCTGGTGGGGCTGGCGCTCAACAGCCTGTTCGGCTGGTCGTGGGCCGACCCGCTCGCCGCGCTGGTGATCGCGGCCGTGGCGGTCAAGGAGGGCCGCGAGGCCTGGCGCGGCGACACCTGCTGCGCCGTTCCCGGCGCCGACGAGCCTGGATGTACGGACGACTGCTGCGCCCCCTGATCACCTCCGGGCGGGCCGTAATCGGCCCGTAAGGGTTGCACGCCTCGTCGGCGGTCAAGGCGAATGTCACGATCTGAGGGCTGCAGCGGCACGTGACCTCCCGCCTCCTCCCGGACGGATGGACAGCCATGCGGAGCTACGCCACCGAGTTCATCGGAACCTTCTTCCTGGTCCTCACGATCGGTTGCACGGTCCTCGCCGGGGCCGCGCTCGCCCCGGTGGCCATCGGCGCGGTGCTGATGGTCATGGTGTACGCCGGAGGGCACGTGTCCGGCGCGCACTACAACCCGGCGGTGACGCTGGCCGTACTGCTGCGCGGACGGATCGCCCCGCGCGACGCCGTCGCCTACTGGATCGCCCAGCTGCTCGCCGGCATCCTGGCCGCGCTCACCGCGCAGTACGTGGTGAACCCCACCACCGTGGCCGAGCTCTCCCCGGCCGGCCGTACCATCGGCGCCGCCCTGGTGGCCGAGGCCCTGTTCACCTTCGCGCTGGCCTACGTCGTGCTCAGCGTGGCCACCAGCAAGGACCACCCGGTCAACAGCTTCTACGGCCTGGCCATCGGGTTCACCGTCGCGGCCGGCGCGTTCGCGGTGGGAGGCGTCTCGGGGGCCGCCTTCAACCCGGCGGTGGCCGTCGGCGCGGCGACCATGGGCCTGTTCGCGTGGTCCAAGCTGTGGATCTGGATCGTGGCCGACCTGGCCGGCGGCGCGGTGGCGGCCGGTGCGTTCCTGGCGCTCAACCCCGGCGACCGCGCGCCGCTCGAAACCTCGGCAGTCTGACCGCCCAGGGCCATGGGCGGCATCGCACGCGAGATCGTCGAGCGCGCCGGGATCGACGTGGGCGCCCTGCTCACCCGCGCCCACCTTCAGCCCACCCTGGATCTGTTCACCGCCGACCTCGCGGGCGAGGACCCTCTGCCCACGCTCATCGCCCGCGAACGGAAGGCCGTGGCCACCTTACCGACCCGTACGACTTCACGGTGGGCAAGGACCACCGCACGTGCGACCTGGCCCTCGCCCTGCTCAACGAGGAGACCGAGCACGAGGCGTGGCTGTGCGAGCTCCTCGGGACGGCCCCACCGGCCCGTTTCCGCCGCGGCTTCCGCGGCCGCTCCCCGTACCTGACCCGCCTCACCTGACCCGATGCGCGAACAACAGGGGTCACGTTCCCTTGCGGAGCAGCCGGGTGACCTTCAGCCCGACCTCCCGGCTGAACGGGGCGCCGGGTTCGAGGAGGCCCAGCTCCGTCGCCAGCGCCTTGGCGTTCAGGTCGGCGGCGGCTTCGACCAGGTCGGCGTACCCGGCCACGGCGGTGCGGGTGCGGTGCCAGCCGGTCAGCGCGGCAGCGAGCCCCGCCACAGCGGACGGCCACCAGACCACGCCCAGGGCGACGTACAGCAGGCCCCAGCCGACCAGGCCGCCGGCGCGCTCGAAGGTCTCGCGCGCGGTGACGATCTCCGTACGGGTCGCGTCGGGGACGACCAGCCACAGGCGCGGCCAGGCCGAGCTCAGGTCGATGCCGTGGGTGTGCCAGATCCGGACGTCGACGCCGCGGGCCCGGTCGGCGATCCAGGTCGGGCGGGCGGGGTAGGCGAGCGCGATGCCGTTGCGCACCGCGGCGAGCTCGTCCTGGCGCTCTGGCTCGTCCCTGGTCTTCGCGAGGTGGTCCGCGAGCGCGTCGTCGGCCGCCGTCCAGCGCGCCCGCCGCCGCTCGACGAGGCGCCGGGCGATTGGCCCGCGCCACTGCCGCAGCCAGAGCCGCTGGACCATAGAACCGCACCCGCGGGCGGCCAGAGCCGCCGCTGACGCGCCCAGCATCGCCATGGTGATCGCCACGATCACGGAAGTGGCCCCACCCTTGCCGAGCTCGGCGGTGGCGGCGCCCGCCCTGGAGAGCAGGAGCCGCGCGTCGAGGGCGCGCCCGTGCGGAAGCGCGCAGGCGACCAGGACGGTTCCGGCGAACAGCAGGCCGGGCAGGACCAGCGCCGTCAGCCACTTCTCCGCGATCTTGCCGCCCAGTCCGGAGAGAAACGACTCCACCGGCTAGTCCCTGACAAGAACGGCGTCGGTGATCGCGCACAGCGGGGGATCGCCCTTGCCCGGGACGTTCAGCCACGTGCGCGAGCACAGTCCTGCCGGGCACACGTAGAGGTCAGGGTCGCTGTGCCCGCCGTCCAGCCCGAACACTCCGGCGATGGTCCTGCTGCGTGGCGGCTCCGCCACGCGGAGCCGGTCGGCCAGGGCGGCCCGATCCGCCTCGACGTCCGCGCCTTCCCTGGCGGCCGCCACCAGAGCCTCAAGTGCTGCCACGTCCGGCTCCGACACCGCTCCGGCCCGTAATTGTGCGAATTGCTGGCACAGCCGCCGAATGCTGGACCTTGGTTCAGACACGCTCGTACAGTAAGTCAAATCGGCTGGGGGTGATAGGTGGATCCAAGCTCGGCACGACAGCGCCTCGTCGCCATGATCGAGGCCGGCGAAGCCCCGGATGTGGTGCTCGCCGCGGCGGACGAGATCTTCAAGGAGATCGACTGGGACGTCGGCCTGTTCTCCGACCTCGGGTCCTACGCCAGTGACGAGGGTGCCCTCGACGAGGCGGTCCACTACTTCGAGGCCGCCCTCGACCTCGAGCCCGTGCACCCCCTTCACCACTACGACCTCGGGGTCGTGCTCATGCGCCAGGGACAGTTCGACCGCGCCCGGCGCTCGCTGGAGCAGGCGGTACTGCTCCAGCCCTTCTACACCGCCGCGCTCGTCAACCTCACCTGGGCCTACCTCGCCACCGGGGAGCCGGTGGCCGCCTACTTCGCCTCCTCCCGCGTCCTGGCCTTCTACGCTGACCAGCCGAAGCCGGAGAACGTGGAATACCTGCTCGGCCTCGTCGGCACCTGGCTACGGTCGGAGGAACTGGAGCTGCCACGGCTGCTCATGGCCGCGATGGAGTCCGTGAACGAGGGCGACCTCGCCGACGCGCACGAGCGCATGACGACGTTCGCCGCCGGCCTGGACCCGGGGACCGCGAGCCGGGCGATCTGCGCGGAGTTCGCGGCCACTATCGCCTTCCACCTCGACCGTCACACCGAATACCTCACCGGAGTGCGGCAGCGCCGTGAGACGGTGCCGTGCGCGCAGGCCTTCATCCCTCCCCTGGCCGTGTCCATCATGGAGGCGGGTATGCACAAGGACTCGGACAGGGTCTGCAACGCCCTGGTCCGCGAGATCGACCCTGCCCACGTTCCCGCCGGTCCCGTCATGATCCAGCAGGTCCACAGCGCGACCGGTGTGGGGGCGCCGGTCTACACGCTCTGGGGGACCGACGGCTTCTACGAGGTCACCCCGATCGGCAACGAGATCACCGTCCGAGCTCCGTCCGGTGAGGAGCACCACTTCATCGACTATGACGGCTCCTGCAGCGCGCTCTACACGCCATGACCGGCTTCGACGTGGCGCTGCGCGCAGGGCGGGTGGAAGAGGCGCTGCGCCTCGCCGAGGCCTCGGTCTCCCGCGGCGGGCCCGAGGTCGCCGGAGCGTTCCGCGACCTGGCCCGCGCCAGGATCCGGGCGGGCCGCCTGGCTGACGCGGTGGCTGCCGCCGAGAAGGGCCTCGACCACGACAACGACCGGTACGAGGCGGAGCTCAGGATGGTCCTGGCCGACGCCTACGAACGGCTCGGTGAGTTCGCCCGAGCCGAGGCGCTCTGCGTGGAGGTCTCGGCGTCCATCGTCGAGCTGGGCGGCCTGGACCGGTTCACCACCCTGGTGCACCGCAACGTGGCCACCGCGCGGCTGAACGAACGGCGCGGCCAGTTGCTGCGCGCCGAGTACCTGCTCAAGGCGACGCTGAGCGCCGGACGCCAGGCCACCGATCCCGCCAGCCCCGCGACACCGGCGCGGGCGGCCGCGACGGCCTTCTTCGGGGAGATCGAGCACCTGGTGCACCTGCACCTCGGACGGGTGTCGCGCAAGCTCTCCGACCAGGAACGGGCCCACGCAGAACTGACCACGGCGCTCAACGGCGCGCGGGCCGCCGGTGACGCCGAGGCCATGATGAGCACGCACGTGGAGTTCGCCCTGCTGGCCGGTAGCGCGCCCGAGGCGCTGAACCACCTGCTCGAAGCGCTCTGGTGGCACGAGTCCCCGCAGGCCACCATCCGTGACGATGAGCTCAGGGCCGCGGTGCGCTCCTCGAGGGAGGAGCTCTACCAGCACGCGATCGACCACGCCTACGCCTTCCGGGCGGTCGGGATGGTGTGGCGGTTGAGCGAGCACGCCAGAGCCAGGGTGTTCCTCACCAGGATGGGGGGTGAGCGCGCCGCCGTGGTGGACTCGGGCGGGAAACGCGCCAAGGCCTCACGCGAGGTCGCCTCCGCCGCCCGCAAATACGCCTCCCGCCCCACGCGGCGGCGGCGCGACCACGTGGTCGAGGCGCTGGAGGTCAAGGAGCGGATCGTGCTCGGTGACTCGCCCGGCCTGTTCGACGCCCGGCCCTGGGGAGCGAACACCGGGGTGCTGAAGTTCTTCGTGAGCGGGTCTCGGCTGTACTCGTTCCTGAGCACGGAAGGTGAGGCCCACCTGTTCGACCTCCCGATCCCGCCCAGCGTCCTGGAGAGGAAGGTGGCCCAGCTCCGCGTGCTCCTGGAGGCGCGCGACGACGGTGTCGTCCGGCTGGCGGAGCAGTTGCACCAATGGCTCATCGAGCCGGCGGCCGAGGTCATCGACCGGCTGGAGCGGCTCGTGGTCATCCCGTACGGCGTCCTCGCCTACCTGCCGTTCGCGATGCTCGGCGGTGAGCGTCCGCTGGTGGAGCGGGTCGAACTGTCCTACGCGCCGAGCGCGGCGATCCTGGAGCGACTGCTCGCAAGGGAGCCCGCTCGCCTGCGCAACACGATGATCATGGCGAACCCGCACCCGGACGACGACCGGCTGGCCCTGCCGTACAGCGAGGACGAGACCCGGCGGATCGCCGCGCTGACCGGCGCGGACACGGCGACGGGCCCCGCCGCGACCACCGAGGCCCTCAGCGCCGCTCTCACCAGCCACGACATCGTCCATCTCGCCTGCCACGCGTGGTTCGACCCGCACGAGCCGCGCAACTCCGCTCTGCTCCTCGCCGACCCCGGTGACCCGCGCCGTCCCGGCCGCGTCACGGTCGCCGAGCTCAACGCGCACCGCGCGCGGGCCGGGCTGGTCATCCTCAGCGGATGCCAGACGGGGCTGGCCGACCTCGCGCCAGGCGGCGAGCTGGACGGCCTGGTCCGGGCGTTCCTCACCGCTGGGGTGCCCAGCGTGGTGGCCTCGCTGTGGAGGGTGGATGACCGGGCGACGGCCGAGCTCATGTCGAGCCTGTACGGCGGGCTTTCCGACGGCCTGGATGTCGGGGCGGCGCTCCGCCGGGCCCAGCTCGCGGTGCGGGGCGACGCGGCGCATCCCTACTACTGGGCGGCCTTCTGCCAGTACGGGAGCTGGCTGAGCAGTGTCGTCAGCGGAGGCCGGCGATGAGGAGGGAGACCAGGCGGCGGGCGTCGTAGCGGGGGTCGTTGTCCGCCCCGATGCACAGGTTGCCGATCCCGCGCATCAGCTCGTAGGCGTCCTGCCCCGCCGGGATCTCGCCTGCGGTGGTCGCGGCGTCGAGGAGCTGCGCGCACACCGGGACGAGGCGGTCCAGGAAATAGGCGTGCAGGGTGTCGAACTGGGCGTTGTCCGACCTCAGGGCGGCGGCCAGCCCGTGCTTGGTGACCAGGAAGTCGACGAACTGGTCGGCCCACCGGCCGAGTGCGGCGTGCGGGCTCGGCTCGGACGCCAGCAGGGCGGGTCCCGCCGCGGCGCAGCCCTCGACCTGGTGGCGGTAGACGGCGATGACGAGATCCGCCCGGGTCGGGAAATGTCGGTAGATGGTGCCTGTGCCGACCCCGGCCTTGGCCGCGATGTCACGCACGGGCGCCTCCACCCCCGAGGTCACGAAGATCGCCGCGGCCGCGTCGAGCAGCGTCTCCTCGTTGCGCCGGGCGTCGGCCCGCTTGGGCCTGTTGTCGTTCACCGCGTCGTCCCCCCACCCTTTTGCTAAACGGAACCGTGTCCCGTATCGTCAAGCGGCACAAGGTTCCGTTTATCCATGATGCCAGATCAGAGGGATCCCCATGCTCATTTCCGCCAAGCCGATCATCCTGCCCGCCCCGGGGCGCGGCGAGGACCTCCAGGTCCGCGTGTCCGCCCCCGCGACCGGCACGGACCTGCCCGTCGTCGTCTTCTCGCATGGCTTCGGCTCGTCGATGGACGGCTACGCCCCGCTGGCCGACTACTGGGCCGCCCGCGGCTTCGTGGTCGTCCAGCCCACGCACCTCGACTCCAGGACGCTCGGCATCCCGGCCGACGACCCCCGTACACCACGGATCTGGCGCATCCGCGTCGACGACCTCAAGCGCGTCCTCGACAGCTTGGACCACCTGGACTTGCCGTGGCTCGAAGGCCGCCTGGACCGCGACCGCATCGCCGTCGCCGGGCACTCCTGGGGCGCCCAGACGGCCAGCGTCCTGCTCGGGGCGCGGGTCCTCCCCGACGACGTTCCCGAGGAGGACCTGCGGGTCAAGGCGGGCGTGCTGCTCGCGATCCCCGGCCTGGGCGACGACCTGACGCCCTTCGCGGCCGAGCACCTGCCCTTCATGCGGCCGTCCTTCGCCGCCATGACCACCCCGGCGCTCGTCGTCGCCGGTGACCGGGACCAGTCCGCGCTGTCCACCCGGGGCCCGGACTGGTTCACCGACGCCTACCATCACAGCCCGGGGAGCAAGAGCCTGCTCACGGTGTTCGGCGGGGAGCACTCGCTCGGCGGCATCCCCGGCTACGAGGTCGCGGAGACGACGGACGAGAGCCCCGACCGCGTCGCCCTGATCCAGCGCGTCACCCTGGCGTACCTGCGTGGCTGGGGCGAGGTTGATCCCTCCCCGCAGGGCACGTTGCAGAGCAAGTAATACGGTGACGCAATGACGGTTCTCGACGCGCGGGCGCTCAACCGCGCCACCCTGGCCAGACAGCTCCTCCTCGACCGCGCCGACCTGCCGGTCCTCGACGCCGTCGCGCACCTGTGCGGCCTGCAGGCCCAGGAGCCGCAGGAGCCGTTCGTCGGGCTGTGGTCCCGGCTGCGCGCGTTCGACCCGGCGGCGCTGGACGAGCTGCTGACCGGGCGGCGCGTCGTGCGTACTCACCTCATGCGCCGCACCGTCCACCTGATGTCCGCCGACGACGTCCTGGCCTGGCGCGCCCGCCACGACGCGATGCTGCGCCAGCGGGTGGTCGGCACCTACCGCCGCGAGCTCGACGGGATCGACCTCGACGAGGTAGCGGCGGCGGGCAGGGAGGTGATGGCCGACGGCGTGCCCCGCTCGATGACCGAGCTCGCGCGCACGCTCACCGACCGCTGGCCGGGGCCG
The DNA here is from genome assembly GCF_044457355.1 of Nonomuraea sp. NPDC050556. NCBI lineage: Bacteria > Bacillati > Actinomycetota > Actinomycetes > Streptosporangiales > Streptosporangiaceae > Nonomuraea > Nonomuraea sp. NPDC050556. Next base: position 3,155,027 of record NZ_JBITGU010000001.1, on the reverse strand, counting down.
GGACCGAGGCCGCTGGGGGAGCTGCTGGTCGCCGCGCTCATCCCGATGGTGCAGCTGCCGCCGCGCGGGTTGTGGCGCGTCAAGGGAGGGGTGCGCAACGTCCCGCTCGCGGCGTGGCTGGGGCGCGAGATCGACCCGCCGTCCGGGAACGGCGCCGACCCGGTGGGCCAGGCGCTGGTCCGGCGCTACTTGGCCGCGTACGGCCCGGCCGCGACGGCCGACCTGCGCGCCTGGTCCGGTCTGGCGGGCCTGCCCGCGGCGGTCGCCGCGGTGCGCGACGAGCTGGTCAGCTTCCGCGACGAGCGCGGCAGGGAGCTGCTCGACCTCCCCGACGCCCCGCGCCCCGACCCGGAGACCCCCGCCCCGGTGCGGTTCCTGCCCGCCTTCGACAACGCGATCCTCGGCTACCACGACCGCGGCCGGATCATCGACGACACCCACCGGCTCCTGTCCGTCGCGGGGACCCGCGTGGCCCTGGTCGACGGCCGCGTCTCCGCGACCTGGACCGTCGAGGCGGGTACGGTGACCGTCACCCCGCTGCGCGCCTTCTCCCAGGCCGAGCGCGCCGCCGTGGAAGAGGAGAGGCAACGTCTGGCGGAATTCCTGTCCATGTAATGTGGCGAGCATGGGGATCATCTCGCGGGCCTTCCAGGGCAGGCGGCGCGACCGGGACGAGCGGCTCCCGCCGGGCCAATACCTGACCGAGGACTTCCCCGTGCTCTCCGCCGGGCCCACGCCGCGGGTGGAGCAGGACCGGTGGGAGTTCGCGGTCGACACCGAGACCGGGCAGACGCACCGCTGGTCGTGGGCGGAGCTGATGGCTCTGCCGCACGAGAGTCCGACCGTCGACATCCACTGCGTCACCACCTGGTCCAAGCTGGACACCACCTGGCAGGGCGTCTCGCTCGACGTGCTGCTGGCCGACGTGGAGACCGCGGCGGAGTACGCGCTGGTCTACTCCTACGGCGGCTACACCACGAACCTGCCGCTGGAGGACCTCCTCGACGGCAAGGCGTGGATCGCCTACCGCTACGACGGCGAGGACCTGGAGCCGAGGCACGGCGGCCCGGCCCGGCTGATCGTCCCGCACCTGTACTTCTGGAAGTCGGCCAAGTGGGTGCGCGGCATCCGGCTGCTCGACCAGGACTGGCCGGGTTTCTGGGAGACCGCCGGATACCACAACTACGGCGACCCGTGGCGCGAGCAGCGCTACGAGGGCGACTAGTGGTGGCCAGGCTGGCGTGGCGTCCTGCGCGGCTGGTCAAGACGCGCCAGGAGACGCCGACCGCCCGCACGCTCGTGTTCGACGTGCCCGACTGGCCGGGGCACCTGGCGGGCCAGCACGTCGACGTGCGGCTGACCGCCGAGGACGGCTATGCCGCCCAGCGCAGCTACTCCCTGGCGAGCGCCGAGGGCGTGGAGCTGACGGTGCAGATCGTGCCGGACGGGGAGGTCTCGCCGTACCTCGCCGAGGTCCTGGAGGTCGGCGACGAGGTCGAGCTGCGCGGCCCGGTGGGCGGCTGGTTCGTCTGGCGTCCGGCCAATCCCGCCCCGGTGGTGCTGGTGGCAGGCGGGTCGGGGATCGTGCCGCTCATGGCGATGGTCAGGGCCCGCCGTACGGCAGGCCTGGACACGCCCTTCCACCTGGTGTACTCCCTGCGCGACCCGGGGCAGCTCTACTACGCCGACGAGCTGGAGCGGGCCGGGGTGGCTCTCACCCTCGTGTACACCCGCACCGGCCCCGCCCGGCGCATCACCGCCGCCGACCTGCCCGGCGGGCCCGCCGACTGCTACGTGTGCGGCCCGACCGGCTTCGTCGAGGCCGCGGCCGACCTGCTGACCGGGCTCGGCCACGACCCGGCGCGCATCAGGACAGAACGCTTCGGACCCACGGGAGACTGACATGCTGGACGGCAACGCGCTGGCCGGGCCCTTGGGCGAGATCTTCGCCGTCGACGTCACCGCCGCCGTCGGCCGCTGCGCCGGCTGCGGGCTGGCGGGCCCCTTGGCCGCGCTCAAGGTGTACGGCCCGGCGCCCGGTTTCGTGGGCCGCTGCCCCGGCTGCGACGAGGTGGTGCTGCGGCTGGTGCGCGGCCCCGAGGAGGTCTGGCTCGACCTGCGCGGTTCGATCTCCCTCCGCATCCCTTTGGCCGAATGAGCTCCGACGTCTCCCTGGCTCGGACCACGCCCGACCGCGATCTCGACCTGAGCACGCTCGCCACCATCACCCTGGGGTTCGTCGCCCGCGGCCGCCGGTGGTCGACGCCGACGACCTCATCGATACGAGTGGGGAGGACGCTCAGGAGAGCGCCCGCTGGCAGTCAAGGCGGCCGCTGTCGCGGCCGCCTTGGCGCCGATGTTGCGGTGAGGTCACCAGTTGGCGGGCAGGCCCGGCATTCCCGGCGGTAGGGGGCGGTCGGTGGGGCGGATGATGTAGGCGATGCCGCCGCTGCTGGAGCTGCGCAGCCACACCTTCTCGAAGTCCGCGCGCGGGTAGACCCGGCGGACGTCGTTGTTGGTGGGCGCGTTCGCCGGATCGTTGACGATGACGTCGCCGGTCGCGGTGAAGCCGACCACCACGAAGATGTGGCCGTCGGTCCCGTAACCGGCCCCCGGCAGCTCACCCTTCTTGAAGGACTGCGAGGTGATCACCGGAATGCCCGCCTTGATGAACCGCTCCAGCTCCGTGGCCGAGCGCAGCCGGGTGATGAACCCGTCCAGCCCGTACCGGCCCGCGTAGGCGGTGTTGAACGGCCAGTTGCCCGCGCCGTCGTAGGCGTAGTCGAAGACGTACCTGGCGGTGTAGTCGACCTCGGGATTGGGATCGGACGGATCCACCCAGGCCAGGTCGGCGGCGCTCGGCCACTTGTTCCAGTAGCCCAGCACCATGGTCGTCGACGTGGGGCTGCACCAGGCCTCCCCGCCGCCGTCCCACTCCGGGTAGTGGCCCTGGTGGATGCCCTGCGACCGCCGCGGGACGGCCAGCTCGACGCCCCACGCCTCGCCGCCCGCGCTGACCGGCACGGTCTTGCGCTCGGGTACGGCTGACGCCATCGCGCCCAGCGTGCGCACGGTGGGTCCTGCCACGCCCGGCTTGCGCAGGAGCGTCACGCGGAGCTGGTAGGAGTCGACGGGCTTGCCCGCAGCGGCCACGAAGGTGTCGACGGCCACGCTCCCGTCCACGTCGCCCTGGGCGGGGACGGAGGTCCGCTGGATGTCGCCGTCCCCGTAGGCCCAGCGGCCCATGACGTACCACTTGGTCAGCGGTCCCGTGCCGCGCAGCTCGACCTCGATCCACGTGCCGGGTGGCGTGTCGGCGGTCCAGGAGGCGATCAGCTCGGTGGCGGCCAGCCCGGCGGGGGTGTCGGCGCTGGTCCAGCGGGCGTACTCCCAGGTGGCTCCGCCGTACTCGCGCGTGCCTGCCGGGGTCGAGAAGGACAGGGTCGCGCCCGCCGTGACGCCCTCGGCGGTGCCTCCGGCGAAGTCGGCGCGGTGGTAGCCGACCTGCGTGGGCGCGGACGGTGGCGGCTTGACCTCGGCTTCTGCCGGGATCGGCGGCACGAGTAACAGAGCGGCGGACAGTAACAGCACAAATCTGTGCATTGGCCTCACCTCGGGCTGAAACCTAGAGTGCCAGAGGCGGCGGCGCATCGGACGGGTTACGTATCCCTCATGCCGAACCCATAGGGTTTGTTCATGACTGGTACGGCTCGCCCCATCACCCTTGTCGGAACCCCGGTGCTGCACACCCCGTGCCGCCCCGTCGAGCACTTCGACGACGACCTGGCCCTGCTGGTCGAGGACATGTTCGCGAGCATGTACGCGGCCAGAGGCGTGGGCCTGGCGGCCAACCAGATCGGCGTGGACCTGCGCGTCTTCGTCTACGACTGCCCGGACGCCGACGACGTCATGCGGAAGGGCGTGATCGTCAACCCGCGCCTGGAGCTGCCCGCCGTGGGGGAGCGCAAGCTCGACACCGGCGACGAGGGCTGCCTGTCGGTGCCCGGCCCGCGCGCCGTCGTCGGCCGCCCCGACCTGGCCACCTGCCACGGCTTCGACGTGACGGGCGCGCCGGTCACCGTGCACGGGACGGGGACCCTGGCCCGCTGCCTCCAGCACGAGACCGACCACCTGGACGGCATGCTCTACATCGACCGCCTGTCGGCGGCGGCGCGCAAGGCCGTCCTGGCGGAGTACCACGACCGCCAGAACGAGCCCGCGCAGTCCTGACCTAGGTGCCGCTGCGCCTGGACCGGAGCGCCAGCCCCACCCCGGCCAGCAGCAGCACCCCGCCGGTCACCCACACCCAGACCGGGATGCCCCGGCTCTCGGACGACGAGGCTGAGGTGGCCGACGCGGCCGGGGCGGAGGAACCGGGCGAGGCCGCGCCCATGACGGTGAACGGGATCTCGCCCTCGATCGGGTGGCCGTCGGAGGACACCACCCGCCAGGCGATCACGTAGGCGCCCGGCGGCAGCTTCTCGCCGACCTCGGTGATCACCTTGGGGCCGTCGGCGCGCGGCTCACCGAGCGCGATCTTCCTGCCCGCCGTGTCGTGCAACACGACGAAGGGGAACCGGACGCGGGCGGAGTACTCGAGGGTGATCTCCTTCACGGCGTCCACCCTGGCGTCCTTGGCGGGTGAGCTGCTCTTGAGACTGTCGTGGGCGAGGGCGGGCGAGGCGGACATCAGCAGGATGCCGCCGCAGACGGCCGCCAGCAGGAAACGTCGGACATGGTGCATCGTGGACTCCCAGCTGAGTAAGAACCGAAAAGAAACTTCGGTCTCACGGGAGGTCCGCGCAGACGCAGGCGCGCCTGCCGATCCCAGGGGGAGCAGGAGTCGGGCGTCCTGGCAGGTACGGCGTGCCGTACCCGCACCACGAGCTCGTCACCCAGGAGCCAGGCCAGGACGGTGAGCGGCGCGGCCCCCCACAGCCGCAGCAGCAGCCAGAGCGCGCTCTCGCCCCGATGCAGCCACCAGCCGGTCAGTAGGGCCGCGGTCAGGTGCACCAGCACCATGCCCACCTTGAGATGCCCGTGTGCCGAGTAGACGGCCGAGGCGGGAGCGGCCCACGCGAACAGCGCGTGCAGGCAGGCCTGGGCGGCGGTCGTCAGCGCCAGGATCGTCCCCCGGCCGAGCTCGCGCCCGTTGAGCCCGTAGGCCATCCCCAGCGCCCCGGCGCCCGCCGCGAAGATCACCCCAGCGGGTACGGCGGAGCCACCGGCGAACAGGTGCCCACCCGCGGTGACCAGCACGCACGCCACCGCGAACACGGCGGCCCGCAGGAGACGCAGAGCGGGGGACACAACCGTCATCATGCCACGTTTGCCCGATCTCCCCCGCCCGTGCTATTAATTCACCAACTGGTTGGTGAATTAATTGTGGGAGCCATGGAAACCAAAAGAAGAGGACGCCCGCCCATGGGGCCGGAACGCCGGGAGGCCCTCGTCCAGGCCGCCTACGACCGGATCACCCGGCACGGCTTCGACGGCCTGCGCCTGCGAGACGTGGCGACGGACGTGGGCATCGACCACTCCACGATCCACCACCACTTCCCGGCCAAGCAGGACCTGATCACCGCGGTGGTGGACCACGCCACCGGCCAGTTCAGGTCCACCACCCCCGCCGAGGGCGAGGCGGCCGACCGCCTCAGGGCCCACCTCGGCGCGCTGGCGGAGATGATCGAGCAGCGCCCGGAGCTGCACTCGGTGCTGCGCGAGCTCGACGTCCGCGCCACCCGCGACCCCGCCCTGCGCGCGGTCATCGACGAGCGGGAGCGGGGCTGGCGGGCCGCGCTCACCGAGGTGTTCCGTCAGGAGGACGCCTGGGCCGCCGGGCTGACCCCGGCGGCGGGAGCGGACCTGGTGATCGCCACCGTCAAGGGCGCGAGCCTGCGACCGGAGACCGCGCGGGCGGTCCTGCGGCAACTCGAGGAGCTGATCATCAGATGATCGACGTCATCGTGGCCGGAGGCGGCATCGGCGGGCTCTGCCTGGCCCAGGGGCTGCGCCGTTCCGGGGTGAACGTCGTGGTCTACGAGCGGGACGGCTCTCCCGACGCGCGGCTCCAGGGATACCGGCTCAACATCGAGCCGGTGGGGAGCGCGGCCCTCCACGCGTGCCTGCCCGCCGAGCTGTGGGAGAGGCTGATGGTCACCGGCGGCGATCCGGGGCCGGGGATGGGGGTGCTCACCGAGCAGCTCGGCGAGCTGATGATCGAACGCGGCGCTGAGGCGGCCGACCCCGCACACGGCACCCACGCGCTCGACAGGACCACGCTCCGCGACGTCCTGCTGACCGGGCTGGACGTGCGGTTCGGCAAGGAGTTCGTCCGCTACTCGCACACGGACGACGGGAAGGTGGTCGCGCACTTCGCCGACGGGGACACCGCGGTCGGCGACGTGCTGGTGGGGGCGGACGGAGTCAGGTCCCGCGTGCGCGGCCAGTTGCTGCCGCAGGTGAGGACCTCGGCCGCGCCCGGCGTGGGCATCGGCGGCAGGTTGCCGCTCACCGAGGAGACCGGGCGGTGGCTGGATCCGCGGCTCGCCGCACGCAAGAACCTCGTCCTGCCGAAACGCGACTTCCTGTTCACCGCCGTCTACCGCCCCAGGAACAGGAAGGACCAGGGGTACGTCCTGTGGGCGTTCGTCGCCAACCGCCGCCACTACGCGGGGGAGCCGCACGCGTTCGTGGAGCGGCGCATGGCGGGCTGGCACCCGGTCCTGCGCAGGCTCGTGCGCGAGTCCGAGGTGGTCGAGCGGTTCGACTTCACCACGACGGCGAAGGTGAAGCCGTGGCCCAGCACCAACGTCACGCTGCTGGGCGACGCGATCCACGCGATGCCTCCCGTGGGCGGCATGGGGGGAAACGCCGCCCTGCACGACGCCCGCCTCCTGTGCCGCGCCCTGGCCGACATCGACCAGGGCAGGGCCGAGCTCGTGCCGGCGATCGCCGCCTACGAGGCCGAGATGCTCAAGACGGGCTTCGCCGCCGTGGGGGAGTCGATGCGTTACCTCTGGCTGGCCGTACTGCCGAGCCGGATCGTCCGCACGGTCGCCAGGGGCTTCTTCCGCCTCTGCGGCCTGGTGCCGCCCCTGCGCAGGGCGGTCTTCCAGGACGAGTGATCAGAGGGTGTAGCCCTTGGCGACCGAGATCCCCGTGTCGGCGAGGAACAGCCAGTCCGGCGGGGCGACGAAGCCGGGGAGGGCGGACAGCGCGAGGGGATCCCGGTCCACGTCGGTGACCCGCACCAGGAGCTTGGGCTCCTTGACGGTCAGCGTCACCTCCACCCCGGCCGTTCCCGGTGCGTGGAAGACGAAGCCAGCGGGGCCTGGCGTCAGGGAGCGGCCCTCGACGGTCAGGGAGAGAAGGCCGTCCGCTCGCAGGCCGACCAGGTTCGCGCCGCGTTCCGAGCGGATGCGGACGCGCAGGGTCCGCACGCCCTGCGCGGTCGTGTCCGCGAGCACCCGCAGCGAGGGCGCGGCCAGCGCGGCGGGCTTCGCAGCGCCGTTCGCGCCGCCGTACTGGCTTGCCCACGGGTCTGGGGACTTCGAGGTCAGCCAGACGGCCTGGCCGGTGTCCGCGTCGAGGCTGTAGGACAGGGTGGTCCGACGCGGGTGCGCCCGGTCGACCGGCTCGGTCAGCACGCCCGCCGCCACCAGCGCGATCGAGACGGCAAGCGCGGTCAGCGGGACCAGCGGGGTGCGCCTGCGCGGCCAGACCTCCTCGATCAGCGGCAGCAGCAGCCCGCAGAACAGGATCGTCAGCGGCACGGGTGCGTATCCCGCGTACTTCAGGCCCGTCGGCAGCGTGTTCCACGCGCTGGGCAGCAGGATCAGCGCGGCGGGCACGAGCCCGGCGGTCAGAACGGGGATGCGCCAGCGCGGCGCGCAACGGAGGGCCGCCAGCCCGCCCAGTGACGCCCCCAACGCGGGCCAGGACGCCAGGTGCGACGCGCCGGGCGAGACGATCCCGAGGGCGAACCCGATCAGCGCCACCCAGATCACCATGCCCAGCGCCAGCTCCGCCGCGCCGACCTTCCGCCGCAGCAGGCCGTACCAGGAGAGCACGATCGTCACGGCCAGCATGAGGACGGCCAGCCACAACAGCTCCGGCTGGTACGGCGTCGACGTGGCGGTTCCGCTGAACGCGGGACGCAGCGCCTTGATCAGGTCCCAGAAGTAGACGCCCGCGCCCACGCCGAGCCCGATCGGAACCAGCGCGAGCCCGGTGCCCGCCAGGGTGGCAGCGCCGCGACGGCGGGACAGGAAGACCAGGGCCAGCGCCGCCAGTAGGCCGAGCGCGCCCAGCGCGGTGGCCGCCCAGGCCGGGTAGCGGACCAGCAGGCCGGGCGGGACGTTGAAGTAGACCAGGTCGCCGCCGCCGGACAGCCGCGCCAGGTCGGCGGCGCCGAACGCGCGCACGAGCTCCAGCGTGTTGTCGCCCATCTGCTGCAGCGCGGCCCGGTCGACGTGCGCCGGGTCGTCCAGGATGCTGTGGTACAGCGTGCCGCCGTTGGCGTAGGCGGAGTCGAGCACGGGCATCCCGCCGGGCTTGAAGGCGGTGAAGTCGGTGTCGTTGTTGAGCAGCTTCATCAGCTCGGCGTACACCGAGTCGGCCACGGGCATGGGCGCGGCTGAGCCGAACGTGGAGATCAGGCCGGAGTTCGGCTCCGTGCTGCGGAACATCAGCACCGGCCCCTTGGAACCCCGCGCCTCGTTGTTGAGCACGACGCTCGGCCCCTTGGCCAGCGGGTGGCTGTGGACGAACGCCTCGGAGCCCAGAAGCCCGGCCTCCTCGGCGTCGGTGATGAGGAACACGACGTCGTTGCGCAGCCGGGTGCCGCCGGTGACCAGCGCCCTGGCCGTTTCGATGGCGCTGGCCGTACCGGCTCCGTCGTCGTTGGCGCCCGGCCCCTCGGGGACCGAGTCGTAGTGGGCGGTGACGAAGACACGGCCGGTGGGGGCGGTGCCGGGGATCACGGTGACGATGTTGAAGACGCGTCCCGCGGTGACGGGGTCGCCCTTGCCGTCGATCGGGGAGACGCCGACCGCCTCGTGCACCTCCGGCTTCAGGCCGAGCTGTCTTAACTCGCCGACGAGGTACTCGCGTACCCGGGTGTGCTCGGCGGTGCCGACCGGATGGGGTTTGACGGCGAAGCGCTCGACCTGGGCGAAGGCGCGCTGCGCGCTGAACTCGCTGTGCGGGGTGCCGGTCGGGGTGGTGTCCCAGATCGCGCCGACGGCGATCAGCAGAAGCAGGCACAAGGCGGTGAGTCTCATCGCCGGAGTATTGCAGAAGAAATGCTGCAGCGAAAATTCTGCAATGTCGGCCCGAAGGTTGTAGGCTCGTCGGCGTGGGGAACAGAATCCGGCAGCTCAGTGATCCAGGTGCGCTCAAGGCGCTCGGCCATCCGCTGCGGCAGCGGATCCTGCAGCACCTCGGCATCCACGGCCCGGCCACGTCCACGACGCTCGGCCGGGCGCTCGGCGAGAACACCGGGACGCTCAGCTACCACCTGCGCCAGCTCGAGAGCAACGGGTTCATCGAGGAGATCCCCGAGCGGTCCACCGGGCGTGAGCGCTGGTGGCGGCAGATCAGCCGCGACCTGCGGTGGCCCTCGGCCGACCAGCTCGACGAGGAGTCGCAGCAGCTCCTCGACGAGATCACCGAGTTCAAGGTCGAGGAGGAGTTGCAGCTCGCGCGGCGCTTCTTCCGCGACCATCGGCGCTACGGCGAGTGGGCGAAGGCCTCCCGCGGGCTCACCCACCTGACCAAGGAGGAGCTCGGCGAGTTCTTCGAGGCGTACATGGAGCTGCTGTCCAGGTTCGGCCGCACGCCGGAGGACGCCTCGCCCGGGGCTCAGCCGGTGTTCGTGCGGTTCTTCACGATGCCCGCGTCCGAGCAGCCGCCAGCAGGCGCTGGGCCAGTGCCTGACAGCGGTCCCTGAGCTCCGGCGGGTCGAGCACCTCGAAGTCGTGGCCCAGCAGGAGCACGTGCAGGAGCACGAAGTCGAGGCTCGCGGCCCCGCTGATCACCTCGCAGTCCGCGCCGCGCTGCCGTACGACGGCCGCCGACGCGGGGATCTGCGCGCGCACCGTGTCCGCAGGGGCGCGCACGAGGAAGCGGGCCTGGTGCGGGTAGACCCGGCTCGCCACGCTCTCCTGCACGTAGGCTGCCGCGTCCGGCGCGGCGCGCGGCAGGAAGTGCCAGGTCCGCGCGGACACCGAGGTCATCCTGTCGACGCGGAAGCTCCGCCAGTCGTCGCGATCGAGGTCGAAGGCCAGGAGGTACCACCGCCGATCCGAGGCCACCAGCCGGTACGGCTCGGCCCGGCGCCGCCGTACCCCGCCTCCTGACGGGTAGTCGAAACCCGCCTCGACCTCGTCCCTGCAGGCCCTGGCGAGCGTCATGAGCACCTCGGGGTCGACCGGAGTGCGGCCACCGCCGAAGGACTCCACCGAGTCCGACAGCGCCCGCGCCTCGTGCCGCAACCGGGCGGGCAGCACCTGGTCGAGCTTGGTCAGCGCGCGCAGCGCCGCGTCACCGGCTCCCGCGACCGCGCCGCCGGCCCCGGCGAGCAGCGAGACCACGGTCGCGATGGCCTCCTCGTCGTCGAGCAGCAGCGGCGGCAGGTCCTGACCTGGGCCGAGCTGGTAGCCGCCGCCGACCCCCTGGCTGGCGTGCACCCGGTAGCCGAGCGCGCGCAGCCGTTCGACGTCGCGCCGCACCGTGCGCGGCGTGACGCCGAGCCGGTCGGCGAGCTCGGGCCCGGTCCACACCTGGCGCTGCTGCAACAGCCCGAGGAGGGTGAGCACGCGCTCCGTCGTACCCCGCTCGTCGTCCACGTCCGCAGAATAGCGGACCGATCCTGTCCGCTAGAGGTGGCAGGGTGGCCGCATGGACGAACTCGACTGGAACCAGACGCTGCGCGAGCAGTGGGAGGCCCACTGGAACATGCAGGTCAGGGCCAGGCTCGACGGCCTGACCGACGAGGAGTACTTCTGGTCGCCGGTGCGGGACGCCTGGAACGTACGGCCCGCTCCGGGTGGCTTCACGATCGACTACGTCTATCCCCCACCGGTGCCCGCGCCGTTCACCACGATCGCCTGGCGGCTCGGCCACGTCATCGTCGGGGTGCTGGCCGCGCGCAACGCGGCGCACTTCGGGGCGCCCGCCGCCTCCTACGACACCTGGCCGTACGCCGGAGGCGCGGCAGCGGCCCTTGACCAGCTCGACACGCAGCTCGACGTCTGGCTGGCCGGGGTGCGCGGCGCCGATCTCGGAGCCCTTGTCGGGGAGAAGGAGCCCTACCCGGAGGCGTCCATGGCCGACCTGATCCTGCACATCAACCGCGAGCTGATCCACCACCTGTCCGAGGTCTGCCTGCTGCGCGACCTCTACACGCACACGAGAACGGGAGCCGTCCGATGAGCCGTGAGATCCAGATCACCTTCGACGCCCGCGACCCGCAGGCCCTGTCGATCTTCTGGCGCGAGGTCCTGGGTTACGTCCACCCCGGCCCGCCCGGGGTCGACCTGCCCGAGGGCGCCGACCCGCTGGCGGCGTGGGCGGAATTCCTGGAGCGGGCCGGCGTCCCGGTGGAGGAGCGCAACACCCGCTCGGCCCTCGAAGACCCGGCAGGGGAGGGGCCGCGGCTGTTCTTCCAGCAGGTGCCTGAGGACAAGGCCGGGAAGAACCGCGTCCACCTCGACGTCCGCGCTGCCCCCGGGCTGCAGGGGGAGGAGCGGATGGCGGCGCTGGAGGCCGAGTGCGACCGGCTCGTCGGGCTGGGCGGCAAGCGAGTGCAGCGGTTCGAGCCTGAGGCTCCGCTGAGCTACGGCTTCATCGTGATGACCGACCCTGAGGGCAACGAGTTCTGCCTGGACTAGCCGTCGGAGGTCGGGTACCCGGTGCCGGGCAGCGGGGCCGTGTCGCTGTCCCGGCTGCGGGTGTGGGGCTCCGAGCCCTCGGGGGCGTCGCCGCGCGTCTCCATGAACTCCTTGAACCGGCGCATGTCGCCCTCGACGCGCAGGCGGACGAGCTGGAGCCAGTCGCCGGCGGTCTCGACGAAGCCCTCGGGGTCGTACTCCATCTGGAGCGTCACGCGGGTGGTGGCGGCGTTGACGGGGTGGAAGGTGACGGCTCCCGCGTGGTGCGGGCGGTCGAGGGTGCGCCAGGCGACGCGCCGGTCGGGGGTCTGCTCGGTGATCTCGGTGGTGAACTCGCGCTTGACACCGGCGATCTCCGCCAGCCAGGTCGCGCGTGTGGCGGTCTGCTGCTCGACCGACTCCACCCCTTCCATGAACTCGGGGAACGTCTCGAACCGCGTCCACTGGTGATAGGTGGCGCTGATCGGGACCTGGACGTCTACGGAGTACTCGATGGTGCTCATGACCACGACCCCTGCCCCTGGCCTGCGACGGCTAACCGTGGTCAGTGGCGGTCCTGGCGGGGGAGGAGGACTTCGCGGAGGATCAGGTGGAGCGCCGCGGCGACCGGGATCGCCAGCAGCGCGCCGACGACGCCCAGCAACGCGCCCCCGATGAGCGCCGCCACGATGGTCGCGGCGGCGGGCACGTTGACGGTGGACTTCATCACCCTCGGCGCGATCAGGTAGTTCTCGATCTGCTGGTACACCACGAAGAAGATCAGCGTGGCGATCGCGACCGGCATCGACACGAACAGCGAGACCATGATGGCCACCGCCGCCCCGATGCCCGCGCCGATCATCGGGATCAGGTCCGTGATGGCCACGATGATGGCCAGCGGCAGCGCGTACGGCACGCCCGCGATCGCCAGGAAGATGAACGTCGTCACCCCGGCGATGAGCGAGATGAACAGGTTCCCCGCCACATACCCGCCCACCTGGTTGAAGATCTCGTCGCCGAGCAGCTGCACCCGCTCGCGGCGCGATCGGGGGATGAGCCGGTAGGTGGTACGGGTGACCGTACGCAGGGAGGCCAGGAAATACAGGGTGAGGATGAGCACGGTCAGCGCGGTGAACACCGCGCTGACCACGATGCCGGCCGCGCCGAGCAGCCCGCCGAACACCTGCTTGCCGAGGTCCCCGCTGGTCAGATACGTCTGCAGGTGTTCGAGCAGCCCGAAGCGCCGGTCCAGGTCGCGCACCTGCGGGTTGTTCTGCAGCTGCTGGATGTAGCCGGGCAGCTGCTCGACGAACTGCCCGGCCTGCTCCGACACCGCCGGGACGATGGCCAGGCCGAACCCGGCGAACAGCAGGATCACCCCGGCGAACACCGTCGAGATGGCCGCCCAGCGGGGTAACCCATGCCCCTGCAGCCAGCGCACGGCCGGGTCCAGGCCGATGGCCAGGAACAGCGACACGATGATCAGGACCAGCATCGAGGCGGTCGCCGTGAGCGCCTGGACGAGCAGCCAGGCGGTCAGCACCCCGAGCGCGGCGGTGAAGCCGAAGATGAACGGGCTGCTGCCGAACGGGCGTCCCGGCTTCCCGAACGGCAGCGCCGGTGTGGGCTCCTCCGCGGGGGCTTGGGCGGGGATGTGATCGGTGGTCATGAGGGCTCCCTGAACATGAGAAGCCCTCACTGCCCCAACCGGGCGGTATCTACCTATCGGGTGAGTTTTGCCCCCGCCCAGTCGGCGTGGTCGCTGTTGATGCCGTCGCCCGCGTCGGTCACCTTCAGCACGAGCGTCGTCACCCCGGCCACGCTGACGTCGACGTGCTGCGCGGCGCTCGACGGCGTCATCACCGCCGGGCTCCCGTACAGCTTGACGCCGTCGCCCCAGACCTCGAAGCGGATGGTCGCGTTCGCCCCGACCTCGTCGTCGACGCCCACGTCCGACTGGAACCGCTGGTAGGTGCCGCCGAGCGTGTAGGTGATGCTGCTCGTCGCGTGCGTGCCGACGCCCTTGGCGTACGCGGTGCCGTTCAGGGTGAGGGTGTGCCCGTCCACGCTGGCGTCCTCGTGGACGGTGCCGTACCCGATCGTCGGGGTGCCGGTCCAGTTCAGGTCGCTGAGGAACACCGCGCCGCCGCCTCCGGAGGTGGTGACGGTCACCGCGTTGCTGGCGGCCGACACGTTGCCCGCCGCGTCCCGCGCCTTCACCGTGAAGGTGTACGGCGTGCCGGCCGCCAGCCCGGTCGCCGTGAAGCTCGTGCCCGTCGCGGAACCGGCCAGGACCGTCCCCCGGTAGACGTCGTAGCCGGTCACCCCGACGTTGTCGGTCGACGCCGTCCAGCTCAGCGTCGCACTGTTCGACGTCGAACCGTTCGACGTGAGGTTGGCAGGGGCCGTCGGTGCCTGGGTGTCGCCGACGAGCTTGGCGTTGGCCCAGTCGGCGTGGTCGCTGTTGATGCCGTCGCCCGCGTCGGTCACCTTCAGCACCAGCGAGGTCACCCCGGCGATGCCGACGTCGACGGACTGCGTCGCGCTCGACGGCGTCATCGCCGCCGGGCTCTCGTACAGCTTGACGCCGTCGCCCCAGACCTGGAACCTGACCGTCGCGTTCGCGGTGACCTCGTCGTCGACGCCGACGTCCGACTGGAACCGGTCGTAGGCGCCGTTCAGTGTGTAGGTGACGGTGCTGTTGGCGTGCGTGCCGATGCCCTTGGCGTACGTGGTCCCGGCGAGTTTGATGGGGTTCGCTCCCACGCTCCGGTCCTTGCGCACGGTGCCGAAGTCGGTCGTGGCTCCGGCCCAGGTGAGGTCGCTCAGCGCGGCCGTCTGCCCGGTTCCGCTGATGGCGGTGGTGACGGTGACCGGGTTACTGGCGGGTGAGACGTTCTCGGCGGCGTCGCTCGCCTTCACGGTGAAGGTGTACGTCGACGACGCGTCGAGTCCGGTCGCCGTGAAGCTCGTGCCCGTCGTCGAACCGGCCAGCGTGGCGCCGCGGTAGACGCTGTAGCCGGTCACGCCGACGTTGTCGGTCGACGCCGTCCAGCTCAGCGTCGCACTGTTCGACGTCGAACCGTTCGAGGTGAGGTTGGCCGGTGCCGTCGGCGCCTGGGTGTCGCCGCCCGTGGCGCCCGCGGTGGCGGTCACGGTGGCGCCGGTCGCCACCGGCACGGTCACGTACGACACGGTCCTGCCGTACAAGGACCTGGTCTGCGGCGTCTGCGGGGTGCCGTTCACGCTGATCGAGGCGAGGGTCCCGTAGAACTGCGCCTCCCAGGTGAGGGCGCCGCCGGAGTTGTTGGTCAGCGTGGAACCCGTCGTGCCGGTGTGCTTGAGCTTCAGGTCGTTGCCGCCGACCTTAAGGTGGTCGATCTCCACCCAGGGCACTTCTGACGTCAGCCGGGGGACGGTGGCCACCTTGTGGTTCGGGGCGTCCGGTTGCACGCCCATCATCCCGTCGACGGTGCTGCTGACGGCCATGAACGAGATTTCCGGGTAGTCGTTCCTATCGGTCATGAGCTTCTTCAGCCACGCCCAGCCCTCAGTGGGGCGGTTGTACTGGTAGTACATCTCCGGCAGGTAAGAGGTCGCCTCGACGTTCAGGTTGTCGTCGTTGGCGGCGATGAAGTCGAGGTAGGCGCCGGTTCTGGGGCCGTGGTCGCCGAGTCCCGTCAGCATCATCAGGAAGCTGGCCTCGTGGCCCCAGCTGCTGTAGCCGGTGCCCGCGGCGTCCTTTCCGCGGATGTAGCGGTTGTTGGCAGCGTCCCACCAGCTCGCCTCGAAGTGGTCGCGCACCCGCTGGGCGCGACCGGCCCATTTCGCGCTGCCGGCGTTGTCGCCCTTCGCCTTGAGAATCTCGGCGTACGCCACCATCGACTGGTACTGGTAACCGAGCGCGTCTGCCGCCGCGACGAGATTCTCGTTGGGGAACTCGAAGAACGTCGCCGTGTACTCCCCGTTCTGCTTCTTCGCCACCGGCTGCTCGGCCGACGGATTCGCGTCGTTCCACGTGACCTCGTGACCGGTCAGGAAGGAACCCATGGTCGAGTCGTAGTAAGCGGAAAGGGCCGGATCGTTGAGCCAGGTGGAATCGCCCGTCCACAGATACTGCTTGTACGCCTTGGCCATCACGTTGAACGGCGACGGCAGTTCACGGAAACCGGTGCCGTCGACGTAATACATGGCCCCGGCGGAACTGTGCGCCCACAGCGGCCAGCCGTTCTGGCCGGGGTCGTCGGCGTCCGCGGCGAACGTCCTCATCATGCTGAGCGTCTCGGCGTCCAGGCCGAGGACGTGCGCGCCATCCGACTGGTGGGCGATGTCCCGGTTGTAGAAGGCCTCGCGCTGGACGTAGGAACCCCAGTAGCCGGGGACCGTCGTCGTGTGCGTGGCGTCCTTGAGACGCCACCATTCCGTCTCGTGCCCCATCATCGGGTTCCCGGGATAGAACGCCATGCCGAGCGCGCGATTCCTGCCCCACGCGAAACCGTCGTTCAGCGTCGCGTTCGGCGAATCGAGGGTGAGCGTGCTCGCCGGTGGGCCGACGTATTCCTGGATCGTCAACCGGTCGACGCGCGGCACGTCGCCTGAGGAAACGGCGGTCAGCTTGACGGTGTCACCCGCATTGAGCGTGACCCTGCTGGAGGTGTGCGTGTCGATGTTCACCGGATCGGTGAAGTCGCCGCCGTTCCGCCGGGAAATCGCCCACGAATCCACGGTGGTGGAGTTCACCGCGATCGAATAGGTCACTCCGCCCGCGGTCTTTCCGTTGTAGCGGGTGATGATGTCGTAGGTTCCCGACGCCCCGGTGAAGGACTTGGCGGCGGTGCTCGTCTGCCCGGAAACGCCCTGGGCATAGGTGACGGTCTCGACCGCCGCGCCGTTGAAGGTGTGGGTGACGGTCGTGGTCGTGAAGTTGGTCAGCGCCATGTTCTCGGCTTCGACGACGTACGGCCCGGCCGCCTGCGCGGGCACGCCGGGAAGGGCGAGCGCGGCGAGGGCCGACGTTAAGAGGACAATCAGCGCACGACTCGATCGACGCATGAGCGATCGATTCCTTTCAGCCTCTGGGGGGTACCCGGCCGGGGTACCTCCGGCCGTGCGCAACGTTGGAAGACGTTGGACTGTGTTGCCTATTGAGTACTTCTGCTGGATCACTGTCAAGACCCATTGTGTGATCGAGCGAAAACTTTCATTGAACTCTTGCAATTCAACGGGTAACGTCCCAGGGGTGCCATCATGATCCAGTGAGAACAGAGACCCCGTGGGGCCCGTGGGAACCCGCTTCACTGACCGAAGTCGTCGCGCTGTTACAGGGACTGGAGGCGTCCTGGTGGGTCAGCGGCGGATACGCGATCGAGCTGGCCGTCGGCCGCTCCTTCCGGGAGCACGGCGACGTCGACATCTCGGTCCTGCGCCGTGACCAGCTCGCGATGCGCCGCCACCTCGCGGGATGGGACGTGCAGCTGGTCGACTCCGGCGAGTTCCGGCTGTGGGAGATCGACGAGGTGCTGCCGGAACACGTGCACGACATCTGGATCCGCGAGACCCCCGACGGCCCGTGGCGATTCCAGCTCATGGTGGACGAGGCCGACGGCGCCGAGTGGATCTACCGCCGCGACGCCCGCATCCGCCGCCCGCTCGCGTCCCTGGGCATCGCCGAGGACGGCTTCGTGCGCCTGTCGCCGGAGGTCCAGCTCCTCTTCAAGTCCAAGGCCCGCCGCCCCAAGGACGAGCAGGACTTCGCCGAGGTGCTACCCGTCCTGACCGGGCAGCAACGCCTGTGGCTCGACCAGATGCTCGCGATCGAGTTCGGCACGCACCCCTGGCGCGACCGCCTGCGCGGCTGACAGGTCAGCCGGGCCTTCGTGCCGCTCGGCAGCTCGACCACGGCGGGCACGGTGGGGCGGCGACCGGCGAGCCGTTCGGCATCCCGTTCGCCCTGGTGCCGCTGCTGCTGCTGACCCGGCGCGCCGACATCATGGGCTCGTTCGTGAACAACCGCCTGACGAACGCCGCGGCGGGCGGCATCGCCACGATGATCATCGCCCTGAACGTGTACCTGCTCTACGTCACCTTCCTCACCTGAACCCTCGTCAGGGCTTGCCCAACCTCACGGCCCGCGGCTCGGGGCGGGCCGTCCCCCGTCAAGAGTGCACCGTAGGGAAACTTTCGTTTATTGGTTGCCCTTGTCTTGCCTGAAACATGTCATTAGTCTCGCGGCATTGTTGAAGCGCTTCGACGACCTCGTCCCCGCCTCCGTGCGCGGCGGGCGAGCCCCACCCCGACGATCCGTGAAAGCACCTGGGAGCACGATGTTCTTCGGCGGCGACTACAACCCCGAGCAGTGGGACGAGACGGTCTGGAAGGAAGACGACGCGCTCATGCGCCTCGCCAGGGTCAACCTGGCGACCGTCGGCGTCTTCTCCTGGTCGCTGCTGGAACCCGAGGAGGGCCGCTACGACTTCGCCTGGCTCGACGCCCACCTCGACCGGCTCCACGCCAACGGCGTCGCGGCGGACCTGGCCACCCCCACCGCCTCCCCGCCCCCGTGGTTCACCCTGGCCCACCCCGACGCCATGCCCGTCAAGGAGGACGGCGTCCGTCACATCCACGGCAGCCGCGACACCTACTGCCTGGCCGCCCCCGCCTACCGGAGCGCCGCGCGGGACATCGCCACGGCCCTGGCGGAGCGGTACGGCAGGCACCCGGCCGTCGCCATGTGGCACGTGCACAACGAGTACGCCACGCTCTGCTGGTGCGACCACACCGCTGAGGCGTTCCGCGAATGGCTCCAGGAGCGCCACGGGTCGCTGGAGGTGCTCAACGAGGCGTGGGGCACGGCGTTCTGGAGCCAGCGCTACGGCCGCTGGGAGCAGGTGCTGCCGCCGCGCGCCACCAACTGGCACCGCAACCCGGGCCAGCACCTGGACTTCAGGCGGTTCTGGTCCGACCTGGTCCTGACCGCCTTCCGCGAGCAGCGCGACGCGATCCGCGCGCACAGCGACCGCCCGGTGACGACCAACATGATGCTCCCCGGCTACCAGAACCTGGACCTGTGGGCGCTGGGCCGCGAGGTGGACGTGGTGGCCATCGACCACTACCCGGACGCCCCCGGCCTCGACGCGGCGGCCGACACCGCGTTCGCCGCCGACCGGGCCCGCTCCTTCGCGGGCGGGCGGCCCTGGCTGCTGATGGAGCAGGGCGCCAGCACCGTCTACGACGGCGACAGGATCCTGGGCAAGGAGCCCGGCGAGATCCTGCGCCACACGATCGGCCACATCGCCCGCGGCTCCGAGGGCGCGCTGTTCTTCCAGTGGCGGCAGTCGCGCGCCGGGTCCGAGACGTGGCACTCGGCGATGCTGCCGCACGCGGGGGCGGACAGCCGGATCTTCCGCGAGGTCCGGGCAGTCGGTGAGGCGGTGGAGCGGCTCGGCGAGGTGGCTGGGTCGACGGTCACCGCGCAGGTGGCCGTGTTGCACGACTCGGACGCCTGGTGGGCGCTGGAGGTCGACGGGCTGCCCTCGAAGGAGCTCGACTACCTCGGTTCGCTCCGCCGTACCCACCGCGCGCTGTGGGACGCCGGGATCACGGCCGACTTCGCCCATCCGTCGCACGACCTCAGCCCCTACCGGCTCGTGGTGGCTCCCGCGCTGTTCCTGCTCTCCGACGCCGGGGCGGAGAACCTGCGCGGGTACGTCGCGGGCGGCGGAACGCTGCTCGTCCAGCACTTCACCGGCGTCGTCGACGACCGCCTCCACGCCAGGCTCGGCGGCTACCCCGCCCTGCCGCTGCGCGAGGCGCTGGGCATCCGCGTCGAGGAACCCAGGCCGCTGCGGTACGGCGAGCGGATCGTCCTGTCGGACGGTGTCCAGGCCACGGTGTGGAGCGAGTCGCTCCAGCTCAGGGGCGCAGAGGCCGTCGCCACCTACACCCACGGCATGCTCGCGGGGAAACCCGCGCTCACCCGGCACCGCTTCGGCGCGGGCGAGGGCTGGTACCTGTCGACGCGGCTCGACGACCCCGGCTACGCCGCCCTGATCACCCGGCTGGCCGGGGGCACGTCCAGGGTGGCCGGTGTCGAGACCGTCACCCGTGGCGCCTGGAGGTTCGTCCTCAACCACACGACCGCCGCCGTCCGCCTGCCCGAGCCCGCCTTCGACCTGCTGACCGGAGACCTGGCCGAGGAACTGCCCGCCGGTGGCTGCGCCGTACTGAGGAAGGAACCATGATCACCTGGGGTCAGTGTTCCCTCGTCCACTACTCCGCCTCCCATGAAAGGACCGCAAGGGGTGCCTAACCCTGTAATTTCCGGATTCCATCCTGATCCCAGCGTCTGCCGCGTCGGCGACGACTACTACCTCGCCTGCTCCAGCTTCGAGTACTTCCCCGGCGTCCCCCTCTTCCACAGCCGCGACCTCGTGCGATGGACGCAGATCGGCAACGCCCTGGAACGCCCCAGCCAGCTGCCCATGACCACGGACACCCACTCCTCCGGCGGGGTCTACGCGCCCACCATCCGCCACCACGACGGACGTTTCTGGCTCATCGTCACCGTCGTGGCCGCAGGGGAAAACGTCCTGTTCACCGCCACCGACCCGGCCGGTCCCTGGTCAGACCCGATCCCCTTACCCGGCGTCCACGGCATCGACCCCGACCTGGCCTGGGACGACGACGGCACCTGCTGGTGCACGACCGCCGGAGGCGCGCAGGTGCGCCTCGACCCGCTCTCCGGCCGGACGTACGGCGAGCCGCACCAGGTCTGGTCGGGGACGGAGGGCGCGCTGGCGCCGGAAGCGCCCCACCTCTACAGGATCGGCGACCACTGGTACCTGATGATCGCCGAGGGCGGCACCGAGCGGGGCCACGCCGTCTCGATCGCCCGCGGACCCGCGCCGGACGGCCCGTTCGAGCCGTGCCCGGCCAACCCGATCCTGACCCACCGCGGCACCCACCACCCGGTCCAGAACACCGGCCACGCCGACCTCGTCCAGGCCTCCGACGGGAGCTGGTGGATGGTCTTTCTCGGGGTACGGCCGGGCGGAGGCACACCCGGCTGGCACGTCCTGGGCCGCGAGACCTTCCTGGCCCCGGTCACCTGGGCGGACGGCTGGCCGGTCGTCGGCGAGATCGTCGACGGCACCCCGCCCGGCTCCTTCGGCGACGACTTCGACCTGGCCGGGCTGCGGCACAGCTGGATCTCGCTGCGCAGCCGCGCGGCGGACCTGTGCACCACCGAGGAACGGCCTGGCTGGCTGACGCTCCGCGCCCGCGGCGCCTCCCTGGACGAGCGCGACGCTACCTTCGCCGGCCACCGCGCGCAGAACCCGAGGTGGCGCGCCAGGACCCTGATCGACCCGGCGCAGGGGCGCGGCGGCCTGGCGGTCCGCCTCGACGAGCGGCACCACTACGAGATCGAGGCGGCGGAGGGCCGGGTCCAGGTCATCGCCAGGATCGGCCCGGTGCGGACCGTGGTGGCGGAACACGCGCCGCCCGAGGGCCCGCTGGTGCTGACCGTCGAGAACAGCGAACGCCAGGATCCCGGCGACCCGTGCGACGGGCCGGACAGGCTCTTCTTCGGCGTCGAAGGTGTCGGCGTGCTGGCCGGGCTCGACGGGCGCTACCTGTCCACCGAGGTGGCAGGCGGTTTCACCGGCCGGGTGATCGGTATGTACGCCGCGGCGGGCAGCGTGCACTTCGACTGGTTCACCTACGAGGTCCTCAAGGAAGGAACGCCATAAAACCGTCCAGCAGCCTAGGGAAAGTTTCTCTTCCACTTGCTCTATAGTTTCCTCGTGACCGAGGAGCAGGGCGCGCACGACGAGGGGCCGGGCTCCGTCACCATCGCCTACATTGCCGAGTCGGCGGGCGTCTCGGTCCCCACCGTGTCCAAGGTGCTCAACGGCCGCTCCGGGGTCTCGGCCGCGACCCGCGCCAAGATCGAGAAGCTGATCGACCAGTACGGCTACCGCAAGCCGGGAAACAACAGGAACAGCGTCGTCGAGCTGGTGTTCCGCGAGCTCGAGAACATGTGGGGCATCGAGATCATCCGCGGCGTCGAGCGGGCGGCGCGCAAGAACCGGGTCGGGGTCATGGTGTCGGCGTTCGCCCTCCACGACTCCACCGCCACGACCATCGACGACACGGTCGGCCGCCGCCCCAGCTGCGTCCTGTCCGTCGCCCAGCTCTCCGCCTCGGAACGCGAGAAGCTGAAGGCCAAGGGCATCCCGTTCGTCGTCTTCGACCCGATCGACGACCTGCCGGACGACGTCCCCTTCGTGGGCGCCACGAACTGGCGTGGCGGCCAGGCGGCGACCCGGCACCTGCTCGACCTGGGACACCGCCGCATCGCCATGATCAGCGGCCCGGACCACCCCTTCTGCCGCGCCCGGGTCGCCGGCTACCTGTCCGCGCTGGCCGAGGCCGACGTCCCGGCCGAGCCTGATCTCCTGGTCCGCGCCCCCCTCACCCGCGAGGGCGGCTGCGCGGCGGCGCGCGACCTCCTGTCCGGGGCCGACCGGCCGACGGCGATCTTCACCGCGAACGACCTGCAGGCGCTCGGCGTCTACCAGGCCGCTCGCGAGCTCGGGCTGTCCATCCCCGGCGACCTGAGCGTGGTCGGCTACGACGACCTTCCGGTCGTCGCCTGGGTCGACCCGCCGCTGACCACGGTTCACCAGCCGCTGAGCGAGATGGCGGACGCCGCCACCGAGCTGGCCCTGGCCATGGGTCGCGGCGAGCCGGTTCCCCAGGTCGGCCTGGAGATCGCCACCACGCTCACGGTCCGTGAGAGTACGGCCCCGCCCAAGGGCTGACCGTCAGACGCGGGTCCATCGTTGGTTGACGGCGCCGTTGCACGTCCAGATCTGCAGGTTGACGCCGTTGGCCGTGGCGTTGCCCGGCACGTCCAGGCACTTGTTCGCGCCCAGGGCGGTGATGCTGCCGTCGGCGTTGAAGCGCCACTTCTGGTTGTTCTGCCCGTTGCAGTCCCAGATGATCACGCTGGTGCCGTCGGCGGTGCCGTTGTTGTTCGCGTCCAGGCACTTGTTCCCGTAGACGCGCAGCTCACCGGCAGCCGTGGAGGTCCACTGCTGGTTGCTCTGCTGGTGGCAGTCCCAGATCGCCACCCGCGTCCCGTTGGTCTGGGACGCCCCGGTGACGTCGAGGCATCGTCCCGACCCCACGCCCTGGATCCGGGACGCGGGGTTGGGCGTTCCGCCGCTGACCCGGAACACCACGGTGCCGTGGGACGGCACGCTCGCCGAGATGGCCCCGGTGGTCGAGGTGACGGCGTTCGTCCAGGCCTCACGCAGGCTGAACGAGGTGCCGGACAGGCCGATCGCCGAGGCGGTGGTGCTGATCGTCGTCGTGCTGCCGCCCTGGTTGAACAGCGCGACGGCGACGTCGCCGCCGCTCAGCCGCTTGGCCAGGATGCGGCGGGTGCCGTCATTGCCGATCTGGGTGGCCTGGAGGCCGAGCGGGTCCTGGTTGACGGCGATCAGGTTCTGGTTCTTCATGATCGTTGCGGTCGCGGAGTCCATGTTCCGCATGTCGTTGCCCGCGATCAGCGGTGCGGCCATGATCGCCCAGAGGGCGAAGTGGCTGCGCATCTCGGTGTCCGTCATGCCGCCGCGGCCGACCACCATCATGTCGGGGTCGTTGAACTGCCCCGGCTTGGCGTAGCCCGACAGGGGCGCGTTGACGTTGACGATGTTCTGGATGCCCATCGGGTAGCCGTTGGTCTGGCCGGAGTTCCAGACGTTGGTGATGTCCTCGGTCGTGCGCCAGATGTTGGCGACGTCACCCCAGTTCCGCTGGGGGCCGGTCTTCTCGTGGATGCTGTTGGAGTTGATGCTGTAGAGGATCGGCCGCCCGGTGGCCGCCAGGGCGTCGCGCATCTTCGCGAAGGCGCGCACCTGGTCGTCGATGGTCCCGGTGGGTGAGCACCAGTCGTACTTGAGATAGTCGACGCCCCAGGCGGCGAACTGCCGCGCGTCCTGGGCCTCGTGGTTGAGACTGCCGGTCGCGCCGGGATAGGAGTTGAAGTACTGGGCGCACGTGCGGTCCAGGGGCGCCTGGTAGAGGCCGAACTTCAGGCCCCGCGCGTGCAGGTAGTCGCCGAGGGCCTTCATGCCGCTCGGGAATCGCGACGGGTTGGCCTGGAGGTTTCCCGCGGAGTCCCGCGCCGGGTTGAACCAGCAGTCGTCGACGACGACGTACTGGTACCCGAGGGCGGCCATGCCGGAGCTGACCATCGCGTCGGCGGTCTGGCGGATCAGCGCCTCGCTGATGTTGCAGCCGAAGGTGTTCCAGGTGTTCCATCCCATCGGCGGGGTGCGGCCCACGCCGTTCTCCAGCGCCTGGGCCTGGGTGGCGGGGAGCAGGGCCACGGTCAGGGCCGCTAGTGCCACCAGTCTTGCGAGCATCTTGTCGCTCCTCGGAGAAGGGGGCCGGGCTCGGCGAAGCACCGAGCCCGGCCCGAGGTCATGGCGCTAGCGCTGGAGGGTCAGCAGGCCCGGCCGGTAGGGCAGAAGGCCGTAGTCGCCGCCGGAGTTGGTCGCGCGGCCCTGGTAGAGCAGTTGCAGGTTGCAGGGGTCGACGGTGAAGCTCTGATCGGCGCTGGTGCGGAGCAGCTCGCCGTGGCTGATGTCGTTGGTCCACGTCGCGCCGCTGTTGGCCTTGCCCGCGAACGGGTTGCTCTCGCTCGCCGCCTGCGGCGTCCACGAACCCCCCAGGCTGGTGGCGGTGAAGGAGCGGAAGTAGCGTCCCTGCGAGCCGATCGCCTCGACGAGCATGAGGTAGCGGTTCTGGTCCTTGAGCTTGTAGACCTGGACCGCCTCGAACAGGTTGTTCGTGCTGTCGCTCATGATGGTCGTGTACGACGAGCCGAAGTTGCCGGGGAAGTTCCCGATCGGCATGCTGGCCCGGTAGATCTTGCCGTTGTCCCCGGCGAAGAACAGGTACATGTTCGTACCGTCACCGATGACCGTCTGGTCGATCGGGCCGGTTCCCGAGCCCGAGATGCTGCCCGTGAAGAGCGCCTGCGGTGCTGACCAGCCGTTGGGGTTGGTGGGGTCGTTCGAGGTGCGGTAGGAGAAGGCGGTCGCGCCCCACTGGTAGGTGAGCACCCAGATGCTCTTCGGCGCGAAGTAGAAGAGCGTGGGCGCGACGGTGCCGGAGGACATCCCGGTCTGCGTGGCCGTGGCCATCTCCGACCAGTTGGTGAACGGGCTGAAGTTCATCGACCCCCAGTTCGACCCGAAGTCGTGCGTGGTGGCGTAGACGAGGTGCTTGCCGTTGTAGGGCGCGACGGTGAAGTCCTTGAGCGAGACCCATCCCGACTTCGGCTGCGCCAGTGCGCCCGTCGACGACCAGCGGTACGTCGACGGAAGCTCGCACGGACCGGGCGGGTCGCCGCCGCCGACCTTGACGAGCTGCCACTGCTGGTTGGCGCCGCCCCAGTCGTCGTACTGGACGATGGTGGCGTTGTCGGCGGTGGAGGCGCCCTGTACTTCGAGGGCTTTGTTGCTGTGGCGGGAGATGAACCGGACGTGGCCGTCGGGGCTGTCGGTGAGTTTCCATTGCTGGTTGTTGCCGTTGAGGTCGGCCCACTGGACGATGGGGCCGCCGTTGGCGGTGGAGAAGTTGTAGACGTCGAGGACCTTGCCGGACAGGCGGGACTTGATGCGGTAGTAGCCGCCGCCGGAGTCGACGAACTGCCACTGCTGGTTGCTCTGGTCGTGTCTGGTCCACTGGGTGATGCGGGCGCCGTCGTTGATGGCCTTGTTGTAGACGTCCAGGGCCTTGCCGCTGTTGCGGTTGACCAGGACGTACCAGGCATTGGTGTCGACGGTGGCCGCGTTCGCCACCTGGGGGGCCACGAACAGGCCCACCAGGAGCGTGGCCAGGGCCGCCAGGACGGCCCAGGGTTGTTGGGTTCTCACTTGTGCTCCGATCTCATCAGGGGGTGGTCAGGTCGAAGCGGCGCACGGTCACCGCGCCGCCGAGAGCCTGGGTGGCGTAGTTGAAGATCCCGAAGCGGTAGCCCATGAAGAACTGCCAGGCGTTGTTCAACGTGAAGGCCGGGCCGAGACCGGCGAAGGTCGTCCCGTCGGTGCTGTAGGAGAAGCGGGCCTGCCTGCCGGAACCCGGACGGATGTCGGCGTTGACCCTGAGCCAGATCCGGCCGCCGGCGACGGCCGAGCCCGCCTGTTCCGAGCCGGTCCCGGTGGTCTGCCACGAGCCGTTCATGGTCAGCCCGTTCGTCATCACGACGCGGTAGGAGCCGCCGTCGCGCCTGACGCCGATCCAGGCCGACTGGTCACGCAGCATCGCCAGCCCGGCGCGGTCGCCGTCGGCCATCTGGGAGTAGTCGAGCTCGATCGTCGCGGTCGACGACGGGCCCTGGACGCGGTGGGTCAGGGTGTTGCGGGCGTTGTAGAGGTCGCCGGTGACCGTCGCGGTCTGCAGGCGCAGGCCGTTGCCGGTGGAGAAGCGGCTGGTGTCGGGGTTGTGGTTCCACTCCCACCGGTGGCCGAGGCCGCCCGAGGTGAAGGTGTCCTGACCGATCATCGAGGCCACCGTACGGCTGGTCTGGATGTTCGGCCGCGGGTAGTTCACCCCCCAGCCGCCGTTGACCGTCTGGACGGCGGGCCAGTCGTTGGTCCAGGTGATCGGGGCGAGCGCCGGGACCCTGCCACCGGGGTAGGCGTCGACGAAGGACATGTAGTACCAGTCGCCGGCCTGGGTCTGGACGAGCCCGCCCTGGTGCGGAACGCCGCCGCCGGGGATCGGGCCGGGCAGGTCCAGCAGGACCTGGCGCATCTCGTACGGGCCCCACGGGGAGGTGGACCTGAGCACGTACTGGCCGTTGGCCGGGCGGGTGAGCCAGATGTAGTAGTAGCCGCCCCGCTTGTAGAAGCGGCTGCCCTCCAGCGTGCCGACGTTCGACGGGGTCTGGAAGACCTGCTGGGCGCGGACCTGGCTGAGTCCGTCGGCCGAGAGCTGGGCGACGCTGATGGTGCTGTTGCCGTAGGCGACGTACATGGTGTCGTTGGTGTCGACCAGCAGGCCGGCGTCGTAGTAGCAGTTGTTGATCTGCGAGCGCTTCGTCCACGTCCCGTCCACGGCGGACGCGGTGTAGACGTAGGTGCGGTTGAACTCCACGCAGCCGAGCCAGTAGTACGTGCTGGTGCTCGGCCGGTAGTTCAGGGCCGAGGCCCAGATGCCCTTCACGTACGCCCTGCCGCCGGTCAGGTCGTAGGCGCCGGAGCCGAAGTCGAGCCTGGGGACCGAGTGTCCCGCGTACTCCCAGTCGACGAGGTTGTAGGAGCGCAGGATCGGCGCGCCAGGCGAGTAGTGCATGGTCGAGGCGGAGTAGTAGTAGGCGTCGCCGACCCGGATGATGTCGCCGTCGGCGAAGTCCTGCCAGACGATCGGGTTGGTGTAGCTGCTGCCGCCGCCGACCTTGACGAGTTGCCACTGCTGGTTGGTACCGCCCAGGTCGTCGTACTGGACGATGGTGGCGTTGTCGGCGGTGGAGGCGCCCTGTACTTCGAGGGCTTTGTTGCTGTGGCGGGAGATGAACCGGACGTGGCCGTCGGGGCTGTCGGTGAGTTTCCATTGCTGGTTGTTGCCGTTGAGGTCGGCCCACTGGACGATGGGGCCGCCGTTGGCGGTGGAGAAGTTGTAGACGTCGAGGACCTTGCCGGACAGGCGGGACTTGATGCGGTAGTAGCCGCCGCCGGAGTCGACGAACTGCCACTGCTGGTTGCTCTGGTCGTGTCTGGTCCACTGGGTGATGCGGGCGCCGTCGTTGGTGGCCTTGTTGTAGACGTCCAGGGCCTTGCCGCTGTTGCGGTTGACCAGGACGTACCAGGCATTGGTGTCGACGGTGGCCGCTTCCGCAGGCCCGGCGCTGAGGAAGGCGGCCACGAGGAGTAAGAGCGAGAGGAGGGCGGGAGCGCGTACCGACATGAGGGAGGCTCCTTGAAGCGGATTGTTAGCGTTAACATTCTCTGGGAACGGTGATCGCCACAGCGATCACCGTCCCGTGAGCCGCGTTCCTAGCTTCGGTTCCAGGTCCACTTCTGGTTGTTACCGCCCCAGCAGGAGTAGATCTGGAGCTGGGTGCCGTTGCCCGTGCCGTTGCCTGCGGCGTCGAGGCACAGGCCCGACTGGACCCCGACGATGGAGCCGTCCGCGTTCAGGCGCCACTTCTGGTTGTCGCCGCCCCAGCAGGAGTAGATCTGCACCTTGACGCCGTTGCCGGTGCCCGCGGCGTCCAGGCACTTGTTGCCGTAGACGCGGATCTCCTGTGCGGCCGTGTAGGCCCACTGCTGGTTGGAGTTGGAGTGGCAGTCCCACAGCTGGAGCTGCGTGCCGTCGGTCGTCGTGGCGTTCGGCACGTCCACGCACCGCCCTGACGCCACGCCCCGGATCGGTCCCGTGCCGGGGTTCTGCGTGGGCGTGGGGGTCGGCGTCGGGGAGGGGTTCGGGTTCGCGTTGTTGAGCGCGTTCAGGACGGCGTCGTAGGCGGGCTTCTTGTTGCCGTTGGTGTCGAAGAGCAGGGGGCTGGCGCCCGCGCCGAGCCAGGAGTCGCTGTCGCGCACGCCCCAGGTGGTGATGCCGGCGCACCGCGCCACGGCCAGGCAGTCGTTGACCACGTTGGCGTAGGTGCTCGCCGAGCCGCCCTGGATGTCCAGCTCGGTGATCTGCACGTCGACGCCGAGGTCGGCGAAGCTCTGGATGGTGGTGCGGTAGTTGGCGGCGTAGGGGCTGTTGCCGTTGAAGTGCGACTGCAGGCCGACGCAGTCGATGGGCACGCCGCGCTGCTTGAAGTCGCGGACCATGGAGTAGACGCCCTGGGTCTTGGCCCAGGTCCAGTTGTCGATGTTGTAGTCGTTGTAGCAGAGCTTGGCGGCCGGGTCGGCGGCGCGCGCGGTGCGGAAGGCGACCTCGATCCAGTCGTTGCCGGTGCGCTGGAGGTTGGAGTCGCGACGGCCGCCGCCGCTGTCGGAGTAGGCCTCGTTGACCACGTCCCACGCGTAGATCCTGCCCTTGTAGTGGGCCATGACGCCGTTGATGTGGTCGATCATCGCCTGGCGCAGGCTCGCGCCGGACAGGGACTGCATCCAGCCCGGCTGCTGGGAGTGCCAGGCGAGCGTGTGCCCCCGCACCCGCTTGCCGTTCTGCACCGCCCAGTTGAAGACCCGGTCGCCGTTGGTGAAGGTGAACTGGCCCCGGTTCGGCTCGGTGGCGTCCATCTTCATCTCGTTCTCGGCCGTCACCATGCTGAACTCGCGGTTCGCGATGGTGGTGTACTGCGAGTCGCCGAGCTTGCCCGCGGGTACGGCGGTGCCGAAGTAGCGGCCGCTCTGCTGGGCGGCGGCGCCCAGCGTGCTCGCCGCGGCGTTGGCGGGAGCCGTGACCAGGAGCGCCGTACCCAGGGCGGCCACGGCGCCGGCCGCGATGATCCCGCGGAGGGCGGATGAAGGTAAAGCCTTCAGACTCATGCCTGACTCCAGACTGAACTGGCGGGGGGTGTCTGGAGGTCAGTGTGGAAACGTAGCCGAAACATGTCAACACCTAGACGAAACTTTCGGACAAGGCCAGGTGTCATGAGGCAGGCATGAAAGGAGCTCTGGCCTGGGATCACCCGAGAAAGAGCCACCGTGAAACTTTCACGATATCGGCGCAAGTTGCGGCCCGGAACTAGCTCCGGGGCGGAGCCGTACTCTCCCGCACGACGAGCTCCGTGGCGAGCTCGACCCGCCGGCTCTCCGGCGTGTCGCCGTGGCCCATCCCCAGCACGGTCCTCGTCGCCAGCGCCGCCATCTCCTCCAGCGGCTGGCGCACGGTGGTGAGCGGCGGCCAGGCCGAGCGCGACAGCGGCAGGTCGTCGAAGCCGACCACGGAGAGATCCTGGGGGATGCGCAGCCCGCGCTGGCGCGCCGCCTCCAGGACCCCGAACGCCTGGAGGTCGCTGCCCGCGAAGATGGCGGTCGGCGGGTCGGGCAGGTCGAGCATGGCGTGCCCGTTGTCGTGGCCCGAGTCGACCAGGAACGTGCCGCGCCTGATGAGGTCGGGATCGACGGTGAGGCCCGCCGCCTCCAGCGCGGCGCGATAGCCGTCGATCCTGGCCTGGCTGCACAGCATGTCGGGCGGCCCGCTGATCATGCCGATCCGCGTGTGGCCGAGCTCCAGCAGGTGGCGGGTGGCGGCCAGCCCGCCGTGCCAGTTGGTCGCGCCGACGGAGACCGCGACGGGCGGCGGGTCACCCTCCGGGTCCACGACGACGAACGGGAGCGAGCGCGCCGTGAGCTGCGCCTGCACGTGGGGGGAGAGCTTGGAGGCGACGATCACGACGCCGTCCGTCCTGCGCGCGGCCAGCCGTTCCAGCCAGTCGCGGCCTGGACCGGCGTGCGTGTGCACCACGGAGATGACGACGCTGGCGCTGGCCTCGCGCGCGGCGATCTCCGCCCCGCGGATGATCTCCATCGCCCACGGGCTCTCGAGCTCGGTGAAGACGAGGTCCACCAGGCCGGTGGGCATGCTCTCCTGGCTGACGCGCCGCTGGTAGCCGTGCTTGTGGAGCAGGGCCTCGACCTTGTGCCTGGTCTCCGGGGCGACCTCGGGGCGTCCGTTGATGACTTTGGACACCGTGGGTACGGAGACCCCCGCCTCGTCGGCGATCGTGGCGATCGTGACGCGCTTGCGTGACATGAGGGGGAGTCTAGCCGAAAGTTTCGGCAGACCTTCAGGACATTGACGTGTGATTCCGGCGTAATCTACGCTGCCGCAAAAGAAACATTCGGGGCGACGTTGAAACTTTCAGCAGCGAAAGGGGCGCCACCGTGAGCCGTCGAGGAACGATCGCATTACTGGCCTCCGCCTTGATCCTGACCGGCTGCGGCGGAGGCGCTCAGGAGACCGGCCCAACCGCGCAGACCGGGCAGGCCGCGCAGAAGGTCACCGTCGACTGGTGGCACATCGCGACCCAGGAACCGGGCAAGAGCTGGATGGCCAAGGCGGCCAAGGACTACGAGGCCGCGCACCCGAACGTGACGATCAAGGTCACGGTCATGGAGAACGAGGCGTTCAAGTCGAAGATGTCCACGGTCGCCGCCTCCGGCGGCGGGCCGGACGTCTTCACCACCTGGGGCGGCGGGGTGCTCGCCCAGCAGGTGGACGCCGGGCTCGTCAAGGACATCACCGACGACCTGGCCGACATCAAGGACAACTTCCCCGCGGCCGTCCTGCCGCCCTACGTCGTCGACGGCAAGATCTACGCCATGCCCACCGACATCGGCATGGTGGGCTTCTGGTACAACAAGGACCTCTTCGCCAAGGCGGGCATCAGTGAGCCGCCCGCCACCTGGGCCGCCTACATCGAGGACGTCAAGAAGCTCAAGGCCGCCGGGATCACGCCCATCGCGCTGGCGGGCAAGGAGAAGTGGCCGGGCCACTTCTACTGGGCCTACCTCGCCATGCGCACGGCGGGAGTGCCCGGCCTGCAGCAGGCCGCCAAGGACAAGGACTTCACCGGGCCCGACTTCGTCGCCGCAGGAGCGCACCTGAAGGAGCTGGCCGACCTGCAGCCGTTCCAGCAGGGCTTCCAGAACGCCGCCTACGACAAGCCGGGCGGCCAGGCCGCCACCATGGGCAACGGCAAGGCCGCCATGGAGCTCATGGGCCAGTGGGCCCCCAACACGGAGAAGACCTCGGGTAAGGGCATCGGCGACAAGCTGGGCTTCTTCCCCTTCCCCGCGGTCGACGGCGGCAAGGGCGCGATCACCGACGCCTTCGGCGGTGGAGGCGGCTTCGCCGTCGGCGCGGACGCCCCGGCCGAGGCCGTGGACTTCCTGAAGTCCCTCATGACCACGGAACGGCACGGCGACGCGGTGAAGAAGGACATCTGGCAGCCGGTGTTCAAGGGCGAGGAGTCCGTGGTCGTCGACGCCAACAAGAAGGTCGTGGCCGAGACGCTCGCCAGGGCCACCGGCTTCCAGCTCTACCTCGACCAGGCCTTCCCGCCCGCGATCGGCCAGGAGGTCAACGACAGCGTCGCCCAGCTCATCGAGGGCAAGAAGACGCCGGAAGAGGTCGTCAAGTCCATCACAGAGACGGCCAAGTCCGAGTGACGGTCACCCAGGAACGCCGGTCGCCCGCGCGCACGCGGGCGGCCGCCCGGCCGCCCAGGAGCCGGCACCGCCTGGCGATCACCCTGTTCCTGCTGCCCGCGCTCGTGCTCTTCTTCGCCCTGGTGCTGGCGCCGATCCTGCTGGCCGTCTACACGAGCTTCTTCAAGTGGAACGGCATGCGGCTGCCCACCAACTTCACCGGCGCGGACAACTACGCCCGGCTGATCACCAGCGACGTGTTCCTCGGCGACATGCGCAACCTGATCATGATCGTGGTGCTGACGCTCGTCGTCCAGCTCCCGCTGGCGCTCGGCATCGCGCTCCTGCTCAACCAGCGCATCGCCGGCCGGGCGATCTACCGCTTGGTGTTCTTCGCGCCGTATGTGCTGTCGGAGGCCATCACCGCGGTGCTGTTCGCCATGATCCTCGCGCCGGACGACACCGGTCTGGCCAACGCGATCGTCGGCGTCTTCGGGCTGTCGTCGGAGTGGTTCGCCGACGAGTCCACGGTGCTGCCCGCGCTCTTCCTGGTGATGACGTGGAAGTACTTCGGCTTCCACACGCTGCTCTACCTGGCGGGGCGCCAGAGCATCCCCAAGGAGCTCATCGAGGCGGCGCAGATCGACGGCGCGAACCCGTGGCAGACCTTCCGCGGGGTGACGCTGCCGCTGCTGGGGCCGACGATCAGGATCAGCGCGTTCCTGGCCGTCATCGGCACCATCCAGCTGTTCGACCTGGTCTGGATCATCACCGGCGGCGGGCCGAGCCACTCCTCGGAGACGCTGGCCGTCACCATGATGCAGTTCGGCTTCAAGCGCTTCCAGATCGGTTACGCCAGCGCCATCAGCGTCGTGATGTTCCTCATCAGCATGGTCTTCGCCCTGCTGTACCAGCGCTACGTGATGCGCCGCGACCTGGAAGGGGCCACCTTAAGGTGAAAGCCAAGCACCTGCCGCTGCACGCGGTCAGCCTGATCCTCGGCGCGTTCGTGGCGGTCCCGATCGTGTACGCCCTGATCGGCGGGTTCAAGGACACCGCGCAGCTGTCCACCAACCCCTTCGGCCTGCCCTCGCCGTGGCATCCGGAGAACTACACCGCGGTCTTCACCTCCGCCGCCTTCTGGCGCCAGCTGGGCAACAGCGTGGTCATCGCGCTCGCGACGACGCTGATCGTCGTGGCGGTGTCGGCGCTGGCCGCGTTCGTGCTGGCCCGCTTCGCCTTCCGGGGGCGTGAGGCGGTCTTCACGATGTTCACCGTGGGGCTGATGTTCCCGTTCACGGTGGCGATCCTGCCGCTGTTCGTGCTGCTGCGTAC
This sequence comes from Nonomuraea sp. NPDC050556, assembly GCF_044457355.1. NCBI lineage: Bacteria > Bacillati > Actinomycetota > Actinomycetes > Streptosporangiales > Streptosporangiaceae > Nonomuraea > Nonomuraea sp. NPDC050556. The sequence continues at coordinate 3,121,690 of NZ_JBITGU010000001.1, read as the reverse complement.
CTTCGGCCTGCTGGACAACCCGGTCGGGGTGATCCTCGTGCAGGCCGCGTTCGGGATCCCCGTGACGATCATCATCCTGCGCGGCTTCTTCAAAGGCATACCCCTGGAGATCGAGGAGGCGGCCACGCTCGACGGGTGCACGCCCTTCGGGTTCTTCTGGCGCATCCTGCTGCCCATGGCGCGCCCGGCGCTGGCCACCGTGAGCGTGCTCGCGATCGTCGGCAGCTGGAACAACTTCATGCTGCCGCTGGTGGTCTTCACCGACCCGCAGTGGTGGACCATCCCGCTCGGGGTGCAGCAGTTCCAGGGCGAGTACGCCGCGGACACCGCACGCATCCTGGCCTACATCGTGCTGGCCATGGTGCCCGCCCTCGCCTTCTACGCCGTCGCGGAACGCCACCTGATCAGCGGTCTCACCGCTGGCGCCATGAAAGGTTGACCATGCTGCATGTGTCTGGAAGCCACCTGGTAACCGCCGAAGGTGCCGCGGTACGGCTGCGCGGGGTCGGGCTCGGTGGCTGGATGAACATGGAGAACTTCATCACCGGCTTTCCCGCCAACGAGTCCGGGATGCGCACGTCGGTCGGCGAGGTCCTGGGGGAGGAGCGTGCCGAGCTGTTCTTCGACCGGCTGCTCACCTCCTTCTTCGGCCCGGCCGACGCCGAGCTGCTGGCGCGCATGGGGATGAACTGCGTGCGCATCCCCGTCAACTACCACCACTTCGAGTCCGACGCCCGCCCGATGGAGGTGATCGAGTACGGCTTCCGCCACCTCGACCGCGTGATCGACCTCCTCGGCGCGCACGGCATCTACAGCGTCATCGACCTGCACGCGCTGCCCGGCGCGCAGAACCAGCACTGGCACTCCGACAACCCCACCCACGTGGCCGCCTTCTGGCAGCACAGGCACTTCCAGGACCGGGTCGTGCACCTGTGGGAGGCGATCGCCGACCGCTACAAGGACCACCCGTGGGTCGCCGGGTACAACCCGGTCAACGAACCGGGCGACCCGAGCGGCAGGGTGGTCGGCCCGTTCTACGACCGCCTGGTCAAGGCCGTGCGCGCCGCCGACCCCGGCCACGTGCTCTTCCTGGACGGCAACACCTACTCCACCGACTTCACCGTCTTCCGCGAGGTGTACGAGAACACGGTCTTCGTCTGCCACGACTACGCGCTGGCCGGGTTCGCGCACGGCGGGCCGTACCCGGGTCTGACCAGGGGGGAGTGGTGCGACCGCGAGCAGCTGGAGCAGGCGTTCGACCGGCGCACGCGCTTCCAGCGCGAGACGGGCACGCCGCTGTGGGTGGGGGAGTTCGGCCCCGTCTACACCGGCGACCCCGCGAGGGACGAGCAGCGCTACCAGATCCTGCGCGACCAGCTGGAGATCTACGACGCCTACGGGGCCGGCTGGTCGCTGTGGACCTACAAGGACGTCGGCCTCCAGGGACTGACCAGCGCCAGCGGCCCCTACATGGAGCGGTTCGGCCCGTTCATCGCCAAGAAGCTCCGCCTGGGCGCCGACCGGTGGGGCTCCACGATGGAGGAGTCGGCCGAGGACCTGCGCGCCCTGCACGACCTGGTCGCGACCGAGTTCCCCACCTGGAACCCCTACCCGTGGGGCGCCAGGTACCAGACCGACGACCTCATCAGGCACATCCTGCTGGCGCAGGCGCTGCTGCCGGAGTACGCCCAGCTGTTCGCCGGGCTGGGCGACGAGGAGCTGCTCGCCCTGGCAGACTCCTTCGCCCTGGAGTCGTGCGTGCGGCGGGAACCGCTGATCGAGCTGCTGCGCGACAACCTGGTGTAAATAGACTTCTCTGTGTGACTGATAGGAAATCCGATGGCCCGCTGGACCTGGCGCAGCTGCGGACCTTCCTGGCGGTGTACCGCGCGGGGTCCTTGACGGCCGCCGCGCGGCTCGTCGGGCTCTCCCAGCCGACGGTGACGACCCAGCTGCGCGCGCTGGAAGACCACATGGGCCGCCAGCTGTTCGAACGGCTGCCGCGCGGCGTCACGCCCACCCCCGCCGCGGACGACCTGGCCGCCAGGCTCGCCGCGCCGATGGACGCCCTGGACGCGATCGCCGGCGGCGGTGCCCTGGAGGAGGCGGTCCCAGAGCCGCCCGTCCTGCTGGCAGGACCGGCGGAGTTCCTGGCCGCGGTGGTCGCCCACAGCCTCGCCCCCCTGTACGACAAGGGGGTACGGCTGCGCATCTCCACCGGCCTGTCCGACGATCTCCTCGCGGGCCTGCGCGCCGGCCGCTACGACCTCGTGGTCTCCACCACCCGGCCGCGCGGCCGGGCACTGGTCTCCGAGCCGCTCGCCGACGAGGACTTCGTGCTCGTCGCAGCGCCCGCGTGGATCGACCGCATCGACCACGCCACCAGCGACGGCCTCGCCGGCGTCCCTCTCATCGCCTACGCCGACGACCTGCCCATCCTCCGCCGCTACTGGCGGCACGTCTTCGACACCCGGCTGGTCGCCGAGCCGGCGCTGGTCATCCCCGACCTCCGCGCGATCAAGTCAGCCACCGTCGCGGGCCTGGGCATCACGGTCCTTCCCCGCTACCTCTGCACCAACGAGCTCGCCGACGGTTCGCTCCGCCTCGTCCTCGACCCCGAGGACGCTCCCATCAACACCGCCTTCCTGGCCCAGCGCAGCGGCGCCCACCCCCTGCCGCACGTCGCCCTGGTCCGCGACCATCTCCTCCGGGTCTCCCGCTCCTGCTGAACCATTGGAATTTCTATCGACTCCATAGAAGAGCCTATTTTGTGGCGGAGGCTTCGGGACCTAACGTGAAGGTATCGACGATCTGAGCACAGAGTGTCGATCCCGTGAGGAGGCCCGATGTCCGATCGGCTCTCGGTGGTCGTGGACTCCACGTACGAGTGCCTGCTGCTGTACGGCGTGCGCCGGACGACCATGGACGACATCGCCCAGCGCACGGGCCTGTCCCGGTCGAGCCTCTACACCTACGTACGCAACAAGGACGAGGCCTTCCGCCTGCTCGCCGAGCGCCTGTACGGCAGGGCGGTCGACGCGGCGGAGGCCGCGGCCGCACGCGCCGACACCACCGCCGAGCAGCGGGCGCTGGGGATCCTCGCCGCCAGGTTCGACCTCGTCCTGGCGCTGAAGGACTCCCCGCACGTCGCCGAACTCATGGACACCAGGGCGAAGCTGTGCGGCGACATCTGCGCAGCGGCGACCGCCCGCTTCCGTGACCTGCTCACCGAGACCTTCGAGCGGGCGGGCACCGAGCGGCCGCGGGACGCCGCCGACATCTGCCTGGCCCTCATGCGGGGCTTCGCGAGCTCGCCGGACCAGGCCCACCTGATGCGACCGGCCGCCGAAGCCTTAGTCGCCGGTCTCCTGTAGCCAACCTTCTTCCGCACGTCTGGAGTAAAACCATGCCCGAAACCAGCCGCGAGATCCGCCTCGCGTCCCGCCCCACCGGTGAACCGACCTCGGCGAACTTCTCCGTCGTGGACGTCCCGGTCGGCGAGCCAGGCCCCGGCCAGATCCTGGTACGCAACGCCTGGCTCTCGGTCGACCCGTACATGCGCGGCCGCATGAACGACGCCAAGTCCTACGTGCCGCCGTTCGAACTCGGCCAGCCGCTGCAGGGCGGCGCGGTGGGCGAGGTCGTCGCCTCCAACGCCGCCCACGTCCCGCTCGGCGCGACCGTGCTGCACCCCCTGGGGTGGCGGGAGTACGCCGTCGTCGACGCCGCCTCCGCCCGGGTCGTCGACACCGCGATCGCCCCAGCCCAGGCCTACCTCGGCGCGCTCGGCATGGTGGGACTGACCGCCTACGCGGGTCTCAAGCGCGTCGCCCCGGTCAAGGAGGGCGACGTGGTGTTCGTCTCCGGCGCGGCAGGGGCGGTCGGCATCATCGCCGCGCGCGTCGCCAAGCACCTCGGCGCCGCCAAGGTGATCGGGTCGGCGGGTGGGCCGCTCAAGGCCAAGCGGCTGGAGGCGGAGTTCGGCTACGACGCCGCCATCGACTACAAGGCAGGCGACCTGGACGGCCAGCTCGCCCTGGCCGCGCCGGACGGCGTCGACGTCTACTTCGACAACGTCGGCGGCGACCACCTGCGCGCGGCGATCGACGCCATGAACCGCGACGGGCGCGTCGCCGTGTGCGGCGCCATCTCCGCCTACAACGCCACCACCCCGCCTCCTGGCCCGGACAACCTGCACCAGCTGATCGGCAAGCGGCTCACACTGCGCGGCTTCATCGTCGGCGACCACCAGGACCTGGCCGCCGAATACGCGCAGCTGGCGGCCGGATGGCTGCGCGACGGCTCCCTCCAGTACGAGGAGACGGTCGTCGACGGCATCGACAACACCGTCGACGCCTTCCTCGGCATGCTCCGCGGCGCCAACACCGGCAAGATGCTCATCCGCCTCACCGCGCGTGACTGAGAGCCCCTGACAGAATGACCCCCGTGGGGGGCGTGCCCAGAACCCCGGATGGGGGTCATTCTGTCAGGGGTTCAAGGGCCGGGTTCTCGCCACCGGACTGCGCACCCGCGACCCCGGTCGCGGGTCAGCCGGTGAGGCTCCACCGCTGGTTGGCGCCGCCGTTGCAGGACCACAGGTTGAGTTTGGTCCCGTTGGCGGTGGCGTTGTTCGGCACGTCCAGGCACAACCCCGACTGCACCCCCGTGATGGTGCCGTTCGCGTTGACGTTCCACTGCTGGTTGGTCTGGCCGTTGCAGTCCCAGATGACCACCTGGGTGCCGTTGGCCGTGCCCCTGTTGTAGGCGTCGAGGCACTTGTTGCCGTACACCTGCAGTTGCTTGCCCGCCGTGACGGTGAACCGCTGGTTGGTGCCGTTGCCGCAGTCCCAGATCTGCGCCAGGGCGCCGTTGGCGGTCGAGACGTTGCTGATGTCGACGCAGCGGCCAGACCCGGCCCCCACGATCCGCACGTTCTGCTGGCCGTTCCCGCTCTGCGGCCCTGCCGACGCCATCACGGCCTGGGCCCCGGACGGCCAGTTGCCGTTGGTGACGGTCACGTTGTTGTTGACCACGTTGCCGCGGTCGCCGTTGGTGACGTTGGTGCTGTTGTTGGTCGACCAGTTGCCGGTGACGGTGAAGTTCCCCATGTTCTCGCCGCCCCAGTAGTTGGCGGTGGCCCAGGTGCCGGTGGCGGAGAAGACGTTGTCGCGTGCCGTGTAGTACTTGGAGCCCTCGTCGAAGTAGAGCCCGAACCAGCCGTTGGTCCGCAGGCAGTGGTTGCCGCTGATCACCGCGTTCGGGTTCCACGACAGCGTGTAGATGCACCCGCCGTCGGTCATCTGCTGCATGACGTCGTGGACGTAGTTGCCGACGAGCTGGTTGCCCGACGCGGTGGTGGCCGTCGTGTAGCGCGGCTGGTAGTTGTACAGGCCGCGGTTGGCGTACTGGGTGCTGCCGCCCGGTTCGTTGGCGCCCCAGCCGTACCCGATCGACACGCCGGTGTAGGGCAGGTTGTAGATCTCGTTGTGCGAGACGAGGGCGGTGGTGACGTAGGTGGTCACGACGGAGACCACGCCCCTGTAGTCCAGGCCGAGGTCGTGGATGCGGTTGTCGCTGACGGTGATGTTCCTGTTGACCATGCGCTGGTCGCTCGGGTGGTGCGCGTCGGCGCGCACGCCGCCGACCACGATGCCGCCCGCCGAGTTGCGGGCGATCTCCGACCGGGTGACCGTGATGTTGGCGGCGCCCAGGCCGACGCCGCTGGCGTGGGCGTTGGCGTCGTTGCCGATACCGATGGCCGTCTGCCCCAGGTTGACGAACTGGGAGTCGGTGAAGGTGACGTTGTTGGCGGCGGAGACCTGGACGGCGGCGGGCATCTGGTACCAGTTCGGCCGGGTGGCCTCGAACTGCTGGCAGCCCTCGTGGCAGGAGGTGAAGGCGGGCCAGCTCCAGTCACCGGCGATGTACGCGCCGGTCTGCTGGTCCACGTAGCCCTGGTTGGCGCTCGGGCGCCAGCTCGTGCCGGAGAAGGTGATCCCGCTGAAGGTGAGGTGGTGCGCGGGCGCGTCGTAGGTGCCCCCGATGTTCACCAGGGACTGCAGCACCGGCAGCTCGACGCTGACGTTGCTCATGTTCTGCCCGGCGAGCGGGATGTAGGACAGCACGCCGGTCCCTGGGTTGATGTACCACTCGCCCGGCGCGTCGAGGAACTCGTAGGCGTTCTCCAGGAACAGCGGGCCCGCCCGGTGCGGGCTGGAAAAGGTGTCGTAGCCGAAGTTGTTGTTGTTCCAGGCGGGCTGCCGCATCGTGATGAGGTACCCGCTGATGCTCTGCACCGGCGCGTACCGGTCGGTGAACGAGCCGACGCTCTCCATCTCGACCCGGTTCTGGTTGGCGAGGGTGTTCAGGTAGCCGAGAGCGCTGCTGGTGAACCTCATGCCCGTGCTACTGGCGGTGAAGTCGGACCGGTTCACGGCGGTGCGCGCCCGCGTGGCGAGTGCGCCGTTGACGTAGAGCTGCCGGGTGTCGATCCCGGTGCCGGCGTTGGCCCGCCAGATGTTCTTCGCGGAGTCGGCCAGCGACCAGCCGGTGACCGCCCTGGCCCCGCTGATCACGGGATGCGCGGACGGGGCCGCCTGCCAGATCACCTGGTATCCGTTGTTCCCCGAGTCTGCGGCGGTCAGCCTCAGCGGTGCCGGGAGCCGGTAGACGCCGTCGGCCAGCTCCACGACGATGTCCCCCGACATCGAGGCGGCGCGCGCCCGCACGGCGGCCTGCGCCTCCGGCAGCGCGCACGGCTGGGCGGCGGAGCAGTCGGTGCCGGTTCCCGAGGGGGAGGCGTAGAGGGTCGTGGTCGCCGCGGAGGCGGGTGAGGGCGCCACCAGGGCGACCGCGGCGGCCAGCCCTAATGCGGCGTACAGGAACGTGCGCACGGGATCTCCTCAGGAGGCGCTGCAGGTCAGGGTGGGTGTGGCCGTGGCGCCGGCGGCGGTGAAGCCGAACGTGGTGGTGCCGCCGGCCGGGATCGAGCCGTTGTAGGTCTCGTTGCGTACGGTCACGCCGGCTCCGGTGCCGCTTCGGACGCCGTTCCACAGGTTGCCGATGGTCTGCCCGCCGGGCCAGGTCCAGGCGACCGTCCAGCCGTTGACGGCTGCGGCGCCCGCGCGGACGGTGACGGTGGACTGGAAGCCGTCAGGCCAGGTGTTCACGGTCTGCATCGTCGCGGCGCAGCCACCGGGCCCAGACGTCGGCGTCGGGCTGGGGGAGGGGGCGCTCGCGAACTGGGAGAAGAACTTCCAGACCTCTCTCTTGGTCCAGGTCGTGACGCCGCTCTCCGCATAGGTCCCGTCCACCGGGCCCGGCATGTGCCCGTTGTCGAACGCGGCCCAGACCACCGGATATCCGGCCCGGCATCCCGCGTAGGCGGTGACGACGTGGGTCCTGCTGCCCGACCCAGGCTCGGGAGGGTTCTGCGCGGTGCAGCCGTTGTTCCTGACGAACCTGTCGCGCAGCGTACGGCCCAGCGAGATGTTGAGCACGTTGTCGGTGATGCCGTGCAGCCCCATGTATGCGATGGGCTGCGTGCCGCCGCCGCACCCGCTGAGCTCGGCGCCGGAGAAGACCGCGACGGCGCGGAAGACGCCGGCCCGCGAGCACGCGAGCGAGAAGCTCATGCCGCCGCCGTAACTGAAACCGGTGGCGAAGAGCTGCGAGGTGTCCACGCAGAGGTCCGCCTCGATGAGCCGGATCATGTCGTCGACGAAGGTGACGTCCTCGCCGCCCGAGTTGGCCCAGCCGTTGCCGAACCCCTGGGGCGCGACGAAGATCGCGCCGTTGTTCGACTGCTGCCTGAGCCCGTAGAAGGACCACGGATACCCGCTGGTCCCGCCGGAGTCGACGTCACCCGCGGTGCCGCCGCGCCAGTGGAACCCGAAGATCAGCCGGTAGGGGGTGGCGTTGTTGTAGTTGTCCGGCAGCCGCAGGATGAAGGAGCGGCTCTTTCCGCTGGTCTGGATCGTCTGCGTGCCTGGCCGCAGCGTCGGGGCCTTGCCGCACCCCGCGGTCGCGGCGAGCGTGCCGGCGCTCGCGGTGCTCAGCGCGGCGAACCCGATGCCCAGGACCAGAAGGGCAGCCACCACGACCGCTCCGAGAAGTTTCGACATCACGTCACTCCCTGAATGAGGCGTCGTCGATGGAGAAGCCGTCGGTGCCCGCTGCCGTCTCGACGTAGAAGGTGGCGCCGGTCAGCGTCCCGGTCCACGAGGCCGTGGCCGTGCCGGTGAGCTGGGTCCAGCCGCTGGAGCCGACCGCCGTGGCAGGCGTCAGCTGGAGGTAGTTCGTCGTGCCGCCCGCCGTGAGCGCCAGGGTGGCCTTCGCGCTGGGCGTACCGCTCTGCGAGCGCACCCAGACGCTCGTCGTGTAGCTCTTGCCGTTGGTGAGCTTGGCGGTCACGTCCTGGGTGATGCCGTTCCACGATGCCGTGCGCCCGGTGATGGCCAGGGCCCGCGCGCCGCCGTGCGCGCCGGTGGTGTCCTGCGACAGGGTTCCGCCGGACGCGCCCCAACTCGCCGTGCCGCCTTCCATATCGGCGTTGGCCAGCAGGTTCCCGCCGGTGCCTGTACCGGCGAACTGCCACCAGTTGACGTTGAACAGGTTGCCGCTGCCTCCGGCGTACCTGAAGTAAAGGTCGTGGGTTCCCGTCGCGCCGCTGACCGGGCAGGTGACCGTCGTCCAGGTCTGCCACCCGCCGGTGCCGGGAACCGTGCACGTCCCCGCCAGTGCGCCGTTGACACCGTCCAGATGGAGCTCGATGCGGCCGCCGCTGGTCGCCGAGGCCACCCGGGCGCTGAAGGACGTCGCGCCGGAACCGAAGGCGGCGCCCTTGACCTTGACGTAGTCGCCGTTCTCGATCCACCCGACGTTCATGCCGCCCTCGCTGGACGGCTGCGTCTCGACGCCCGACTCCCAGGCGATCGTCTCGGCCTCCTGCCGGACATAGGGGTTCAACGTGCCCACCTGCGGGGCACCCGCCGTGGTCATGGTGATCGTCGGGATGGTGCCGTCGGCGTTGTAGCTGAACTTCTCCACCGCGACGGAACGGGTGTATCCGCCACCGCCCGGCAGGGCGCCGTTGTGGTAGAAGAAGTACGAGCCGCCGTTGAAGTCGATGAGGCCGGGGTGGTTGGTGAAGCTGCTGCCCTGCGTGGGCATGACCGTCCCGCGGTAGGTCCAGGGGCCGGTCGGACCGGGGGCCGTCGAGTAGCCGATGAACTCGGAGCAGCACCTGGCCGCGAACACGTTGTAGTACAGCCCGTTGCGCTTGAAGACCCAGGGGCCCTCCTCGTACAGGGTGGGACGGCTCGCGTTCCCCGTGCGGGTGCCGAACCCCGCCGTGGTGAGGGGGATCTGGGCGGGGCTGCCCGAGTAGGAGATCATGTCGGCGTTGAGCCTGACGTACCAGAGGTTGGGGTTGCCCCAGTACAGGTAGGCCTGGCCGTTGTCGTCGATGAAGACCGTGGGGTCGATCTCGCCGTTCCTGACCAGCGGGTGTCCGATGGCGTCGGTGAAGGGCCCGGTGGGGCTGGTGGAGACGCCCACGCCGATGGCCATCTGGCCGCTCGCCCGGTCCTTGACCGGCACGTACCAGTAGAACCTGCCGTTCCTGTAGACGGTCTGGCCCGCCCACGCGTCCGCGCTCGCCCAGCTGAACGTGGCGATGCTCATCGGGGAGCCGTGGTCGGTCCAGTTCACCAGGTCGGCCGACGACCAGACCCGCCACTCCTTCATGGTGAAGTACGTGGAGGCGTCCTCGTCGTGTCCGGTGTAGAGGTAGACCCGGCCGTTGTACTCCAGGGGAGCGGGGTCAGCGGTGTAGATGGTCTGGACGATCGGATTGTCCGCCCTGGCCGGGCCGGGAAGCATCGTCACGGCGCAGAGGAACGCCACCGCGAGCACGAGGACTCTCATGTACGGCTCCAGCGCTGGTTGGCACCGCCGTGGCAGGTCCAGATCTGCAGCTTGGTGCCGTTGGCGGTGGAGTTGCTCGGCAGGTCCAGGCACTTGTTCGCGCCGACGGCTGTGATGCTGCCGTCGGCGTTGAAGCGCCATTGCTGGTTGCTCTGGCCGCTGCAGTCCCAGATGATGACGCTGGTCCCGTCGGCGGTGGCGCGGGCGTTGACGTCCAGGCACTTGGTGCCGTACACGCGCAGCTCGCCGCTCGCGGTGGGAGTCCACTGCTGGTTGGCCTGGCCGTTGCAGTCCCAGATCTGCGCCTGCGCGCCGTTCGCCTGCGAGACTCCGGCGACGTCAAGGCATCGTCCGGACGAGAGGCTCCTGATCGAGCCACCGGGGTTCTGCGCGCCCGCGTCGAGGCCGAGGAATGCCAGGGCGTACGGGAACATGCCGGTCAGCGGCAGGGAGTGGCCGGAGCCGGCGAAGCTGAGTCCCTCGACGGCCGCGCTGTAGCGGGTCCGCGTGACGTTCTGCGCTGGGCTGTCGGTGGAGGTGGGATTCTGGCCCACTCCGTTGAGGTTGGTCCACTGCTTGATCTCCTCGCCGAAGTTGGGGTAGGCGAGGGTGGTGTCCGTGGTGCCGTGCCACAGCTGCATGCGCGGATAGCGGCCGGTGTAGCCGGGGTACATGGCCCGAGCCTGGTCGCCCCACTGCTGGGCGGACTTGATGAGCTGGCCGCCGGAACACTGGCTGTTCCACAACGATCCGTTGGTTGTGGCGAAGCACCCGGCGGGGACTCCGGAGAACGCGGCGGCCGCGCCGAACACGTCGGGATACTGGGCGGCCAGGACGTTGGTCATCATGGCGCCGGAGGAGAAGCCGCTGACCACGATGCGCGCCGGGTCGACGTTGTAGCGCTGCCGGGTGTAGGCGACCATCGACATGATGCCGGTGGAGTCGCCACCGCCGTTGCGCGTGAGCGCGGCCGGGGTGGACACGTCGAAGCACTGGCCGCTGCGGGTCGCCTCGGGGACCACGATGATGTACCCGTAGCGGTCGGCGGCGGTGACGTAGTCGTGCCCGACTCCGTTGAAGACCCCGGCGGCCGAGCCGGTGCAGTAGTGGACCATGACGAGCAGGGCCGGGCGGGCCGCGACGGTGTCCGGCACGTAGAGGTACATGTTGAGGTTGGTCGGGTTGTTGCCGAAGCCGGTCACGCGGGTCAGCGAGGCGGCCTCGGCGGGGGCGACCGCCCCCAGCAGGACCGCGGCGGCGGCGAGTAAGGCGCCCACTATGCGTTTCACATCAGCTCCTCGTCCAACGCTGGTTGGCGGCGCCGCTGCATGACCAGATCTGCAGCTTGACGCCGTTGGCCGTCGAGTAGTTCGGCACGTCCAGGCACTTGTTCGCGCCGACCGCTGTGATGCTGCCGTCGGCGTCGAAGCGCCATTGCTGGTTGCTCTGGCCGTTGCAGTCCCAGATGACGACGCCGGCGCCGTCTGCGGTGCCCTTCTGGTAAACGTCCAGGCACTTGGTGCCGTAGACGCGCAGCTCGCCGCTCGCGGTCGGTGCCCACTGCTGGTTGGCCTGGCCGTTGCAGTCCCAGATCTGCGCCTGCGCGCCGTTCGCCTGCGACACGCCGGTGACGTCCACGCACCGCCCGGACCCCACGCCCCGGATCGCGGTCGACGAGGGACCGTTCGGCTGGCCGATGGTGCCGGGGACGGCCTGGAGCGCGGTGTACCAGGCGGCGGCCATCTTGTCGTAGCCGCCGGCGGTGGGGTGGACGCCGTCGACCAGGTCGGCCGTGGTCAGCTGGGCGTGCATGTCGACCAGGTGGACGCGCTGGCCCTTGCTCTGGACGATGCCGGGGATGGCCGCGTTGTAGGTGCGGGCGGCGGCCTCCTGGCCGGAGTTCGCCAGCGGGATGAGGGTGGCGACGAACACGTCCGCGCCGGGCAGGGCCGTGGTGAGGTGGTCGATCAGCGTGGACAGCCGCTGGGGCGCGCCGCCCAGGTTGTAGTTCTGCAGCACGTCGTTGGTGCCGATGTGCAGCAGCACCGTGCGTGGGTTGTAGGTCCGCGCCCAACCGGCGACGTTGGCGTCGATCTGGTCGATGCGCCAGCCGAGGTGTCCCTCATGGTCGTGGTCGCCGAGGTTTCCCGGCCCGTTGAACTGCGACCCGACGAAGTCGATCGTGTAGCGGCCCGAGGCCAGGCGCTGCCACAACCCGACGCGGTACCCGCCGGGGACCTGCGTGCCATCGGTGATGGAGTCGCCCAGCGGCATCACCCGCACCCCGCCGTTGGACTCCGCGCTCGCGACGCCGGTCCCGCCCAGCGCCACCGCGACCATCGCCAGGAACACCCCGGCGCACCATCGTCTCCACATAAGCCTGCCCAACCTTGTGCGTGTACGGAAATTCGCGGGTTTGTTAGCGTTAACATTCGCCGGGCCGGTCCGTCCCCTTCCGTGTCGTGTTCGGGGTGGTGTGGGCGGAGCAAACACGAGCGGGCGAGGGTCCGTCAAGAGCCCGGTTAGGGGCGTGCTGGAGCGCTTACGCGACCGACCAGGCATTTCCCGCACCCTCGCACACCGACACAATCGGCATTGTTATGAAACTTTCACCATCGCATCTCTCGGCCTAGAGGCCGGAATGTGGGCGAGGACAGGCCCTGATGCGCGGCACTACCACGGCCGCAAGTTGACGAAAGTTTCGGACATGCCTTGACATATTTCAGGGACGTTTCCACACTGACCCCCGAATCCACAGGAAGGGTGTCCGCATGAGCTCGAGGCATAGATCTCTTCTCGTCGCCCTGTTGGCGACGGTGCTGCTCATCGTCCTGGGCAACGCGCAGACGGCACTGGGCGAGAGCGCGAGCGCGACGGCAGGATGCGGCAGGAATCCGACGCTGAACAGCGGCACGCACTGGCTGACGACCAGCGGGAAGAACCGCAGCTACATCCTGAGAATTCCGGACAACTACAACAACGCCACCCCGTACCGGTTGATCTTCGGATTCCACTGGAACGGCGGCACCGCAGGAGACGTTGATTCGGGCGGAACCAGCGGCTACCCGTGGTCCTACTACGGGCTCAGGGCGCTGTCGAACAACTCCGCGATCTTCGTCTCACCCCAGGGCGTCAACAACGGCTGGGCCAACTCCGGCGGCGAGGACCTCACCTTCGTCGACGACATGATCCGGCAGATCGAGGCCGACCTCTGCGTCGACACCGCCCAGCGCTTCGCCCTGGGCTTCAGCTACGGCGGCGGCATGAGCTACGCGCTCGCCTGCGCCCGCGCGACCGTCTTCCGCGCGGTGGCGGTCTACTCCGGCGGGCAGCTCAGCGGCTGCAACGGCGGCACCCAGCCCATCGCCTACATCGGCCTGCACGGACTCAGGGACCCGGTGCTCAACATCTCCAACGGCAGGTCGCTGCGTGACAGGTTCGTCAGGAACAACGCCTGCACCCCGCAGAACCCGCCGGAGCCCGCGCAGGGCAGCCTGACCCACGTCGTCACCACCTACAGCGGGTGCCAGTCCGGATATCCCGTCGCATGGGCGGCGTTCGACGCGGGCCACACCCCCAATCCCGTCGACGGAAAGTCCGGCGACTACGAGCCAGGCGAGAACTCCTGGACGAGGTCAGTGGTCTGGAACTTCTTCGCGCAGTTCGGCGGCACGGGCCCGGAGCCGCCCAGGAACGCGCTCAAGGGCGCCGGGTCCGGGCGGTGCCTCGACGTGACGGGAGTCTCCCAGGCGAACGGCGCGCAGGTGCAGATCTGGGACTGCAACGGGGCGTCCAACCAGCAGTGGGCCTCCACCAGCGCGGGTGAGCTGCGCGTGTACGGCGGCAAGTGCCTGGACGTCAACGGCGCGGGGACGGCCGACGGCACCAGCGTGATCATCTGGGACTGCAACGGGCAGAACAACCAGAAGTGGCGGCTCAACGCCGACGGCACCGTCACCGCCGTAGGGGCGAACAAGTGCCTGGACGTTTCCGCGTACGGCACGGCCAACGGCTCCAAGGTGCAGATCTGGACCTGCCACGGCGGCACCAACCAGAAGTGGACCCGCGCCTAGACGCGTCAGCGCCGCAGCCGTGCGGGGTCTCCCGGGCCGCTGCGGCGCACCAGCCACGCCTCGGTGATGTGGGTGAACACGGCCTCAGCGGCTCCGCTGGGGTCGTGTTCCGCTATGCGCTCGTAGATGCGCCGGTGCCCCCGGTTGGAGGCGACGCACTGCGCCCGCTCCGGCCGCCCCATGTAGCGGGCGGTGTTGATCACCTGGCTCTCCAGCGAGCGGACCACCGCGCGGGCGATGCGGTTGCCGGACGCCTGCATGATCACGTCGTGGAACGCACGGTCGTGCTCGGCGTAGGTGATGTGGTCGTCCACCAGCTCGTCCATGCGATCGACGAGCTCGCGCAGCCGTTCGACGACCTCCTGGGTGGCGACCCGGGCGGCGACGTTGGCCATGTCGGACTCCAGCAGGCGCCGGGTGACGACCAGGTCGTCGAGGATGTCGATGCTCTCGTCCTCGGCGATGCTCGCCGCCAGGACGAGCTCGTCGAGCATGTTCCACATCGTCGGGGGAGTGACCATGGTCCCCGCCCCCTGGCGTACCTGGACCAGGCCCTTCTCCTGCAGCATCTTCACCGCTTCGCGGACGACGGTCCTGCTCACGGAGAACGACTCGCAGAGGGCGGGCTCGGGCGGCAGCGGCGTGCCCGGCGGGTGGACGCCGCCGACGATGCGCTCCACCAGCTCGGCCGCCAGCGCGCTCGCGAGGTTGGCCGGTCGCCGAGCCCACGCGGGGAGCTCCGATGTGGTCATGTTCCGCAGTATAGAGGGCTAGCCGTTGACGTAAGACGTCATACGACTTATGTTTACCGCAATCCAACAGCCCTCCCTTCGAGAAGTGAGCAGCGATGAAACAGGGAGCACTCTGGCCGGCCGTCCTGGTGACGGCGCTGGCCCTTGCGGGATGCGGAAGTGCTGCTGGGACGAAACCGGCGTCCAGCGCGAGTGCCTCGGGGGGCGGCACTCTCGTGGTCTGGGACTGGAAGTCCAGCGACAAGAACGCGGCCGCGTACGTGGCCAAGGCGAAGGCCGACTTCGCCGCCAGACACCCGGGCGTGACCGTGCAGTTCGTCGCGCAGCCGTTCGACCAGTACTACACGCTGCTCGGGGCGGCGATCCAGTCGGGCAAGGGCCCCGACGTGATGCTCTTCAACGGCGGCGGCCAGTTACGCGACCGGGCGAACGCGCTGCTCCCTCTGGACCAGTACGTCACCGCGGACAAGGACCGGCTCGCGGGCTGGGACGCCTTCGCCAAGGACGGCAAGATCTACGCCGCCCCGATCACCCTGCAGGGCCACCCGATCTACTACAACAAGACCTTCTACCAGAAGGCCGGCCTCGACCCGGACAAGCCGCCCACGACCTGGGACGAGCTGCTCAGCCACTGCGCCGCGATCAAGAAGGCGGCCGGCGTGCCGTGCTTCTCGCAGGGCAACAAGGAGGGCTACGGCATCCAGTTCTGGATGTCGGGAATGGGCTCGGGGATCCTCACGCCCGACGAGTACGACAAGTGGATCGCGGGCAAGCGGGACTGGACCAGCCCGAACGTCAAGAAGATCTTCGCGCTGTGGAAGCAGGTCAACGACGAGGGGCTGAACACCTCGGGCCCCAACTCCACCGGCATGTTCATGGACGCCTTCATCAAGTTCGAGGGCGGCAAGGCCGCCAGCATGATCGGCCTGATGTCGGACGTCGGCGGCTGGCACGAGATGAACCCGCTCCTGGGCGCCGACAACCTCGGCGAGACGATCGCGCCCGTCGTGACGTCCGGCGCGGTCCCGAGCCTCGCCTACGACGGCGGGGTGGGGTACGGCGTGGCCAAGTGGACCAAGGACCCGGCTCTGGCCGCCGACCTGGTCAAGTCCCTGACGAGCACCGCCGCGCTGACCGCCTACTCGGCCGACGCGGGGTCGATCCCCTCGGACAAGACCGTGACCATCGCGGGCGGCGGCCCGGCGGCCGCGGCGATCACCGCGCAGATCCCGGACGGCAAGCCCGCCCTGCACGTCGCACTGTCCGCCAAGACCCAGGAGGTGATGGGCCGGGTGTCGCAGCAACTGCTGTCGGGCTCGATCTCGGTGGACGACGCGATGAAGCAGATGGCCGCGGCGGACAAGGCGAGCTGAAGGTGCGCGAGCGCTCCGCTCCGTTCGTCCTGGTGGCCCCGGCCGTCCTGATCCTGCTGGTCTTCCGGCTGTGGCCGTTGCTGCTCGGCGTCAACTTCTCCTTCACGGGCGACGGCGACCTGGACGGGACGGCCGTGGGCCTGGCGAACTACGCCTACCTGCTGGACGACCCCGTCTTCCGGATCGCGCTGCGCAACGTCGGCCTGCTGGCGCTGCTGCTGCCCGTCGCGGTGGCGATTCCCGGGGCGCTCGCGACGTTCATCTTCCTGCGGGTGCCCGGGCACCGGTTCTTCCGCAGCGTCTACTTCTTCCCCGCCGTGCTCTCGCCGGTGATCGTGGGGTCGATCTTCAACCTGCTGCTGGCCTCGGACGGCCCGCTGAACTCGCTGCTGGAGATCTTCGGGCTGCAGCCGGTGGACTGGCTCGGCGACCCGGGGGTCGCCATGTTCACCGTCGTCGGCATCCACGTCTGGGCGACGTTCGGCATGGCCCTGGTGGTCTTCCTGTCCGGCTTCGCCACCCTGGACCACGCGCTCCTGGACGCCGCGCGCGTGGACGGGGCGTCGTTGGCGCAGGTGGTGTGGCATGTGATCATCCCCAGCCTCTCCCGCACGATCCAGTTCGTCTTCGTGACGACCATGATCGGAATGCTCACCTCGATGTTCGGCCTGCTCTACGTGATGACCAGCGGCGGCCCCGGCGGATCGACCTACCTGCCGGAGTACTACATCTGGATCCAGCAGGGCCAGATGAACCGCCCCGCCCTCGCCGCCGCGGCCTCCACGGTGCTCTTCCTGATCATGATGGTCATGGGCCTGGCGCAGATCGGGCTGCTCCGCCGTTCAAGACGGGTGGTCTGATGCGCGGCAAGTGGCTGGTGACCGTACCCATGGTGGTGCTGGCGCTGGCGACCATCTACCCGCTGGTCTTCACCGCCAACGTCGCGATGAAGTCCAAGCGCGAGTACATCCTCGACCGGTTCTCCCCGGCCACCTCTCTCCATTGGGAGAACCTGGCCGGGGCGAGCATGGGACGCTCCTTCGTCAACTCGCTCGTCGTCGTGTCGGTCTCGGTGATCGTGCTCCTGCTGCTCGGCTCGATGGCCGGGTTCGCGCTGAGCCACCTGCCCTTCCGCGGCTCTCGCGCGCTGTTCCTGGGCATCCTCGCGGCGCTGTTCATCCCCTTCCAGGTGATCATGGTTCCGCTGGCCCGCGTCATGGCGGACACCGGCCTGGTCGACACCTATCCCGGGCTGATCCTGGCCTACGTCGCGCAGTTCCTGCCGTTCACGATCTACCTGATGGCGAGCTACTACACCGGCATCCCCGGCGAGATCGTCGACGCGGCGCGGATCGACGGGAACACGCTCTACGGCGTCTACCGGCGGATCATGCTGCCGATGGGCCGCCCGGCGCTGCTGTCCGTCGGCATCCTGGACGCCCTGTTCTGCTGGAACGACGTGCTCATCGCCCTGCTGATGATGCCGTCGCCGGAGCACAGGACCCTCATGGTCGGCGTCACCGCGCTGCGCGGCCAGTACTCCGACGACATCCCCACCTTCTCCTCAGGAGTGCTGATCGCCGCGATCCCCGTGCTGGCGATCTACCTCACCTTCCAGCGGCAGATCGCCGACGCGATCACCGCCGGCTCCACGAAAGGCTGACCATGCGGATCACCGGATATCGCACGCTGACGACCGTCCAGGAATGGTGCCGGTCCGTCGGCGACGCCAACGGTGTCTTCGCCGACGGGGTCACCTCGGTGCCGATCGTGCTGGTGGACACCGACGAGGGGATCTCCGGCGTCGGGCTGGGACCGCATGTCGAGCTGGAGGCCATCTTCGGCGCGATCGTCGGCGAGGATCCGCGCGGCGTGACGGCGCTGTACGACCGGATGTTGCGGCACACGTTCAAGGCGGGCCACGCGGGCGTCGTCTTCGGGACCATCGGCGCGCTCGACAGCGCCCTGTGGGACATCAAGGCGAAGGCGGCGGGCGAACCCCTGTGGCGGCTGCTCGGCGGGCGCGACAGGAAGGTGCCCGCCTACGCGTCAGGGCTGGACATCGGCCTGACCGACGACGAGCTGGTCGCCGTCTACCAGGCCTACGCCGACCGGGGGCTGCGCGCCGCCAAGCTCAAGGGCGGCCTCGACGTCGAGCACGACCTGCGCCGATTGATGCTGGTGCGCGACGTGCTCACGCACGCGGGCGGCGGGACGCGCCCGGCGCTGATGCTCGACGCGAACGAGTCGTGGTCCCGCAAGCAGGCCGTACGCCATGTTCGCGAGCTGGAGCGGGCCGTCGACCTCACCTGGGTCGAGGAGCCCGTACGCCGGTGGGACGCCGAGGGGCTGGCCACCGTCGGGCGCGCCGTCAAGGCCGCGATCGCCAGCGGGGAGAACCTCACCGGGCTTGAGCAGTACCGCCCGCTGCTGGCCGCGGGTGCGCTGGACATCGTGCAGACGGCGGCGGTGTGGGGAGTGACCCACTTCCTGCGGGTCTCCGCCCTGGCCCACGCCCACGACCTGCCCGTGAGCCCGGTCGGCAACATCCCCGTCCCCCTGCTGCACGCCGCGACCTCGGTGCCCAATCACATCGCCAGCGAGCTCCAGGACCTGACGCCCGCCGTGGGCGTGAGCACCGATCTGTACGTCGAGGACGGCGCGTTCATCCTGGGCGACTCGCCGGGTCTGGGCATCAGGATCGACGAGGCCGCGATCGCCGCGTATCCGCGCCAGTCGCAGACGCGGCTGTTCCACGGCCCCAACGTGCGCCCGGAACGCGCCGGCCACCGCCTCCTCGCGCAGGACGCCACCGATGAATTCCTTCTGAACAATCCCCTATAAGTACCGCTCACGTTTTAGAGATGGTTTTTCGGGGTGAGGATTCCGACACGTAAGGTTTCCTGACTGGATCTTGCCAACATGGTGGCTGGATCTTATGGTCGGGGCGGATGTGATCTCGTGGGGTGTCATAACGGGGGCGCCCTAACCCGCCAAGAGAGTGGACGTGTCATGTCAGCGACCCTTGCTCAAATCACCCGCGCCGCAGCAGACGGCGCTCGATTAACGATCGACCTGCCCGACGCCGCAGGCGCCCTGGAGTGGCACGGCATCACCAAGATCGCCGGGCCTGGCTTCGCCCGCTCCTTCTCCCTGGCCCAGCGCGGGGGCAACAGCGCCATCCCCACCCACGTCTTCCCCGGCGGCCGGGTGGAGAACTTCCAGCGCCGGGGCTACGACCTGACGCTGTACGAGGCCGCCGACCGCTCAGACAGCTGCCTCATCTGGGTCGGCCCGCACAACGAGGCCACCACCTGGTTCAACGGCCCCGCCCCGCGCCGCTCCGTGCTCAACGCGCTCGTCGCCGCGGTCGACTTCGCCGACGCCCCAGAGGGCGCGACCGTCAAGGCGCGCGTGCCCGCCGTACTCCAGCAGTTCGGCACCACGGTCATCGGCGCCAACGACCGCCTGACCATCATGGCCACCGACGCCCGCACCTCCCGCGAGACCCTGCCCGACTGGCAGGGCGCCAACCGGGGGAGCGAGGAGGTGTGGAAGGTCGCGCTCGACGTCGACCCCGACCAGAAGCCCAGGCTGGCCGGCACGCCGTACGAGTGGAAGTACACCTTCGCCAACGCCAGCGCCGTCTTCACCGTGCAGTTCGCCTACGACCTCGACAACGCCTCCATGCGCGCGGCGGACACCGGCCTCGCCGACGCGGTGCTGGCCGGGCTCAAGGTGCAGTGGTCGCAGTGACGCTGCCGCTGGCGCTGTCACTGCTCTCCCTGCTGGTCACGCTCTTCGCGCTGGTCGCCGTCGCCGGCGTCTACTCCCGGGTGCGCATCCTGGAGCAGACGGCGCTCAACCCGGACGCGGCCCGGCTGGCCGCCGAGTCCAGGACGGTGTCCTCGGCGTACCGGCCGGAAGCGGGCCAGGTGGCTGCGGTCGTGCTGCTGATGGACGGCTCGTGCGCCGTCTGCCACCAGGCCTGGACGATGGCACACGAGCGGGAATGGCCCGAGCTGAAGATCGTGGGACTCGTCACCGACCCCCAGATGGCCGCGGCCTTCACCGGCGGCACCGTCGTGGCCGACCCCGGCCAGTGGCGTGAGCTGTTCGAGGGCTACGCGCCCTGCATGTACGCGATCGACCCCAAGGGCGCGGTCCTGGATCGCCGGTTCGTCTATGGCGACACCGATGTGCCCGAGTTGTTGGCCAAGCTCGTAGCTTCGAGGAGCACACATGCGCTTTGACCAGATCCCGGAGATGGACGCCGCCCCGGAGGGGGCCGCGCCCAGCCGGGTCAAGATGATGATCGGGTCCGTGCCCGCCAGCCGCCGCACCCTGATGAAGGGCCTGGCCGTCTCGGTGATGGCCGCCGCTGTCATGCCGTTCGACTGGGTGCTCAGCAAGCGCCGGGCCCTCGCCGGACCTGACAGCCTGTGGAGCGAGAACAGCTGCGAGAACTCCTACCCCGGCGGCTATGGTCAAGGCAGCAACAACTGGTGGGGGGACGGCAAGGCCGTCTGCTTCGGCGGCTGGCGCATGGGCGCCTACCCGTGCAACGGCTCCCGCCGCCACTTCGAGGGCAGCCGTACGCACAAGCCGGGCGCCTCCGACCAGGAGAAGTACACCAACGTCGCCCGCGCCACCACCTGTTCCGGTCTCAACGCGTGGCGCTGGAAGTACGGCACCCACCAGTACATCTGCTCCGACGCCTACACCACCGTCACCTGGCGCGACGGCACCCACCACCGCGATCTGACCATCGCGATGTGCTGATGTCCGCTCGGGTACGCATGCTGACCCTGCACCCCCTCGTGCTCGCCGTACCGATCGTCCTCGGTGCGGCGCTGCCCGTGGTGGTGCGGGGCTCGCTGCTTCTGGCCTGCCTCTGGGCCGGGGTGAACGCGGGATACGCCAACTCGGGCAGCACTTGAAGCCACAACTCGGCATTCCTGCTGAGCGCGTCGGTCTGGCGCGGTCGTGGCGCCCTCGCCTGGTTCGGCGTGGGCTTGGTTCTCGGGGCCTCTGCGGTGGCCGGGGTCGGTCTCATCCTGGGCGGCATCGTCCAGGGCCTGGTCCCGCTTCCCGTACGGCTCGCGCTGCTCGGCGTGCTGGCGGCAGCCGTACTCCTGCGCGAGTTCGGCCTGGTCGACTTCCGCGTGCCGGAGAACGCCAGGCTCGTCCCCGAGCATGTTCTGCAGCGCGGCCCGATGCTGGGCGGGATCCAGTTCGGGTTCGAGATGGGCACCGGGATGCGCACCTACTCGCCCTCCTCCGCGCCGCACCTGGTGCTGGCGGCGATCGTGCTCGCGCTGCCGTGGGACGGCGCGCTGGTGGCGGGGGCCGGGTTCGCCTTCGCCCGCTGGCTGATGGCGGCGGCGAGCCTCGGGCACAGCGAGGACGGCGGCTGGAGCGACACCTGGTTGCTGCACGCGCGCCTGCTGGCCGCCGCGACCGCGCTGGCCACCGTGGGTTCGCTGGTGTATGCGGTATGGGTATGACGTTCTACGTGATCGCCGACAGCGCCTGCGGAGGCTGCTCGGCGATCGCCGCGCAGCTCGGGCAGGTCCTGTCCGTGCCGGTGGCGGTGCGCTCCTGCCGCGACCCGCACCTGGCCGAGGAGTTCCCGGTGCTGGCCGGCGAGCCCGCCTGCGCGCGCCCCCTGGCCGTGTACGGCGGGCGACTGCTCGGTGGTGCGGCGTTGATGTGGTACGGAGCACGCCTGCTCACCCCCGGCCGCCGCCTCGCCGGCCTGCGTTTGGCCGTGGAGGTGTTCCGGCTCCGCCTCAGCCGATAGGAGAAGCCATGAAACGCATCCTGTTCGTGCTCGCCGCCGTCACCCTGGCCCTGACCGTCACCGCCACCCCGGCCCTGGCGAAGGCCATCTCCCACGGCGCCCTTACCGGCCATGGCCTACATATCTGGATAAAACCAGGCAGCGCCCGTCAGGACGCCCGCCTGAACACCCTAAGAACCGGCACCCAAGCCAACGGCGCCCTTTACGCCGACCTCTCAGGCTCCTTCTCCGCCAAACGCCCCAAAGGCAAACTAGGCCCCCGATACCGCCTCGACTGGTACGGCCCGCCCGGCAACACCCCGGTGCTGCACCAGTACGTGTACCCGTACGCCCGCAGGGGCCCTGTGGTCTACACCCCCCGCCAGCCCGGCGCGGAACGCCACGGCTGGCACCGCGCCCCCGCCTACGTCAAGACCACCCTCATCGCCCTGGGCCTCCCTCCGCGGGCACCGCACAGCTCGCGCTGGCCCGCCTACGGACCTCGTCCACTACCGGTGAGCTGGTGAACGCGGCCGCCGCCGCATCGACGCCGGGTATCGAGGAGATGCGTGCGTGTTCCGCGCCAGGACTCACTCATGCCGCTTGAGCTGCAACCACACAACGGTCCGAGTGGGGGTGAGCACTTGCTCAACCTGGGTCGAGCCCTCAAAGGTCGGCTCTTGAAAGACTCCAGCTCAGCGTGGGCGACGGGTACCCGCCCGCCACCGCGCGGTTGGGAGCAGTCTCCCTAGGGTGGCCCTCGCCCACCGCAGCATCATGAGCGAGGGCCCGCTCCCATCAGGCGCGGCTACCAGCCCCCCACCACCCTGACACCACAGAACGTGATGAGGCAATCGCTGCAAGTGACTTGACTGGGCGTCGGAGGCTCGCGTCGTATTCCTCACGCCGATTCACGAGTTCGTTGATCTTCGGATTCGGCTGCGGACAGAAAGTCGGTGGGCCGCATGAGCCGACTCGGCCGGTCGGGTACGGCCGTGAGGCCCAGTGAACCTCCCGAGGACTTCGTCGGCGACGCAGTCACGCAGGGCGCGATCCCCGACATGCCGTAGACCGCCAGGGAGGCCGTCCCGTTCGGCCGGGGCATCACGGTCGCATGCATGCCGTGTGGGTAAGGACATCCATGGGGTCTCCCTCGTACGGATCGCGGAGGCAGGGCCATTCGCCTCGGGTGCGTGAGTGCGACGGTATGGAGAAGGCCTATGAGGTCTTCGCCAGCCCGCAGGAAACCGGCGCGGGCGGGCACAGTTTCGGGCGCAGAGATACGGATGGTCTTCATCGCGCCCAGCTCCTGCAGGTCGTGCGCTCTCAGCGGCGTTCTGGGCGGCGCGGCCGATTCCTTCGCGTAGCGGGTCGGAGTAAGGCTCATTGTCCACGGGTGCTATCTGCCTTCCTTGCTGGTGTGTGGTGGCTGGACTCGGCCTGGTGCGGGCGAAGGTCGCGCGGCTGCGCCCCGCGATGCTGAGGCGGGGAAGTCCGCGGCTGACAGGTGTGCCGCGTCCACGCTGGGAGGTGCCTGCGCGTGACGGTGACCGTTCGGTGTTGCTCGTGGTGTGGCCGGGCGCGTAGCCAGGTGAGCGGCAGCCCGCCGGGCCCCGGCCGCCTGTGCCGGGCGATTCTGATAGTCGCGCAGCTCGGAGACAGCAACTGCCAGGGCCGCCAGGTTGGTGATGAGCGTCGTCGTGGCCAGGTTCTGATCGTGCAGGGCGATGTTGACCATCGCCATGAGCCGGGCGGCCGATCGCAGCCGGGCTCCGGCGGCGCTGCGGGGCGGGAAGCGTCCGAACGGGTGGCGGCCCGCGCGATCGAAGGCGGCGGCGGCCAGCCTCAGCTGATCGTTGTCCAGCGCCTGTCCGGCGACCCGAAGCACGTCGGCGGCCGCCCAGGCCGCGTCGCACGCCTGCAGTGGGTCATCGGCCATCTGCCTGGCGGCCCAGCCGGTCGCTGCCGAGGCCTCGGCGTAGATGGCTTGCCGCTCCTCGCGCGTCAGCGTCACCTCTCGCGTCAGCGTCTCTTCGCGCGGCAGGGTCTTCGTGAGCTGCCAGCGCTGGCGCAGGTGGGGGAGGGCGAGCTCGGCCGACAGCTCGCCGCCGCCCACCCACAGCTGCTCGCCATCGGCATCCACGTACTCCGGCAGCGACACCGCATACCCCGTGACCTCCTCGGGCCGGACCGGGCCGTGGCGCAGCCGTACCAGCACACCCTGGTCGCGGAGCGCTGCGAAGAATCCCTGCTCGTCGTTGGCATCGGCCACGACCTGTCGTACGGCGGCTCGCAGCGCTACCTCGGCTGCCCGAGTGGACAGGCGCTCTCCTGCAGGGATGTCCGTGGACGGTTCCCATCGGTGCTGCAGTTTGGGCAGGCTCAGATCGGCGGCGAGCTGGCCGCCCGACAGCCAGATCGGCTCATGCCCTGGACCTTGCGGTTTGAGGGCCACGGCGTAGCCGATCGCCTGGCCGGAGTCTCGGGCGCGGGTGGACACCTGCACACCGGCTGCTTCCAGGCGGGCCAGGAAGTGCGCTTCCGTCCGGGCTCCCGCTGCGGCTACGCTGACGCGGCGCTGGAGTAGCGCCCGCTCCGGTTTCGCCCATCCGTGCCGGATGGCCTTTTCCATTTCCGCCCGCGTGGGACGACGGGCCGCGGTCCGGTCCCCGGGCGGGGTCTTCCGCAGCCCGAGTTCCTCTTCCACGCTCCGGCAGACTTCCCGGACCCGGTAGTAGTCGTTCCACACCTTCGGCTTCCCACCGTCCTGGCGGGCCAGGGTGGCGGCGATGTGGATGTGGTCATCTGCATGCCGTACGGCAAGCCAGCGCACCGCCCGCGCTTCCTGCCCATGAGGGGAAAGCCCGGTGTGATGCATCACCTGGCAGGCGATCTTCCCCCACCGCTCATCAGCCAGCTCGGGGTCCTCAGGCGCCGCGCGAACAACGCAATGCCAGACCGGTCTGTCGTCGCCTTCCTCGCCCAGCGCCTGGACCGGCTGGTTGAGCAGGCCAGCCAGATGGCGTCGTGCTCGTGCCCCTTCCACCGACGAGGGTTGGAAGGGCGGATCGAGGAGCGCGACCGGATCCCGCCAGGCCGCGACCAGCCGGGGGTTGAGGTGTTCTTCCCGCTTGCCTGGTCCGTAGAGGTAGCGGAGCAATCCGGCGACGTTCGTGCCGCGCATCACCTTGCCGATCACGACCGCCCACCGCCTTCCATCCGCTGACCGCGGCTTTCCGCCAGCCGCCGGTGGGATTCGGCCAAGCGTGGAAGCTCACTTCTGGGATTTCCATCTACGCAGGCCTTGTGTGCTGCTGCCGTTTCCACCCCGAGAGGGTGGATTCCCCGTAGCGTCTCGATCAACATCAGCGCGGGGGACAGGGCTCAGGGCTCGACTCAATCGCTCGGCGAAGAGGGCCGAGGAACGCCGATCGCGAAGCGCTACCGGCTTCCCCAGTCAACCCTCGGAAGTCAGTCTTCGCGATCTTCGCGGCATTGCACCGCATCTCGCGCGGTGCTCGCGACGTTGCCGCAATCGACCGGAGAGTTTCGCCGGTCCTCCGACTGGAGCTGGCAGGGCTCCGTCGGCTAGAGGCTCCGCCGGGCCGGTCATGGCTTGACGTCGTTCTTGAGACCAGGCGTTCGGCCCCGGTGAACTGAGCTCCTCCAGGCCCGCAGAGAATATCTTGCTTCTCCCCGAAATGGATGATCATGGAAGTCAGTGTCGGACTATGGCGTTGCCTGTGCCGTAACCCGAAGATGTTGAGCGTCAAGTTGTTGGGCTCTGGCTCACTTTCCGGATGCTGTTGGTGATCTTTAGAGGGTTGATAGGGGCAGGTCTCGGCAGAGTCTGTTGAAGGAGCTGGGAGATCGGGTGGGCTGCCCGCTGCGGTGAGCACGTGCTGGACGTGGGTCTTGGCGAGGCCCTTGTAGCGGCAGGTGCGCAGGCCGTGGGCGCGGGTGGTTTCGGAGACGGTGGCCTCGCACCCGGCGCGGATTGCGTAGCGAGCCTTCCACTCCTCGGTGTTCTGGTCGGCCCGGTTGCGGGTTTGGATCTCTTGGAGTGGCTGGGGCAGCAGTGTCAGGTGGCGGCCTTTGCCGTTGGCATCACCGGTGCAGGCCTCGCGGTCGGGACAGGCCCGGCAGTCCGCTCGAGGAAACAGCGCGGAAAGGCGGGGCCGACCGTGCCAAGGGTGGGTTTCCAGGGCGGGCTGGTGATGCCGTTGGGGCAGGTGACGGTGTGGGCGTCCCAGTTGACGTGGAAATCTGCCTTGGTGAAGCCAGCCCGCCCGCGGGGATCGGCGCGCAGCGGTCCGAGCAGGGTGATGCCCCAGCGCTGGGTAGTGTGGTGGATCAGGTCTGGGGTGACGTAGGCGCTGTCGACCAGGTGCTCGACCGGGGTCAGGCCAGTATTGTCCAGACCCTCGTGGATGGCCTCCACCGCGGTGATGTCCTGGACGGGTGCGGGCTGGGTCAGGACGTGCACGATCACGTTGGGCCGGTCCGGTTCGCATGTTTCACTTTGGTGATCGCGATAGCCGACCCATTCGTTCGTGGTCGAGGCGCCCACCTTCCGGCAGTAGCGTGCCTGCGGATCGTGCGGGCTGACGATCTCCATGCCGGACCACGGCCCGCGGGCAACGATCTCGCCGTCCTCCTCATCCGCCTGCTCTGCGGCCGAACGGCGCGGGCGTCCATGACGAGTCTGGCGATCGCGGGTGGACTTGGGTGCGCGCCAGGCCAATTGCCCCTCTGCGGTGGTCCAGTACTGCTGGACCCCACACCTGCCGCAGGACCTGCACCCTGGGCAACTCCCGCAGCCGCCGGGGAGCCTGGGCAGCATAGATCGCTTGCAGGATCCGCAGCCCGTCCTGGCCGATCAGGAGCACCTGCGCTGCCTGCTCCTCCTTACCCCTTGGGAGACGGTCATAGCGCACCGGCCGGCCATAGCGCCGCCCCCACTCGGGGTGATCAGCATGCTCAGCCACTGTTCGTCGACACCGGCCAACTCCTCCAGTGCCATGCGGAGCGTCTCACCGACCAGCTCGATCCGGTTGAGCTTGCGGATCGCGGCCAGTACGTACGTGGAGTCGGTCCGGATCCGCCCTCGCTGCTTGACCAACCCTGCCTCCACCAGCCGGGTCACCATCACCGCCAGCAGCCGATCCGCGCGATCATCCTGCGCCATCCGGTCCCGAAACTCCGACAACACCGAATGATCAAAGCCAGGATCGGTCAGCTCCAGCCCCAGGCAGTACTTCCAGTCGATCCGGCATCGCACCGCCAGCGCCGCCTGCCGATCGGTCAGGTTCTCCGCGAACTGCAACACGCTCACCAGCGCCAGCATCACTGGCGACACACCCCGCTGCCCGTCAACGGGATACCACTCGACGAAGTCTTCCTCTGTGAACACCCCCGCCAGCCGGTC
The DNA here is from genome assembly GCF_044457355.1 of Nonomuraea sp. NPDC050556. Lineage (NCBI taxonomy): Bacteria > Bacillati > Actinomycetota > Actinomycetes > Streptosporangiales > Streptosporangiaceae > Nonomuraea > Nonomuraea sp. NPDC050556. The sequence continues at coordinate 3,094,355 of NZ_JBITGU010000001.1, read as the reverse complement.
CCGAACCCACATCGCCGGAGTCCCGCTGGGATTGGCCGCTCGTGCTGCCCGAACCGTCTCCGCCGGGATCCACCGGCCGATATCCCCGCCCATCGACACGCGCCGCACCTCCGTTAAGTCACAGAGACCATGCGGCGCGGCGATCCCTCTCAGACAAGCACGGCCTCAAAGGTAACGCCAGCCCCAGAAAAGATCACCAACAGCATCAACTGTGTGGAGGGGGGATGGTAGGTGACGGCAATGATGCCACCGGTTTGGCTGCTCCTCAGGTGTCCGAGGTGTCCAACGATGTGGGTGTCTGTTGTGCGCCGCGCCAGCGCCAGGTGATGAGGGTGGCCGCGATGGTCGCCGACAGGGGCAGGTTGATGCCGAGGTCGTCGGGCCATGGCCACTGGTGCGCGCCGAGCCATGCCGAGGCGCCGACGTTGACAAGCCAGCCGGCGAGGCTACCGAGCAGGGTCGCTGCGGTGGCGACCGTGGCGATCATGGGGAGGCGGGGTCCCGATCTCAGCCACGTGTGGCGTGGGCCGCGCCGCTGCAACCAGGCGCCGGTCAGTGCGGCCACGACGGCGGAACTGATGCCGATGGAGGTGAAGGCGGAGTGCAGGAGGCTCGCCTGCCCGCTGACCAGCCCGCCAACCCCAGCTATGAGGGTGGGCGCCACATAGGCCACCACGACCTCACGCCAGAGCGTGAAGGGCGTTTTGCCGTGCTCCGCGGGGACCGCGGACCGCTGGTGCGGCGCCGTCCGTGCATGCAAGGCCGTACGCCACCCGTCATCGGTGCCCGCCCAGGCGATGTAGCCGTCGGGGCGGACCAGTACAGCGGGACCGTCGTCGTGGCGCTCGACCTGCACCAGCTCGGTCTGGACCGGCGGCGTGCCCGGCGGGCGGATGAGGAGGAACCCACCTGAGCGCGTCTGTCCGACCGTGGTGCCGTCGGACAGCGCGATCGTCGTGGCGCGGGTACCGACCAGGCGGTGCTGGCCACGGGTTCGCGGGTAGCGCAGGGCGGTGCCGGACAGACCGCCGACCATGAAGCGGGTGACCACGGGCACGCTGAGCAACCAGGTACCGGCATGGTCGCGGATCGCGCGGGAAACGCGTCCGCCGAGTGTGATGCTGCGCATCATCGCGCCGCTGGTTCGCAGCGCTCGGCGACCGATGGGGTGACGCTCCTGGTGATAGGTGTCGAGCAGCTGCTCGGCATCGCCACCGAGGACGGCGTCGAGCTTCCACGCCAGGTTGATCGCGTCCTGGATCCCGGTGTTCATCCCCTGACCGCCAACAGGCGAGTGGACGTGGGCGGCGTCTCCGGCGAAGAAGATCCGTCCGTGACGGTACTGCTCGATCTGACGTTCGTCGCAATGGAAGCGGGACGCCCAGCCGATCTCCTGGACGCCGACCTCGCGTCCCATCGCGCGATCGAGCACCTCGCCAACGTCGGCCTCATCGATCCCGGCGGTTTCCGGCACCTGACGGCGGCGGTCCCAGGTCATCGAGCGATACCAGCCGTCACCGTAGGGCGCGAGGAAACCGAACGCGTCCCGGGCGCTCGCGCCCACAGTCAGCTGCCCTTTGGCCGGCGGCCGCGTCGGAAGCACGTCGGCCAGGACGACCGAGGACAGCACGGTTTCGCCGGGGAATGCCACGTCGAGCAGGTCGCGCGTGGTGCTGTGCGCACCGTCGGCCGCGATCACCCAGGTGGCACGCACTCGCGAGGCGTCCTTGGTTCCCCTGGCCCGCACCATCAGGGTGACGCCGTCGTCGTCCTGGGACAGGCCGAGAAGTTCGACTCCGCGGCGTATGTCGGCTCCGTGTTCGCTGGCGTAGTCCGCGAGCAGGCGATCGACGTTGGGCTGCGGAGTCACCAGGGTGAAGGGATAGGGCGAATCGTCCTGATCGAGCCGCAGGACCGCGCCTGGCCACAGGCTGACGCGAGTCGCGCGTTCCCCGAGTTGGAGTAACTGCTCGGTGATGGTCCGACCTGCGACGGTTCGACTCGCGAGCAACTCCAGCGTGCGCGGCTGGACAGTGAAGGCGCGGCTGGCCGGGTTGGGTGACGGCCAGCGTTCCACCACCACCACACGGCGGCCTGCGCGGGCCAGATCACCAGCGGCGGTCATCCCGGTGGGGCCGCCGCCGATCACCGCGACATCGCAACAGTCCACGGTATGCATCTCGCTACCTCACTCCCTGGTCCGTTCATGGAGCGGCTCTCGCGCAGGACCACCGACGGTGGCGAACCTTGGTTGCGGGTGACCGCGAAACCTGGTTGAGTTGCGTGTGCAACTCAAAAGCTACCTTGACTTGCACACGCAAGTCAACGGGCGAAGGAGGCGATCATGAGCCTGGCCGAAACCGGTAGCAGCCCGACGGAACGGACCGAAGAGGACCAGCGACAGGACTGGATCGCGCTGGTGAAGGTCCTGCTCGTGCTGCCCGGCGCGTTGGAAGCGCAACTGCTGCGCGACTCCGACCTGACGCTGCTCGGCTACATGATCTTGGCGCGGCTGGACGACACACCCGATGCGACCCTGAGGATGAGCCAGATCGCCACCATGGCAAACGGATCTCTGCCACGGACCTCGCAAGCGATCTCACGACTCGAGAATCGGGGATGGGTCCGCCGGACCGTCATCAGCGGGCGCGGGCAAGGCCGGCGTTTCACGACCGCCCGCCTGACCGAGGCAGGTCGCGCGCAACTGGCAGCGGCCACGCCTGAACACACCGCGCTGGTTCGTCGTCTGGTCATCGAGCCGGCAGGCGATCAGTTCAGCGCGCTCGGGTCCGTTGCGCAGCGCATCGTCGAAGCGCTGGGACTACCCGCGCGGCCCGCCGCCGACTGACGGTGTCACCCCGAACACATTATCCAAGACCTGCCGCGACCAGGCGAACGTCTTGCCAGGACGCTGCGCGACTCCGGAACGTTATCCGGTACATCCCCGAAGGCGTCGCGCGGCGGACGGCATGAGCACCGCGCCGAAGGTGACCACCCCACGCGGCGGGAACATCTCGCTCGCCGCGGCCGCCGACGCCTTCCTGACCACCCCGCGCACCGCCAACCCCAACACCCACCGCGCCTACGCCTCCGCCATCGACCGCACCATCGCCCTGCTTGGCCGCGACCGGCCGCTCGCCGACGTCACCGACGCCGAGATCGGCGCCGCGCTCGCTGGCCTGTGGGGCCGATGCGCGCCGGCGACCTGGAACCGCAACCGCGCCGCCGTCACCTCCTGGCTGGCCTGGTGCCGCACCAAGAAGCGCTGGGCCGCGCCGTCGGTCCCGGCTGAGCTTGTTCTTTATCCACCGGGTTGTTGTAGATCGGCGAGGGTGCGGCCGCGTTTGATGGTCTTTCCCACGTCGTAGCGGGTGGCGGGGCGTCGGTTGGGGATGCCGGGTGGGCGTCCGGGGCCGGGTCTGCTGGGTTTTGGTACGCGGGCCGGTTGAGCGATGGCGGCGCGGAGGTTTCCAAACCCGCGTCGGACGCGGGCGGGGGTGAGCTGGCCGGGAGGTGCGGGTTTCTCCCACGGGCGGCGCAGGTCTTGGGTGAGGCCTCGGGCGAGGCGGAGCTGGGTGTGGGCGGCGATGATCAGCCACGTCCACCGGTCGGCGGCATGCGCGTCGCGGAGCTTGGGCCGAGTCCAACCCAGGGTCTGCTTCCAGAAGCGGAAGGTATGTTCAAGATCGAATCTGCGGAGGAACGACTGCCACCAGCGGTCCACGTCGGGCCCGGTGGCGCCGGTGGCCGAGGACCACAGCCACACCGGTGGGGCGTCGCGGTTGCCGGGCAGATGCTCGACCTTGAGCCGGATCAGCGTGCCTTCGATGATGGGTAGCTCGCCGTCGTGATCGAGCCAGGCGGCACGGTGGGTGAGTCGGGGGTGGAGCCGGTCCCACGCAGTGGCCTCGGCCTTGCCGTAGTTGCCGGTGTCGGTGACCGTACTCACCGAGGGCTCAGGCCAGGTCGCGGGGTCGGCCAGGGCGAGCTCGCCGCCATGCTTGGGCGGACGTCCGTTGGTGCCCGGCAGCCGAGCCGGGGCGGGCAGCCGCAGCACCCGATCGGAGCGGATCCGGCCCACCAGCTCGACTGGTAGATCGGCCAGCACGTAGGCCAGGCGGGTGATGTCGTAGCCGGCGTCGGCGACGATCAGGATGTCGGGGTCGCCCTCGTGCCACTGCCCGGCACCGATCAGGCGCTCGGCTACCGCGCGCAGTTGGGCGGCGGTGACCGCAATGGCGTCGCAGGCCGGTCCCAGCCGCACCACGTCCAAAGGCGCGGTCCAGGAGGTGGCGCCCATCTCCAGCGCCACGACGAACGAGTACGGCCAGCCCGGGATGAACTGGGCGGCACTTCTCGCCCGGCCGTACACGTGGCAGAACAACCGCTCAGCCGAGCAGGCCGCGTCCGAACGCAGCCACGGCGACACATCGACCGCCAGCACGATCCGCCCATCCGGCCAGCGCGGCAACGGCAAAGCGGCCAGCACCGTCCGCAACCGGTCGACGTCGATCCGGCCCAGGTTGAGCCCGCCGTACAAGGCGCCGTGCCCACGCCGATGCTCGGCCGTCAAGGTCAGCTCCACCAGCGAGCGCACCGGCCCCGAGGCACCCAACACCGCATCAGCCAGTTCGAACAGCGCATCCCCACGAGCGGTCAGACAGGAGTAGAGGCCGGTCCGGAGCTGGGATAACACCCTCAAGGACTCGACACGGGCAGCGTGGTTCAGCACACTCACCTTCACAGCCTTTAGTGATCAGCAGCGACTCAGCACCGCACATGATCACTCCAAGGCCGCCCCGCTGTCTCCGAAACGACCAAACCCCCAGCCCGGTAACGCGCGGTCTTAGCCGCAGACACCGAAAATGCCTTGCACCCAGAAGGGACTCGACCCGAACCTAGGGATCATGTCCAAGCAGCGAGGCGAGTCCTTCGCCGAGATGGTGAAGCGGTTGCGAGAGGAATCCCTGCCCGGTGAATCTCGGATCGTTTCGCACCCTTTGGCTGCTGGCGAGGTGATAGACGACCTCGGCCGTCGCTGGGTGGTCGAAAACGATCGCGTGACTAGCCTGCTCGCCAAGCGACTAATGCGCACGTCGGGCACCGCACTCGCAGTCATTGTTCATGAGGACATTGAGTGGATCGCCGATGACCAGCGCTTGGCCACGTGGGAGCGGTGCCGCAAAACATTCAAAGGCCCGTTGGACCCTTGGCTGCAGCCCGATCCCCAGCCCCAGTACACCGGGACGCTGCTCGTCACCGACGGCGGTGACAGACTGCTCTGCCTGCAGCTGCACTGCTGCTGACACGCCTGCTTCCTGCACGACGCTCCGAGGTGGGCAAACTGTCACCGCGGCCGCAGCCTCGCCGATCTACAACAACCCGGTGGATAAAGAACAAGCTGAGTGCCTGTTTCTCAACCCCCGCGTTCGCCCTGGGCAGGCACGGTTTCTGGGGTCTTTGGAGGTTCGAGCGTTGATCTGCGAACCGTACGGATATCCGTTACGGTGACGGCTCTCCGTACGGATCTCAGGGCCGCTGTCGACGCCGAGCGAGTTAGCGTCACGCGTAGGCGTTACGCCGTGACGGCTACAGAACGCGAACGGCTCTGCCGAACGGAAAGCTGTCCAGGAGCAGCAGGCCGGTCGATCAGGTAATTGAAGACAGCGCACTCACTCAACATTGATTTCGTCGTAGGCGATGGTCACCGTCTCGATCTCGTTGCTGGCGTTGGGATCGGCGCCTGTCCAGGTGCTGGCACTGCCGTTGGTGAGGCGAAGGCGCCGTACCGCACTGCCGCTGCTATCCAGCATGGCGACGGTGACGGTCGCTCGTGGTTCATCGGCGTTGGGGCGTGTCTTGACCCAGTCCGCGAACGCCTCGCCCTGGCCGAGCGACTCGGACAGCGTGAGCTCCCCGGATGGCTGGACTCCTGGCTGCCTGCCGCCGATCAACAGCGCCTCGAGGTCGTTAGGGCACGTCGCAGCACTCCGACGTTTGGCGTTAAGTGATCTTGCTGGTGGGCGTAGGTGAACCGTGGCCCCACCCAGGGTGGGGCCACGGTGGCGCGATCGGGGTTAAGCCTTGATTGATGCGGCTGCCCTGGCTGCCTGCTCGATCTTCGCGCGGTAGGCTGCGCGGGCTTCCTCGTCGATCGGCTCCTCGTGTTCGGGGCGCAACCCGGTCCGGCCGTCGAGTCCTTCGCGCAGGATGTCGGCGTGTCCGGAATGCCGGGTGGACTCGGCGAGGACGTGGAGCATGATGGCGAACAAGTTCATGTGCCAGGCTGGCGTTGACTCCGACCACCACGGCACGTGGCCGGGGGCGTCGAGGGGAAGCTCGTTGATCGTCGCGTCCGAGTGTTCCCAGGTGCGCCGGTAGAACCCGATGATCTGTTCGCGGGTCTCGTCCTCGGTCGCCCAGTGGCTCCCGTCGGAGTCCTGCCACTGGGGCAGCGGTTCCGGGGATGGGCGGTCGAAGACCTCGCCGAAGTACCTAGCCTCGACGGTGGCCATGTGTTTGACCAGGCCGAGAAGGTTGGTCCCGGTCGCTGTCAGAGGTCGGCGGGCGTCGTATTCGGACAAGCCGTCGAGTTTCCAGAGCAGCGCCTTGCGGTCCCGCCGCAGTCTCTCGTGCAGGTTGTCTTTCGCGAGATCGTCGATCATGGGCCACGATCCTGTCAGCTCGCGCCCGGGGGCTCAGCTGGCGGGGCTCAGTCGGCCACGTGTTGAAGCGGCGGCCCACCCCTACCAGGCGGCGCGGAGGGCAGGGACGGTGGTGGAGTTCCATGCCGGTCACCGACGATGACGACGCGGTAGGTCGCAACCTTTCGGGCAGATCGACACTCTAATTGCACATGATCAAGACGATGACGATAGTCGCGGCCCTGGTGGTACCCCTTGCGGCGGGCCCGGCTGCTCCTGCTGCGGCGCAGACCAAGACGATCGCCTTCGGCGGAATGACCTTGACCGTGCCCGATGGATGGATGGTGCGTCGCCTCACCGCTAGCTCCGACTGGCTGACGGTCACGACCGAGAAGTGCGGCAGGAAGAAGGTCACCTGTCCGAGTTTTGAGCTGGTGGGCGCCAAGACGATAAAGGGGGGGAACGACATGAAGGGGTACCGCACCGACCGGCAATTCGAGCCTGGAACCGGAGTGAACGCCTGCCGGTTCAGGTCGGACACCGACCACGGTGAGCGATTCCCGTCGGACAAGCCACTGGTGAACGAGTTCCGGCCGGTGGGCGCGCGAAAGGCCGAGTACAGGGAGTGGGCGGGGGAGTGCTACTCCTTCAAGACTGGCAAGACGGTCAAGCGCTTCACCCAGCGCCTGTGGTACCTCTCCAAGGAGAAGGTCCTTGTCGTGGACGGCTGGAACAATCCGGAATTGGCCGACGTGCTGGCTCACGCTCGCTGGTGACGCAGGAGTGGTCAGGCGTCTCCCAGGGCGATTGCGTTTTCCTGTGATGGCCTTCCTGGCTTCTCACAGCTCTACAATTCGCATCGCGCAGGATCGGTGAAGGCACCGATGCGGGCGGGGCGCAAGGCGATGGCCGGGCTCACCGGCCCATTGGCTTCCGGCCCGCGCCCCTCGTCGTCGGGAGCGCTATCGTCGCGCTCGACGTCAGCGTGCCCGTTGGCGAGGTAGGCGTCACGGGCGGCCCAATCATCGACCCCATCCACGAGAGGCGGTAGCCCCTCGACGATCCACTCCGTCGGGTAGGGCCGTGCGGGCTCGTCCACGATCGTCACTACCTCCCGCCCGGGTGCCGGCGGTCGCCCGGCAAGGGCGTCGCGAGCGGCGTCCTCTGCGCTCCAAGCGGTGCGCACCTGGGCCAGCAGCGCGCCGGTGCGCTCAAAGCCCGCCTCCGCCAGTCCCGCCATCTCGCGGCGCAAGGCGCGGCCGACACGGTCACAGCTGGCGCTAGCCGCATCGCGAGCGTGGCGGGCACTGGCGATCCGAGCCGGATCGCCAGCGGCTGTCGCGGCGGTCAGCTCGGCTTCGGCCTGCTCGTATCGCTCGTGTAGCGCCTGGTGCTCGGAGACGAGGTCGGCTACCCGGACGCCGGAGACGATGCCCTCGGCCTGGTTGATCGTCACGATCTCGTTCACCGCTTGGTTCGCGGCGTCGGCCCGGTCGAGGAGCGCGTCAACCTCGGGTTGCCCGGTCCGGCGCCGGTCTGGATCCGCCATCGCTGACCCGCTCCCTATTATCCGCTGAGTTTCGCCCCGGCGATCACAGGCCCGGCGGCGTCGTTATCCACTGAGATTCTGGCCGCTCTCAGTGGATAACTCGGCTTATCCACTGAGCTGCTGTCGCGGGATCTGCAGTGGGTGTCGAACAACCTCTGATCTTTCGCTGGGGCCGCCTCCAAAAGAGGACGCCGGACACCCAGGTCTCAAGCGATCCGCTGGTAGCCGTCCAGAACGACGATCTTCATTCGGACATCGTACGACTACGATCACCGAATGACGTTTGCGGGAAATTGGGATCATATGGAACCGGCAATCAGGGAGGCATATCAGCGCTTCGACGCCCTCACCGAGCAGGGTCTGGGCCCCGGGCCTGACACCGACTGGCGCCTCTACGGCACCTACGCCCACACCAAGCTCTGGCTCAGCCCGCAGGGCGGTCACGACTACGACGAGCGCGTCCTGCGCCTGGTCCGCACCGTGGCCGGGCGCACCATCGACTGGACGCCGGACGACGCCTGGAACCTGGCCGAACGCGCCGGCTTCTGGGCCGGCCAGGGCCACACCCGCTACGAGGAGCTCTATCGGATCCCGCTGTCGGCAGCCCACCTGCTCCATCCGCAACAGCGCCGCGACCTGTTCGGCCACCTGACGGACCTCGGAGAGCTCCAGTCGCTCCTGGAGAGCCTGCTCACCGAGGAGGGCCCAGCCGGCGCGGTCAGGAACGTGGTCGGGGAGGCCGACCCCTTCGCCACGATGCTGGCCGAGGAGTACGGCTTCCGCTTGGCCGGAATGCTGCCGCTGCTACGTCACTGGGCCACCGCTGACACGCCGGCCCCAGGCGACGGCTGGTTGCCGGTCGTCTGCGACCTGCTCACTCCTGAGGCCATCGCCCTGGTCCACGAGCTGGTCACCCGCCTGGCCGCCTATCGGGGCGGCCCTTTCGTCTGCCACCACGCCGCCATCAGCTGGAGCGAGGAGCGCTTCCTGAAGGGCCGGACCGTCTCGGTGGCGCGCGGCCTGATCTGGACTTGCGAGGTCATTGACGAACCTTGGGTCCCGTCGCTGCTCGCCGACGTCGCCGTCACCTGCGGCACCGGCCACGATGGCCCCGGCTCCACCTGCCGCAGCGAGAGCGTCGCCAACGAGGCTGTCGGCGTGCTGGCCCGCCGGGGCGGGCCCGAGACCGTCACCCCACTGGCGCTCATTCAGGCGCGGGTGCGGGCGGCGTCCGTACAGGAGAACGTCACTCGCGCGCTCGACGCGCTCGCCGTCACCGCCGCGCTGACCCGCGACCAGTTCCTCGGCCGCACTCTGCCCGCCACCGCCGCGACGCCCGAAGAGATCGAGCAAGCGCACACGGCCGCGCGCCACCGCCTGGAGCAGGCGCTCATCCACCAGCGTGCATGGACCTGGCGTGAGGTCGGTGACCATCTCCTCGACCACCCCGTCACTGGCCCCTACGCCCGCGCCCTGGTGTGGCGGATCCCCGGCGGCCCCGCCGGCCTGCCCGTCAGAACCGTCGACGGCTGGGAGTTGGCCGGGCGCCGTCCCGAAGGCCCTGTCGTCTTGTGGCACCCGGGTGGCGCGAGCGCCGAGGAAGCGAGTGCGTGGCGCGAGAGGGGTCTGGCGCAGCCGTTCGAACAAGTCCTCCGCGAGGTGTACGCGGAAGAGCCGGACCGTATCGCCGGTCACGTCGTGCGCTACGACCTGGCTCGGACGGAGCTGATCCGGTACGGCTGGACCGGCGCGTCGATCGGCTACTGGGAGAACGACTGTTACGAGGGGCAGGGCGAGGTGGTGCGCGACTTTGCGGGCTGGCAGGCCCGCTGGCTCCTGCGCGTCATCGAGGGCATGTCCGACGAGGGCTGGGAGCCGGACGTGCTGTGCGCGACCAACCCGATGACCTTCCACCGCGACGGCCAGAAGGTATCCGCGGCCTCGGTGCCGCCCCTGGTGCGGTCAGAGATTCTGCGAGAGGCCGATCTCACAGTCGCCGCCGCTTCGGCCGGCCCGGACGCCCAGCACCTGGTCGACCATTACGACGGATATTGGCACTAAAAGTTATGCAGCACCGACACGACGATGCGGCGGCGCACATGGCGGAGGCGCACGGCTTCTGGCCGGGTAAGGATCTGCTGGGCATCTGGGGTCGGGCGGACTGACGCGGGGGATGGGGGCTCCAGGCGTGGAGATATCTCCGCACTCAACACAGCTCCGGCCAAGATCGGTGGGTGTTCAACACCCACTGAAGTCGGGTTGCCCAGGAGGAATCGCACCCCGGGCGACCCGAGCTCAGATCTCGTCATCGTCGGCATCGGGTGCGTCAGGGTCACGCAGAGCGGCGCCGTTCATGCAGCCGCGATGCATGAACAGGCAGCCGCCCGTTGCCCTCTGCGGGACGGGCGGTCTATCGCGGGCGAGCCTTCGACCACGTGGCCAGGTGAAAGCGCAGCCAAGCCAGCTGCGTGGCACGGCAGGTTCGGCAGGTCAGCCGGTGTGGCCAAGGCACGACGGTGGGCATGGGCATGGCCAGCACTGTAGTGGGCGATCTGCTGCCCCCAGGTGAGATGCGCGCAGCCGGTCACCTGCCCGGGTGCGGAACCGTCAGCCCCCGGTGATGACCATGAACAACGCCAGGCCCATGAGGCCGATGACGCACACGCCGAAGATCGCAATGATGACCATGACGGCGCTGAAGCCGGGACTGGGCGCGTTCGCCAGGTCGCGGGATATGGATTGGAGGCTCGCTGTTACCCGGGGGCTGATTCGGCTCCCACGGAAAACGCCGGCTCACGGCTCGCTCCTTCTCCTGGTCAGGACGAGACTTCTCTCGTCTCCAGAGTCGAGCCGCCAGAGCCGCAGCGCAACGACATTCTTCGCCCAAGGTGTACCTGGCCTGACCCCGGTCAGAGCCGACGAAACCCCGGGTATCCCTTCCTGGAGCTGTGCGGCGCCGGGCTAGGCGATTGCGATCCAGTCGCCGAACTGTTCGCGCGGGTCGGCCGGGGGTCGGACCCACGTCGGCCGCGAGGCTGGAGCATCTGCCGCGTCGAGGTCGCCCGCGTCAAGGTCATCGGTGCCGGGCTCGTGGGACGAGATGGTCACGACGGATATGTTCCCACCCGGTCGTCTTCCTCACGCGAAGACACAGCATGGCGAGGGCGGGGATCTCCTCACCAGACGGGCCCAGAACACAGCCGCCTATGGCCAGGGCTGAGGCGCCTGAGCGCCCCGCCTCGCTTGGCGAGCAGCGACTGAGGTTTCAGGACGGTTCTGTCGCCAGGTAGGACACCTCCTCCCCGCTGATGCGCCACGGCACCCCGTCGGGGCTGACGGCCAGCCGCGCCGCCCCGGCGCCGGGCGCCGTCTGCCAGGCCGTACCGTCGAAGACCATGACGGCGCTGTCGCCCGCGGGGGAGAGTGGCGTGACCACCCACGTCTCGGCCGATCTGGCCACGTCCTTGGCGGACTGCTGCACCTCTGTCCAGGTAGAGGGCGGCTCGTGACGGAAGAGCCGTCCCTGGGCGGTCACCACCCAGGGGAGGCCGTCAGTGCCCGCCGCGACCGCTGTCCCTTTGATCCCGGGCACGGGCTCCCACGCCGGTCCCGTCCATCGCAGCAGCGGGGTATCGCCGCCGCCCACCGGGTGCTCGCCGGCCAGCGCCCAGATCACGCCGCCCTTGCCCGCCGCGAGGTCGACCGCCTCCCGCAGGCGGGGGCTGACCGTGACCAGTTGGGCGTGCTCGCTGCCGCGTGGGGGTTCGATGCGCCGGACCACGGAGTCGCTGTCGATCAGCCAGGCGGCGCCGCGGTCGTCTGCGGTGATCCGTACGGCATGCACTTCGATCTGCGTGTCGTAGGTCTTGGTGGCCGGGTTCCAGCGGCGTACCTGGTTGCCGTCGGAGGCGATCCACACCATGCCGTCGCCGCCGACGGCCAGGTCGCGCGGCGCGGAGCCGTCGCCGAACCGGGGGATGGCCGTCCACCGGCCGAGACGGCTGGTCGGGAGGGTGGTGGAGCCGAGCGGCCGGTCGGTGACGTCGACCTCGGCCGTGATGTACTCCACGCCCTGCCACTGGCCCTTGACCGTGTCCAGGCGGACGCTGCCGTCGGCCAGGACACGGCGCACGCCCGCCTCGAAGTCGACTTTGACGACCTTGCGCCGCAGCAGCGTGGAGACGACCGCTTCGCTGCGTTTGAGGGCTTTGACGGGGATGGTGACGGTCAGGATGTTGCTCACCTCCTGGGCCATCGAGCGGGCGCTGGTGAAGGCGTATTTGGCGCTTGTCTGCGTCTTGATCGACACCCCGGCGACCTTGGGGTTGCCCAGCTCGATGGTCAGCGCCGACATGCAGCGTACGGAGGCGGTGTGGGTGGTGGTGACCGTCGTGGTGACGGTGTCGGTGATCGTGTGCTGTAGCGAGATGTCCTGGTCCAGGGTGGTGGCGTTGGTGACGCGGAGGTTGTCCACCACGAGCAGCGGTGGGATCTCCAGGTCGTCGGCGGGCCGTTCGGTGAAGGTCACCGGGCCGACCACCTGCTCGTCCACGATGACGTTGCGGGGTCCGCCCTTCATGGTGGCGTCGGGGTTGGTCAGCTCGATGGTCCATTGCCCGTTGCGCCGGTCGTGCGCCTTTTGCCGGTAGACCTTGTGGTCGTGCTGGTCTCCGGCGACGAGGTCGTCGCCGGTCTTGCGGTTGCGCAGCCAGTACACCCCGGCGTCCGGGGTGGGCAGCACTTCCCATTGGGCCTCGTGTTTGCCGTGGTAGGCCTTCTCGTGGCAGACCCGCTCCATTTCGGTCCCCGCCCACAGTGCGGCCACGTGCTTGCGGTCGACGATGTAGTAGAAGCCGGGGTCGGCCTCCTCGAAGCGCCACAGGGCGTTGTCGCGTTTGGCCGGGTCGTCGTGGTACGCCCTGCGGTCGTGGTCGTCGCCGCCGCGCACCGCCTGGCGGTGGGCGAGGTCACGGATGATGAAATATCGGGCATCTTGTGAGGTCATCGCCGCGCCTTAGTGGGAGAAGGTCAGGTGGCCGGTCAGGTAGCCGACCTGGGTCCAGGTGCCGGTCACCGTGGCCGGTGCCTTCTGGGCCGCTGCGGGCGGGGTGGCGTAGGTGGTGGTGACTTTGGCGGTGAAGCCGACGTCGCGCTGGCCTTCCGACAGGGTGCCCGACAGGTAGACGGGGCGGCCTGATCCGGCGCGTACCGGCGCGGTCAGCCCGGTGGTGGTGGTTTTGACGGTGCTCGTGGTGTTGTTCCTGGCGAAGCCGTACTCGAACTCGATCTCCTCGGTCATCTTGTAGTTGGCCACGTCGGCCTTGCCCACCGACATGCTGACCGACACCAGGACGCCGAGGGTGAGCCGGTGGTCGGTGGAGATGGTCTCGGTGCTCTTGCGCGAGCGCTCGCTCTTGAGAACGAACTGCTGCTCGGCGCCCTCGCTGCGCAGCCGGACCCGGTTGATGACCAGCACCGGCACCTGGCTCCACTTCGGAGCCTTGGCGGTGTCGAAGGTGAGCGATTCCAGCTTCTGCGACACGATGAACCCCGGCGGGCCGCCTTCGCCATCGCTGACCATCTCCACCGCCCACCGACCGCTGGTGCGGTGCCCGGGCGGCTGGTGGTAGAGGTCACCGACCTCGTTGTCGCCACCCATGAGCGCGTCATTCGGATAGCGACGATTAACGAAGCGAAAAACACCGGGCTCGTCGGTAGGTTCCGGTTTCCACTGCGCCGCCTTATTGCCCGCGTATTTCATGATATGTCGGATTGTCAGGCCGTCTCCGGCGGAGAGGGCGGCTCGGTGGCGGCGGTCGACCAGGTAGAAATAGTCGTCGGTGGCGGGTTCGAACCGCCACTGGGCGACGTCCCGCACGGGCGGGCCGACGGGCGAGGTGAGGTCGGTGGGTTGCTCGTGATGATCCGCCTTTTCGTCCTGGTGGTAGACGTAGCCCTTCCCGAACTTCTCGCCCGCGACCACACACCTCTTGTGTAGTTGGTCGCGAAGGAGGAAATAGCGAGAAACCATTTTCTGATAATCGCGAGATCTGACTGGATTGACAATACTGAATCTTAATCCGACATATCCCCTTAAAAGGGGTGCGACTCCCCCTATCCCCGTCGCCGGTCGGGGTGACTTGTTCCTGATTCTCAGAATGAAGCCCAGATCGTGACAGGGTGGGGCCGCGTTCATCTACGGCGAGTTACACGGTGAGCAGCGCCCCCGAGAGTGTCGCGTGGTTGATCTTCAGTGAAGCCTTTTCATCCCCGCTGTGGGCCATGACCGCCCAGATCCGGGCCTGCGCTGATCGGGGAATTCGAGCATGTCCGATGTCGCTCATTGAGTTCACGAACACCTTGCGCGGCATGCGCCAACGCAGCGGTTCGGTCATCGCGGTCTCATGGACGGCCACGCCGAACCCCGGGCCGGAAGTCCGAGGATTGCCGTCGTGCTGGTACTTGTCGGCCCCCATCGCCTTCAACCGCTTAGCCAGCGTCAACGCATAGCAGTTGTCGCACCCAGACGAGATCCGGTCGCATCCCGTGGTTGGGTTCCACGTGACTTCGGTCCACTCGATTCTGGTCGCCGTGCTCATGCGGCGGTCCCACTGCGATCATGGGTCGCGTGCTTTCCCTGACCATGAACGACGCCGCGGTTGAGGCGCTCAAGCTGCTGACCGCTCTGACGGTCGTTGCACCGCCTGGTGGCCTCTCGCCGGACCTTCGAGAACGCGCGGCACGGGGGATAGTCCGTCGCGGAGAAGTCCTGACCTGGGCCGACTCCACGGGAGGAGCCGCAGACGCACCCTCGTTCTTCCCAGACCTCACGGCCTGGGAGTGCTCTGACAGTTCCTTCCATTTGGAGGACTTCGTCCCGGTGGAGGTTGCCACCGTCGATGACGCACCGGTTATCAGCGAAGAGGATCAGGAGACTCTGCTCCGGCACGGTGTCGCGTTCGCCCTGGAGTTCAGCAAGCGCGTCTACATGCTCGACCCGCCCAGCGCGGTGCGGTGCATCCTGAGCGCGAACGAGACCAATGCGACCTTCCGGTTCCATCAGATCAGACCAGGCGAGAGCTGGAATCTGCCCGACCTTGACGGCTATCGCCTCGACAAGTTGGTCGTGATCGACATCGAGCCCGCCGGCGGCCAATAGAACGAGCAGGCGCCGATCGGTGTTGGTGCAGAGAAGTTTAAAGAAGGAGGCGACACGGGCTTCGAGACATCGATCATGGATGTCACGAACCCAGCCAAGATCGACAGGTCGGTGATCGGGTCCGCCTCTCACCGCGGTCCGAAGACCTAACCGGAATGCTACATAGAGTCACCTCTCAACTACTAGGAGCAGTAGGGGTGGCGGAGGGATTGTGATCTTCCCAGCTCACGCTCCCGCCCCATGAGGTGACATGCGCATCACCACTCCCACCCGTTCGCGAATCAACCGCCTCCTGATCTTGCCCTCCTCGCTCCCTTGCTGGTCGCCTCCGCGTCGCAGTCCGCGTCGGCTGCTACCTCCACCACCCCCGCCTACCCGGGCGGAAGCGTCGTGGGAGCCTGCGCTCCCGCGCGTGCGAAGTGCGCAGACCGCCCGCACGCGCGCAGCGGCCTGCCCTGCACGGACCCGTTTCACCGACTGCGAGCAGCGAAGCGGCCACGTGCGGTACTACGTCGACGGCGTGCAGGTCGGGGTGGCCAACTACCTGGCCACCACGGTGGTGGGCACCAAGGTCAACTCCAACACCTTCACCGCGCGCATGACCATCGAAGTGCTCGGCACCCCGGGCATCCCAGCCGGATCCTCGGCGATTTTCACCGCCGACTGCGACAGCCCGTGCGCCTCGGGCGGCGAGATCGCCGGACCCCTGATCACCGGCGCCCAGTTTGCCGGCGACTTCACCTTCAGAGACCCCACCTCCACCAGGCACACCCCCGAGATCGAGGTCACCGTCATCCCGGTAGTCCCCGAGGCCGACGGCCAGATCCCGGGCCGCGGCGTGCTGAACATCACCGTCCGCTGCGATGACGAGTTCAACACCACCATGTTCCCCGGCTGCGTGGTCACCACCTTCATCCCCACGATGACCACCATGACCCAGCTCCCGCAGATCTCCGCCAACATCCGCACCATCCAGTCCCGCGGCGGCTACGGCGTGCCCGGCATCCACGCCCTCCACCGCGAGGCCGATGAAGCCCAGCAACGCCGCAACCGCGACAAGGCCTGCAGCACCCGCGTCACCGGCCCCCGCCCCGCCGGCATGAGCTGCGACGAATACCCCTTCGCCACCACCCAGGAAGGCGGCGACACCCTGCCCGCCGAAGCCCGCGGCTGGTCCTGGGTGCCTGAGGGGGAGCAGAACAGCCAGGGCGGACTGGTCACCGGGTTCTACAAGGCCAACCGGGTCCTGGACGGCGACCCGTTCTACGTCCAAGTCTGAGCCCGGCCTACAAGGTGTCGGTGGGGGCGCGGTTCACTCGGGCCGCGCTTCCGGCTGCCGCTGATCGGCGCGGCGCGGAGCGTCGACAACCTGGCCGTGCTGAAGGAGGCACGCTCGTCACGAAGATGGCCAGGACTGTCAACGCCTGAACGCGGCCGCCCTTCATGATCTGATCTTGGCGATTCAGATCGTGACAGGGCGGACCGCGTTCATCCATGGCGAGTTACACGGTGAGCAGCGCCCCCGTGAGTGTCGCGTGGTCGATCTTCAGTGCATACTTCTTCAGGCTTGCTGCTCGCAGGAGTTCTCCGCCTCGGCGTCGCACAGGTCGATGCCCGCGCCGCCGAAGACCTGGTCGAAGCCCCCACTGTCGCCAATGAGGATGTCGCTGCCGCCGTTGCCGTCGATGAGGTCGTTGCCCCCGTCGCCGTTGACAAAGTCTCGGGCGCTGCCGCCGGAGTACTGATCGCCTTCCGGGCCGAGGAAGGCCCGAGTGGGCAGCGCCGTGTTGTTGCGGACGACGTCGGCGCCGCCCTGCGTCTGCACCTGGATCTTGGCGATCCCGGCGCTGGGGCAGCGGACGGTGCGGCTGTCAAGCCGCTGGCAGTTGAAGCTGGGCGTGTTCATGGTGTCCTTGAAGTTCCGGACGACCAGGAATCCTCCTTCGAGGCTGATGTTGATCTCGTCGCCGACGTCCCCCGAGTTGATCGTGAGCTGGCCGCCGACGCCGCTCACGCTGGTGGCCGCCATCGCCGGGCTGGCGAACACGGCCATCAGGGGAAGGGCGAGCAGAGCCCCCGTGGTGAGTGCGCGCTTGAGTCTCATGGTTCTCCTTGATGAGTGATCGGCCCCCTGTCCGCAGGGAAGTACATCCCAATCACGCCGGAGAATGTGCGTCCAAAGACACACTGGGAAACGGCTCTTTTCCTGAGCCGGACGTGTCGGGCGTACCGGAGTCACTGCAGGGGCTGGTGGCGCGGGCACGGGACAAGTCCATGTCGAGGATCGCCTGAGGGAACCCCAGCGGGACTCGATGGCGTTGATCCAGCATGCGTAGTTCCGTCTTCGGCAATCTGGATCCCCAGCACGCCCCGCCCGGCTTCGCCCTTGCCAACTCCAAGATGCTGCGCGTGCAGCTTCCCGAGGTGCTGGCCAGGCAGGGCTCCATGGTCGCCTTCCAGGGGCAGATGAGCTTCGACTACGAAGGCTCGGGCGGCATGGGCAAGCTGTTCAAGAAGGTCGTCACCGGCGAGGGCGTGCCGCTGATGCGCGTGCGCGGTCAGGGCAGCCTCTACCTGGCCGACAACGCCGACGACATCTTCCTGTTCTACCTGGAGGACGAAGGCATCACGGTCAACGGCCGCAACCTGCTGGCCTTCGAGCCGCAGTTGAAGTGGGACATCAACCGAGTGCAGGGCGCGGGCGTGGCCGCGGGCGGGCTGTTCAACACCACCGTCACCGGCACCGGCTGGGTGGCGGTCACCGCCCACGGCACCCCGATCACACTCGACGCCGGCCAGGTGCCCACCTTCGCCGACGGCCAGTCGGCGGTGTGCTGGAGCGCCTCCCTGCAAGTGGGCGTCAACCGCACCTTCAAGGCGGGCGCCATCATCGGGCGCGGCAGCGGCGAGGCCATGCAGTTGGCTTTTCAGGGGCAGGGCTTCGTGCTCATCCAGGCGAGCGAGGGCCCGCCGGTGGTCCAGACGGGCTGACCGTCACCGAGAATTCTCCATCGAGTGCGAGACAATGGCCGCCCGCCATCCATGGGTACACGTGTCCACGCCAGGCGCTGTGGCGACGCCGTTCCAGGCAGTGACCGGGGCGGGTGGGGTACGGGCTGGCGCGGGCGGCGCGCCTCGGTAGCCGTCTGGCGGCGCGGCCGGGACAGGGGCCCCATGCGGCGCCGCAGCACCGCGTGTGGCCGGACGGTAGGGAGCATCTCCGTCATGTTCGTCGTCTCCGCGGCCTCGGCGAACTCCTCGGCTTCCTCAGCGCGGCCGGTGACGTCGATTCCGTTAGGGTCACCCGCGCGTCCGCCTCGTACCCCTATGCAGGGGCGCCTCCCAGCAGGTCGTGGGTAGCCTGTGATTTGGATCGCTTGAAGCAATCCAAGTCACAGCTGAGGGGTCTATTCGGGTGGGCGTTGGGGTCCTGCCTCGATGGCGGACCGCGCCAGAACCTCGATGCTGCCATCGCGGTAGGCCAGTTCCAGGACGGGATCTCCCTCCGCCAGACCCCACTTCTTTCGTTCACGAGCGGTCGGCCTGCGCGGCGTAATACGTGCGGCGGATCTCAGTCCGGCAACAGGGCCTCCACCAACACCAGCAGGTACAAGCAGTTCGCATTGTGTCTCGCTCACCCGCCAAGGCCGACCGATCGGCGACCCGGCTGGCCCTGACCGGCGAGGCGATCGCCGACGCCCCTGGCCCGGGGCGGCCCGCGCCGGCAACCACCCCCAGACCTTGGGGCCATGCCGCCGACGGCCTGGCCCCCTGTATCCCAAGCCGATCATCCGCCGTCCGTCATGGACCCGCGATGGTGATCCATGCAGACCGGACAGACACCCATTGGCCACCGCCGGTTATGGCCGGGGGTGCGCGTGTGGGAGGAAGCCATCGGCCACACCGTCGACATCCCCCTCACCGGCGATACCGGCGCTGTCTGGAGGGTGGCGTGGAACCCGGACGGGCAGTTACTGGTCATCAGCGATCACGATGGCGCGATGTGGTGTAGCGGGCACTTGATGAGAAGTTGAGGGCGCTCGCTAGGAGCGTTCAGGGGTCAAGCACGAATACCGCACTAGTTAGATAATTGTTCTCCGCCAATCGCCTGGATCGGGCAGCGCGATGTGGGCTGAGAGGGTGTCATCCCTGGCGCCGCGCGATGACCCGCATCAATGGCCGCCATAGGCACATATATCGGACTCTAGCGCCCAAACTAGACGCGCCTTCTCGAGGGCGCTGCCCGGTCGACCTGGCGACGGTTACGGATGGCCAGGTGCGTCGCATCTCCCACCAGGAGCCGACTTATCACTCTGGCCACGCACCTCACGATACGACTAAGTGCCCCCCGTTTCCGAACTTTCTCCCCCACGTCGGCGGTAGGCTAGAATCGAACCGGTGTGCGATCTTGTGTCGAAATGTGCGGCGTGTTGCTAGATGAAGTCGTCGTCACTCAGGTCGATCACGCGGGCCAGCCGGAAGCCATCATCAGGCCGCAAGGGCACCGCTACCACGTGCAGCGCGTGATCGGGCGATGGCAGAGATCGTCAGGCAGCATGCTCTTCCGCGTACAGGCCCGGCTGCTCGCGGGTGAAGCGCTGGAAGAGAAGGCCGCGGTCATCGCCGAACTGGTGCACTCAGCTGACGACCGTTGGCGTCTGCGCCGAATCTGGGAGTAGGGCCACGAGCGACCCCCATCACCGCGGGCTGGTCAGGCGGCAGCGCCGCCCCCCACGCTGCGCTCCCAACCGGGAACATCGCGGCCTACCGTCTCGCGCCATCCACCGATACCGGTCATCGTCACCTTGCGCCTCCTCGTGATCGTCAGAGCAGTGAGCATGCCGGACCTGGCGGGTGCGAGCAAGGCCGCGACGCGAGCTGAAGCGTCCGGCCAACCCTGGCGGACGTCGCCAGTTCAGAGTCGCTAACCCCCCTCGGGGTCGTGTAGCGCGCGCCTTGGGCGACGGCGCTGAACCTGCGGCGGTAACCAGATGGAGTTGAGCTAGGGGTGTCCCGTCTCGTCCGGTCACGGTGCCTTTGGTTGACAGGGATACCAGCTGGAGTTGGCTGTAGCGGGGACGGTCGAGGCCGGGGCGGCGGACGGTCCGGGTCTCGACGCCGCTGTAGGAGGTGGCGTACTCGATGATCACCGTGCGGCGGTTGACGATCGCTTCGGCCAGGACGAAGCAGTCGCGCCTGCCCAGGATCGGGGCGGCGGTGGCGATCTCATCGGCCAGCGCGCAGACACGTACCGGCGGTGACGGCCACAGGCCGTCGTTTCCGGCCCAGGTCGGTGATCAGGTACTCCACCGGCTGGGGTAGCCCGTCCGGGGCTACCGCGCGCAGCTGCTCGAGCAGGGTCTCAGCGTCGTCGCCGGCGGCCAGGTAGCGCTGCAGGCGGGTCGTCGAGAGCCGCCAGACCCTGGTGTGGGTGGCGACGGTTTCCAGGTCGGCGATCTGGTCGATCAGCGCGGACAGCTCCGGGGCGGGGATGCCGATGGCGACCAGGGTGTGGTCGCTTTGCACCTTGACGGTGCCGGTGACGGTGAGCACGGTGGCGGCCAGGGCTGCGACCGCGTCCTGGCCGTCGCTCAGCAGCACGCGGCCGAGCGGGGAGAGCGCGCCCCGCACGGTAAGGCCCAGCGCTTGGGCCTCGGCCAGCACTCCGTCGAGCACCAGGTCGAGATCGACGCGGTCGTCGAAGTCCAGCGAGGAGTACACGCCGGGCGGTGGCGGGTTGGGCAGGAACCAGCGGGGTCGATGCCAGCGCACCAGGGCCGCCAGGTCGGCCGTGCTGGTCGCGGCCTGGCCGGGCGGTAGGAGGGTCAGAGTGTTCAGGACGGCTCGCCGGATCGCCGGAGCGGCCTCGAAGCCGAGATCCTCACGCGACAGCAGGGTGGGCGTGCGAGCGGTGGGCCGGTGCCGGTGCCGGTGCCGGTGCCGGTACAGCGGGGCAGGTGGCCCGCCGGGCAGCGCGCGCAGCCGCGCCCAGGCGCCGATCAGCTGCCCGGCCTTGTCCGCCGGGGAGGCCGCCTGCCAGGCGGTGCAGGGGTCGGTGTCGATGTGCAACCATTCGCTCTGGTCATAGCGCGCGGTGGTCTTGGCGACCACCAGCCTGGCGGCCACGACCAGGTGGAGCAGGAGCCGCATCTGCTCGACCGGGCATGCGATGTGTTCGGCCAGGTTCCGGATGGTCGGTACGGCCAAGCCGCCGCCACTCTTCTTGACCACCGGGAGCGGGTCGCCCTCGAGGTGGGACAGCAGGGCCTGGACCTGTTCCACGGTGACGGCCAGGGCGGTGGTGGCTTCAGGCAGCAGCCGTTCGGCCGGCATGACGGGCGTGGTGTCCGGCAGCGGGCAGTGCAGCGGCAACGGTGGGAGCTGAGCCATCGGCTCGCCGCGGCGGCGACGCAGCCGCGCCAGTTCGTCCAGCCCGGGATGCACCGCCAGGCCGCCGCCGACCGGCCACACCAGCACCCGTTCGGCCAGCTGCTTCAGCACCTCCGCGTGCCGCTGATGACCGTCGTCGCCGGGGGCGATGGCGAGCAGGTCCTGCACCTCGGCCTGCTCGACCACGCAGACCGCGCTCAGCGGGCCGCCCCCGTCGTGGGTGTAGTAGCCGGGTGCGGGTACCCGGCCGGTGGCCTGCTGCACCGCGGTGGCCACCTGGGTGCAGGCGGAGTCCAGACCGGCCAGCAACTCGGCGATCGGGCCCGCCTCACACAGCCGTACCGCCAGCTGGTGCAAGGTGACCGGGCGAGGCTCGCGGGCCGCGTCCGGCCGAAGCGCCACGATCTGGGCCAGCGCGGCGGGTTCCAGCCCGGCCAAGTGCTCAAGGACGGAGGCCAGGAGGGTGAACGGCTGCGGCATGGGTCCCGATTGTGCCAGCGAGATCGCCACGTCTGCAGGGGTACAGCTGGCACCGGCGCCAGCCGTACCCCTTGGACATGCGTCGATCTTCAGGCTTTCCGGATTGTCCAGCTTCCATTCTGAACAAGATCGGTACGGGTAAAGCCAACCCATTGGCCCCGCATCTCGTTCCTCGTCCTGGAGAGCAGAAGCTGAACGACGCCGCTGTACTGGCGTCCTGACAGGGCGAGCTCTTCCCACTCCCCAGAGAACACACCACCATGCGACAAGGTCCCGCGCACGTGCATCCTGGACCGACCAGGGCCGCCAGGGTCCTTCATCACCACGCGCCTACCGCGCTGGGACACCTCAAAGGTGTGCTCGTCAGTATGGATTGCTCCATCGTCATCGGACCGGTACTCGTAGGCGCTATGCCACTCCCCAGCAAGGGAGGTCCTCATGCGGCGACGGGTGATCGTCGAGTAGATGACGCGTTCAATGGACTCGCCGAAGATCACATCGCTCGCGCGCTGTACTGCTGCTCCAGCAAACGCCAGCAGTAGCCAGATCAGCACATCGGGCATCGGTCTCCTTAGAGCCTGTCCACCCTCTCCAGTAAAGAGGTTGTTTGCCCTCAAGTACACCGACCCTAGTTGGCCGGTAGCTCCTCCCCCAGTCAGCTGAGGAGCAGGCTCACCCCGACGATCAAGCCCAGGTACAGGGCGAGCGCCACCGCGCAGATCGTCAGCCCGAGCCAGCCCAGGACGATCCCCAGCAGCGCCGCACGCCGCCCGGCACCGGCCAGGCGTTTGCCCCGGAAGCGGCCGATGTGGCCGCAGGCGATCGCGGAGAGCGAGCATGCCGCGGCGGCCACGAGGGCCATGACCGGGTGCAACCATCCCCAGACGGTCGCGAAGGAGCCGAGCGAGAGCGCTGCCAGGCCAGCCATGGTGACGCTCGCCTGTGCAGGGCGGCTGAGCGGCGCGGCCGCCGTCGTGCTCATGCCCGACATCGTGAGCGACAGCCAGAGGTCAGGAGGCCGTGGTCTACAGGATCGTTATCCGATCTCCGCTCGGAGCGCTCAGGGCTCCGGCGCTCTCCAGCGAGCGGGCGCTGCTTCGGCTTCATGGTAGAGGCCCGCATCTCGTATGGCGGCGCCGAGTCGAGGTCAGGCGTGCTCGATGGCCACGAGGTAGATGTCGAGCTCGTTCTCCACGAAGACCAGCACGTAGTCGCCGGCGTGGAGGGTCCATCGGCCGTCCTGGCCGGGCTCGGCGTCGGTGGGGATGCCTTCGATCATCAGGCGGATGATCGCGTCGGCGACAGGAAGGCGCAGGTGCGGGGGAATCTGATCGTAGGCCTGCCGGGCCAGGCGTTCCCATTCCAGGTGGAAGGACATCAAGCAGAGCCGGGCAAGCCGTACCGCTCGCGCAGCAGTTGCTGCTCCTGGTCGGTCAGGCCGGACACCGCCAGGAACTCCTCCGGAGTTGTCCGTACGGCGTCAGGGGCGTGATGCCAGTCGTGGGTGAGCTTGAGCGCCCGATACTCCTCGAGCGGCACCACCACGGCCAGGTGCCCGCCACGTCGGACGACCTCGTGGTCGTCGCCGGGTGGCAGGGCTTGCTCAGTCACATCGGGCAGTCTATCCGACCTCGGATCCCGCCTCCTGGGGAACATCCGGGCAGGCATCGGTCACGTGGGGTGGGCGCTGGTATCTCGTGGCGTGGGACCTCGATCGCGACGACTGGCGCACGTTTCGCGCCGACAGGATCGCGCCGCGCGTCCCGACGGGGCCTCGCTTCATTCCGCGTGAGCTGCCTGGCGGCGACGTGGCCGCGTTTGTGACCGATCGGTTCCGGGGTTCGGACGCCTCTGGGGGCTGGCCTTGTCAGGGTGAGGTCATCCTCGGCCTGCCGGCCGCCGAGGTGTCTCCCTACGTTCGTGACGGGGTTGTCGAGGAGCTTGGCCCGGACCGTTGCCGGCTCGTTCTGGGGTCCTGGTCGTGGATCGGGCTGGCCACAAGCGTGGGCAGGTTCGACGCCGACATCGAGGTCGTCGGCCCGGCCGAGCTCAGGGACGCCTTC
The DNA here is from genome assembly GCF_044457355.1 of Nonomuraea sp. NPDC050556. Taxonomy (NCBI): domain Bacteria; kingdom Bacillati; phylum Actinomycetota; class Actinomycetes; order Streptosporangiales; family Streptosporangiaceae; genus Nonomuraea; species Nonomuraea sp. NPDC050556. The sequence goes on along the minus strand of NZ_JBITGU010000001.1, from coordinate 3,070,070 downwards.
GCGCATCTGGCCCGCCGCTCCTCCATAGCTGCGACGGGCGTCAGCACACATCTGGTTTACTGCGAATCATGAACGGGGTCTTAGTTGCTGGCCGATATCGCTTGATGGAGGAAATCGGCGCAGGTGAGATGGGCCGCGTCTGGCGCGCTCAGGACGAACTGCTGGGCCGCACGGTCGCCGTCAAGGAGATCCGGCTGCCGACGCCCGACGAACACGGTTACGCGCGGATCGTGCACGAGGTCAAGGCGGCGGCCCAGCTCAACCATCCCTGCATCGCGACGGTCCACGACATCGTCTCGACCGACACTGGTCCGATGATCGTTATGGAGTATTTCGCCGGGCGCTCGCTGGCTCAGGTGATCGCCGCCGAGGGCCCGCTCCCGGTGGCGCACGTCCGCGGGATCGCTGTTGACGTGCTGAACGTGCTGGTCGAGGCGCACCTCGTCGGCATCGTCCATCGCGATCTCAAGCCCTCGAACATCCTGCTGTCCGACACCCGCCTCGTGGTGACCGACTTCGGCGTCAGCCGTACCGCCCAAGACGCGCCGTTGAGCGCGGCGGCCTTCCTGTCCCCGGAGCAGGTGCGCGGTGAGGGGACGAGTGCGGCGGGCGACCTGTGGTCGCTGGGTGCAACGCTGTACGCCGCGCTGGAGGGACGCTCGCCGTTCGAGGGTCCGACCCTCGTCGCGACGATGGCGGCGGTCCTGGCCGCGGACCGGCCTCGCCCGGAGCGGGCGGGTCCACTGGCCCCGCTGCTGGACGCCCTGCTCCAACGGGATCCCGCCCGCCGCCCGACCGCCGCCCAGGCGCTGACGCTCTTAGCCGCGTCACCTCCAGCCGGGCCACTCGTCGGACCTCCCGCACCTCCCGCCGCGCCGCCGCCTAAGCCTGTGCTCCTGGGCCGCCGCAGTCTTCTGTACGGCGGAGCCGCCGTTCTGCTCGTCGGCGCCGGCGCCGGCACCGCGGCCGCAATCCTGCTGCGAGACGACACACCCACGCGCCAGCCGCAAGCCAAGCCGCCGACCCCGCAGGCGACCAGCAGCGCCCCCGACCAGCCGTCCGTCACGCCCAGCCCCGCTCTCGAGTGGACGGCCCTGCACACCTTCACCGGTCACGACAAGAAGGAACCCGGCGAGGCGCTGTTCACCCCGGACGGCAAGTCCGTGATCACCAGCCGCTACCGCGACGGCGACATGCTCGCGACCTGGGACGTGCAGACGGGCAAACGGCTGCGCGTCTACGGCGACGCCGAACTCGGCGCCAGCACCCTCTCCCTCGATCCGGACGGGACCAGGGTGATCACCAACGGCGTGACCTGGTCCTCGCTGTGGAACCCGGCGACCGGCGCCATGGTCAGGAGGCTGGGGGGCCACGAGATTCCCTGGGAGTCGAAGTTCAGCCCGGACGGCTCGGTGCTGGTTACCACCGGTAAGGGCCAGCCTGTCCTGTTGTGGACCCCGGACGGCAAGCTGCTCGCGAAGCTGAAGGGGCACACCGGCATCGTCTGGAACCCCGCCTTCAGCGCCGACTCCTCCCTGCTCATCACTCCCAGCGAGGACCGTACGGCCCGGTTGTGGGACGTGCGCGAACGCGAGCTCCTGCACACTCTCAAGGGCCACCGGGACATCGTCACCGACGCCGCCATCAGCCACGACGGCAAGCTCGCCGCCACCGCCAGCCGCGACGGCACGACCCGGCTGTGGGACACCGGGACGGGCGAGCAGGTGGCCGAACTGGAGGGCGAGGCCTACAACGTCGCCTTCCGGCCCGCCGACCCCGCGGTCCTGGCCACCACCGACATCAGCGGCCCGTTCCGATACTGGAACCCAGCCTCACCCGAGCAGCCCACGGAGCTACCCAACCAGGGCCGGCTCAACGCCCTGACCTTCTCCACCGACGGCTCCCTCCTTGCTACCTGCGCCGAGAGCGGCGAGATCTACCTGTGGGACGGCGCCACGGGAGCCGCAGCCGCAACCCTCACCGGCCACACCGGCGCGGTACGGTTCGCAGCCTTCAACCACAACGCCACCGCGCTCGCCTCCTGCGCGGAAGACGGCACAACCCGCGTCTGGCAATTCTCGCGGTAGTGCCCATCCACGCCAGACGGTGAAAACCGCAACGCCAAGCAGCTCCGTGACCAGCAGCGAACCAGCCCGGGAGAACTGAGGACAGACAGACCGCACTACCGTTCTCACATGGATGCGATCGCTATCTTGGACACTCTGCGGGAACACAACCGTCAATCGCGATCAGGCGCCGAGAGCCGCTGTCATGAGCCCCAAATGCGGTGCGGTCCCGTTTGGTAGAGCACGAGTGTTTGGCCCTTCGGCTCGTAAGGCGCTGGTCCTAAGCCGGATGGGAAACCAGGCCCGCATCGTAGGCGATGATGACCAGTTGTACGCGGTCGCGGGCGCCGAGCTTGGTGAGCAGGCTGGCCACGTGTGCCTTGGCAGTGCCGGGGCTGATGCGGCGCTCAGGATGTCGTCGTCCAGTGGCAGGTCCTTGACGAGGAACCCGGCGGCGTCACCGTCACCGTGGGCGTTGGTGTCGAGGGCGGCGGCACAGTAGGAGCCTCATCGCCCCATTCCGCGTCAGGGCCTGGATCGGGGTCGACCATGTCCGCAACGGGGGGAGACGTTTCGGCATGAGCGGACCCGCCTGCCCCCAACGGCGCGTAGCAGGCCAGCGAAACCACGGCGGCGGCCCGAACCGCTCAGAGCTTCATGACACGACTGTGGCGGTGCTCGGCCTTGAGCGGGCCCTCACCCCGAGCACGGAAACCCCCACAGCGATACATAGCGGACACAACCACAGCACCCTAAAGGATCCCTTTACTTCATCTTTGCCCGTTTGGTGTCTATAAGAGAACATTTAGGTAAATCGCTGAGCGGACGGCTCGCGAGTGAGCCAGGACCACTCCTGATCACCCGGGCGCCGACGAAGGCAGGCTTCGGGGGTGAGTGTCTGTTCTCTGCGTTGCCGGCGACAGGCTGGACCTGCGCATCGGCGGGCCCAGCCTGTCGCCGGCACGATCAGCCGGCCGTGAATGAGGTGACGGGACCCAGGTTGCCTGCCCTGTCAAAGGGCCGGACCTCGCCGTACCCGGACTCCGGAATGGTGACCGTCACCTGGACGCCCTCAATCGGTTGCCCATCGCCCAAGGACCGGTAGAAGACATACCCGGCGATGTCCGTCATGCCGTTCGGGCCGAAGGTGACCTGGCGACCGGACACGGTGACCGACGCGACCTTGTCCGGAGGTGTGGAGTCGATGCCGAACTCACACCACCTGCTCCACTCGCTCACCAGACCCGGCTGGTCGCGGTCCTCGGCGCGCACCCGCCAGCGGTAGACGCCGCCGTTGTGGACCTTGTCGGTCATCTGGATCAGCGTGGTGTTACCGGAATAGGCCGGGGCCGTCTGCTCGTCCACCGCCTCGCCGTCCAGCGTCTGCCACTGGAACCGGGCGTTGAGGAAGCCGCCCTCGCGGTGGCTGAAGTTGGCTTCATGCGTGCTGGACCTCGCCGCTATGAAGAAGGGGCGCTCGTCGCCGGTCGCGCAGTCCGGCCTGGTCACCGGCGGATACGAATATCCGGACTGGGTGAGCCGCAGGGCAGTCGGCACGTCGGGCGCCGACTTGGCGACGGTGAAGGTGTACGTGGTGACCGGGCTGCGGTTGCCCGCCTTGTCGTAGGTGTAGGCCTCCATGGTGTGCACACCGGAGGCGGCCGGCGTGAAGGTCACCGTCGCGGTGCCGTCCTCGCCGACGGGCAGGTCATTGACGCCGCCGAGCGAGACCCTGAAGCCCTTCACGTCCGTGGCGCCGTTGACGCTCAGCTTGAACTCCCCGGGTACGTCGATGCCGCCCGCGGGAGTGGAGTCCTTGTAGAGCGTGGACGTCACGGTCGGCGCCGTCTCCGGGGCGACCAGGTCGAGCCGGTATTCACACCACGGGCTCCAGTTGCTCGTCGTCCAGCTGTCCTCGGAGCGGGCGCGCCAGCGGTAGCTGCCGTCGTGAATCCCCGCGGGACTCGACGCCCTGGCGTACGGCCAGCCCCTGTCCAGCTCGACCACGCTCTCGCCGAGACGGGTCCCGTCGAGGTTCTCCCATTCGAAGCGCACGTTGACCGGCTCGGAGAAGGAGTGCTCCACGGTCGCGTACGCCTGAGGGGTGGCCGTTCCCAGGTAGGGACGGCCTTCGCAGGGCTGCTCGTTGATCGCCGTGTTCTCCGGCATCGCGGGCGGCACGGACGACTCGACGATCAGCTGGGGCGCGTTGGCGAAGACGTACCTGCTGAGGGTGTCCTTCTCGTCGGTCGCGCGCAGGCCGAGCGTCACCGGCGACCCGTCGCCCAGCACCGCGGCGGACACGTCGAGCTCCAGGGTGGAGCGGCAGGCGTCCCAGGTGTGGGTGGAGACCTTGGCGTTCCACGTGGGCTGGGCGTTCCACGTGGTCCGCGCGCTGATCGCGCCCGTGCTCCATACTTCGAGTGCGTGCTCACCCACCTGGCAGTCCTTGACCCGATCGAGCTTGAGCGTGGCCCGCGCCAGCCGCCTGCCCTCGAGCGCCGCCGGCTGGAAGGTGAAGAACGAGCGCTGGGCGCGGTTGCCGTCGCGCCCCACGGGTGCGGCGACGTCCTCGTTCCAGTGCGAGGCCTGGCGATCACCCGAGTCCGCGTAGGTCCAGCCGGTCGGTGTGAACGATTCGACCTGCGGCGCCGGCTGCTGAGAACCGGTGGTCGTGTACGTGTAAGCGATCTTCAGCTCTGGATCGTGGTTGAGAAGGAGGTTGCCGAAGGAGGCGACCTCGTCCCTGCTGGCGAGGCCGAGGGTGAGCAGGTTCTCGCTGCCCGCCAGGAAGGTCCGGATGGTGCCGGTCACATTCACCGTGTAGCGGCCGTCGACCCCGCAGGTGATCTGTGAGACGCCGATTTGCCTGAGCCACTCCGGCTGGTGCCGCCAGTCCGTGTGCCTGTTGATCTGGCCGGTGGTCCAGACCTTGAACCCCTCGGAGTTGTCGCGGCCGCAGGGGGTGTTCCTGGTGAAGACCAGTTGCGCGGAGTCGATCGACTTGATCGACGGCGCGGCCTGTATCGCCGTGAGGTTGAGCTGGAAGAAGGACCGCCTGACGTCGGAGGCGCTGTCACCCGTGCCGAGCGGGGCCGGGCCGACGTCGTTCAGGAATGACTTGTTCTGCTGGAGCGAGGAGACATAGGTCCACGATTCCGGCGTGAACGACACGCTCGCCGTCCGGTCGACGTCCGCGGCCACGGGGGCGGCGCCCGGCAGGAACACCAGCGGCAAGGTGGCCAGCACGATGATGGACCTGGTGCGTAATCCCCACCTCTGGGAAGGCGTGAGGACCGCGGCCAGCGCGCGCGGGAGTTTACTCAGCATGACGGAGAGCATGCTTCCCGCACCTATTCGGTTCCTTTACCCCGTTGTATAGCGCCGCACAGGGATGACCGGCGGGCTCAGGGAAGCACGGGTGCGATCGGCGGCGAGTTCGTCCATCCGACCTCGACCAGCGTCTGGCCGGAGTCCTTGGCGAGCGATGCCTCGTCGCCGGTGGGCGTCCAGCTCGGGGTGTTGGTCATATCTCGCCGAGATCTCTCGTTAGCGCCTTGATGGTCGACGCTCTCCCTGTTCTCGGAAGCGCCGAGCTGGCCGTTCGGCACGGCTTGGTGCGCGTCCTCGGAAGCACACGGCGCAGGTGCTTCCGAGAAGCCGTTCTTCTCAGTAGCTGCTGACCTGTGGGTCCAGCGCCTATCAAGAAGTCCCGTCGAGATATGACCACGCCCCCGTTTCGGCCACCAGGGTGAGCCCGGCCGTCGCCCAACGCCCCGCCCGTCGGTGTCGGCGGGAGGGGCGGGTCTACCTCCGCAGGGTGTTTTACGGCTGACCACTCCCGTTGCGCTTACCTATCCTGGTGAAGGCGAGCCCGGCGCCGAGGGACAGCAATGCGCACAGAGTCAGCTCGATCGTCCCGATGGAAGCTCCAACCCCGAGAAGGGTCAGGATGAGCACAAGGAGTGCGAACGTGGCCATTGCGGCGAGAACACCCTTGATGGCAGACGGCATGGCGTTTCCCCCTATCGGCCTGATGTGAAGCTGGTGACGGTGCCCTTGGCGTTGACCTTGACGCGGTTCCAAGGGTATTGGGTGGCGAAGCAGCCGTAGTACCCCGCACAATTGGAGATGATCCTCTGGCTGTGCACCTCCTTGGTTGCGGCAGAGACGTTGTAGATCTTGAGGAATCCGCCGCTTTCCTGGCGCATAACGCCGCTGACGGTGTCGAAGTAGTGGTTCGTCGACGGGATCTTCGTCACCTTCGTGCCGTTATAGCACCACTGGACCCTGGTGTGGTACTTGTAGAGGATCTCGCCGAGCAGTGAATGCTTGGTCTGCCAGCGGTTGGTGACCCGGCACTTGGACGTGGCAGCCGCGGCCAGCATCTGAGCTCCAGCCGGGGCCGAGCTCGTCGTCGGCTCGGTGTCGATGGTCTCCGGCTCGTCCTCGAACCCGACCGCGTCCTTCTTGGGGTCGATGATGGCGGCGGCGATCTCGGGGTACTTCAGGAGCGTGGCCCGGTCGGCGTCGGAGATGGTCTCACCTTCGGCATCACGGATACGGTCCAGCGCGGCGCGGGCGTCGGCGGGAATCTCCCCCTCCGGTGCGACAGTCAGCTCAAGCGATGGGCTGAGTTCCGGCTTCTGCACGGCGCGACTGCTGTTGAGCACCACGTAGCGGCTCGTGCTGCCGCCGTTGTCAAAGTTGAGCGCGAAACCGTTGTTGGCGGAACCGGTCCTCCATCCGTTCACGATCTTTGTGACGGGGAAGGTGAACGACTGCCAGTACATTCCATCGGAGCCGACTTCATCCAGGTTGACGCAGTTCTGTCGTCCGTCGGCTTTGGCTTTGACTTTGTCGGCTATGGGTGGGCGGGTGGCGAAGGTGATGGTCTGCGGAGACCAGCTGGCGCTTACCCGGGCAGCACTGATGCCCGCCGTGAACGTGTCGCAGTCGGTGCCATTAAGAGAGGACGTGTATCCCCCCGTCAGCAGCCGGGCGGTGATCAGCCGCTCACCGGGCTTGGCCGCGATCGCCTCGGGGTCGAACTTGATGTAGCCGCTGCTTTGGGGAATGAGGAGGATGCCCTCCTTCTGCCGGAAGCCAGGCAGGTCCTGATTCACTTCCCCGTCGAGAATGGGCCAGGTGGGGAAGGTGGTGATGGGGTCAAGCGTCACCGGATAGGTCATCTTGGGGTCGTTCAGGACGCTCGCTGACGGCTTGAGAACCAGGGTGGTGTCGGCTCCCTTGGTCTCCACCGTGACCGGCAGGTCGTTGCTGTGCTTACCGCGCACTCCCGGCATGGCCGGGGGGACGCCGGTGGAGTCCCACATCTCCGGCTGGCTGGCGGCACCGACGAGTTTGCCGGTGGAACGCTGGCGCAGCTCCAGCTTGCCGCTCTTGTCCTCGCTCAGCTTCAACTGAGGGCTGATGACCGGCAGCCGGACCTCGACGGGACCCTTTGGCTTCTCGCGCAGGATGACGTTGTGGGTGAAGCCTTCGGACAGTGCGATCACCTGAAGGTCGGCCCCGGGTCCGGCGGCGTCGGCGAAGGTGGCCACGTTGGCCTTGACGGTTGGCTTGGGCAGAGGCGTGGGCCAGTTCAACGCGTAAACCTCACCGCTGGGCGCGGTGATCTGCGCCAGCGGCTTGTCGTCGCCACCGGCTGAAATCCTCAGGTCACCCTTGGTGTTGCGGGGCCGCAGGACGCCGTCGGCACCGACCAGGTCTGCGTCGATGGCGTGCCAGGCGCCGTTTGCGCCCTTGGTGCGCACGGGGCCGAGGCCGACCTGCCGCCGCAGGTTCCCGTCGGGCTGGGCCCAAACGGTGATGCGCTCGGTGCGCTTGGCAACAACCTCCACATCCTTGCCGGCGGCCTTGGCCTGCTCGAGGGCCTGCGCGACGCTGGGGTCGACCGAGCTATCGGCCTCCGCTCCGACCGCTGTGTGGCTCGTGGAGGGGGTGGGGGTGGGTGCGGCGTGAGCGGGGGTGCCTGCAGCGAGGACGGCGAGGGCGGTCACGGCGCATGCCGAAGCCAGTCCCGAATATCTACCCATTGAGGATTCTTAAGTCTTTCTTGGTATAAATCGGACAATTCCGGCATAAAGTTAGCATAAGGATCCGGTCAAGAGCGCCGCAGCCGAGACGGTGAGCTGACAGCCTCGCAGTGGGATCGGCCGGAAAGCACGACAAGCCCCGCTCCCGACGATCTCCGCAGGTCACCCCGGCGTCAGCGAGGCGGACAGACTGAACAGAGCACGATAAGTCCGGCGCCCACTGCGCCGCAGGCGGCATTTCCGCCAGGCCGCCCTGCTCGATACCTGACCTAACGTCAGCACGGCGCTGGGAAGGGTCACGCACAGTACAGGCGTACACTTCCGTTCCGCCGTACTCCGTCCCCCGAGATCAAGATAGAAGGATCAGGCCCACCAGTCAGGGTGATCACACCCAGCAGCCGACACATCGAGAAGTTCGTGAAGGAACTGCCCGACGGCACGTACAGCGGTATGGCCGAAGTGATCGTGTCGGTGCACACGCTCACCGGCCCCTTTAGGGCGTTGACCTGGGCAAATCACCCTTCGCCGCCCGTTACTCTTTGTGGTCACCCGTCGCAGATCGTCACAAGGACCTCTTTGCCATGCAGTTCGGATGCGGCCTCTTCCTCCTCATTGTCGTCATCGGCGGCCTGGGGCAGTTCCTCTGGAACATCCACCCCATCGTGCTCTTCGTGGCGATCGCCGCCCTGCTCTTCGGCCTGTGGAAGTGGTATCAGCAGAAGCGGGAGGCGGAGGCTGCCGAAGCCGCTCGCGAGTCATACGCGAAGCGGCTCGCCTATGCGAAGTCCTGGCAGACCGGCTCGGGCACCTTGGCACGCGACACCGACCGGGACCTAGCGGTCGAACTCCTTCGCGCCGGGCACGAGGATGGGCGTCTGCCTGCGGATGAGATGGCGGACCGCATGGGTGCGGCGATGTCTGCTCGCACGCACGGCGATCTGGCGGAGGCTCTGAACGGTCTCCTCGGCTGAACGTGCCGACTGCTGTTCTACTCCGGCGTCCGAATCGCCGAGCTCGTCGCCCTGGGCGACAACGACGTCCCTCCCCTCAGCCCGCAAGGGCAAGGTCATCGTCCACTCTGGCAAGGGCGAGACCTCCCGCGAGATCCCCCTGCTGGACGGTACCGCCCGCGCCTCGGTCACCGAGTGGCGCACCGAGCGCGCGTCCTCGCCGTGGCGGTACGACGCCGGCGAGCTCCAACGCCACCGGACCTCCCTTGACTCGGACGCTTCAACCCGCAGATCGGAAACATCGTCACCGGCAAAGGGCGGCGAGGTCGCGAGCAGGTCCCGTGAGCGCCCGGCCCGCCAGCCGGATCATGCGGATCGGCCGAGTGAGGTCCAGCCCGATGACAGGCACCTCGACCAGCGTCCCGGCGCCCAGCTCCGCCGCGACCGCGAGCACGCTGAGCACCGCCGCACCCGTTCCTTGGGCGACCGCGCTCTTGATGGCCGTGGCCGAGGACAGTTCCATGAGCGGCTCCGCCGTACCCCCCAAGGCTTTGTCGAGGACCTCGCGGGTGCCCGAGCCGCGTTCCCTGGCGACCAGCGGGGCGGCGGCCAGCTCCGCCGGGGTGATGCCGGAGCGGCGTCTGGCCCACGGGTGTCCCGGCGCGACGAGCACCGCGAGCCGGTCCCGCATCACCGTACGGCCACGCAGTCCCGCAGGGGTTCGCACGCCCTCCACGAACCCCAGCTCCGCCTCTCCCGCCAGCACGTGCGCCGCCACCGCCCCCGAGCTGCCCGCCAGCAGCGTGAGACCAAGCGACGGGCGCTGGGCGCGCAGCGCCGTCAGCCAGCGCGGCAGCAGGTATTCGGCCGCGGTGAGGCTGGCGGCTACCGTGAGACGGGAGTCCGCGGACTCGAGCAGCGAGGCGATCCCCGCGTCCAGCGCGCCGGCGGCCTCGCACGCCTGGCGCGCCCATCCGGCCACCAGCGCGCCGTGGGCGGTCAGCCGTGAACCTTGAGGCGAGCGTTCCAGCAGGGCGAGGCCCAGCCGCCGTTCCAGCGTGGCGATCCGGCTGCTGGCCGAGGGCTGTGAGATGCCGTGCTCCCTGGCGGCCGCGCCCAGACTGCCCAGCCGCGCCACGGACAGCAGCAGGTCGAAGGGGCGCAGATCGCTCACCTGATCGGGCAAGGGCATAGATCAAATCTATGAGGTCATCGGTCATCGGCCCCTACGCTCGAGCCGAAACCGGGGTCAGCCTGGAGTCATGAGCGTCAATCTTCCCTTTGGCCTGCTCAGCAGGCTCGACCGGCCGTCCGATCTCTTCCGCCACCTGGGCCCGAACTGGTACGCCGCCGTCATGGGCACGGGCATCGTGGCCAACGCGGCCGCGTCGCTGCCGTTTCCCTGGTTGCGCGCCCCGGGAACGGTGGTGTGGCTCCTGGCCTCGGTGCTGCTGGTGGCGCTGACCGCCGCGTGGATCGTGCACTGGGTCAGGTACCCGGCAGCGGCCAGGGCTCACGCCGACCATCCGGTAATGGCGCACTTCTGGGGGGCGCCGGCGATGGCCCTGATGACGATCGGGCTGGGGGCGCTGACGTTCGGCAAGGACCTGGTCGGCCTGAACGCGGCCCTGTGGATCGACTGGCCGCTGTGGACGGCCGGCACGCTGCTCGGCCTGGTGACCGCCGTCTGGATCCCGTACAAGGCGATCACCTCGCACGCCGTCGACGAGGACGCCGTCTTCGGCGGCTGGCTGATGCCGGTGGTGCCGCCGATGGTCTCCGCGGCAACAGGTGCGGTGCTGGTGCAGCACCTGCCCGCGGGTCAGGCGCGGGCCACCATGCTCGCTGCGTGCATGGCGATGTTCGGCGTCAGCCTGTTCGCGACGCTGGCGATCCTGCCGCAGCTGTGGCGGCGGCTGATGCACTCCGGCACGGGCCCCGCGCTGATGACGCCCACGCTGTGGATCATGCTGGGCCCGCTGGGACAGTCGATCACCGCCGCGGGCAACCTGAGCGACCAGGTGCCGGGCAGCACGCCCATCGCGCTTCTCTACGGCCTGCCCACCTGGGGTTTCGCGCTCATGTGGCTCGCCCTGTGCGTGACGCTCACGATGAGGGCGGTACGGCGCGGCATGCCGTTCGGCCTGACCTGGTGGGCCTTCATCTTCCCCGTCGGTACCGTGGTGACCGCCACCTCCAGCCTCCACGCCCACACCGGGATGGTCGCGCTGGGCTGGATCGCGACCGTCCTCTACGCGTTCCTGGTGGTCATGTGGGTCAAGGTGGCGGCACGAACCCTGCGGCTGAGCCTGCGCGGCGACCTCTTCCTGCCCGCTCCCCGGGCGGCGGACCTCACCATCGCCTGACACCCGCATGGCGGGCGCGGCACGTTCCGCCGGGGATGAGGTGCGTGTGAACAAGCACTCGCCGACCGGGATCGCCCGCCAGGAGCTGCGCAACGCCACCTCGACTCCTGCAGAAGACCGGCGCACCGGTCACGTCACGGTGACGAGGACGGCGGCCGGAAGTAGTTGCTACCCCACTCACCAGTAAGGCTCCGCCAAGAGATTGTTCTGACGTAGGGCCTCAGCTCGTCCTGGGCCGCTCCGGCCAGCAGCCGGGGGAGCAGGTGATCGCCGATGAGAATCAGCGTCATCTGTGGGTGTTGTCTGATCAGCCAGTGCCATGTTCGGTGAACGGAGCGCGAGCCTTTTCCTGTCAGCACACGCTGAACCTCGGAGATGACCAGCAGTGCCAGCCGCCGTTGGGTGATCACCTCGGCGAGCCAGGCATCCCACCCGAGGTGATGGGGCTTGGAATCGTGCCGGTCGAGGTGCACGGCAAGTTCTGCGGCCACCTTGGCCGGAACCGTCCACCATGCCGAGCGATGTCCAGGAATGCCGCGCTCCCTGAGCGTGAGCCGCGCGGCCCCTGCCGCCGCTTCCTGCATGGGGACTCCACCCTCGAGGACGACCCCTTCGTCCCCCAAGCGGTGCCGAACATCCAAGACATCGGCGAGGACGGCGACCGCCTGCTCGTCCACGGTCATGGACGGTTCCAGGTCCGCTTCGACGAAGTTCTCCAAGCCCCAAGGCGAGGAGGTGATCTCGTCGATGACGCTGGCGGGGGCCGGAACTGCCCCGGCGATGCCTTGAGGGGGAAGCGTCATGGTTCCATTGTGCCGCCTGATGCTACATATTGTGATGAAGTCGGCACGATGTGTACGTTGCGGGCGGCACGACGCCTGTGGCGCGCGACCCCAAGCCATCGACCAGGTCCTGGCCACCCCGGTCCACCGTTCGTCGGGCTGATCATGATCCACAACTCAGATCCAAAGCCGGTGCAGGCAGCATTGCCAGACACACGGGCGCGTTCTGTCCACTAACATGCCCGCTTACAGCCGCTGAGAAGGTAAGAATCGAGCAGCCCGTCGGCGCATCCACATTCGCCACGCGGACGGGCCTCCACAGCCGTAGTTGGCGAGCTGGCGACGGCAGGCTCCGAGGGCGCCAACCAGGTCGTCGGCTTCGGTACGGTCCTCGGCGCAGGCGTCGGTCTCGGCGTTGCCCTGGCCGGCAGGCGGTGCTCACGAGCGTGAACGCTACCCTGGTAGGAGGCTCCCGGGCGGAGGATGGATCATGCTCGGCCCTCGCGGTCAGGGCTGGTTGGTGGAGAACGGCACCTGCCCCAGCAGGCCTGCGACCTCGGCGGCCAGGTACCCGGCCACCACCTGCGCCAGCAGCGGTGAGAACTCCTCACGCACCCCGCCGGCCACGGGCAGCAGAGTCCCGGCGGCCGCCGCGAGCTCGTCGTCGCCGTCCTGGCCGACGGCCACGACAGTACGGCCGAGCGCTCGAGCCCGCCGCGCCACGGCCAGCGCCCGCTGCCGGGTACGGCCCGGCGCCGCGAACACCACGGTCGGCATGTTCAGCGGGCGGGCCAGCACCTCCACGTGCCCCCACTCCTCCATATCCTGCGCGGCGGCGAACACTCCGGCCGCCTCCACGAGCTTGGCCGCGGTGAACTGGGCGCTGCCGTACCCCGGACCGCTGCCCAAAGCCAGCATCACCGGGGCATTGGCCACCTGCTCGGCGACCCGGGCGCAGCTGCGCCGTACCAGGTCGGTGGTCGCCGCCACGGAGTCGGCCACCGCGGCGAGTTCGGCGCCGACGTCGTCGGCTTCTCCGTCCCCGAGGTGGCCGCGGGCCCGGCCGATCTCGATCGCGACCAGGTACAGAGTCAGGAGGCTGGCCTGAAAGGTGCGGATTCCCGGGCAGGGCAGCAAGAAGAGTGTCGGCGTTGAGTGGTTGACCGGCGCGTTGGCCGGGGAACATCGCGGCTCAAGCCTTGTGCTGACAGGATCGATTCCTACTCGACACTCCAAGATGGATCCCCGTGGATGAGCAGTTCCCTCCAGGACAGCATGGACGTGACATCGCGGTTCGCCGTGCCGCCCAGATCCTCACAGCCTGGGGAGACCGACCGCAGCCTGACAATCTGAGCGAAGCGGTGAAGGTATTCGACGAGATGGACGACGTCGACGACCAGGAGTGGAGGGACCTCGTCTGTGCAATGGCGTTCGTCGCCAACCTGTTGGCTGACCATGAGAGACAGGGAGGCGACCGCACCGCGTGGCTGACGCGGATCACGGAGAAGGCGGTCTGGCGATCGAGCTGGCCCGACACGGATTAGTATCCGCGCGAGGCCCACCAAGACATCGGCCGCGAGGGTGATCCTGCGGCTCTCGTCATCCGATAGCAACCGTAACTTCATGAGGGCATCTGACCCTAGCTGACAACCCGCCGTACAGACACGCAAGGGATCGGCGTGTGGTTTTGATCGGTGGGTGGGTGGCTGGGTTCCATCGGCACTATCTGGCCACGTGGTCGATCAATTGCGTGCGGTCTGAAGCGTGGTTGTCGTAGCCGCGGTCACGATCGGGGTGTTCATGTCGTGCCGGATCTGGCCGGCGTCTAGAGCCGCGGTGTACAGGCGAACCTCGTCGACGGCGCCGTCGTAGGAGGTGTTGTTCTGCCCGCCAAAAACGTAGCGGTTGTTGGTGTGGGCGCCTACGTCGCCAACGCCCTCCAGGCTGGCGGCTTCGATACCGTTGACGAAGATGCGGGCGATGCCGCCATCGACGGTGACGGCCAGGTGGGTCCAGACGCTCGCGGGCGTCATCGTGGGCTCGATCACGCGATTGTTCACCCAGATCCGGAAGCCGGTCTCGGTCTGGTAGATCGCCAGGGGGGCGGTGATGGTGGCCGCCCCCCATGTGGACGACTCCAGCTTCAGGACGGCCGTCTCATAGTGGCTGGCGTTCGGTCTGAGCCAGGCGCTGAAGGTCAGGCTGGTGCCGATGGGCAGGTCGCTTGGTTCGACGCTGACGCCGCACTGCGGTTTGGGCGGGAAGAGGTAGACGAAGGCCATGCCCCGCCCGTGCCTGCCGTCCGTCCTCCACTCGCAGCCCGGGAGGGAGGTCTGGCTGTGGTGCGAGGAGTCGACGGGGTACCCGCCGCTCTCCTCCAGGCCGAAGGCGGCGGCGAGCGCGGAGGTCGGGGATGGCGTCGCGCTGGCGCTCACGCTGGCCTGCTCCGAGGCGGCGCTGGCTAGGCCGCCGTTGTCGAGCGCGACCACTTTGTAGAAGTATGTCCCGGCCTCGATGGGTTCGGAGTACTCCAGGGATTCCACCGTGGCCCGGTAGGTTGCGGTGCCTGGTGTGAAGCCGGAGTCCGTGGAGCGGTGCACCTGGTAGGCGAGGTAGCCGCGATCGTCGGTGGCGGCCGCCCAGGAGAGCGTGGCCCGGCCTGCGGACGCGGTGGCCCTTGGTACGTCGGGAGTGGACGGGGGGGTGTCCGCGGGCAGGGATCCGGCGTTCACGGGTGTGCGCATGTCGGCCGCGATCTGCGCAGGGCTCAGGGCGCGGTCGTAGATGCGCATCTCATCCAGCAGGCCCTCCAGCCCGACGCCGATCTGGAAACTCCCAGGCGCCAGCCTCAGGCCGGGGGCGCTGTCTTGGGCGGCCTGCTCGCCGTCGATGAACAGGCGCAGCACGTTCCCGTCATAGGTGGCCGCGAGGTGAGCCCAGCGACCGATGGGCAGGGCGCGGCTCTGGGCGGACACGTAGGCGACATCGGTCGACCAGAGGCTCGTCGTCGCCCGACCCTCGCTGTCGGCGGACATGCCGAAGTCGCCGGTGGAGAAGTCGGTGTTGTAGAAGACGCTCTGGTCGGGGCGTACGTCGGTGAGTTTGACCCACGCCTCCAGCGTCATGGCCGTCGTCAGGCGCAATGACGGAGAGTCAGGCAGGATCCAGCCGGATTCCCCGTCCAGCAGGGCGGCCCTGCCGTACCGTCCCGCGCCCCAGTCGATGGCGGCCTCCTCGGCGTGGTTGCCCAGGCCCGAGGCGTCGTGAAGCGTCGAGCCCGCGCCCTCGTCGAGTCCGTACGCCGCCACGAGCCCGTCGAGACCGCTGGACGCGAAGGCCGGAGCCGTCAGCGCGCCGGCCGCCAGAACCGTTGCCGCGAGCATGCCGCAGACGCGCGATAAACCGCGCATGGCTTTCCTCCCAAGACCGTGGCGAAGACCTCCTGATCTTCGTCGCATCACTGTAGTAACTCATAACCCTTAAGTCGCATTGGGCCCATCTGCTGGTGCTTCGTTCACACACCGGGCGATTTGTCACAACGCATCGCGTCATCAAGGCCCACGGTTGTTCAGTTGTCGATTTCTGCCAGAATCCTGGCGGTAAGGGGCTCGTAAGGGACACGACATAACACGGCATTTGACTCGATCATCGTCGAGACCTGCCGCGCTCTGCGCCCTCTCGCAGCGTTCTTCGCCAGCTCGCCTCGTGGCTGGCTTCGAAGGCTCGGCAGGGACGCAGAACGATGGCGGCGGCTACGGTGAAGGATTGGCAGAATACGGGGAGAGCAATCGAACAGTTGTTCGCCTGGGGACCCACCTGGCGGGCTCGTCCGGCTCAGGGAGAGCCGTAGGGAGTGCAACGGGCCAGTCTTGGTTTGAGGATCTCTGGCTGGGAATCAGCGGGTGAGGAGGGAGAAGCTGGGCTCACGGTCGCAGAGGAAGCTGGGTGATGTCGGCGTATTAGCCGTGGTTCCCGCAGCTTCTCGGGCCGCCAACTGGAAGGGTTCGATCCCTGTTGGCGAAAGCTGCCGTACTTTCCGCCGCCTAACCTCTGCAGATCGGCCCAAGAGTTCTCAACGCGTCGCCTGGGGATTTCCAATAGCTCAGCAAGGTTCACCCCAATAGGAATTGTTTGTGGCACTACTTACATTGCCCAACGTGTGGGCTTTCATTAGCCCTACCATACGTTTTGCATTGAAAAGACAGTAGTTGATGTTGGTTCTATTGTTAGAACTCCATGGCCCCTCGTAATACTTTATAGAATACCTTTGCGGGGTTGCATGCATAACGAATTTTCCGTCGTTAGCGCCAAATGCACAGTAGTAGTTCGACGGGCATGCCGCATAACCAAGCCCCATCCAATACTCTGAGTCTGGGGGTGTACTGCAGGGCCCAACCCAGTTGACCCCTCTGCCATCTATTGGCCCTCCCGTATGGGCAAGCATGAGTCCGGCAACCCTGCCGGAATCATAGAGGCAATAGTTAATATTGGTGTTATTCCAAGAATAGGCTGCCGTAATCGATGGATTATAGTATTGGCCGCTCGGCAGCGCATCCATCTGCCAGGTGGCATTACTGCCCTCCCATAGGCAGTAATACTTGGACGGACACATCTCTGTGCCCGCATGTGCGGTACGCGCTGTCCCGAATAAAAACAGAGGAGGTAGGAGCACTAGGATCGAGCCGATGGATATACGCCGAAAAAGCGATCTCACGTTCATGGGATTCTCCGTTTCTTATGTACAGGCCGACGATCGGCCTATGATCCCGGATGCAGCTCAGAAATGTCTCGGCCACGAGGGGAAGCACACTGGGGGCAACTGATGCTCGCTGCCGCCCCCACACAAGTCGGCCGTGGAGGTTACCGAGTTGGCTGCCGTCGGGCGCCGCACGCTGCGGTCAGCAGCGCGTCATCCGCGACGGCAACGAGCTTCGTCCGCCCGATCGACGGATGGCTGAGCAGACTATGGAGTCCGTGGCAAGAGGCTTCTCCCACAGGCTGGAACAGGACCTTCACCTGACGACGATGTTCTGATGGCTATCGCGCGGATCGCCGGCGAGCCGGTCGGAGACTAACCCGCTTGGGCGGGTGCGGTGAACACCTTTTGATTACAGCCAAATAGATGCTTTCGGTTGGATTGTTGGCGGGATAGCGCCCTCGACTCCCGCCCTGGGATCATGGCCCGGGGGTGGGGATGCAACGGATTCACTTCACAGCCGATGACCTGAGGCGGGTACGGCTGGCCGATGGCCTTGATCCCATGTGGGAAATCCTTTCGGGCGCCAGCTTGCTGAGCAGCAGCGATGGCGGCTGGTTGTTCGACACCTGGCGGCGCGGCACGGGTCGGCGAGCCACACAGGAATTCCCGATGCTGCGGCGGCTGGCTCCGCCGCGTGGATACATGGCCGACTTCCTCACTCCCACCCGTAGTACCGGCGACCTGGAGGAGGGCATCGATGCGGTGCTGGCGACCTCGCGGGAACGGCTGCGGATCGACATGGGACGGCTGGATGCTGAACGGCGGCTGCCTGGTTGGGCCCGCCCACTGGCTGAAGGTGACCGCGCTGCCCTGGGCCAGTTGGAGCAGGAGCTGCGGGCCTTTCACCACACCGCGATCGCCCCCTATCAGGAGCGGGTCAGCGTGCAGGTCGGCGCCGACCGGGCCATACGCGTCAGCGCGCTGGCGAGCGGGGGCGTTGACCGCCTCCTGGCCACGCTGCATCCCCGTATCCGGTGGGAGCCTCCCGTCTTGACCATCGACTACTCCTCGTCTCGCGTGCCCGATCGCGACGTTCAGTTGGACGGGCGTGGCCTGCTGGTGCGCTCGTCCTTCTTCTGCTGGCCCGACCCGCTGACCCTGCGCGACCCCGAGCTCCCCCCGGTCCTCGTGCTCCCTGTTGAGCACCAACTCGGCTGGGCCGCACCACCGAATCCGGCCCAGCCGGCGACACGCGGTGAGCGGCTGACGGCCCTACTGGGTGCCACACGTACCACAGTCCTGCACTGCCTCACCGAAGGGCAGGGATACAACACCACCCAGTTGGCCCGCCGTACCGGCATCTCCATCCCCTCAGCCAGCCAGCACCTGACCATCCTGCGCGAAGCCGGCCTCACCACCAGCAGCCGCCACGGCAAGCAAGTCCTCCACACCCTCACCCCGCTCGGCTACGCCCTGCTGGAGAGCAGCCACAGCTCGCACCCAGGGCGAGCAATCCAAGCTTGAGCATGTGCGCAAACCGAACAGCTCCGGCCCGCGGGCCTCGTGCTCGTCATAACGACTTCTGCCCATTCGTTAGACTCGCCACCGAGGACCGGCCCGACCTCCAACGCGTCCTGGACTACATCCGCGACGGCGACCTGCTGACCGTCCAGGAGGTCGACCGGCTCGGCCGCAACCTCCTCGAAGGACTGATCGTTCTCAACGACCTGTACCAGCGCGGCGTCGGCGTCAAGGTGCTCGAGGGCATCGCGGCCGGCGAGCACACCGAACGCTCACTAATCATCGACCTGGCCCTCGCTCTGGCCGAAGACCGCCGACGCGACATCGTGCGCAAAACCCGCAACGGCCTGGAGGCCGCCCGCGCCCGCGGCAAGGTCGGCGGCCGCTGCCCCGTGGTCGACGACGACAAGCTCGCCGTCATCCTCGCCCGCCGCAAGCGCGGGGAGACCATCCGCACCATCGCCGCCGGAGTCGGCGTCTCCATCGGCGTCGTCCACAACACCCTCGCGGCCGCCCGCTCGGAGAGTGAACCCGCCGAAAGCTGATGCGCGCGCCCGACCTCGAAAGGATCGACCGATGTCCGACGCTCATGACCTGCGCGTGCGCTGCACTGTCCGAGCCCGCGTTCCGGTCGAGGGCCCGGTCGGGACCCTCCGACGACCCATCATGACCTGAGTCTGAACCCCGCACCTCAGCCTGGCCAGACCGCCAAGATCTTCAGGACACTCCTAGATGGTCGGCGAAGCCGACCTGTGCGATCGATTCGCGGCCGACCAGGCCGGGGTGCAGACGGCCCGCAGTGCGCCATTCCGGTTCGGGTACCGCACACCCGGATCCGACCAGGTCGACGGGACTGACACCGCCAAGCTGTGATCTACGCCTGATCGCCTGTATGGACTGGACCGGCGTTCTCGCCGAGAGACGGCCGCTTCGCCACATCGAGCCGTACCTCACCGTAGGGCTGAACATGCTGCCAGATGGTCGTGAAGCCGGGCAGGGCGCGCAGTCCCGGAATCCAGGTGCAACTGGCGCATGCCCCTGGTGGGCCGCCAACATGCAGATCCTGATGGCCGCGGGCGCAAAATCCGGACGTGGGCACGCGCTGGGTCGGCCCGAAACACCGGACCGGCGGTGCCACCAGCCAGCAGACGGGGCAGCAACCGTCGGCGTCCCACAGCGCACGTACTCGATAGCGCCACCCTTGGAGGTGGCGCGCGCCGGCCCACGTCACCGAGCCGGCGAACTCCGCGCGGACTCGATCTCCAGCCCGGCTGAGTTCCGGGGCGACCGCCTTCGCCGACCTTCCGGCTGCGCACTTGTGGCGGGCCTTGGGAGCCAGCTCCACGACTCCGCTATAGTCTAGTTCGTCTAGTCGAATTCGACCATTGATGGGGATGTCGATGCCGCCACGCCCGTTGCGTACCCCCATGACCGTGGCCGTGCTCGGCCTGCTGGCCGAGCACCCACGTCACGTCTACGACATGCGCCTGCAGATGCGCGAACGCGGCCACGACCGCACCCTGAAGATCAAGAACGCGTCGTTCTACGACGCCCTGCCCCGCCTGGCCGGTGCGGGCCTGATCACCGAAGGTGAGACGGTTCGCGACGGCGCCCGTCCCGAGCGGACCGTCTACCACATCACGGAGGCAGGGGGCGCGAAGCTACGAGACTGGCTTCGCGAGTTGCTCGACAGTCCCGAAGGCGATACCGCCGGCTTCACGGTCGCACTGATGTTCATGTTCGCCTTGCCCCGAACCGAGGTGATCACCCTGCTCGAACGCCGGGCCAACCGAATGGAGCAACACATCGACGAGACCGACCAGGAGCTCAACGCCGCCGCCCGAAACGGGGTCAGGCCGGTGTTCCTCGCCGACCACACCTTCCCCCTGGCCCTGCACCGCGCCGAACTCGACTGGCTACGCGCCTTCACCACCCAACTCCGCGACCCGGCCACGCACTGGCCCGGCTCCGAGTCCCCGAAGAAGGACATCAGGTAAATGAACACTCCCTCCATTCACGAGACCAACCGCCTCCTGGCCCGCACGATCAACATCGGCGCCGACTTCGACGCCGAGTTGGAACGGGGATGGACCGTCCCGGTCGGTCCGCGCCATCTCGACCTGTGCCGGGAGGCCGGCTTCTCCGCCATCCGGCTGGCGACGTGCTGGGCCGCGCACACGACCGAGTCCCGGGGACAGTTCCTCGTGGAGCCGGAGGTCCTGGACCGCGTCGACCTCCTCCTCGACCAGGCGGTCGAACGCGGATTGAGCGTCGTGCTGAACAACCTGCAAGACCCGGAACTGCACGCCGACCCACCCCGCCACCTCGACCGGCTGCTCTCCACCACCCACCAGGTCGCCGGGCGCTTCTCCGGCCGCCCCGCCCAGGTGATGCTCGAACCTCTAGCCGAACCCCGCGGCCCTCTCGACCCCCTCTGGAACAACTACCTGCGGCAGATCCTCACCGCCTTGCGCGAGGCCGACCCCGCCCGGGCGGTGATCATCGGCCCGGCCTCCTACAACAACATGCGGCGCCTGCCCGACCTCCACCTGCCAGAGGAGGACCGCAACCTGATCGTTACGGTCCACCAGTACTGGCCGACCACGTTCACCATGCAGGGCGAAACCTGGCTCGGTACCGACACCCCGCTCGGCGACCCCGTCTCCTGGCTGGGCACGACCTGGCAAGGCAGCCACGAGGAACGCTCCGTGCTGTCCGATGCCTTCGCCGGCCTGGCCGAGTGGGCACGCGTACACGACAGGCCAATCTTCATCGGCGAGTTCGGCTCGTCCAACAACGCCGACCCAGGCTCACGCGCCCGCTGGGCTTCCTTCAACCGGCAACTGACCGAAGAGCTCGGCTTCTCCTGGGGTTACTGGTCTTTCGGACCGACCTTCGCCCTGTACGACGAGAGTGTGGGCATGTGGGATCCAGCACTGCTTGAGGCCCTTGGCCTCGGTCGGCAACGCTGATCAACGTCCTCTCGAAACGGCCGTGGGGCGCGGTTTTGATTCGTAGTTTCCGGACGCGGGTTCTAAGACAGAATCCAGAAGTGATCGCCGTGATAGGTGTCGATTTCAGAAGACGCATGCACCGCTGTCAGAAGTCGTCTGC
Organism: Nonomuraea sp. NPDC050556; assembly: GCF_044457355.1. Classification (NCBI taxonomy): domain Bacteria; kingdom Bacillati; phylum Actinomycetota; class Actinomycetes; order Streptosporangiales; family Streptosporangiaceae; genus Nonomuraea; species Nonomuraea sp. NPDC050556. Next base: position 3,048,513 of record NZ_JBITGU010000001.1, on the reverse strand, counting down.
ACACGCGCTGAGGGGGCGAAGCGTCGGCAGCAATGGGCGGTAGAGGGCGGCGGCGAGGTGGAGGCCGAGATTGGTGGGCTGACGCCCATCCGGTGAGGATCGCCTCGAACGCGTCCAGCGCGGCCAGGCAGGCGATCGGAATTCGGTTTCTGGGCTCCAGAAGCGTGGGTCCACTCGTAATGAGCCTTATGCGTGATATCGGCAGATTGTTGGTGTCTGGTGGCGGCCATTTGGTTGCGGTTCCATGTCGCTGGGGTGCCAGCGGTGGATGGCGTGTCTAGCCTGCGGGTGCGGTGCTCGTGGGGGCGGCTTGTGTCTCGTTGTGGAATGGCGGGCGGGGCTGGTGGTTGATCGGTTACTGGTGGACATCGATGCTGATGGCCGGGTGTCGGTGGCGATATGGCTGGCCGCTGAGCAGTTCCCCAGGGCGGTGGGGCAGCCGGTAGAGGTGGCATGGCCGCTGGATGAGCAGGCGTTGGAGGATCTGCGCTGGTATTTGGAGGACTACCTGCGCCACCCGTTCGCGGTGTATTCCGACCGCGGTAGCGATATCGCCGCCAAGCTGCCTGCCTGGGGCGAGAGCGTTTTCGAGGCGATATTCGGTTCGGTGCCGGTACGGGCCGCGTATGCGACGGTGCGGGCTCGGGGCCATCCGGTTGAGGTGGTTTTGCAGTCGAAGGCCGCGCAGCGGCTGGGGCTGCCGTGGGAGTTGATGTGTGAACATGGGCGCGGCCTGCCGCTGGTGCTGGATCAGGTGGCGCTGACTCGCAGCCTGCCAACGGCCGACTTGACCGAGGCCTTCCCCGCTGGCGGGACGCGGCTGCGGGTGCTGATGGTGATCTCCCGGCCGGCCGGTGAGCGTGATGTGGGCTATCAGATGATCGCCCGGCCACTGCTGGAGCGGCTGCAGGCGGTCCGCGGCAACGTCGATCTGCTGGTGTTGCGGCCGCCCACCCTGGACCGGCTGCAGGAGGTCCTGGACGAGGCGGTCAGGGCGGGCAAGCCGTTCCAGATCGTGCACTTCGACGGGCACGGCAAATTCGGCGGTGGAAACGCCCCGGCTCCGGGATGGGACCCGCTGCGCTTCCACGGGTCGGCTCCGCGCGGGATGCTGGCATTTGAGACCAGCGGCGGCGAGCCCGACCTGGTGCCGGCCGAGCGGGTGGCGCAGGTGCTGGCGGCTGGGCGGGTGCCGGTGGTGGTGTTGAACGCCTGCCAGTCCGGGCAGGTCGGCGGGCAGGTGGAAGCGGCGGTGGCGACCCGGCTGGTGCAGGGCGGGGCGGCCTCGGTGGTGGCGATGGCCTACAGCGTGTACGCGGTCGCCGCGGCGGAGTTCATGACCGCCTTCTACGAGCGGCTGTTCGCCGGGGACCGGGTGGCCGACGCGGTCACCGCCGGACGGGTCCGCCTGGCCCTACGCGACCAAAGGCCCAGGCCCACGGCATCGACTACGACAAACTGCTGGGGGCGTGGGACTACGACGACTACCAGGCCGTCGCATACCTCTTCGCCCAGCTTCCCGACGACGTCGTCGAGGCGTACGGCCTCGACCTGCACTGAGCAGATGCCCACCCCTTCCGACACCTCCTGCCACCAGTAGTTCCTGCGCCTGGTGTCGGAGGGCACGCCGTTCTGGAGAGGTCACGCTGGTGGGGACGACCAGCCCCACGCTCTACAGCCACCTCCGCGCAGATCCCGACTTCCGCCGCTCGGCGGAGGCCGCCCGAGTATCACCGTGGCGTGGGCCCGCCCCGGACGCCTCCTGGCATGACCCGCTGGTGACGTTGATCGAGGCAGGGATGTCCATCACCCTCGCCGCCGAGGTCCTCAACCTCCAGCGCAGCAAGGCTGGCTACCACCGAAGCCATGACTACGACGGCCTCCACGACCGCGTCAACAACGCGCTCCAGACCGGCGGGGTCCAATGGACAGGCCGCCGCCCCTGGCGGGTGGATCACGAGCGACTGTTCGGCGTGCTGCGCCACCTGGCGCTCGGCTGGGATCTCAAAGGGGCCGCTCGCCTTGCCGGTGTGCCGCTGGCCACGGTGAAGGGCTGGCGTCGTCGCCTCCCGGACGTGGACGCCGTGATCGTGGCCGTCGCCCAGGCAGCAGGCACACCGCTCAACCCCTACACGCGCCTGACCTGCCCCGGGCAATACTGCGCCACACGCACCGGCTACGACTACGGGTGCCGCCGGACCCCATGCCGCCAGATCGCCAGCAACGAAGTGATCTCCTGGAGGAACCGAGATGCCTGACCGCAGCACCCTGGGCTACGAGGCCGAACCGTCCGACGTCGCCGCCCACCTGGCCGACTTCACCGACCTGTTGGAGCTGTACGCGCGCGCATCGGCCGAGAACGCCCTGCTACTCGCAGCCGCTCGAGCGGCCACCGCCTACAAGGCGCGAGCGCTCGCGCTCCTCCACCGCGACGGCTACTCCTACGAGAAGATCGCCACCATGGTGGGCATCTCCGAGACGAGAAGCGGCGTGCAAAAGCTCGTCGAGCAGGGGCGGACACTCCTTGCGCAGGATGCCGAGCTCGGCATCGTGGGAACCCCCGACGATGCTGCACCGGTCCACAAGGTCGACGGTGCCTCGGCTTCCGACCTGCACCACGGGCACTCCTGAGGCACTCAGCCAACTTTCGGAGCCCTGATCCCAGCCGCGCCGGTCTACGGCTCGTACTGCTCGACGCGCAAGTTCTAAGTGGAGTCGCTTGGGGAGCCTTCACGAAGGTCAAAGTCGGGGGTAGCGTGACATCTCATGGAAAACGGTGTCCGGCATGGGCTCGGCGCGGTGGCGGGGCTGGTGCTGACGCCCACGATGCTCGCCGGTCTCTCCTATGGGTGGCATGCGATCGCCGGTGCGGGCTATGAGGGTTCCACCTCGCTCGCAGGACTGGCGGTGCTGGCCGGGGCCGGGGTTCTGGTGGGGCTGACGGCCGGGTCGCGGCTGTCGCCGCTGGCCTCGCTGATCGCGGGGCTGGCCTTCGGCGTCCTGGGGGTTCTGGGGCCGTTGATGGTGCTGCTCCGGTGGGATGATTCGCCGTTCGAGGCGCTACCCGGGGCGTTCGCCAGTGGGTTGTTGGAGCTGTCGCGTTCGGGGATCTTGCTGATGCTCGGGGTGGCGTTCCTGGTGGCGTCGTTCCTGCCATCGCGATGGCGGGCCACAGGACAGCCGATGGCGGGGCGCATGGGTGGGCCGGTGCCGCCCGGAGGGCAGACGGGCTACGGGGAGATGCCGCAGCAGCAGTTCATGGCGCCGCCGTACCAGGAGCGCGCGGAGCAGTACGGCGGGCAGCCGGTGAGTGATGGCGAGCGTATGCGGGCACCCGGATCTCAGCATGCTGACCCGCATTAGAACTTCGTCTAGATGAATGAGTCCAAGGGTCGCCTGCGGAAATAGGGCGAGGGCGTCCAAGGTCATTGTGTGACGAACAACCTGAACACCCTCGCCACCGCAATCTATGTGAAGATCGATGACGCGTTGAGGGCTTCGCCGGATCTGGCTCCCTGGCGTCCAAAGGTGGGCATCGCGCCCACGCTCAGTGATGGCGAACTGGTCACCCTGGCGGTGATGTCGGCGTTGCTGGGCTTCACCTCCGAGCGACGCTGGCTACGGTATGCCCACGCCGAGCTGGGCGGCATGTTCCCGTATCTGCCTGGGCAGTCCGGCTACGGCAAGCGGCTGCGCAAGGCATCCGGCCTGGTCCTGCACATGATCAGGATTTTGGCGATGGACACCTCGCTGTGGAGCGACGATGTGTGGGTGGTCGATTCCACGCCGGTGGAGTGCGGCCGGTCGCGGGAGACAGCCAAGCGCAGCGACCTGGCAGGGTGGGCGGAGTACGGCTACTGCGCCAGTCACTCACGCTTCTTTTGGGGGCTGCGGCTGCATCTGCTGTGCACCCTGGGTGGGCTGCCCATCGCCTTCGCGCTCACCGGCGCCAAGGCCGATGAGCGCGAGGTCTTGCTGGGGATGTTCGACGACGCTCCCGCCTTGGTGGCCACCCACCCGGATCAGACGATCATCGCGGATAAGAACTACTACGGCCGCGCCTTCGAGCACGGTGTCACCGTGCGTGACCTGACCCTGCTGCGCCCGGCCCGCAAGGGTGAGCGTGAATGGGCCGGAGCGCAGCTGTTCAAGCCCCTACGCCAAACCATCGAGTCCATCAACCAGACCTTCAAAGGTCAGCTTGACCTGGAACGCCACGCAGGCCGTACACGCGCCGGGGTCGTCATCCGCGTCCTGACCCGCATCCTCGCCTTGACCGCCGCGATCTGGCACAACGATAAGACCGGACAACCGGTGAAACGCTCCCTCACCGCCTTCGACCACTGATAGCAACCAGACCCCTTGGACTCAATCATCTAGGCGACGGTGACGCCCGCTGGTTGCCCATCCATGGCCGAGGTGTCGCCACGGTGACCTTGTGGGACGTGAAGTCCGGCCGCCTCGATCCGACGCCGTTGGATAGCGCCAATCAGGGTGTCGAGGTTGCCTCGAGCGGCCGCCGCCTCATCACCTACCAAGCCAGCGGCTCCCACTACCGGGTGCGTGTGGGACCCCGCCACCCGGCGACGGATCCTGCAAGTAGGCGCCCCAGGGAGAAGGCAGCCGCGCGCAGGCCAATGGTGTATACGTCCACATACGCGCTGCTGCGAGAAAACAGCACGTGGCGCGTCGAGGGCGAAATGCGCGCTCCGGATGCCACGATCAGCGACGACGACACGACCATGGCCCTCTGCGTGCCCGGCGCGCCCGTGCAACTGTGGGCCCTGGCGACCGGCCGCCGAATAGCCACGCCATGGGCGCCCACTCTCACTGCCCAGCAATGCGTCGAAGAGCGGCTGCACCTCACCCCGGACGGACGACGATTGCTGATGACCACAGACACCAAGATCCGTGTGTGGGACGTGTCCTCAGGCAAAGAATCCTCCGCCATCAGGGAGCCGGGTGTGAGCGAGATCGGCTTCAGCGCCGACGGTAGCTTCCTGGCCACCGCCAACGCCGAAGAGCTTCTCATCTGGCGGATCAGTCAGACCGTCCGCCCCGTATTTCGCCATTCTCTGACCGATGAGCACGCCTTCAACGTCAGAATCGACCCACACACCGACCAGGTCCGCTACCTAGCCGGCCCGCCCAACGCATCCACCTGGCCGACAACCGTCCGGACCCTTCAGCTCAACACCATCATGAACGCCGGCTGGCGAGACGAAAGCGCCCAGTCCGCGACCTTCAGCCCCGGCGGGACCACACTCGCCATCACCTATCTCGACCGAGTCGAGCTGCGCGACGGCAGGACCGGCCAGCCGCCCCGGGACCTGCACGCTTCCCCTGTCCCACAAAGCTCGCGGAGTTCCCGGGCTGCGGGGTGATCGCGGCATTCAGCCCTGACGGCGCAACCCTGGTCTACGGCAACACCAACGCTAGAGCGTTCACCGCCGAGGTCTGGGACCTTGCCCATCAACGCATCACCGACAGAGCCCACCTCCCTCCAGGCCCGGGTGACTCCTCAGGAATCCACGCTCTGGCCTGCGACCGGAAATCCCATACGCTCCAACTCACCGGCATGTCGCAAGACGGAACCGCCCCCCGGGTTGAGTCGCTCACCACCTGGGACGTGAGCCGCGACGTCATCACCGCCTCCACCCCCGGCATCAGCGGATTTGCACTCGCCGTGGGGCCTACCGGAAGGCTCCTGGTCACCGCCCAAGGCAACGTCGCCGATCTCACCGCAGGATCCCCGATCGTGCGCGCGAACGGCACTGGCCCCGCCGCCGCGCTAGCCTTCAGCTCCGATGGCAGGTCCCTTGCCGTCGGAGGCTACACAGGACAGACCGCCCTCTGGGACGGCGACGTCCGACACAACCTCGGCACACTGACCCTCACCCACCAGGGCTCCTCCGGCGCCGTCAGCGCGCTGGCCTTCTCTGCCGACGGGAGCATCCTCGCGGTCGGCACGCGCAACGGTGCGATATACCTCTGGGATACCGCTACTCGGCAGCCCATCGGGTCACCCCTCACCACTCCAGGCGGCCTGGTCGCCGCCCTGGAGATCACCAAGGACACCCTGTACGTAGCCGGCTCGAACATCCCCTTCCAACGCTACGACCTCACCACAACCGCGGCTATAGCAGCCATCTGCCGCCGGGCCACCCATGGCCTCACCCTCAACGACTGGAAGACCCACTTTCCCGATTACGCCCACCAGCCCAGCTGCGGCTAAGTGCCTGGCGCTACGTGCGAGGTACCTCAAACGCTGAGCTGAGCCTGAACGCCGATTGCAGACCACTTCGGAGATCCGCGCGGAGGACTTCGGAAATCGACAGAGGTCTCGCCGGACGTTCGTGCTGGTCAGATAGTTGATGCTGAGTAAGTCTTCGGCCATCGGCCTTTCCGCCCGGTCAGGAAGGGACCCCGTCGGCGAGATCGCAGCCCGAGCGCGCGGGATGCACGGACGCACCCTGCGGGCTGCACACGTTCCCAAAGTCTCCTGAGCCACGGCGGAGCGTCCTGCGCAGGAGCGGAACGAAGCGGATGCACTGGAGCTGTCTCGATGGGATGCAGGAGCGATCCAAGCTCCTCCATAACAGCCATCTGGCCCGAAGCGCCTGGCCAGCAGCGCGGCTTCCTCTGCAGATACCGAGCGGAGATCCCATGAAGGTGATGTTCGCGTTCGGCGATCTCTTCGAACTCCGCGTCCTCATCGGGAAGAGGACCCGCCTCAACGAACCTCAACACTTCAGGCCTCACCACACAGCGATCTTCTCAGATCAAGCCCTTCAACTGATCACCTGCCACATGCGGGTACAGATCTGGACATCGATGCCGGGCTAACCGCTCCCCGGGCGGCCGGACAGGGCCGCGAGGCTCGTTGGGTGTGCGGCGAGTGGGCCTTTGCCGCGTAGATCAAAGCTCTGCTGTATGTGCAGTTGATCTTAGCCCGAGGTTCAGTGAGTAACAGTTCTTGAGTTGGGGATTCGCTGCGAGCAGGGGGTGGTGCGCCCTCTGACGGCGGTGCGATGATCGATCGGCTACTCCATGTGCACGGTCATCGCACGCACAGTCTTCGCCCGCGGGCAGAGGGAGGACAGGGGATTGGCCGATCCGAAACCCCTGGAGCGCGCACGCAGGCCTGTCCGTATCGTGATGCTCCTGCTGACGATGGTGGCGGCGTTCGCTGTCGGGGCCTGGTTCCTGGTGATCGACCTGCCCACGGGCGACATGCGCGCCAGCGTGCTCAGCTTCTTCGTCGGGCTGGGCAACCTGCTCCTGGCCGTGGCCGAGTTCCTGAGGAGGCCGCCGGAGGCGAGCACGCCGGCCAGGCTCGCCGACGAGCTGGCCGTGAAGCTGCGGCGGGAGCTGATCGACCATCAGGGCATTGAGGCGCTGAACAAGCCGTACGTCCTGCCGCTGTCGTGGTCGGCCGGAGACCAGAGTGTCGGCAGGCTGCGGCGGGGCGTCATGGAGAGCGCCAAGGCCCTGAGCGCCGAGTACCTGCGCGTGGCCAGCGGCCGGATGGTCATCCTCGGCGAGCCGGGCGCGGGCAAGAGCATCCTCGCGCGCCTGCTCGCCTGGGGCCTGCTGCACGACCGGGGCGACGCGCCGGTGCCGGTCCTGCTGACGGCGACCTCCTGGGACCCGGTCAACGAGTCCCTGGACGACTGGATCGTCGGCACGCTCGCGGTCAACAACTACGGCGGCAACCGGGACACGCCCCGTGAGCTCCTGCGGTCGGGGCTCATTCTGCCGATCATCGACGGCCTCGACGAGATGTCCGAGGCCGCGCGGCGCGTGGCGATCCAGGCCGTCAACGAGGCAATCGGCCGTGAGCGGCCCGTCGTGATCACCTGCCGTTCTGTGGAGTACGGCGAGCTGATCGCGTCAGGCGCACCGGCTCTGAAACGGGCACCGGTGGTGCGCCTCCAGCCGCTGCTGCGCCGCGACGTGGTCGCCTACTTACGCGAGTTCAGGGCACCCGGCCTCGCGCCCCTCGTGGACGAGCTGACGCGTGATCCCGGCGGCCCGGCGGCGCAGGCGCTGTCGACGCCGCTGATGGTGTCGCTGGCGCGGAACGTGAGCGAGCAGCGCGCCGTGGACCTGCGCGACTGCGACTCACGCACGGCCGTGGAGGACAAATTGGTCGAGGCCGCGGCCCGGCCGGCGGCTGCGGGCGACGGGCGGTGGCTCACCTTCCTGGCCCGCTACCTGCACGCCCATCACGAACGCGAGCTCGCTTGGTGGCTGCTGGCCCCCAGGCTGGTCTCGCCGTGGGCGGTCGCCACGCTCGGCCTGGTGGGAGGCGCGGTGGCGACGGCGCTCGCCACCGCCTGGATCCTGATCTCCGGCACCGTCACGGACCTCAACGCCGCGTTCCTGCTCGGCACCGCCGTCGGGGCCGGCTTCGCCATCCTGGTCATGGTCGCCTGGTACGTGGGCGGCATCAGAACACCCGGCAGGCTCACCCTCCAGACGGCGGGGTCGGCCGACCGATTGCGGCTCGGCGCGGTCACCGGTTCCGGGCTGGCGGTGATCCTGACCGTCCCGATCCTGCTGGGCTTGGCGGGAGTGATCACTTTTGCGTACGGCTGGAGCCCCATGAACATCGACGTCTACCTGGGCTGGCTGGCCAGGGGTGGCGCCGTCATGGTCGTGACCGCGGTCGCGCTGGCGATCTACCGCTGGCTGGACGCCCCGCCGGGCGGTTCCGTGGACTCCACCCCGGCCAAGCTGCTCGCCGCTGACCGCGCCTCCGCCCTCGCCGGGGCGCTCGCGGCCGGAGCCATCGTGGGGCTCGGGCTCGGGCCTGCCCTGCTGGCCGGCCAGGTTGCCCTCCAAATGCTGCAGTCGGCGGTCACGGGGTGGTCCGGGGAGCCCGCGCCCGCAGACATCGCCGCGGTCGAGCTCACCGACCCCTGGGTGAACCCGCCGGTACTGCTTCCCGGCGTGCTGTTCGCCTCGCTCACCCTGCTCACCAGGGCCTGGCCGCGGTTCGCGTGGGCGCGTTTCGTCCTGGCCGCGCGCAGACGTACGCCATGGCGGCTCATGCGCGCGCTGGAAGGGGCGCATCGTGCGGGACTGCTGCAGCGTTCGGGCGGGACGTACCAGTTCCGCCACATCCGCCTGCAGGAATGGCTGGCCACCAGGACCAGGGCCGCAGCCGCCGCGCCGCGCAGGCCGCGCGTCCGCCTGCTGGCCGCGGGCGGGCTCACGGTCGTGACCGCGACCGCGGCCGTCCTGCTCGCGTCGCTGCCCACCGACATCTCCAGCGCCACGCTGTACGTCGGCGCCATCGGCAACCGGTACCTCACCGATGACGGTCGGATGCTGATCGCCAAGTCGGCGGACGGGAGAGACCTGCACATTTGGGACGTGGCCACGGGGCGGCCCGTCGGCAGCGTGCTTCGCGGGCAGGACAAGGATGATCTCAGCCTGAACTTGAGCTCCGACGGGCGCCTGGCCGCGCTGGTCTCGAAAGCCAGGCAAACGCTGACAATCCTCGACACCTCCGGCCTCCGGCCGCTCAGGAGCTGGCCGCTGCCGCCAAATGACCCCCGCGACGACTACTTCTGGGTGACCTTCAGCCCGGACGGCTCGCTCGCCGCCGTCCAGAAGCTTCCGGGCTACACGCTGTACCTGTACGACGTCCGTACCGGCACCCAGCTGGGCGGGACCCTGGCGGAGAACATCCGAACACTCGCCTTCAGCTCTTCCGGCAACCTCCTCACCGCGAAGGTGCCCGCAGGCCAGAACAGTTCACGGCTGCTCGTCTGGAACGCCCGCACGGGCAGCCGCATCGGTGGCGACATCGTCGTGAGCTGGAGCGACTCCTTCTCCTATTTCAGCCCCGACGGCGACCTGCTGGTGACCACCTCGCCGAAAGGCGACACCCACCTGACCGACGCCAGAACCGGACGTCCCCTCCAGCCTCCCCTCCGGGGCTACTACGCCTTGAGCGGCGACTACCTGGTGAAGCAGGCAGCAGACGGGGTCCATACCCGGCGCCTGCGCGGCGACCCCGACCCCCGTCGCTACCCGGACCTGCGGAACTTCGTGATCTCGGGCACCACACTGGTGGGCGTGAATGGCCGCGGCGACGTCCGCGTCTATGACCTCGTCAGCGGCAAAGAGACCGGGCGCATGCACACCGGACTCGGGCCGCACCTGTCGCTCACCCTGCACCCGGACGGCCGAACCCTCATGATCCGCCAGTACCCCGAGCCCGACGGGAGTATCGACCCCCGCCCCAACCCCACCGTGTGGTTGTGGGACCTGCGCGGCGGAACCCAGCTCGGCACCCTCCAGACCGGCACGACCACCTACACCATGGACGTCTCCTTCGGCAGCCACACCGTGCTGGTCAGACGACCGTCGCAGAAGAGACCCGACTGGCAGATGCTGGATGTCTTCAACCTCGACACCAGGACACTGTTGACGAACCGGTTGCCGGACTACACCCAAGAGGACAGCAGCCTCAGCCCCAGCCAGGACTGGCTCGCCGTCCTCACGCCCGACAAGCGCTCCATCGAGCTGTGGAACGTGGCCGAAGGAAGGCGCGAAGCCGTACTCACCGGTCACACCGGCGAGATTCACTCCTACCAGTTCTCCAAGGACAGCACAGTGCTGAACTCATCGAGCGCAGACGGAACGATCAAGATCTGGCGGATCCCGAAGCCCGGGACGAGCTGAGGCCGCTCTCGACTGACGCATCCACTCTCTGGCGGGCGCTCAGCCACAAGTCATTTCTCGATGGTCGAAATTGCTATCGCCGTGACAATGAAGCCGATCCCGCCGACCACCATGAGGAGCACGACGCGGAACTCGACTCCCGAGTCGAATCGCTGATCGACGAAGATCGAGTACAACAACCAGATGGTGCCGATGATCGAGCACGCGAGTGCTAAGAACATCAGCGGGTAGAGCAGCGCCACGAGGTCTTCCATGATCGCATGATGCACTCGTTCTGACCGTGGCCGCCAGGGCATTTTTCGAGGGCAACGTCACGCGTAGCAGCGGCAGGGATGAGGTGCTGCCCTGGTGAGTTCACGACGTCCGATGCGGCGACGAGGATCACCGCCGACGGTCTGGTAGCTCAGGACCGCGTCTGTGTAGCGCGGCCGTCGCCAGCACATCAGCGAGCAGGTCGTGCAGCCTGGGATGGATGATCGGCAGCTCGGGATGGCCGCAGCACCGGGCCGGGCGGTCAGGCGTCGCGGCGGGTGATCGCTAAGGTCGCCGCCAGGAGCGAGATCGTGACGTAGCTCGTCAGGATGAGGGCGGTCGAAGAAGGGCCGAACGCGCCCGAGTCGGGGACGCCGGCCAGCTGCCGCGTGAGGGACGGGATCGTGAGGGAGCCCGTCCAGTCGTTCCACGGGGCGGGGAGGAAACGTTCGATCAGGGTGGGCGCCAGAAGGACAGCGGCCAGCGCGATGAGCGCTCCAGCGGTCGAGCGCAGGATCGTGGCCAGGCTCAGCCCGGCGATCGCGGCGACGGCGCATCCGGCGCCTGCCGCCAGGACCTGCGTCAGCGCGGCCTGTTCCGCGAGCGAGGCACCGATGGGACGTCCGCCCACTACCGCCTGGGCGGTGACGTACGTGCCGAACGCCACCACCTGTCCCGCGACGGCGGCAACCGCGGCCACCACGACGCCCTTGGCCAGGAGGAGGTGCCAGGGACGGCGGATCGTGGTGAGCGTCAGCCTGATCATGCCCGTGCTGTACTCGCCGGAGATGGCGAGCACGCCGAGCACGCCGAACAGGAGGGAAGTAAGGTCGGCGCTGAAGCTCAGCCCCGTGCCGACGGGCTCGCCGCCTGGACCGTTGGTGTCGAAGTAGCGCGAGATGGAGAAGGCCGCGAAGCCGGTGAGCGCCAGGCTCGAGAGCGTGGAGGCCAGGATGATGGAGGCGGAGCGAAGCGAGCGGAGCTTGAGCCATTCCGATGCGACGACGTTGATCATTGGGTTGTCTCCATGAAGGCCTCTTCCAGCGATGCCCGGCGCGGCGCCAGTTCGTGGAGGGCGCAGCCGCTCGCCAGGGCGGCATCGCCGATGGCGGCCGGCGACAAGCCGGTCACCAGTAGTTCCTCTCCGGGTGGTGGGGGAGAGGGCGCCCCGCTCGTGGCGGGTTCAGCTGTTCGCGGCGCGCGGCGTACGGTTGCCCCGGCGGCTTCGAGCGTCGTGGCCAGGCGGGCCGCGTGCGGTGATCGGACCAGCACGTCGCCTTGGAAGCGGGCCAGGAGGTCCGCCGTCGAGGTGTCCTCGATCAGTTTTCCGCGGCCGATGATGATGAGCCGGTCGGCGGTGAGGGACATCTCGGTCATCAGGTGGCTCGACAGGAGGACGGTCCGCCCTTCGGAGGCGAGAGATCTCAGCAGCGTCCTGAGCCAGCGGATGCCTTCGGGGTCGAGACCGTTGACCGGTTCGTCCAGAATGATCACTCCCGGGTCGGCCAGCAGCGCCGCCGCGATGCCGAGGCGCTGGCGCATGCCCTGGGAGAATGCGGCGATCCGCTTGCGCGCCGCGCCCGCCAGGCCGACCTCCTCCAGGACCTGCTCGACCCTGCGTCTCGGGATGCCTCCGGCGTACGCCAGTGCCTGGAGGTGGTCGACCGCGCTGCGCCCGCCCTGCACCTCGGCGGCGTCGAGCATGGCGCCGACCTCGAGCATGGGGTTCCGCAGGTCGTGCTTGCGCACGCCGTTGATCAACGCCTGGCCGGAGGTGGGTTTGTGCAGGCCGAGGATCATGCGCAGGGTGGTGGATTTGCCTGCCCCGTTGTGTCCCAGGAAGCCCGTGACCTGTCCGGGTTTGACGTCGAACGTGAGCCCCGAGACCGCGCGTGAGGGACCGTACATCTTCGTCAGGTCCATGACCTCGATCATTTCCCCACCTTCTGGATCCGCTCGGCCCGGCAGCGCGTGCCTGGCGAGGGGAGCTCTCCCGTGGTCAGGTAGGCGTTGACGTGGCGGCGCAGGCAGGTATTGCCCGCCCACGACGCGTGACCGTCGCCGTGCCACAACACGCGTGCGGATGGGATCTGCTCGGCCACGTGTTGCTGCCCGAGGTAGTTGGTGTTGTTGTCGAGCTCCCCGATCGCGAACAGGATCGGGGGGACGCCCTGCACGCGCAGCGGGTGCGGGGCCCAGGACGCGCCTCCGCTGAATCCCCAGCATCGTCCGAGCTCGAAGCGTCCCTCGATCCAGCCGAACCTCGGTGCGATCTGCCGTAGCCCCGCCTCGATGGCCTGAAACTCCTCGTACGTCGGAGCCTTCGGCATGAAGTCGTTGCACAGGGAGGCCTGGCTCAGGGAAGAGCTGACCTGATCCGGCGCGAGCTCTGACAGGAAGTCACCGGCGTCGCCGTCGAGGGCCTTGCGGATGGCGGTCGCGAACTGCGGCCAGAGCGCCGGGTTCATGCCTTTGACGGCACCCGCGTAGAGCTGTCCCTCGTGCACCGTCCGTCTGGCCGACGCCGGCAGTGGGGCGCGCCGCACCCTGGCGACCAGTTCGTCCCAGGCCTTGCCCGCGTCCCTGCCGTGCAGGGCGCAGTCCGTACGGCTGGCGCACCAGTCGCGGAAGCGGGTGAGATGCCGCTCCTGCGTGCGCGCGTAGTTGCGCAACCAGGGCTCGAGCTCCCGCTGAGTGTGATCGGCCGTCCCGTCGAAGTACATTCGCCCCACCCGCTGCGGGAACAGCTCCAGGTAGGCCTGAGCGTAGACGGTCCCGTAGGAGTTGCCCGCGTAGACGAGCTTGTCCTGGCCGAGCGCGGCGCGCAGCGCGTCGATGTCGTGCGCGACGTTCCACGCCGTCAGCCCGTGCCACGCGGACTTGGCCGTCTTGCGACAGCTTTCCCGGTAGGCCGCGTTCTTGGCCGCATGGGCGTCCCAGTCCTGTTTCGTCCGAGCCAGGACTAATCCGTAGACAGAGGCCGCGGGCTCCGCGCAGCTCACCCGCTTGGCGCTGCCGGGCTCCGACAGCCCGCGCGGATCGATGGCGATGACGTCGAACCGGCTCCGCAGCTCATCGAGCAGCACCGGCAGCTCCGGCGGAAGGCCGGGATCGTCCTTCCGCCTGAGCATCGATGTGCTGGTGCCAGGACCTCCGAAGTTGACGATCAGTGGCCCCATGCTCCTGCTTGTGGCGGGGAGTTTGGCCACGTGCACGGAGGTCCTCGGGCCACCTGGATCGGCCCAGTCGACGGGGACGACCAACTCGGCGCAGCGCAGGCCGTCACCGCAGTCCTTCCAGCCGAGGCGATGCGCCTGAGCCGAGGCCAGCGCGATGCCTCCGAGCGAGAGGGCCAAGCAGGCGGCCAGGCACAGGGTGATGAGTGCGCGTCGATTCATGCGGGCAACGATGCTGGACGGCGCCCGCTCGCACATCGGAGCCGGATCCGATCTTGCAGATTGGACCAGGGGCATACGGCGCGGGCGCACGCGGGCCAGGTACGACCCTGGTCTGACGGCTCGCGCTCCGATGCGCTGTCCAACGATCCTCGATAACGTCACCGCGTGAACCTGTTCGCCTGGAGGCCGCCACGCTGGCTGCTCATCCACGCCGACACCGTGGTCGCGGTGCTGCTCGCACTGGCATCCACGGCGGAGCCGCCTGGCCTGACCAGGAGCACCGCGTCGACGCTGTCCTGCTGGCTGCTCGTGGTGCCTGTGGCGGTGCGGCGGATCTGGCCGGTGCCCGCCTACTGCGGCGCGCTCGTGATCAGCGTCCTCGTTCTCGCCCTGCAGGTGAACCGGTTGATGACGACCGTGGTGGTGGCCTTGACCATCTACACGGTGGCGACCACCCAACCGGCACGGCGATCGGCGATCGCCCTCCTGACGGGCCTGCTCGTCACCGGAGGCAGTCTGCTGGTCTGGGTGATGGGCGCACCACAACGGGCGGACGGCTGGCCAGACCCCGTCTTCGTCGTCGCGATGGCCTGGCTGATCGTGGGGGCGAGCTGGAGCCTCGGCACGTCGGCGCGCACCCGCCGCGAGTACGCCGCGCGCGAGGCGAAGCGGCAGGCCGAGAAGGCAGTGACCGACGAGCGCCTGAGGATCGTCCGCGAACTGCACGACGTCGTCGCCCATTCGCTGAGCATGATCACCGTCAAGGCGGGTGTGGCGGCCAAGGTCCTGGACAAGCACCCGGAGGAAGGACGCAGGGCGCTGCAGACGATCGAGGAGATCGGGCGCAGCTCGCTGGTGGAGATGCGCCAGTTCCTCGGCGCGCTGCGCTCGCCCGACGGCGTACCAGAGCACGCGCCGCAGCCCGGCCTCGCCGACCTGCCGTCCCTGGCCGACCGGGCGGCGGAGGCAGGGGTGCAGGTCGACCTGTCGGTGAGCGGAGCCGTACCCGACAGCATGGGATTACCGGTCTACCGCATCGTCCAGGAAGCTGTCACCAACGTCGTCAGGCACGCCGCGCCCGCCCGCTGCCAGGCCAGAGTGTCGGTCGCCGACGGGATACTGAAGATCTCCGTGATCGACGACGGGCCAGGCCACCGCGTGCTGCCGCGCCAGCCATCCGGCCACGGTCTGACCGGAATCCGCGAACGGACGATGATGTACGGTGGCACCTTCGATGCCGGGTCCCTGCCAGAGGGAGGGTTCGGCGTGCACGCATCATGGCAGATCGGCGAGGCAGCCTCAGGCTGATGAACGTCAGGCCGGGATCGCGGGGGAGCCGTCGCGCCGGAACGGGATGGACGCGCTGGAGGAGAGCTCTTGATTCGCGTGCTGATCGCCGATGATCAGGCACTGCTGCGTGGCAGCTTCCGGCTGCTGATCGACTCGGAGGACGACCTCATGGTGGTCGGCGAAGCCGCCGACGGGCACCAGGCGGTGACACTCACGCGGTCGGAGTCACCCGATGTGGTGCTCATGGATGTCAGGATGCCGGAAATGGATGGCATCACCGCGACCAAGCAGATCGCTGGAGATGCCCGGGTCCTCATCTTGACCACGTTCGACCTCGACGAGTACGTCTACTCGGCTTTGCGGGCGGGCGCCAGCGGGTTCCTGCTCAAGGACGCTCCTCCGGACGATCTCCTGAGGGCGATCAGGGTCGTTGCCTCGGGCGAGACGCTACTCGCGCCACGCGTCACGACGCGGCTGATCGCGGAGTTCGTAAGGCGGCCGGTCCAGCAGGTCTTCCAGGGGTTCGAGGCGCTGACAGAGCGGGAGCGCGAGGTGCTCACCCTCATCGCCCACGGGTTGTCCAACGCCGAGCTCGGCGACCAGCTCCAGGTGAGCGCGGGGACCGTGAAGACGCACATTGGCCGCCTGCTGGCCAAGCTGCACGCGCGAGACCGCGCTCAACTCGTCATCGCGGCCTACGAAGGCGGCCTGGTCACGCCGCGCTAGATGTGCCTGTTCAGGGACATGGTGACAGCCGGGTGACGGGTGGCTGGCCGCTGTGGGTGGAGTGTGGCCACCAGCTCGCCGCCGACGCGGTCCATGGCGCATGTCGTGGCCGCGGTCAGTCCATGGAGAGTTCCGGCGAGGAGTGGTGATCCAGGCCCCTTGAGGGGATGCCCCTTCCGCGAGGGATCCGGCTCTACGCCGGGTAGCGGGCCGAGACTCCACAGTCGCATCGTGCCGCCGGATACGACGATCGGGGTACCGTCCAGATTGCTCACCGCCACCGAGTAGACAGCTCCGGCGAAGGCGGCGAGTGGCGGGTCGAACCGTTCACCCACACCGCACCGCCCTGGCCGCCGGATACCACGATCGGAGTGCCTTCTCGGCTGCCTACCGCCACCGAGTAGACGCCGCCGGTGAAGATGCCGCGGCCGTGGTTGGTGAAGTGACTGGTCAGGAGGCCAGCGGTGTGGCGGCTGTAGGAGCCGGTGAGCCTGGCGAGCTGTTTACGAGTGGTGAGGTCCCATGCCCGTATCTTGCCGTCCACGCGCAACGGGTGACTCGAGGTCAGGAAGCGCAGAGGCTGGCCAATCGGCGAACGTCGGCGCGGATCGACCGCCGCAGCAACCACCTCAGCGCCGGTTCCAGCAACCTCTCGGAGGTCACACGCGGGGTAACGCGCACATGGAAGGTGAAGCGGCACCGGTCCTCACCGAGCGGCTCGACGAGTCTGCCGCCTTCGGCGTCGATCCCCGAGGTGGTGCGCCAGGTAAACGAGCGACCCGGCTCAACCTGGATGACCTCGCCCCCGTTGCGATACGTCCGGCCCGCGAACCGCATCACCTCAGCAGTGGTCGTGCCCACCTGGACGATGCCTTCAGGTCGCGGCGCCATCGTCTTGACGCCCTTGCGCCAGCGCGGATCCTGCCCGTAGTCAGCAACGACCGCCCACACCAGTATGGCCGGGCAGGCGATCTCCTCGTCCTCCTGAAGGTCGATCATCCGGCGATGATATGAGGTTGGTCGAGCAACAGCTGAACTCGGTGAACGTCCGTGGTCATCGTCCTAGGGCCCGCACGCTGAGGAGCCAAGCCAGTGCGAGATCCTGGACGGCGATGACGCACACGGGTGCGCGACCGGCAGCAAGGGGCGTGGGTGGCGTGAGCGAAGGCATCATGCCCAACAGCCCTCAACCTCAACCGGACCTGGCCGCCGTCACCGCTGGCCTCACCACCACCTGGAACTCCGGCCCGGTTGAGGGCACCGTGAATCGCGTCAAATGCTCAAAAGGCGAATGTTTGGGCGGGTGAACCTCGAGCTCCTACGGAAGCGGATAGTTCACCCGGCCTGACTCCGCGTGATGTCGCCACACACTCTGTGCCAGAACCGAATTCTGGTACCGCACTCAGCGACTACGGCGGTCACTGACCCGGGCGTAAACGATCAACGTCGATTGCGCAGCCCAGGCGTAGTAGCCCTGGCGCGACACACCTAGCACCCGGGCCAGCAGGGAGACCTCGCGGAGAACCTTGTTCTCGCGGCGCAGCCGGGCTAGCTCGTCGCGTTCGGTGCTGGTCGGCCCGTCCAGGCGATGGCCGTCATCGAGGTCGGCCTGGCGCACCCAGGCACGGATCGACTGCGCGGAGGGCTCGAACTCCTCGGCGAGCTCTTCCGGCGACCGTCCCGCGCGCACCAGTCCACCATCTGCCGGCGAAACTCCGGCGGATAGTTGTTCGGCACAGAGAACTCCTTCTTCCGGTAAACCGGGGGAAGACCAAGGTGTCCACCAAACCGGGGCAAGACCAGTAAGGCAGGTAGCCCTGGGCCCGGCTTGATTTTGCTGGTGAGTAGCAGCAGCGTTTGTCGGTCAGTTTGCCAACTGCGACTGGCGTGGCCCTCGGATGTCAGACCCGCCCTTTACTATGCCCGCTTATGACTGACGACGTGATCGACTACTCCCGGCCTGGACCGTTCACGAGCCTGGACACGACGCAACTTCAGCTCATCGAGGGGCTGCCGGACGACCCCGTCGACATCTGTCGTGCCGTACAGAGCCTGGTCATCCAGCCTGCCGACGCCGGGGCGTTGGCGATCTCTGAGCGTCGGATCGCGGAGAAGAACATCCGGCCTGTTAACGAGCTGATCAACGCGCTGACCGCGCTTGATCCAGCTCCGCTGCACCAGGCCCGGACGCCCGAAACGCGCGTGATCGGCACCTGCCGTCACTTCGCCACCATCGCCTGCGCGATTCTGCGAGCGCGAGGGGTCGCTTCACGGGTCCGGTGCGGGTTCGGCACCTACTTCCAGGAAGGGCGTGGCTTCGACCACTGGATCACTGAGTACTTGGACGAAGTCCAGCGTCGGTGGGTGCGTGTCGACACCGAGCACCTCGGCACGAGCTACGTCGACCGCCCGGAGGACCTCGCTCCAGGCGAGTTCCTGACGGGGGGCGAGGCGTGGGCCCAATACCGAGGCGGCCTGATCGACCCGGCCACGTTCGGGGTGCCTGGGACGGATCATGCCTGGGGGCCGGCCGAGATCAGCGGCAACGCCGTCCGTGATCTTGCCGCGCTGTGCAGGCGGGAGATGCTGCCATGGGATGAGTGGGGCCGCATGACCGTGGCTTATGAGGGCAAGACGGGGCCCGACTACGACGAGCTCATCGACGAGGTCGCCGATGTCTGCTCTCAAGACGATCCGTCGGCTTTGCGCCGCCTGTTCGCCTGTGATGATCTGGCCGTTCCCAGCACCTGGGCGGGTGAGTAGGGGCGGGGACCGGCGCGGTAACCGCTGTCTGGTCCCGGCTTTGCTCGGCTATGGGTCTTCTTGGACGCCTTGAGCAGTGACACCCGGCGGAGCACACTCGTCGTCCCACCGCAAGCTCAAGAGCGCTGCTACTACTCACCGACATCGTTTCCCGCTCAAAACGATCACTGTCACAACTCATCGATGTTCCGTGACAGCGAAGTTTGGGGACGCCAACCCAGTTGGAATGTGCGGTTTGAGCAGGTGCTGCTGGCGCGCTCCTTCGTTGGCCCGAGGGCGGAGAGCTTGGAAGGCCGGTATTGCCCACCGACGAGCGTGTTAGCTGGTCAGAGGGCTGGCGCCAGACGTCATGGTGACCCGACGCAGACCCCCTTGTCCTCGGTTTTCCACATGGCGAAGGAGCCGTTCGGGCAGTCGCCAATGCTGAGCGACGAGCCTTCCAGGATCTTCAGTACTTTGCCAGTTGCGTCGGGCGACGAGCAGTCGACGATCTCAGATCTGTTTCGAGTCAAGCAGTCTCCTTCCTCAGCATTGCTCCACCCTCCCGAGCAGCCGGAAGTAGCGGAGACCAGTAGGGCCAGAGGGATCAGCAGAGCGAGGCGGGGGATCAAGCGAACTCCAAACGATGGTTTGGTAGGCAAACGTAGCGGTCGGGCAGGAGGTCAACAAGATCGCCATATCTCTGAGGGTCATGACCGCGGTGCCGTGGCCGAGCCGGTTAGGACCGACCAGGCTGACGCTCAGGTCGTTGGTTGAGCGATCACGCGGAATGCGCTGATCGATGCGACGGCACGCGGGGCGACGTGCCGCCTGGCTCGTTATCGGCTCATACAGTCCCGGAGACCAGGGCCGCCCCGCGAGGCAGCGGGCGGGAGCGACTCGATCACCGTACGGAATGGTTTCAGGACTCGGCTCCAGCGGGACATAGCCCGATGGTGCACCTTCCGAACCTCGGCGCGAGCGACATCGGGCTTCACACTCGCCCCAGCGGGGCCAAGAGCTCGGCGCTTAGCACCGGAACCTGCACCCGATAGACCGCGGGGCGCGCGACGGTATAGCCAGCGAATCGGGGACGGCTCGGCCCATCGTCAGCTCGTCCGGAGGAGCCGCACCGGCGTTCAGGCTGGGCGAGTGGTCAAGCGTGGATCATCATCTGATCGCCTGTCCTGGATACGAGCCTGGCATCACAGGACGCCACAGACCTCAACTCGATCGCATGATGGACCCCTCCAGCTAGTCTCCCGGAACGGGTGGGGGTGCCACTCGGGTGTTGAAGACGTCGTACGGCTCCGTGCCGGTCAGCACGCCCCGGTCGGAGAGCAGCCGGACCAGGCGCAGCAGCAGTGTCAGCGGCAGCGTCGGCGTGTCGGGGAACGCCAGCCAGTTCCTGTTCTGCGCGCTCGGCATGTAGATCGGCACTCGCTCGTCGGTCACCCCGAACACCACGCTGCCCCGCGCCCCCGGCAGTGCCGTACCGGTCAGGTTGGTGGCCGTGCCGAACGCGACACACACCTGCGGCCCGGCGCCCTCGCGGGCGAACGGGGCCGTGAGCGAGCCGTTGAACACCTGGTAGGGCGCATTGCCGGTGAGGACGCCCTTCGCGGTGAGCAGCACGTCGAGCTGGAGGATCGCGTCCAGCGCGCCGTTCGGTGCGGTGAGCGCGCCGACCCAACCGGACCGGTCGGCCCGGAAGATCGCGTAGAGCTCGTCGAGCTGACCCCCGGTGACGCCCTGGATCACCCCGCCGAACTCGGCGTGCGGCGTGCCGGCCCCACAGGCGCCGCCGGGCGTGGTGCCCAGGCAGAGCGTGGTGTACGCGCCGCCGGCCTCGTCGGCGATCGGGTGCTCGGTCCCGGCGCGCAGCGCCGCGTACGCCTGGGCCTGGGTGAACGATCCCGCCTTGACCAGCGCGGCGGTGAGCAGCGCGAGCACCGAGAGCGGCCCGCCCTGCCCCTGGACGGCCGCGACCCAGCCGGTACGGACGGGAGTCTGGGTAGGTTTGTAGACGTTGTCCAGGTCGTGCTCGGAGACCCGGAGGATCGCCGGGCCGTTGCCGCTGACCGGCAGCACGGTGTAGCGGGCCACGGGAACGGGCGCCGACCAGGTCTGGCCGACGACCCTGACCTGCGCGGTCTCTCCGGCGACGAGCAGCTCGGCGCTGGTCTGGGTGGTGACAGCGGCGCGCAGTACGGTGCCCTGGGCGTTGAGCAGCCTGACCCGGTACTGCGCTGCGCCGTCGACCGGTGACCAGGTCAGTCGGGTGCGCAGGCCGTCCCAGTCTGCGGTCAGGTCGGCGGGCGGGTCGATCAGGTCGAACAGCGTGGTCGGCGAGTCGGCCGAGGACAGGTCGTCGAGCAGCGAGACGACCTTGACGCCCAGGCCGTGCAGCCGGGGCAGCCCGGCGGCGTCGATGGTGACCGGCTCGGTCTGCGACTCCGTGGTCCGTAGCTCGTAGCCGTAGGTGTTGAGCACCGCGACCCGGTAGCGCTGGGCGCCGTCGACCTGCTGCCAGCCGACGGTGATCTGCCCGTTCTCGTACGACACGGTGACCGCGCTCGGCGGGTCGAGCACGGCGACCCTGGCGGGCGGTTCGCTCCAGACGCCCAGCCGGTCGCCGACGGTGGGGCGGACCCGGAAGGCGTACACCGTGCCGGGGGACAGCTCGTCGGCGGAGACGTCCACGGACGTGCCGGTTCCCGGGGTGAGGAGGAGGTCGCCCGGCTCCATCTGGACCTCGTAGCTTCCGCCCTCCATGGGGTCCCAGGCGACGTGGACGGACTCGCCCGCGTAGGACGCCTCCCGGATCTGGACCTGGTCGAGGGCGCGCGCGCTCGTCTGGGTCCACGGGCCGGTCCTGTCGGGGGTGGAGTAGCGGACCCTGAGCGGGAACTCCGAGCCGGGCGGCAGCGTGCCGTCGTTCGTGCTCAGCCGGACGGCCTCGCCGGTGTACGGCCCGGCCGCCTCGCCCTGCACCACCTCGGAGAAGCTGGAGCCCTGGTCGATCACGTTGCCGTTCTCGTCGACGGTGACCCACATGGAGCCGTAGCCGAACCAGAGCTGGGCCAGGAACGACACCGAGGGTACGGCCGGGGGGAGCACCGGCGGCGGCCAGCTCAGCAGGAACGCCTGACCGTCCTGGCCGATCGTGATCTCGCCTGGCTCGGGCAGGCTGGCGTAGGTGAAGGCGACCGGCGCGCTCCACCGGCTGGCGCCGGCCGTACTCGTCGCCCGGACCCGGAAGGTGTGGACGGCGCCCTCGGTGAAGGGCGGGTCGAACGTCATCGAGGGGTCCGGTCCAGCGGTGCGCACCTCGCCGTCCATCTCGATCGTGAACTGGTCCGCTGGGGAGGTCCAGGTCGCCTTGAGCTGAGCCACGTCCTGGCGCAGGGTCAGCCCGGTCGGCGTCGGCAGCAGGTCGAACGTGGCCCGCGCGCTCCAGTCGCCGGGCAGCTCAGCCGCTCGTACGGCACGCACCTCGGCGACCAGCTCGCCGGGCTCCGGGGTCAGCACGAGCTCGCGCAGCGTCCCGGCCGCCTGGGTCACGACACCGTTGACCCGGACCTCGTAGTGGTCGGCGTCGGTGACGTCGGTCCAGCTCACCACGACGCCCGACTCGCCCAGAGCCAGCGCGGCCACCGGTGCGGGCGACTTGACCAGCGGCAACGCCGACCAGTCGCTCACCGTCGATTCTTCGGTGCGGTAGGCCCGCACCCGGCCGTGGTAGACCCCGACCGGCAGGTCGTCGCGGACCGCGATGTCGCCGTGGAGGATCGTCGTGTAGTCGTGCGAGTCGATGCGGCGACCGTCCGGGTCGAGCAGCTCGTAGGTGTAGCCGTTGGCCCGGGACGCGGCGTCCCAGGTCGCGGTGACCTTTCCCGAGGCGTACGTGAGGCGTTTGAGAACCGGGACCGCGGGCGTCGTCGTGCCGGAACCGCCGCCTCCCCCTGAGCCGCCGCCGGAGGACTCGTCCGACTCGGTCAGCGAGTCGGTGACCGA
Source organism: Nonomuraea sp. NPDC050556 (assembly GCF_044457355.1). Classification (NCBI taxonomy): domain Bacteria; kingdom Bacillati; phylum Actinomycetota; class Actinomycetes; order Streptosporangiales; family Streptosporangiaceae; genus Nonomuraea; species Nonomuraea sp. NPDC050556. The sequence continues at coordinate 3,025,390 of NZ_JBITGU010000001.1, read as the reverse complement.
GGCCAGCACCTCGACCGCGGTGATCATCGTCCGTCCCAGCGTGGCGGCGGCGGTCGCGGCGGCTTCCACGGCGGCCGCGACCGCACCTTCGACGAGCCCTTCGCAGACCAGTTGCAGTGCGGCCTCCATCGTCTCCTGGGCGACCAGCATGCCCACCAGGACGGCGATCTTCTCCGGATCGTTCAGCAGGTCAGCCACCAGCCGGGGCGCGGCCAGCGCGAACTCCAGGGCGATCCGCTCGGGGAGCTGGTGCCAGGTGGTGGAGGTGGCCACCTCGACCCGCATCGGTGGCAGGTCCACGCTCAGGAACGGGTGGCGGGCGCCGTTGACGGTGAAGCTGTAGGTGCCGGTCAGCGTGAAGACCAGGTTCGCGCCCTCCAGCCTGATCGCCGGAGTCAGGTCGAACGTCGTGTGGTAGGCGACCGAGGCGAACAGCTTGGTCAGCTCACCGCAGCCGGAACCGGCCAGCGATCTGATCGTCGCGAACACGTCGAACATCTCGCGGATCCAGGAGAACGTCGGCCAGCCGGTCACCGTCAGCTCGCTGTCCCGGTCAGGGTGCGTGGTGTAGGTGAAGGTGCAGCCCAGCTTCCCGAACGGGTAGACGTCGATCTCGGTCTTCAGGTCGCCGTCGATGATCGTGCCGCCGTCGGCGCCCTTGCGCAGCGTGATGTCGGTGGTGCCGAAGTCGACGCCGAGGAAGGTCATCGCGGTGAAGAGGCCCAGCGAGGGCTCGGCGCCCGTGTGGATCTTGACTTTCGGGCCGCCGGTGAAGCCCTGGCCGGAGAGCTGGACGAACAGCAGGTCGATCGGGGTGAGCAGGGCGACCTTGGCGTCCATCACCGAGTACGTCGTGTCGGTCTCGAGCGCCTTGCTGAACGTGACATCAAGGGAGAGGTCGAGGGAGACCAGCAGGGTCAGCCGCATCTTCGCCTTGACCACGAGCCCGGTGGTGTACGCCGTATTGGCCGCCGCGCCTGCCGCGGTCGCGTACCTGACGAAGGTCCCGTCGTAGAAAACGATGTCCAGGTAGTCGCTCGGCCAGTGGGCTCCGCTGCCGGTCACCAGCGCGGCCAGCAGCCTGCCGATGCTCAGGTCCCGGTTCACCGCGATCTCGAACAGCTCGGCCTTGCCGTTCACCAGGGCCATCGTGCCCTTGAACGAGGCCCGGTCGTCGGGGGCGCCCGCGGCCGGGATCGGGCCGAGCAGCGCCTGGCCGGTCAGCGCGTACGACGAGGTCGCGGGCGTCCAGGTGTAGCCGATCTCCATGCTGAGCTTGGACAGCTCGACGCCGGGCAGGTAGAAGGGGTTCACGATCGCGTGGGTGCTCTGTTCGACCGTCGCGGTCAGGCCGACCTCGTTCACCACCAGTGTCACGTCGAAGGTGTAAGCGCTGTCGAACACGCCGGTCAGGCCGACTGAGCCGGTCAGCTCCACCTGGTTCTTGAGGTTCGGGTGGTAGAGCAGCGCGAGTTCGGTGAACTTGACGGTGCTCAGCACCACGATGTCCGGCAACTGCGCCCCGAACACCGTGTTCGCGCTGCTCGCGTGGTCGATCAGGGCGAACAGCAGGACGCTGGGCGGGGTGTGGTCGCGGCCGATCTGCAGCACCTTCGACATGAGCGGGCTGGAGAAGTCGAGCCGCGCGGCGAAGTACGCCCCCTGGGTCATGGCGAGCGGGTCGACAACCGGCGCCGGAGGGGCCGGGTGCGGCAGGCCGTCCAGCACCGCCAGAGGGGAGGCCGCGTCCGGGTTCACCAGGTCGAGCGTGCCCTTCATCGCGGTGAGCACCGCCCTGAGCGTGCTGCCCTCGGGCAGGTCGCACAGCACCAGCACCGCGTCCTGCACGGTCAGGATCGCGTCGATCGCGCGCAACGGCGTGAACAGCTCACCGAAGGTGAACCCCGGCCCCAACCCCACCGCCACCGCGTACGACCATCCGTCCGCCTCCGGCGCGCAGTACACCAGCCCGCTGGCCTCGTAGTCCGTCGGTACGGTCGCCTCGGCGGCCAGCGTGCTGTACCCCATCGCGCCGTACAGCAGGAATCGCTCCCCGGTCAGGTCGAGCGCGAACGTGACCCCGGTGAACCCCACCTCGGGCAGGTCGCGCGGCACGACGGCGGCCCAGGTCCCGGTCGTCCCGCCCATCGCGGTGACCGTGCCGAGGTCGACGTCGTCCAGATCGTCGGGTTCGACCACCCCGGTCAGGATCGTCGGCGTGTCCATGGTGCCGAGCAGCAGCGAGATCTTCGCGACGACCGACGCGAAGCCGAACGTCCCGGTCACCCGGGCGACCATCGGCGCGCCGGTCGCCGCGATGTCGACGGCGCCGCCCAACGAGGTCACCGAGAAGTCGGTCTCCGCGATGGTGACCGTCCAGTCGGTCCCGACGAAGCCCGCGAAGTGCAGCTCTCCGGTGTCCGGCACGACCCGCAGCGCGGCGCTCTCGATCGTGATCGACGCGGGCAGCCCGTTCGCCAGCGCGTCCGACGGCAGCCTGAGCCCGGTCACGCTGTCGACGCTCTGCGCGGCCGCGATCAGGTCGATCGTGAGCCCGTTCAGCAGGCTGCCGCTGAACTCCCACGGCAGATTCTCGCCCGGTTTGACGGCGGCGATCCCGATGTCGACCCCGCCGAGCGTGAGCACAGCGCCCAGCCGGGCCACGATCGTCTCGGCCCGGATCGGCCACGGCATCGACAGCTCGCCGCGTACCCGGCTCAGCTCGAACCGGCCGTCGCTGACGCTCCACGGCTTCGCGGCGTACAGGGTGAACCCGAGCTCGGTCAGCACCCCGTTCGCGTCGGCGAACCGCAGCCAGACCCTGGTCAGCTCGAACCCGTCACCGAGCGGCATCTCGCTCGGCAGCGACGCCCCCGCCGTGCTCGGCGCCAGCCAGCCCTCCAGAGTGTTCCAGCCGGGCACCTGGATCCGGTCGGTGTAGGCGGCCCGCAGCATCCAGTCCTCGCCTGGCCCGTTCTTGACCAGCCCGGCGTCCACCGGCATGCGGCCGACGACCAGCGTGCCCTGGAGGAACCCGGCAGAGCCGTCCGGCGCGACCGAGAGCGACGCCGCGAAGTCCTGGAGTTTCAGCAGGCTGGTGCCGGTGCCGGGGATGACGACCCAGTCCGACGACTGCTCGATCCTGACGAACAGGAACGCCACCGCGGTCAGCCCCTGGTCCAAGGCGATCCGGAAGTCGGTGATCGTCAGATCGCCCAGGTCGCCGAGCCCGCCCGGCAGGTGCGCGTCGCCGCCGAGCAGGGCGAGCAGGCTGGACAGCGAGGGCAGCCGGATCTCCGAGCCCTCCTCCAGCGACAGCGTCCACAGGTCGTCGCCCGGCGGCGCGCTCACCGAGACGGCGAAGTCGGCGCCCCCGATCGTGACCGTGCCGGACAGCAGCGCGGTCGGCTGCCAGCGCCCGGTCTTGTCCTTGGCGATGGAGATCGTGGCCGCCCAGTCGTGCACGGTGAGGATCCGGGCGATGTGCCAGGCGGTGGTCTGCGCGATCGTGAACTCGACCTCGACCAGCGTGGCCGCCGCGGGGTCGGCCAGCACGGCCGCGTGCGTCACCGTCAGCGGGAACCCGGCGAACAGCGAGGCGGGCAGCACGCTGGTCGCGGTGGCCGTCGTCATGTTGCCGGCCAGCTTGGTCAGGTCGGCGGCGTTGACCGTGGCGGCCTGGTCGATCTCCAGGTACCACGGCGACTCGGCGAAGGCCCCCGCCTCGATGTCGTAGGTGACGGTCCCGAGGTCCAGCGTGCCGTACACGACCACGCCGGTCGAGGGCGGGAAACCGTCGGCCTGCCGTACCGTCGCCTCGAGCCGGAAGTCGCGCAGGCTGAGCCCTGCGGCGATCGCCCAGTCGCCGAGGTCCAGCGTGAGGACGGTGACCGTGGGCTCGCTCCCGTCCAGGGCGGCGACGATCGTGAGCTCGCTGACCGAGGCCCCGGCCAGCGCCAGCAGACCGGCGGGCAACCGTTCGCCGACCGCGTCATCCAGCCCGATCGCTTCGAGCAGCGCGGTCGCGGTCGTCCCGGCCAGCGGCGGCCGGACGATACGCAGCGCCGGGGTCGGCGTGGCGAACGTCGGGAAGTCCAGCTCGGCGTGCGCCGAGACCTGGCCGAGCAGGACCGAACCGCTGATCAGGAGTTCCGCCGGCGTCAGCGTGACCAGCCCGCCGGTCAGGGCGAGCGCGGGCTGCCCGGTCGGCTGGATCGTCACCGTGCCCAGCGGGCTCTCGCCGGCCCAGGTGAATCCCGGCTCGCCGCCGGCGTCCACGGTGAGCGGGCCGCCGACCCTGGTCGGCGTCCCGGCCGGTACGGCGACGCCCGCCTGGAAGGAGAGCCCCGGCTGGAGCTGGAAGAAGATCTCCGGGTCCCGGTGCGCGAACGTGGTGGCGACGAACGTGGGCCCGGCCAGCTCCAGATAGGCGTAGTCGCCTCCCTGCAGCGACTCGAACGTGTCGGCCAGCCGGTAACCGGCCCCCGGCCTGGCAGTCCAGGTGGCCCGGAGCAAGTAGTCCGGCGAGACGGTGAAGACCAGCACGGCAGGCGCCTCGACCCCGGCCAGGTCGGTGGAGGTCCCGGACACGGTCAGGGTGAGCGCGACCTCGTCCAGGACCGGATCGGCCACGGTGGTGAGCTGGAAACCGCCGATCAGCGTACGCACGTCGTCCTCGGCCACGACCTCGGGCCCGAAGGTGTGCACGCCTTCCGTGGTGCGCGTGGCGACCAGCCGGTCCCGCTGGGCCCGCAGGATCAGCAGCGCGTCCGGCGCGGTCAGCGTGACGCTCTCGCTCGGCATCCCGACCGCTTCGACCACGACCGCGTACGCGATCCCGCGCCCGGGGACGAAGTCGCAGGTCAGCGGCGACTGGGAGGCCTCGGCCCGATACTCGAACCCGTCGGCGGCGGTGACCGTGATCCGGTAGCCGTAGGCGAGCTCGATCGGGGTCCACGCCACGACCAGCCGATCGTCTTCGTAGGACAGCGTCACCACCGGCCGCAGCGCCAGGCGCGGGTCCGGAACGTCAGGTGGGGGGATGCTCATGCTCCGGCCCGTCTAGAGGTAGTTGACTTTGGTGCCGGCCGCGAAGTTCTCCCGGCGCATGGCGGCCATGGTGAAGTTGCTGACGTCGACCGGGTAGTCGATCTTGGTCGTGGTCCTGGCCGCCAGGTAGGCGTCCAGCCCGAGCTGCAGATTGAAGCCCTCGAGCAGCTTGGGTTTGCGGATCGCCGCGCACTCCAGCAGGCTCGTGTCGTCGCTGTAACGCAGCATCGCCGACCAGGTGAACCCGGAGAGCACCTTCGCGTCCCGCGTCGTGCGACCGGAGCTCGACACGGCCATCGTCGTGTGTTTCAGCTCGACCGCGAGATCACTGGGCTTCAGCTTGAACGGGTCCCGCTCCAGGCCGCCACGCCCACGGCCCCGGGCGTCGAGCGCGGCCTTCCAATGCCTGTCGGCCAGCTTGTTCTCATCACGCAGGTACTCGAAGATCCGCCACAGCGCCTGGGTCGCCACCGCCGCGTACGTGGTCGTCATGTCGTGCTCGGAGACCAGATGCACGACGACCTTGCGGCTGCCGGAAACACTGTGGAACCTGATCACCAGCGTCGGGCCGAACTTCTCGTCCGCGTCCTCGGCGTCGGGGATGGTCAGGAGCACGAACTCGCCGACCACCTTGGCCGCCATCTGCGTCACGTCTACCCCGTCGAGCAGCGGCGCGTCCTCCGGGTCGTCGCTTTCCACCGCGTTGTCCGTCAGGTGGTCGATGGCGATCCGGTACGCTTCCCGCGTCTCGCCCGTCAGGGTGGGGATCTCGCACAGCGGCTTGACGCCCTCGATCATCGCCGCGACGTCGGAGGCGTTCATCAGGTCCGCCGTCACCCCGGACACGATCGAGGCCACCTGACTCAGGCCGGTGCGCCCGGCCACCCGGTACAGCGAGCCGTTCGGCCGGGGATGCGCGAAGTAGTTCTCCGGCGTCGGCCAGACGCCGTTCCTCATGTACCCGTTGAGCGCGTACCACGGGAGCGGGATCGCGTTGGCGTGCCAGGGATCCATGAAGTCGACGAAAGTCTGGTCCAGCGCCTTGTCCTTGATCCGGTCCGACGGTCTGACCTTTGTCGCATACGGCGTTCGCGACTTCCACCACTCGTTGAAGACTCCCGGCGGGATCGGCTCGCCCAGGATGAGTACCTGGACGAACTGGATGTAGCCCACGATGAGGTTGCTGGGCGTCGTCGGGTAGGCGTCCGGGTCGTAGAACGCCCGCATCACCACGGGGTCGCTGAAATTGTCGTCGAAGGCGATGTGATGGGGGCCCACGCTGCACTGGTGGGTCCCGAGGTAGACCTCCTCGACGTCCGCGGAGACACCGGTGAGGAAGAACCCCTCAGCGCGCTCGATCTCGGTCAGTGCCACCGGTGCTCCTCAGATCGGGGGGTGGTAGAACGGGCCGATCGGGTAGTTGGCGTCCCCTGATCCGGCGGTCATCGGGAACAGCTTGTTCTCGGTGTCGGTCGTGTCGGTCTCGTCGGCTGTGCCGTACACCTGGACCCTGACCCGTTCGTCGGCGTCCGTGGTCGTCCGGAGCGCGACGATCGAGTCGTCGGTCGGCCGGATCACGATGTCGCCGAGCAGTTTCCCCGACCACACGTTGGTGGTGTAGGTGCGGGTTTTGCGCTTCTTGACGACCTCGGTGAGATAGAGGGCCTCCACCGTGTTGTCGATCTTCGTGGTCGTGCCGCGCAGCCCCCATTTCGGGGTCTTGACCTTGTCGATCCGGTCGAGCACCTGCTGGGTCGGGTGGTCGTGCGCGCGGGCCCTGAACCCGCACGAGATCACGACCACGTACGGCCGGATCTCGGACAGGAAGAAGGTGTCCACGCTGGACGCGCTCGCGTGGTGGCTGGCCTTCATCACCGTGCAGTGCCCGGCGTGCGGGAACCTGTCGGCGCCGCTCTTCAGCGGGGTCGCCTCGAAGTTCTGCACCATCGCCGGTCCGAGCACCTTCTCCACGTCGCCGTGGCTGTGCGATGAGCCGATCTTCTTGTTCTTCTTCTTGCCCTTGTACTTGGCGGCCTTGCCCTTGGGCGGGTCGGGCATCGCGTTGGTCAGCTCGTTGCCGCCGTCGGCGCGGCCGTCGCCGGCGATGTCGCCACCGCTGAAGAAGCGGAACGATCCGTACGACAGGACGAAGCACAGGGAGCGGTCGTTCATGTCGACCGCGTTCTTCGCGCCCTTGGGCGGCACGACCTCCACGTCGTTGAACAGTTCGCGGTAGACGCCCTGGCCGGAGGCGACCATCCGGATGGTGATCGGGATCGCCTTGCCGCCCTTGTCGGTGACGCCGTCGCCGAGGTTGATGATGAGCGGCTTCTTCGTCTTCGGGTCGAGGCCGCCGGGCTGGACCTCGACGATCGTCGCCCGCTTGCCGGTCGGCTGTTTCAGGCTGATCTCTTCGAGGATCTTCTTGAACGCTGGAAACATCTTGTTCTTCGGCACGGTCGTCTTGTCGGCCAGCGGGTTCACGTAGATCCTCGCGGGGATGAAGCGCGGGGTCCACAAGGTCTTGCTCTTGGCCTTCCTGGGCACGTCCTTGTCGACCAGCACGCTGTTCAGGCCCGCCTGGTGGTCGGCGTGGAAGTGGCTGACCATCATCGCCAGGTTCGGGTAGAAGTCCGGGGTGGTCACCACGCCCTGGCGGGTCAGCATCCGGACGACGTCGTCGCCGTAGGAGCTGTCGCCGCCGTCGACCAGCAGCGCCGAGACCACCGTGCCGGCCAGCGGGACATCCGAGCGCAACGCGAACGGGACGTAGTCGATCGGGTTGGTGGGCGGGGTCTTCCGCTCGGCCTCGATCGCCTGCCGGACCTTGGCCAGGTTCCGGTGGATGATGAGGAGCGAGTCTCCCTGGCTGACGTTGATGACGTGGATTTCCAGGCGCGCAGAAGTCATCCGAAGTCCCTAGCGATCAACCCCGATGACGAAATATCCACATTTTTCGCGCGGTTTGACCATACGTTGGATCGTGCCAAACCGTCCACGTCCGCTTCCGGACAAACGGGCGCCTGGGCAGCTCACGCGCGCGGTCGCTCCGGGCGGGCTGCAAGCAAGGAGCTCTCGGCACGCTCCTGTGCTTGCCCGCCGTGCATCCGCAGCGCCTAGACGGCGAGGTCCCCCCGGTCGGGGGGACCTCGCCGGTGTCACCTGGGCACGTCGTCATAGGTCGGCACGGAGCGCGCCCCGACCGTCACGATCCTGGTGTTGTTCCGGTACTCCGCCCCGGCGTAGACCCCGTCCACGAAGTACACGGTCCGCCCGTAGGACACGTCCACGATCGGGTAGGCGTAGACCACCCCCGAGATCCCGTCCACCGGCAGCTGGATCCTGGTCTCCGCCCCCGACTGCGTCCCGGTGATCACGGAGCGGGACCCGCCCTCGCCTTCGGTGTACATGAACTGCGGCGGCCCGACCATCAGCCCCGTCTGCCATCCTCTCTCCTCGACCAGCTGCTGCATCTGCGCCTGCGTGTAGGCGAGGTACACGTTCGAGGCCTGCGGCTGGCCGGGCATGTTGTACGCCTGGGGCATCCCGATCACCGCGTCGGTCAGTTCCACGCTGGTCGGGCCGAGCTCGGTGACGACGCCGATGGAGTAGGTGTGCGTGTCCTGCGGATACCTCTTGTTGCAGAAGTCGGCGTCGCCGAACGTGAACGACATGCAGATCTCCAGCCGGTGCTGCATGTACTTCTGCTTCTCCACCGCCGCCCTCCACCGCTGCGCCGCCTGGGCCGCCTGTGACTGGCAGGAGGTGTCGCACTTCTCGAAGTCCTCACCGGTGTAGGTCTTCGAGACGGTGTTGAGTCCCCGCTGGTCGGCGCAGCGGTCCGGGGTGCCGGTGCACGGCGGGGTGCCGCCTCCGCCTCCGCCGTCCGCCATCAGCAGCAGGCCGGTCGGGTCGGACATGCTGGTGGGGTTGCCGTTGCTGTAGGAGTAGCCGTGGATCTGCTGCGGGTCGTCGGTGTCGACGACGGGGTCCGCGCTGACGAAGCTGCCGAGGGCGGGGTCGTAGTCGCGGGCTCCGACGCGGGTGAGGCCGGACGGGTCGCTGGTGCCGCCGACGAAGCCCTTGTCTCCCGGCCATGAGCCGCTCACCGTGCCGCGCGGCCCGCCGAAGGGGAGGGTGCGGCGGCGGGTGACGGTCAGGTCGCTCGCCCTGATGGTGGCCTCGCCGGTGTCGTGGTGGTCCTGGGCGGTCCAGTGCAGGACGCCCGCCGTGCGGACAGCCACGGTCGTGCCGGTGTGGTCGTAGTACTGCGTGGCCGCCACGGCCGTACCCGTGGTGCGGAGTTCCAGGTCGCCGGGCAGGTAGAGGGTGGTGCCGCCGGGGTCGCGGCGGAGCAGGCGCCGTCCGTCGGCGTCGTAGAGGTGGGTGGTCTGGCCCGAGGTGGCCAGGCGGCCCTCCTGGTCCCAGGTCATGGCGGTCGTGACCCCGTTCACGACGCGCTTGTCCATGTTGCCCGCCGCGTCGTAGGTGAAGGTGTCCGTTCCCGCCTGGACGGTGGTGTGCGGGCGGGGGCCGCCCTGGGTGGGCTGGACGAAGTCGCGGACGACGGTCGCCGCGCCGTGCCTGGTCTCGGTGTCGCGGCTGCCGTTGACTGTGTAGGCGTAGGAGTGCCAGTAGGCCGCCGGGCCGCCCAGCCCGGCCACCGTGCGGGAGGCGGGCGCGCAGTCGCCGGTCGCGGGGGTCCACGCCTCGGTCAGCCGCCGCGCGTGGTCGTAGGAGTAACACTGGTAATCGGCGGGCTGGCCCCCGTTGGGGGTGTCGGCGATGCGGGTGAGGTTGCCGGTGTCGTCGTAGCCGTAGGCGAGGTCGAACACCTCGTTCCTGAGTTCAGGCACCACGGAGTAGGCGCTGGTGCGGCCGGTCTGCTCGTCGATGGTGGTGGTCTGCCAGACGCGGCGGTCGTCCTGGCCCAGGACGCGCTGGATGATCTGCCCGCGCTGGTTGTAGACGGTGTCGTTGACGTAGGTCTGGGTGGCCGAGCGCAGGTAGCTGGTGCTGCCGACGGCGTTGTAGCCGTACTCCAGGGTCTCGCCGGTGGGACCCGTGGTCGTGGCGATCTGGCCGTCCTGCTTGTAGGTGGTGGCGAAGGTGTAGGTTCCGGCGAGCTTGCCCTCGGCGGGCGGGATGGTGATCCTGCTGCCGAGCGGGCGGCCGCTCGCCTCGTAGCCGGTCACCTCGGTGGTGTACCGGTTGGTCCCGTCATGGCGTACGGTTCCCGCGAGCTTGCCCACGCCGCCTGGAGCGGTGTCGTAGCTCCACTCGGCGCGCACGGTCCCGGTCGGCGATCCCTCGCGCAGGCTGGTCTTACGGCCCAGCGCGTCGTAGGTGTAGGCCAGGGTGACCTGGCGCGCGTCGGTGACGGAGACGAGTTGCCCAGCGTCGTCGTAGACCGAGGTGCTGGCGCCGCGGTCCGGGTCCTCGGTCCTGGTCTTGCGTCCCCGCTGGTCGTAGGCGTAGCGCCACACGTTGCCCGCCTGGTCGGTGACGGTCTCCTGGTCGCCGCGTTCGGTGTAGGTGTAGGTGGTCTTCTCGTAGCCGGTGGCCTTGTACTGGCGCAGTTCGACGGTACGGCCACGGGCGTCGCTGATCGTCTCGGTCCTGATGCCTCCGGCGGGCGGGATGACGGTGATGCGGTCGCCGCCGTACACCGTGGTGGTCTTCCACTTGCCGCGCAGGCCGGTCTCGACCAGCCGTCCGGCGCCGTCGTGGACGTTGTCGGTGACCGAGGGGACGGTCGTGGCGGGGACGACCAGCGCCGTGGCCGGTGCGCTGCCGTCGTGGTAGTAGGGCGCCGAGGTCCACGACACCAGCCCGCGTGAGTCGCGCACCGAGTCGGTGATCAGCCGGCCCCCGCCGATCGCCTGGGTCTGGGTCTGCCGTTCGCGCAGCAGGCCGTCGAAGAGCGCGATCGAGGTCAGGTACTTGTTGGTCCCGTCGGGGAGCAGCTTCCTGGTGGTGATCGCCGTCGGCGCGTTGTTCCGCACCAGGTAGGAGAAGCGCAGGTCGGCTCCCTGGGTGGCGCGCTCCCTGCCGGGCAGCCAGACCGAGGTCAGCCGCCCCAGCCCGTCGTAGGCCAGTTCCGTCCGGCCGTCGTTGGCGTCCACGACCAGCCGTGGCTGCTGCCAGGCGGTCTCCATGGTGGTGGTCGTGGCGTGCCCGGCCGGGTCGACGGTCCTGACCGCCGTGACCGGCCCGGCCTTGGCGGGGGTGTAGGTCGTGGTCGTGGTACGGCCCAGCGCGTCGGCGCTGGTCAGCACCCGGCCGTTGGCGTCATAGGTGGCAGTGGACAAGGTCATCCAGGGGGTGGCGCCGCCCTGCCAGTCCTCGGTCCTCACCACCAGGCCGCGGGTGGGGGCCGTGCCGTACGGCTTGCCCGGGTCGTCGAAGTAGTTGCGCGAGCGCGCGACCACCGCGCCGCTCGCGCCGAAGGTTTCGCTCTGCCCCACCTTGTCGCGGATCCAGGCTTCCTCGTTGACCAGGTAGGTGGTGGTCTTGCGCAGGTCGTCTGCCCCGGTGGACTCGTCGCCCAGATCCTTGACCTCGATCGGCAGGTTGTCGGCGTTGACCTTGGTGTCGGTCCTGGTCCACCGGGCGCCGCCGGTCGCGGTCAGCCGGACCCGGTTGAAGGCGGTCGCGACATTGATCATGTACGACTTGAGCGGCCCGCCCTGCGCGTTGGCGCCCGTCTCGCGGAGCGCGGGCTCGTTCAGCGTGCCCGCGACCCACTGGGCGCCGTCGTAGGTGATCTGCTCGCGCATGGTCCCGGCCAGCGCGTCGTGATCCTCCATCCCCTTGGTGTGGGGGTCGCCGCTCCCGTCCAGCGAGTCCTTGATCCACACGTCCCGGACGCCGGAGAGCTGCTTGTCGCCGTCCATGCCGCGGAAGTAGCGGTACTCCACCGCCGACTGCACGCCGGACTCCAGGCCGGTCCGCACCCGCACCCGGCCGTACCCACGCCAGGAGCTCCAGGTCCGCTTCTTCTCCTCGACCAGCTCCGAGTCGCTGTAACGCCAGGCTGGTTCGTCGAGGTAGTCGTAGTTGGTCTGCTCGTGCAGGAAGCCGCCGGTGTTGTCGTAGACGTCGACGCGGGAGACCACGTACTTGTGGAACCAGTCCAGGGTGGGCTCACCGGAGGGCGCGTACCACTGCGGCATGCAGCGCTTGCGGTTGTCGTGCGGCTGGGGGAGCGCGTCGCGGGCGCAGTCGCCCAGCAGGTAGCTGATCCCGAGCTGCGCCCCTGACTCCGTGGTGATCGACTTGATCCGGAAGCGGTTCAGCGCCGTGCGGTTGTCCGACGGGCCGTCCACGCGGTTCGGGTAGGGGTAGGCGCCGGGCGAGAACACCACTTCGGGGTCGGAGACCGGGGCGCCTCCGGCCACGCCGGAGCCGGTGCGGGTGATCCCGTCCAGCCACATCGGAACGCCCTCGTTCTGCGCCGATCCGGCGTTCAGGTAGGAGTGGCGCAACTTCCAGCTCTCCACGGTCCGGTACTGCGAGCCCTCCCACACCTGCGCGCTGATCTGCGCCAGGCGCTTCTGGGTCCAGTAGGTCGGCGCGAGCTGGTCCGTGCAGCGGGTGCCCTCGGGGCAGAACTGGTCGAACGGAGTGTCGGGGAAGGCAGCCGCGACGGGCTTGCCCGCCGCGTCGTAGCAGGCCGTCCCGGTCACGCAGCGGTCGGCCACGTCGAAGAGCACCCGGGCGGACGGCTGCGCCTGGTCGGTGCGCGAGCCGTACTCGATCCGCGACAGCCAGCCGCCCCTGTCGTAGGTCGTGCGCTTACCCGGATCGCCCTCACGGCCGTAGGCGCCCGTCTCCTTCTCGTAGAACAGGTTCATGGTGTTGCCGTGCCGGTCGAGGACCTGGCTGAGGTTCCACCGCCACACCTGGGTCTGCCGCGAGGCGGCGAAGTTCCCCGCGACGTAGCCCGGCTCGCCCGGGTGGTTGCCGTAGACCTGGGTGCTCCAGGCGGACGAGCCGTCCTTACCGAAGAAGTACTGCGTGCCGTCGATCGTGGTGACCTTCCAGTGGTCGCCGAGCAGCTCGGTCTTCGAGCCGTCGTCGGAGACGCCCTTCCACCGGCCGCCGCCGACGTCGATGAGCTCGGTGGCGCGGCCGTTGAGCGAGAGGGTGGCGTTCTGCTTCCACCAGCACTGGTCGCCGCTCGGGAGGTTCTTGTTGTTGGGGCTGCCCTCGGTGTCCTGGGCGCACGGCTTGTAGGTGCGCTCGATGAAGCCGGGCCACATGTCCCAGCCGTCGCCGATCCACGAGCCCTGGGTGTTGGTGCCGCCGGTGCGGCCGTCGACCGCCTGCGAGGAGTAGCCCAGCTTCAGCGACGGCACCGGGCCGCCCACCGAGGCGGGCAGCCGCAGCGGGTAGGACCAGCTGAACGCGCCGGTCTGCTGGGAGACCTGCCAGGTCGAGGCGGGCGACAGCGAGGTGGCGGTGTAGTCGCCGTTGTCGCCCGAGGGCCCGGCGGTGGCGGCCAGGACCGTGGCCGACCCGTCGGCAGCCAGGCCGACCTCGCCGCTCAATGTCCGGGTGGCGGGCGAGTTGGTCGAGGGCACCGGGGTGGACGTGTCGCAGCCCGGCGCTTCCGGCGTGGTGAGCGCGCAGGCGGGCAACCTGACCAGGCGCAACCTGGAGGCCCAGTCGCCGCCATAGGCGGCGGCGAAGGGGGCGTAGTCGACGGAGAGGCCGAGCGTGCCCGCGCTCCTGACCCCGTCGGCCCGCGACAGGGACATCAGCACGCCGGAGACCCGCGCTCGCTCGGCGCTCGCCCGGTCGTGGATCGTCAGCCGGGCGCGGGCCAGGCCCGGCGTCGCCGTACGGGCTGAAACCGGGGTGGAGGCGGCGCGCACCGCCTTGGACGACAGGTCGAGCACGGTGTCCGAGCTCGACGGCCAGGCCACCGCCTCCGCGGCGCGGACCCGGGGCGGCTCCTGGAGCTTGAGCCGCTGGCCGCGCGGCGCGTCCTTGACCGCGACGCTCATCACGTCGCGGGCCACCGGAGGGCGCCAGGCCGACGCGGCGGCGAACACGGGCTGGGATCCGGCCAGCGCCACCACGGAGACGGCGCAGAGAAGGACCTTCCTGATCACGACTGGCCTCCGTCCGCGACGATCTCGCTCTGGGTGAGCACCTTCAGGTGGGCCGCGACCCGGTCGACGGTGCCCGACCAGTGCTGGGTCCTGGCGCCGCCGGACCTGGCCGCCCCCAGCACCCACGCGTCGCCCGCCGACCAGGAGGCGGTGTAGGGCCTGGTGTCCGTGCCGTCGAAGTTGGCGCCGTTCACGTACAGCCGGATCAGGCCGCTGGCCTGGTCGCGGACCCCGGCCAGGTGCACCCAGCCGGGCCCGGTGCCCTCGGTCGAGCAGGCGGCGGTCTCCGCGCCGTCGTCGGCGGCGAACATCACGAAGCACCAGCCAGGCTCCTTGCCCTCCACCTCGGGGTCGAGGTCCAGGTCGGTCCGGTACTGGAGCCGGAAGCCCGAGCCGTTCCGCCCGTCCTGGGAGAGCACGGTGGCGGGCGCGGTGGCGGCCGGGTTCCTGTTCACCCAGGCCGTCACGGTGAAGGACCTGGTGGTGTCCACGACCGGGTCGCCCTGCCAGCGGGTCGCGCCGTCGAACGCCAGCGCGCCGCCACCCGAGCGGCCTGCGCCCCAGCCAGGCGTGCCGGTCACCGCGAGCCTGCGCCCGGCGGGCGCGGAGTCGGCCGTCGATCCAGAACCCTCGTTCAGCCCCCAGGACCAGGCGGCCGCCGGTGCCGGCCGTACCAGGAATTCGTGGACGTACGGCGTGAGCGTGGCGTTGCCCGCCGCGTCAGCGGCCCTGACCTGCAGGATGTTGACCCCGTCGCGGTTGGGGACCAGCTCGCCCGTCCAGGTGGGCCCGTTGACCCAGCCCTTGTTCACCCCGTTGAGGACGATCTCGTAGCGCGAGGCGCCCGTGGCGGTGAAGGAGAACGAGCCAGGCACGCCGACGCCTCCGCTCCAGGTCCCCGAGGACCTGGGCGGGTAGGCCGCCGAAGACACCTGGAGGTCGGTGGGCGGGTCGAGATCGACGGTGAAGTCGAACCACGGCGAGTAGGCGCCGCAGGTCACGGTGTCGCAGCCGCGCGCGTGCCAGGAGTACTCACCTCTGGGCAGCTCGGGCGTCACCCGCCAGCCCGTGGCCACGCCCACGCGGGGCTCGGAGACCGTGTTGCCGGAGGACGCGTTGACGATCGTCCTGGTGGCCCGGTCGACGACCTCGAATTCCATCCGGCTCAACGTGCCGCCGTTCGGGTCGCCGGGCACGGCCTGCAGCGTCGGCGTCCCCGAGCGCACCTGCGCCCCGGAGGCGGTGCAGGAGGTGCCGCAGTCTGTGGTGATCTGCGTGCCGGTGGGGGCGGTCGGCGGGTGGTTGTAAGTCACCCGCAGCGTGGCGCTGGCGGGCAGGTAGTAGGACCAGTCGTAGAAGTCGCTCTCGGAGTGAGCGCGGAGCCCGAGCGCCATCCTGGTCCAGCCGTTGCCGAGGTAGCGCACGATCTCCGACTTGAGGAAGCCGTTGGGGTCCTCGTAGAGGCCGGGGTCGTCGTCCTTGGGGCAGGTGCCGCCGTCGTTGGCGCTGAAGTGCTCGCGCTCGATGTTGTTGTACCAGGAGTTCTTGGCCTTGTTCCAGGTCAGCGTGGAGAAGTCGAGGTTCTCCTCGGAGCGCCACAGATCGATGTAGGCGCCGCCGCAGGCCCCGGTGTGGTCGGCGGTCACCGCGAATTCGACGTCGAGGATCGTCGCCCCGGCGAGGCGGCTCAGGTCGAACCGCATCAGCGTCCGCCACTTGCACGTCGAGTTCCACTTGGCGCCGACCCGCATGCCCGACCGGTAACTGTTGCGATAGGAGGTGTCGGGGTTGCAGCTGTGCACGTGCGTCCAGTCCTCACCGGGGCTGATCGCCATGACAGGGGCGGGCGTGGGCACGGCCAGGGCGGGCGGCGCCGGTAGCACCGAGAGCACGACCATCAAACTCACCACGGTGAAAAGCCAGCGTCGCACGGGTTCCTCCCAAGCTGCGGAATGTCGGCTTTCACGGTGCTCGCCGGGCCGTATACGGCGCATATATCGGGGGTTGTCCGGCGTATGGCGACGCGATAGCGTGCGGGCGCGGCTGGGGGTGACCATGGAATTCGGGGTACTCGGCCCCCTGGTGGTGCGGATCGACGGCAAGGCCGTGACACCGGCGTCGGCCAAGCAACGCATCCTGCTGGCGGTGCTCCTGAGCCATGCCAACGTGCCGGTGTCGCAGCGGCGCCTGACCGACTCCCTGTGGGACGTGCCGCCCGCCTCGGCCGTGGACAACCTGCGGCTGTACGTCTACCGCCTGCGGCGCGCCCTCGGCGACGAGGCACGCGTCGTGCGGGGCGGCGGCGGATACGCGCTCATGGTGGAGCCGGAGGAGCTGGACGCCGACGTCTTCGCCCGGCTGGTCGCCGAGGGCCACGAGGCGCTGGCCGCCGGAGAGCCGGAGCGGGCGGGCGCGCTGCTGGACCGGGCGCTGGCGCTCTGGCGCGGCGCCGCCTACGCCGACGTCGCCGAGGTGCCCGCGGTCGACCAGGTCGCCAGGCGGCTGGACGAGACCCGGCTGCACGCCCTCGAGAACCGGATCACGGCCAGGCTCCAGCTCGGCAGGCACGCTGAGCTGATCCCCGAGCTGGCCGAGCTGGCCGCCGACCATCCGTTCCGCGAGAGCCTGCGCGGGCACCTCATGCTCGCGTTGTACGGCACGGGCCGCCAGGCCGAGGCGTTGCGCACCTATCGCGAGACCCGCAGGGCGCTCAACGAGCATCTCGGCGTCGAACCGGGTCCCGAGCTGCAGCGCCTGCACGAGGCCATGCTGCGCGGCGACGACCTGCGCGGCGTGCCGTACGCCCAGGTCACCACGACCGCCTGGGTGGACGAGCCGTGCCCCTACCGCGGGCTGGCCGCCTTCCAGCAGGAGGACGGCGAGTGGTTCTTCGGCCGCGCGGAACCCGCCGAGCGGCTGGCGGAACAGATCGCCAGGCTGCCGCTGACCGTCGTCGTCGGCGCCTCGGGCAGCGGCAAGTCCTCCCTGCTGCGCGCCGGGCTGCTCGGCCGCCTCAGCGGCGATCCCGGCTGGCGGACCCTCCTGATGACCCCGACCGAGCATCCGCTGGAGGCGCTGGGCGCGATCCTGGCCAAGCTGTCAGGGCAGGATCCGCCCCTCCTGGTCCAGCGGCTGGCCGAGGACCCCGCCACCCTCGGCACCACCGTCGCCGCCGCGCTGGCGGACGACCCACCGCAGGTCAGGGCGCTGCTGGTGGTGGACCAGTTCGAGGAGGCCTTCACGCTGTGCGGCGGAGCGGACGAGCGGGCGCGCTTCGTGGAGAACCTGCTCGCCGCGGTGGCCGAGCGGGACGGCCGCCTCACCGTCGTGCTCGGCCTGCGCGCCGACTTCCTCGGCGCCGCCCTGGAACGGCCGGGCCTGGCCGGGTCGCTGAACGGCGAGGCGACTCTGCTCCTGGGGCCGCCCTCCACCGCAGACCTGCGGGAGATCGTCGTACGGCCGGCGGTCAAGGCAGGGCTCGGCGTGGACGCCGACCTGCTGGCCACGGTCCTCACTGACGCGGGGGAGGAGCCCGGCGCGCTGCCGTTGCTCTCCCACGCGCTGCTGGAGACCTGGTCACACCGCGCCGGCCCGGTCCTGACCCTGGCCGACTACCAGGCCGGCGGCGGCGTGCGTGGCGCGATCACCCAGACGGCCGAGCGCGTCTACGCCGAGTTCACCCCGGAGGAGCAGCAGGCCGCCAGGCGGGTGTTCCTCCGGCTGACCGCGCTGGGCCAGGGGACCGAGGACACCCGCAGGCCCATCACGCTGAGCGAGCTGGAGGGCACCGGGACGGGCACCGAGGTGCTCGGCCGCCTGGCGGCCGCCAGGCTGATCGTGCTGGCAGAGGACACCGTCGAGGTGGCGCACGAGGCGCTCATCAGGGCCTGGCCCCGGCTGCGCCGCTGGCTCACCCGCGACCGGGCCGACCTGCTGCTCCACCGCCGGCTCACCTCGGCTGCCCAGGCCTGGCACGAGCTCGACCGCGACCCTGGCGCGCTCTACCGCGGCGAGCAGCTCCTGCTGGCCACGGCCTGGGCCGCCCGCCACGCGCAGGACGCCAACCAGCTGGAGGCCGGGTTCCTGGCGGCCAGCCAGGACCTGGAGGACGCGGAACGGCAGGCCGCCCGGGGACGGGCACGCAACCTGCAACGCCTGGTCGCCGGGCTGGCGGCGATGTTGCTGCTGGCGGTCCTGGGCGGCGGGCTGGCGTTCTGGCAGAACAGGGAACGGCAGGCGCAACAGGTGGTCGAGCAGGCCCACCAGCTCGCCCTGACCTCGCGGCAACTCCTGGCCAGCGCGCCCGACCTCGCCGCGCTCCTGGCCGTCGAGGCCCACCGGCTCCACCCGGACGCCGACACCCTGGGCGCACTGCTGGGCGGCGCCTACGCCGGCGATCGGCTGGTCGAGCTCAACCAGGGCGGCTTCTCCGTCTTCGACGTCGCGGTCAGCCCGGACGGCACGCGCCTGGCCTCCGCCGACCGCAACGGCGACGTCGTGCTCTGGGACCTGGCCCGCCGGGTCAAGGCCGCCACGCTGAAGGGGCACCGGCGCTACGCGGCCGACTCCTACGCCAAGCGGGTGGCGTTCGACGGCAGCGGGCGGCTGCTGGCCTCCACCGCGCGTGCGGCCGCGCTCGGGTCCAGCCAGGGGTCGCTGATCGTGTGGGACCCGGCGACCGGGCGGCCGGTGTTCGAGCGGAGCATCGCCCGGCTGGACGACGGCCTGGCGTTCTCCCGCGACGGAAGCACCGTCGCGGTCGGCGTGGACTCCGGCAGGATCGAGGTGTGGAACCTGGCCGACGGCACCCGCCGTACCCTGGCAGGTCACTCGCGGGCAACCGGCTCGCTGGCCTTCAGCCCGGACGGCAGACTGCTGGCCTCCACCGGCTTCCACGACAGGCCGGCGGTCTGGGACGTGCGGACCGGCGCGCGGAAGGCCACCATCCCGGTCGAGCAGGCGCACACCGTGGCCTTCGACCCGGACGACTCCGCCACGCTGGTGACCGGCTCCACCAGGACCGGGGTGCACCTGTGGGACCTGTCGGGCGACCGGCCGCGGCTGCGCACCGCGCTGGCCGCGGCCACGCCGTACGCCTGGAGCATCTCGGCGCCGCTGGGCGGCAGGATCGCCGTCGCCGACGAGAACGGCCTCGTCACCATCTGGGACATCCGCACAGGACACCCGGTGGCGAGCTACCGCGACCGCGGCCGGGTGGAGGTCCGCGCGGTGGCGCTCGGCAGGGAGGGCGAGCTCCTGGTCGCCGCGGGCACCGGTAAGACCATCACCGTCCGCGAGCGGGCGGTGCCGCCCTTCGGCGGGCACGACGGGGAGGTCACCGACCTCGAGGTCGCGCCCGGCGGTCACGTGGTGGCCTCGGCAGGGGCCGACGGGACCGTACGGCTGTGGGACGCCGCGGGCAACGCGCTCGGCGTGCTGCCCGTGCACCGCGACCGGGTCGAGGCCGTGGCGTTCAACCAGGCGGGCAACCGGATCGCCGCGGTGACCCGCGACCACACCGTCAGCATCTGGGACGTGGCCACGCGGCGGCGGCTGGAGCACCTCACCTACGACGGGCTCGGCACCTCGACCGACATCGCCTACCAGCCGGGCGACCGGGCGCTGGTCACCACCGCCATGGTGAGGTACCGCTGGACCCTGCCCGGCCTGAAGCCGAGCTCGTTTCCCGGGCCGCCGTGGCTGGCCAGCTCGCTGCGGTTCACGCTCGCGGGCGACGTCCTGATCTCAGCCGATCCCGCCGGGGGCCTCATGACGTGGGACACCCGCACGGACGCGCCGATCGCCCGCGGCTACACCGGCCAGGCCGACATCCGCGACATAGCGGTCAGTCCTGACGGCTCGACGATCGCGACGGCCGGAGCGGACAGGACCGTGAAGCTCTGGGAGACCCGGACGCTGAAGGAACTCGCCACCCTCTCGGGCCACACCGCAGCGGTACAGGCGGTGGCCTTCAGCCCTGACGGGCACATGCTCGCCTCGGCGGGGGAGGACCGCGCACTTGTGGTGTGGGACGTGGCCACGCGCCGGGAGCTCGCGACGCTGACGGGCCGCGCGGCAGGACCCCAGACCCTGGCCTTCACCACCGACGGGGATCTGCTCTCCGGGGGGAACGACGGGCGGATCGTGCGGTGGTCACTGACGCCTGGAGCCGCTGTGGCGCTGATCTGCCGCGAGGTCGCCCGGAACCTGACCACCCAGGAGCGGACCCGCTACCTACCCGGCGACCCACCCCGCGCCACCTGCTGAACGGCCAACAGCGCGTCGCACGGGGTAGGGCCGAGTGGTCACGCCGCCGCGACCAGGGCGCGGCCGGTGGACCTGCATCACTTTGGTAAGGGGTGATGGTGGTCGTCCGCCGGATCCGGTGGGAGGGCGGCGACTTCTACCGTCTCACCCATGAAGAAGACGCAGCTCATGGCCCTGGCACTCGGTGCGGGACTGGCTCTCGCGCCGGCCGTACCCGCTTCGGCTTCCACCACCGAACTCGAGCCCGCAGCCATGGACGCCTACCTCACCCAAGCCTGGAAATCCACGGCCCTGCCCGGTATGTCGGTCGTTGTGACGCACCAGGGCAGGGTCGTTCACGCGGCGGGCAAGCTCACCTTGGACGAGCCGGTGGTCAAGCAGCTGCCGGACTTCCGGATGGCTGACCCGCGAGATCAGACCTCGGGGATCACGGATGCGACGGTCGATCTGGGAGCGGCGGAGAGCGCCCCGTCGCCGGCCGGGTACGTCGCGGCGCTGGGCACGGGGAAACTGGCCGCCGATCCAGGGACGCGCTGGGCTTACAGCAACGCCAACTACGAGACGGCCGCGCGGCTGGTGGAGGTGTGTGCGCGACTACGGCATGGGCCGGGGAAAGGAGAGCGTGAACGGCGCCGACCTGCTGGTGCACGCGGGGAACCTGTTCACCTACACGGCGGTGGAGGCGATCGACCCCAGGACGGGGTACGGCTTCGCGGTCATGACCAACAGCGCCGGCCTGTACGACGACACCTACGACGTGCTCACTGGACTGGTGGCCATGAGCCAGGGCAAACGCCGCAGATGCCCGGTGGTGATCGGCAGCTGATCGAGATGATCCTGGGGGTTGCGGCACTGGCCGCCGCGGGGCTCGGCGTGCTGGGAGTACGGCGGGCGGGCAGGTGGGCGGCGCGGCGGCCCGGATGGCGGGTCGCTCTGCGGCTGATCCCGGTGCTGCTCTGGCGCTGTATCCGGCGACATGAAGAGAGGCTCATGTCTGCTCGTCGTCTCGTTTCAGTGCGAACCCGTGCATCAGCGCCCGCACGAACGGGGCGGGGTCGGGCAGGGGGATGCCGAGGACCCCCCGATAGGCGGCGACCCCGGCGAGCATGTCGCTCATGATCCACAGGTCGGCGTCCTCCGGCAGCTCGCCGCGGGCGATGGCCCGGTCGTAGAGCTCCCATGCGCGCGCCATCCGGTTGCGCATCGCCGTACGCATCAGCTCGGCCACAGCCGGGTCGCGCGCGGCCTCGCCGAACACCTCACGGGCGACGTGCGCGATGCTGGGCTCCTCCCAGGCCGCGAACGTGTCGCGGGCGACCACGATCAGGTCGCCTTCCAGCGATCCGATGTCGGGGTAGGCGACCTGCGTGTCCATGAGCTCGGCCAGCGTCGCCAGCAGCAGGTCGCGCTTGGCGCCGTACCGGCGGAAGACGCTGGCTCTGCCCACTCCGGCGGCCGCGGCCACCTCGTCCATGGTGAAGTCCAGCCCCTTGGCCATGATCAGCCCGACCGCTGCCTCCTTGATTTTCCGATCAACCGCCGGATCAGGCTTGCGTCCACGCACAGACATTGCGATACTCCCAGTATCAGATATTGAGGGTCTCATATTGAGGGGCAGTCATGAGAGTAGTCATCATCGGCGCCGGTGTCGCGGGACTCGCGCTCGCTCACGGGCTTCTCAACAACGGCCACGAGGTCGAGGTCTACGAGCGGTCGCCCGAGCTGCGCACCAAGGGCGGCTCGATCACCCTGTGGCCTGGCAGCACGTCGATCCTGCGTGAGATCGGCATCGACCCGGGCGGCGTGCGCCTCACCACGCTCGACGCCTGGAGCCCTGAGGGTAAGAAGCAGTTCGCGGTGGACCTGACCGCGATGGAGCGGCGCTTCGGCGCCCCGAGCATCCACGTGGCGCGCCGCGAGCTGACCGAGCGCCTGGCCGAGGGCATCCCGATCACGTACAACGCGAAGGTGGTCGACGTGGACGTCGACAAGGGCGAGGTGCGCTTCGAGGGCGGCGGTTCCGCGCTGGGCGACGTGCTGGTGGGCGCAGATGGCCGCAATTCGGTGGTACGGCAGGCGGTGTGGGGCGACGATCCGGCCACGCTGACCGGCTGGATCACCTGGCAGGGCTTCATCGACTGGCCGACGGAGCCGATCGCCCGCTCGATCGTGGGTCCGCAGGGAATGTCGGGCCTGAGCCCTGCCGGCCCGAACAAGCAGCTGGTCTGGTTCGACCTGCGCTCGGCGCCGGGCAAGGACCTCTGGCAGGGCGACCCCGACGCGCTGGACAAGATCAGGAAACTCTTCGGCCACTACCAGGGCCAGACCCAGGACGTGCTGGAGGCCATGACCGAACTGGAGGGCTTCGGGCACGTCGTCCACAAGGTGCCGAAGGTCTGGGGCACCGGCCCCATCACCCTGGTCGGTGACGCTGCCCACTCGATGCCTCCCACCGGCGCCCATGGCACCAACCAGGCGCTGGAGGACGTCTGGGCGCTGTCGCGCTCGATCACCGGCGACCTGCGGGCCTACGAGCGCGACAGGGCGCGCATCGCGAACCGCTCGAGCAGCTTCGCCGGGTCGGAGATGCCGAACAAGCCCAACCCGATGGCCGGCATCATGACCGACCGCATCGCGACCAAGGCCTACGCCTGGCTGATCCGGCGCACGTCGAGCTATCTCTTGGCGGCTTCCTGAGCCCAGCCCGACCAGGGACACGGAGTGGGGGAGGGTGTTCGCGCGTTCCTGCGACGATCTCGCGGAGGACCTCGAAGGCGGCAACTGGCCGACACCCCGCACTACAGCTGAGGAGATGGCCATCCGGCCACGATGTCCTCATGCTCTTCAGCAGCCGCCTGGATGGCATTGAGGACCCGGCCGGCGACATCAACCAGCAGCTCTATGTCGGCCAGCCACAGCCCCCACCCCGACCAGTGGTTCAAGCCGTTCGGTAGCGGCCTGCCGGGAAGGGGCTTCCGGCGCTGACCGTAGGCGGAATCACTCCATGTGGCCTCGTGCCGGGCCGACGCGTCGGGTGTTGATTTGGGACACGAAGAAGGAAATGCGAGCACCCAGCACGGGCCTGGACGAATCACCCCGCTGCGCCCGCCGAGCTGCTAGTCGTAGAGTTCGGCGAGCTCGACACGCCATCACCAACCCCTTCACCGGTGAGACCTACATCGAACAGCTGTCCACTTGAGACGTTCAACGGCTGATCGGCCTTCTCTCCTGGCGGTGCCAGATCCGGGAGAGCCGGGAGGATGATGGCCCCTGGTGCCCGACGTGCGGCAGTATATTGACGCCGACCTGCTCAAACCCGCGATGCCATGGTCATCACCGCGTGGAAGGGGAGGCGTCCCTCGGTTGGTGGCTACCAGGGCGCCACGACATGCGGGAGATCGTGAACGCGATCTTGTGCCAGGCACGGACCGGCTGCCAGTGGCGCTACCTGCCCCGCACGGATCAGAGTCTGCACCCGACCCGAGCGCCCGACCGAGAACCCCCACTGAACTGCGGTTCGATCTGCCCTTCAGTAGAGTCCTCGGGCCCCGTGTAGGGGGGTCGGGATTTCAGGTTCCCGCAGAAACCGTAATGACCACACCGGTTGTATCCGTTGATCATCGGCTTGTTGAATGGACACCATGAGGATCATGAAGCTCGCCGCCAGCCTCCTGGTAGCCACCGCACTCGTCTCTCTCGCCCCCGCCGCCGCCAGCGCGGCCACTGCGGTCCCGGTCGTCCACACTTTCAACTTCGGCTGGCAATAACCACCCGGCTCCCATCCGATAGCGCGCTGACCTGACGAGCAGGTCAGCGCCCTGGCCGTACCGGTCGCGCTGTGGCTGATCAACCGCCTCGTCCAGGCCGACGCTGAAACTCGCGTCCCTCAGCCGTGAAGCGAGGCACGCCACTCCCGTCGAAAATGATCACGACCACCCGTGAGCGCGGTGTGCACAACGCCGCACCTACAGGGCGTGTATCGAAAGCGCCGGTCAGAGCCACCCGCTGCTCTGAGGCAGGGATAAACCGCTATTTCAGCGGTGGACGTGGCGAGTACGGTGATCGCGTGCAGCGGCGGCTTACGGAGACGGACGCGCGGACACGAAGGAGCGAGTAATGCCAGGGGCTGAACTGCGAGGGGTGACTGTGGACTGTGCCGACCCGCAGACGCTGGCGGGCTTCTACGGTGCACTGACCGGGATGCGCGTGCTCTTCAGTACGGGCGAGTTCGTCGCTCTGACGGACGGCTCCGGCTGTGATCTGGGATTCCAGCGGGTTGACGGATACCGGGCTCCGCAGTGGCCGGGTCAGGACGTGCCACAACAGTTCCACCTGGATTTCCGTACTGACGACCTCGATGCCATGGAAGAGCTGGCGCTGGAACTCGGCGCGGCCAAACCAGACCATCAGCCCGGCGACGGACGCTGGCGGGTACTCCTGGATCCGGCTGGCCATCCCTTCTGCCTGACGTCTTCCTGACATCACTGGCGTGACAGACGTCATCAGTAAGCTCCAGCGCAAGGGCTACGGCATCATCGCCCCGGCCAACTCGCTGCGCGGCCTGCCAACCGATGCGTCGCCCTACCTCACCAGCGTCCCTAGGCCGATCGATGGCCCGATCGTGCTGGTCGATCATGGGTACGGCGGGGCCGTCATCGCGGGTCGTGATCATATCTGGCCGAGGATTGGCTTTCCCAGTGGTCGGGACCCGTCTTTGCGCAGGCCAAGGCAGGGTCGGCCGCTTGGTCCGCCCAAGCAGCGGCTGCTATTGACGCTCTTGCTGTAGGAGGCCGGGCGCCCAATCACCGCCGATGCCTTGGTGGATGCGCTGTGGGGAGATGCAGTTCAACGAGATCGGGATTCAGCCCCGCCCACCCGCGATCACCAGACTCGAGATCAGCCGCTGAAGAGAACGCCGGACCGCAGAGATCCGCCGCTGCCGCAGCGGAGACTAGCGCGAGCCGTCTCAGCAGGCTCCGGTGATGGGCGGAAGTCAGCGTGCCCGCCTGGCGAAGCCGTACGACCTCCTCAAACGTCGATCTACGATGAACCATGACGTTCACCGCTGAAGCCCTCATCGTCACCGATATGCAGCAAGGTTTTCTCGACGGCCATGCAGCGGTACCTGACGCCGCCGGGCTGACCGCGGTCGTGAGCGACCTGTTGAACCGAGCACGCCGAGCCGGCGCGCTGATCGTCCATCTGCAGAACGACGGTCCGGTGGGCGAGCCGGATGAACCCGGCAAACCTGGATGGGAGCTCGTCCTTGCCGAACCGGGCGAACCCGTCATCAGAAAGACCGACGACGACGGCTTCGAGGGCACCACACTGGGCTCACTGCTTGAGGAACACGAAGTGAAGCAGCTGGTCATTTGCGGGCTGCTCTCGGAGATGTGCGTAAGCGCGACCGCTCGCACGGCGCTGTGGAAGGAGTACGCCGTGGCGCTTCCCCGCAACGCTCACGCGACCTACGACCTGGACGACATCCCCGCCGCAGTCGTCGCAAGGGTCGCCGAACATGCGCTCGGCGACGAGATCCAGCTGCCGCACTCGGCCGCTGACGTGCGGTTCACCGCTCCTCCGAAGTAGCACTCCGGCCCTCGGCCAGCAGCACGATACCCGCCAGGACGCGCCGCGGCCCGAACCCAATGAGACGGCCAGCGATGCTCGGACCGGGTCTACTCCGACCAAGCTGACAGGTCCTCATCCGCCACCGCGCGGCAGGCGACCATCTCTTCAGCGGCCGGTCGGAGCGTCAAGTGAACAGGTGAAAGCCAGTCCGGGCGATCAGGGCGGAGGCTTCGTCCGCGCATTTTCGCGCGAGGTCGTGTGTTCCGCTCTCAGTGAGGCCGAGCGCGTTCGAGGCCGGTCCAGCAGAAGTCCATCATGCGATCGACGAGTTCGCCGCGCGGGGTGTCCTGGTGCTCGTACCACCAGACCGCGAGGCCGTGCTGGGTCATTTTGAGCATCTGGGCATACATCTGTACGGCACGCTCGTCGGGTGGCCGCAGGTGCCTGGACGCCATGAGGAACCTCGCGATGGCGTCCGTGGTGCGCTGGTGGATGCGGTCGTGGCAGTCGGCGACCTCGGGATCGCTGGGCGGATCGCGAAACAGCATCCGCCAGGCGTAGGGGCTCTGCTCGACGAAGGCGAAGAAGGCGCTCACCCCGGCCCGGACGCGGAGTTCAAGGTCGTCCGGGGCGTCATCGACCGCGGCGAGCACCGTTCGCAGCAGTTCCTCGGACTGGAGCTCCAGCAGGGTGATCTGCAGGCTTGCCTTGGACGGGAAGTGGTCGTAGATCACCGAAGCGGCGCTGCCCGCCGCGTCGGCGATCTCCGTCATCGTGGCCGCCTGGTATCCACGTTCGGCGAAGACCGCCATGGCCGCGTCGAGGATCCGGCCGCGCCGGGCCAGCGGGGTGAGGCGGGTTCGTTTCGACGTCATCACCTGAAGCGTATTTGACGGATCGGAGTATCTGGTCGTAGCTTGACGCTTACCGAATGAGCATTCGGTAAGCGCGCAGGCACTGGTAACCGCGACGAATTCGAGCTGGAGCCATGACCACAAGCCAGGCGCCACCCACCGTCCCCCCGCTCTTCAACGCCCTGGTGAAAGCGCTGCTTCAATCACCGCTTCATCGCCTCATGAGCCGGAATACCATGATCATGCGCGTGGTCGGCCGCAAGAGCGGAAGGACCTACACCTTCCCGGTTCGCTACCAGCGCCACGAGGACACGATCACCTGCTACACCGACAGCGGCTGGTGGAAGAACCTCCGCGGCGGAGCCCCGGTGACCGTACTGGTCCGCGGTCGGCAACTGCACGGAACCGCACATCCGGTCACCGACAAGGAGCTCGTCGCCGGCAACCTGCTGAGCTTCCTGCGCCAGACACCCCGCGACTGCCGCTACTACGGAGTTCTGCGCGACACCAACGGCGGGCCCGACCCCGACTCCGTCACCCGCGCAGCGAACATCACGACGATGGTGACCGTACGCCTCTCCTCGAAGGAGTGACAGCCGAAACGGCGGGCCAGGACCGGACGGGTCGCAGCGGCGAGGCCGAGCAAGAGGAACCGGCTACGGGGATCGGAGCGCGAGGGCTCAGAGAGTACTTCGGCGTCGAACCCCGATTCCTGAGCTCGACGAAGATCTACGGGTACGCGATTCGTCCCGATGGGGCGACTTGGTGATCGCATGGCCCGGCGATCCGGCGCGCGGATCGAGGGCGCCTCGCACCTGGTGTTCGTCTCCCACGCGGGCCTGACTGCGGCCTTCATCGGTACGGCGGTGAGTGAGAACATCTGAATCAGAGGGCGGCGAGGAGTCGCTCGGCGCGCTGGGTGAACAGGTGTCATCCTCGTCCGGCTGACCGGTCGCGGGCCGGGCCGACGGACGTCGGCCGGTTCGCCCAGCGCCTGCAGGAGCAGTCCTTCGGCGTACCAGCGTCCCGGTCCGGAACCGGTCGGCTTCCGCTGGATGCCCGCCGGGTCAGCCGGATATGGTGCTCCTGCTGAATGGGGGCGCGGCTGGTGCCCACGGTCACCCAAAGCTCGAGCGTGCGCAGCAACCTGTCCCGCTCGGAAATACGGTTTCGTGCTCTGAACTGGGGTTGTGCTGCGGGATCAGAACCGCGGCTGCGACTGCCGCCAGGTGTTGACATCGCTGCTCTACCGGTTGGTGAGGTGCTCGTTCGGCTTGCGGGCGGTGCTGGGTCCGCTCTGATCGGTCCAAGGACGTTGAGCTGCTGGTGCTCCGTCACGAGAATGGAGGACAAGCGGGCCGAGGACGAGTTGGACGATCCACGAGCCTTGGCGCCGCCCAACTGGGCGGCATCGGAGCGTCTGGCCGTGGCATGTGGAACGTTCCGCTGACACCTATGCGGGATGTGGAGACGTGGTGATCTTCGCCGCATGCACGGCGGCTCGCATAGGAGAGGTGTCAGGCGTCCGGCCGGCGACATCGACACGTGGACGTGGACCGTCCGCAGGCAGACCACGCCAAGCCCGGGAGGGCCCGTGGACAAGGGCACCAAGGGCAGCGGGCTCGCAAGGTGCCGATCATCCTGGAGATTCGTGATCTGGTCTCCAGGAGGCTGGAGGCCGCGGGGAAGGATCCGGCGGCGCGGCTGTTCACCGGCCCTCGCGGCGGACGCATCACCGCGGCGGTCCTTCGCGATGCCACGCACTGGGATGAGGTCATCGCAAAGCTTGGCTAGGAGTACCTGCGCCGCCACGATCTTCGCCACACCGGCCTCACCTGGATGGCCGATGCCGGTGTGCCCGTCCATGTGCTCAGGAAGATCGCTGGGCATGGGGCGCTGACCACCACCCAGCGCTATCTCCACCCCTTCGCCGACGCCATCGCTGCGGCAGGCATGGCACTCAGTGCTCACCTCACGACTGAAGGCGGTCTGGATGATCAGCATCATCTCCCACACAAGCAGAAAGGCCAGTCGACCCGGGCTTTCGCCCAGACCTACTGGCCTGTTCCAACCGTCGGGACGACAGGATTTGAACCTGCGACCCCTTGACCCCCAGTCAAGTGCGCTACCAAGCTGCGCTACGTCCCGGTTGTGCCTTCGCCCCTGCGGGGCGAGACGTCATAACCTTAGCGCACATCCGACCCACCCGCGTACACGTAAACCCCGGAGGCGAGCCGTGCCCCGCAAGCCCACCATCGATCGTGAAGAGCTGTCCACGCTGGTGGCGGCGGGTCGCAGTGTGCAGGAGCTGGCGGTGCACTTCGGGGTCAGCGAGTCCGGGGTGCTGCAGGCGAAGCGGGCGGCTGGACTGTCCAAAACGATGCTCGATCATCGTGCGGCGCTGCCGTGGAAGGTGGAGCGGAGGCATGGGCAGTCGGGGCCTGCTACGAACCTGCGCAATCTGTCGGCGGCCGCGCAGGGGAAGCCACCGGCGGCTGAGCGGCTGAACACGGCTATCCGCTGGGCCAGGCGGCTCGCGGCCGAGGGGTTGGATGTGGCTTATGACTCTGAGGTGGGGTTTGTGGAGGTTCCTGTGTCGTCGCAGGGCTCACATGTCGCAAAAGTCCTGGCTGATGCCTTGAAAGCCGTGGAGGACGGCGAAGCGTAGCGTTTCGGACAGCGTCTCCTGGGCAGTCGCGGGGTCAACCCGACGACCCGGAGGCGACAGATATGACCACCGAGACCCTCATCTGGGTAGCCGTCGTCGTGGTTGTGGTGGCGGCGATCGC
This sequence comes from Nonomuraea sp. NPDC050556, assembly GCF_044457355.1. Classification (NCBI taxonomy): domain Bacteria; kingdom Bacillati; phylum Actinomycetota; class Actinomycetes; order Streptosporangiales; family Streptosporangiaceae; genus Nonomuraea; species Nonomuraea sp. NPDC050556. Next base: position 2,995,741 of record NZ_JBITGU010000001.1, on the reverse strand, counting down.
CGCAGTCGGCTACGTCGTACTGCAGCAACAGCGCCGCAACCGCCTCCGCGACCGGTTCGGCCCGGAATACGAGCGGCTCATGGCCGAGAGCGACAACAGGCGTACGGCCGAGCAGGAACTGCTGGCCCGCGAGCAGCGCCACGACCAGCTGGACCTCAAGCCCCTCAGCGACGAGAGCCGGCGCGAATACACCAACCGCTGGACGGACGTCCAGGAACGATTCGTCGACGCGCCCGCATCAGCGGTGACCGAGGCCGACCGCCTCGTGACCGCGGTCATGGGCGAGCGCGGTTACCCCGACGACGACTTCGAGCAGCGGCTGTCCGACCTGTCGGTCGGGCACGCGGCGACGCTCGACCATTACCGGCAGGCGCGCGAGATCAGCGTCAGGGCCGCCAGGAAGGAAGCCTCGACCGAGGACCTCAGGCAGGCGATGGTCCACTACCGCGCCCTGTTCCAGGAACTCCTGGACGAGGGTCGCGACGACGACGTCAGGCGCGACGACGACACGAGAGCCAGGCGCAACGACGCCAGGCCCGCAAAACACACAGGCATGGACCCGACGCGCAATGACGTGGACCCGGCGCACGTGGATCCCAGGCACAACGACGTGGATGCCACGCGCAGCTCTGGCGACGTCAGGAACCTCGACGACGCCAGGCATGACGGCAACCCGCCCGAGCGGGCCGACGACCGGTCGGCCCACCGCGACCCCCCAGGACGGTGATCATATGAACGACCGCGAAGAGCAGCAGCGCATGGAAGACGACCCCGAGGTCAAGACCGGGTACGGCAGGCCGTACGAGAACGACGCCACCTTCGTGGCGGGCGAGCACGGAACCACGCACGTGACGAACGAGCCCGGCAACGTGCTCGATGACGAGGCGGACGAGACGACAGTGCACGCCGTACCAGGACAGGACGAGTACGTCACGAATGACGTAACCCCCCACGACGAAACCATCCGCGACGACGACCTCCAGGACGAAGACGACGACCTCCAGGACGAAGCGGCCCGGGACGAAGACCTCCAGGACGAAGCCTTCCAGGACGCAGGAGTCCGGGACGAGGCGTTCCAGGAGGCGGCGGACCACCAGGCCGCGCCGCTGTTCGACCAGGACCCCGCCGAGCTTCAGGAGCGCTGGCGAGACCTCCAGTGGGCCTTCGTCGACGAGCCCCGCCAGACCGTGGAACGCGCCGGCGGCCTGGTCGAGGAGGTCGTGACCAGCCTCACGAGCGCCCTCTCCACCCGCACCAGCGAGATGCGCGACCGCTGGAAGAACACAGCGGAGAACGACACCGAGCAGCTCCGCCTGGCCCTGCGCGAGTACCGCGACGTGCTGGAGCGCCTGCTCACCCTGCACGGCGGAAAGGAGAGCTGACCATGCTCGCGATTGTCGCAGCGATCATCTTCGGGATCGGGTTCCTGCTCGACCTGCTCAACACCAGGATCGGCGGCGGGATCAGCGGAACCACGTTCATGCTGCTCGGCCTGACCCTGCTGGCCCTTCACCAGGCGGGCATCGGTACGGCGAGCGTAGGAAGCATGCGGGGCAACTGGCGCGGCCGTAGCCGCCGATAGCAAGACGCGGGCACCCTCACGGCACGGCCGGCGAGGGTGCCTCCGCGGTCAGCGCGTACGTCTCCACGATCTCGGTGCACGTCCCGTGCTCGCCCATGACGCACAGCGCGAGCGTGGTGAAAAGACCGGAGAACGGCCGCGGATCGAGCGGCTCGGACAGCGCGTCGCCGCGCGACACGAAGCGCGCCACCGTGATGTGCGGCCGGAACAGCTCGCCGACCTCGTCGTACCCCCACCGCTCCAGGTTGTCGCGCGCGACGGCCGGGGCGGTGAGCCGGTACTCGGCGAGAACCCGCCCCACGGGGTCGCGCCGCCGCAGCCCGGTGCGCAGCGGGGCGAGGGCCGCGATGACGTCTTCCTGGAGCTTCGTCAAACCCGCCGAAGCGCGGTAGAACAGCTCGAACATGCCCTGGTCGTTGCCGGAGAAGTGGTCGCCCTGAAGAGGCAACGACGGCGTACGAGCACTAAGGCCGCGCAAAAGCGCAGAAGCCTCAGCGCATGCCGAAGAATCAAAATTCGCCATAAAGAGAGACAAGTGTGAATAAGGGCCATCCGGGGTCAGGACGAACTCGGTGGCGGCGAAGGATGCGCACCTGCGGCTCAGCCGTACCGACGCGTCGTCGACCTCCTGGGGCGGCAACAGCACGACGTCGTAGACCGGGAGATCGCCCATGAGGATCACTATAGGAGAGGAAGGCGTCAAGCGATTGGCCGGTGTTGGCCACTTTGGGCAAATGGCTGTACTCAACCTGATCTGTCACTGATTGTGATCACACGGAAACGTGTCGTGAGAGTTAGGTGAGGTAGCCATGAGGACGAAGACCACCGCATTGGCAGCGGCGATCGCGCTCGGCGCGATGCTGACCGGAGCTCCACCCGCGCTGGCCGACGGGGAGGTGGCCGACGTCGGGGTCTCACTGAACGCGGCCTCGCAGGGGCTGCTGCGGCAGACCGTCATCCTCACCGGCACGCTGACGAACTACGGCCCGTCCGAGGCGAGCGAGACGCAGATCCGCTTCACCTACCCCGCGCAGTTCCGCCTCGTCGACGCCGCTGACTGCGCGGCCAACACCGAGACCAGGATCGTCTCCTGCAACCTCGGCACCATCCCGGTCGGCTCGTCGGCGAGCACGCAGATCCGGGTCAAGGCCGAGCTGCTGACCATCGGGCTGCCCGTCACGTTCAACGCCAGCCGCTCGTTCAGCCTGCCGCCCGAGGACGGCAACCCGGCCAACGACACCGCCAGCGACTCCTGCGTGGCGATCACGTCGCTGCTGGTGTCCTGCTAGGCCCAGATCTCCGGGTAGTAGCGCGGGCACACGCAGTTCCTGTCGTCCTGCGGCGGGTCCACGACGCGGGCGGCGGGCAGGAGCGGCTCGATGGACCGCGCGGCGGCGACCGCGGCGTCCGTCACGCTGTACGGATCACCGGTGTCGGCCACGCTGATCCGCAGGAGCTCGCCGTGGCACCACACGTGCGCGCGGTGCCCGGCGATCTCCACGTGCCCCGGCTGCGCGATGTCGGGAAATCCGGGAATGGGCAACGAGAACCGGGCGTACTCGGCAGCCGTGTAGGCCTGTCCGGGAACCGGTGAGGAAACGTCCGTCACCACCGGAATGCCGAGCGTGTCCATCACCTCCAGGAGGCCGCCCCGCGTGTCGACGCGCAGGGCGGCCAGGAGGTGGTCGCCGTCGTTGGCATGCCCGCCGTACGCACGGCAGAACCGGAAATACCGCAGCTCCCGCGCCCAGACCCGGATGCGATCCATCATCCGCCGGATGCTACCCGGGTCAAGCCGTGGGAGAGAACGCGAATGGCCTTCAGTACGGCTGGCCAGCACGTCGCGGAGCCGGAGAGGGCGCGCAGGGACGCGGCGGACGTTCGCCAGGAACTGGAGGAGGCCGAGCCGGACGGATCCCGGGTCCTGGACGCACTCAAGAGGCTCTCCGCGCGCGCCGGAGAGGTGACGGCGATCGTCGAGGTCATCGCCCAGATCCGCGGCCTGTTCATCTGAGTACGCCCGTGTACTCCTTCACGAGGGCGTCGAGCCGGTGGGTCACCTCGCAGGCGGCGCGCGCGTACGCGGGGGAGGCGAGCCACGCGTCCAGCGTCTCGGGCAGCGGCGGACCCGCCGGGCAGGTCGCCGGGGCGGGCAGGTAGCGCGAGTCCTGCGAGACCACGACCGCGAGCCCCTCGTCCACCCACTGCGGCGCCTCCTTGACCAGGCGCGCGTGGAACTCCACGTGGGACAGCTCGTGCGCCGCGATCACCGGGTCGAGGCCGCGCGGCGACAGCATGACCGCTCTGTTGAGTACGGCGACGCCCTTCTCCCCGCCGCCACCGAGGCGGGAGTAACACTTCTCGGTGACGCAGACGAGCAAGCGCGGTGAGCTCCTGAGCTCCCCGTAGAACGCCTTGACCCGCGCCCGCGCCGCCGCGACCACGCGTAACACGTCGGCGCGCCTGCCCTCGGCGTACACGCCGTCGCCGATGCTCTCCAGGCCGTAGCAGCCGGGGCAGGTGGCGGCGGCCACCGACGGATAGGCGAGCGCCACCCCGCCCACCCCGACGGCGCCGAGCGCCACCAGGACCACCACGATGATCTTGAACAACCGCATGCCACCGAGTCTGGCCCCGCCGCGAGCCGGAGCGCATCGGACCAGGGTCTGATCGTGCAACCTGGGCGCAACCCCGCGGACCCTAAAGTGATCTTGCGTGTCCTTACTGGGCGGACACACCCACCGGGCGGGCGACTGGGCGCCCTTCGCCCGTCCGGACGCCCGCTACCACCGCAGCAACGCTGCCACCCCGTCATAACGCCCCAGCGGTCCCGCCGCCTCCGGGGTGAGGATGGTGACCGTGGCGCTGCTGTCGAGCGCCGCCTCGATCATGCGCTCGCCCAGGTCGGGCTCTGGAACGGTGTCCAGGCCAGGCTGCGGCTGGTCGTACAGGTAGCCGTCGCGCCCGCGGAAACCGCCCCACTGCGCCGACTCCTCCAGCAGCAGGTGGTCCACCCGCCCCTCGTTGAGCAGCGCCAGCGTCTGGTTGAGCCCCAGCGACCCGCGCCCGCCCGACTTGGCGGCGTCCAGCGCCCGGCTCACCAGCGCGCCGTCGCGCGCGTCGCGGGTGGTGGCGAGCTCGTCCGCCACGTGCCTGGCCACCTGGATCGGCGGCAGGTTGTCCACGATCGTGTCGACCTGTACGGCCTCCATCGGGTGCAGCCCGCTCGCCAGCACCTCGGTGAGCTCCACGTCGCCGATCAGCAGCACGTCGGTCCAGCCCCGCGTGACGGCCAGCTTGGCGACCTCGGGCGCCGCGCCGTGCAGGAAGCGGCGCAGGTTGTCGTCGACGCGCCGCTGGAACCTGTCGGTCTGGGTGGAGTTCTGCTGGCTGGTGCCGCCGGGCCCTGGGCCGCGCATCTGCCGCCAGTCGTCGGTGTCCAGGTCGAAGGCGGACTGCTCGACCTCCTCCGCCACGCCGTACCGGTAGTCGATGATCCGCAGCCCGTCGCGGGAGACCAGCACTAGACCGGCGGGCGCGCTGGTGGCCATCGCGGTGACCAGCGGGCGGATGTAGGCGGTCGACTCCAGGACGGCGCAGTCCTGGATGGGCACCTGCAGCGAGATCTTGCGCACGTCGTCGGCGGCTACGGCGGCGAACAGCGCGCGGCCGATCCCCGACTCGGCCGCGTCCACGAGCTCGCGGATGTCCGGCTCCAGGGACTCCAGGCGGGCGAGTACGGCGGGGCCGTGCTCGGCGCCCGCCACCTGCTCGCGGATCGCGGCCAGCTCGTTGCGCAGCCGGATGCCCCAGGCCGGGCGGGTGGACGCCTCCTCACGCGGGTCCGCGGTGGTGTAGAGGGACACGACGCCCACCTCGTCCTTCATGGCGACGAGATCGCGGAGGAAGGTCTGGTCGGATGCCACAGCTCATGCTCCTTAGGTCGGGTCACTAACGACTCTAGGAGCCAGAAACCACCATAAATCGCCACTTAGAGGGATGTTTCCACCCGGTTTGCCAAGGCCGTTCCCGTAACAGTTGGGAAACGGTCCGTGGCGGCCGGGTGAGTGGGGGAGGAGCATGGCGGTTGTGGCAGGGATATCCCTCAGACGGCGGCGGACGGAAGGGGCCTACGTGGCCCGGGCCGTCGCCGAGCTGCGCTCGTGGCCGGCTCTGGCGGTGAACGACACCCGCAGGGGCGTGGCCTTCGCCGTCAGGGGCACCGAGATCCTCCGCCCGACCAGCGGGGACGAGGTGCTGCTCCGCCTCACCGCCCCGGCGATCGGCCGGCTGGGTCCGCCGCTGCGCGCCTGCGACCAGGTGGCCACCTGCGCGGACGCCGCCTGGGTGATCGTCCACGTCGAGACGGGCCCGGACGTCGACCTCCTCCTGGCCCTCACCAGCGTCGCCATCCAGGCGCACAACTCGTAGAGGAACCATGGCGAAGCTGCTCTACTCCGTCACCATGTCGCTCGACGGCTTCATCGCCGGTCCCGGCGGCGACATGTCCTGGCTGACGCCGCATCTCGGGCCGAACCCGATGGTGGACGACCTCATCGCCGACATCGGCTCGCTCCTGGTGGGCCGCAACACCTTCGGCGGCGACGACCCGTACAAGGACGACGAGGAAAGGGGCGGCAAGGCGTTCGGCGGCGGCTGGGAGGGGGAGCAGTTCGTCCTGACCCACCACGAGCCCGACGCCCGGATCCCCGGCGTCACCTTCGTCGGCGACCTGAAGAGCGCCGTCGCCGCGGCGAAGGAGGCCGCGGGCGACAAGTACGTCAACGTGCTCGGCGCCGACACCGCGCGCCAGTGCCTGGAGGCGGGCGAGCTGGACGAGGTCCTCACGCTCATCGCGCCGGTCATGCTGGGCGACGGCGTGCGCCTGTTCCACCACCCGGGCGGCGCCGAGGTCAGGCTGGAGCGCACGCACGTGAGCCACGTGCCGCACGCCGTCAACGTCTGGTATCGCGTCGTTCGCTAGAGGGGTGGCTGTTCTCGACGTAGACCTGGAAGCCGTAGCCCGCGATCCCCACGATGATCGCCAGGATCAGCAGCAACTTCCACCCGCCGGGCACGAGGATCAGGATCCACAACGCCTGGATCACCGTGCCCGCGATCATCGCCAGCGCGACGCCGATCTTCCCTAAAAGCGACATCGCTCCATCATCGCAGGATGCAGGCGGTGTCCAGGCCGAGGACGTGGTTGAGCCGCCCGAACGCGAGCCACGAGCCGATGCTCATGCTCAGCTCCACGATCTCCAGCTGGCTGTACTGCGCCCCCATCCGCGCCCAGAACTCCTCGTCGAGCCCGTGGTGGTCCAGGGCGTAACGCTCGGCGTACTCGGCGGCCAGCCGGGTGCGCTCGTCGAAGTCGGGGGTCGTGCGCCACTCGGTCACCGCGTCGGCGAACGACTCCTCGACCTTCTGCCCGTCGCGCTCGGTGCGCCAGTCGAGGCAGAACACGCAGCCGTTGATCTGCGCGATCCGCAGCCTGGCCGCCTCGAACTCGCGCAGCCCCAGCGTGGAGTGCGCGTAGACGGACAGCGAGAAGTGCGAGGCGGCGACGCCGATGCCGGGCACCATCTCGCCCCACACGTACTCGATCGGGTCCTTGCCTTCTGGGATGTCGATGTTCACGAGAGCCTCCCGGGCCTCAGCGGGACGTCGAGCGCGTCGTACAGTCCTGGCTCTGCTGCCACCAGCCAGTCGATGGCGTTCACGAGGCGGCCCACGGCCGTGGCGTTGCCTCCTGCCGCGCGGTTGCCGCCCTCGTCGGTGGCCTCGACGGAGACCTCGATGCGCGGCCGCCCCTCGATGATCACCCGGTGCGCGCCGTCCCCGTCGGGCGGCGACGGCCAGTCGGGGGCGCACGAGGCGTGGATGCGGGTGACGTGCTCGACCACGATGCGCGGCGAGCCGCCGACGATGCCCTGCACCTCGAACCGCACCGCGCCCTGGGTGCCGGCGGCGAAGTCGCCCATGGCCTTGGTGGTGACGGTGTCGTCGAGCGCGCGGCGGTCGACGGTCTCGCGGATCTCGTCGAGCTCGACGCCCAGGGCCCTGGCCATGAGCCTGACCTGCCCGCCCCAGACCATCGTCGGGATCGTCGGCGCGATCATCGGCGGCTCGTAGTCCATGGGCTGGCCCATGCCGACCAGGTAGCGGACGGAGTCCTCCTGGTCGTAGGTGGTGTAGTCGAAGATCTCCTGGCAGCGGATCACGTCGACGGTGGAGCCGAGCCCGCTGATCAGCAGCGGCAGCACGTCGTTGCCCCAGCCCGGATCGACCCCGGAGACGAACAGCGACCCGCCGCCCTCGTCCACAGCGGCCTGTACGGCTTCGCGCATCTCCTGCGGCGCGTTGCGCGCGTCGTAGAGCGCGTAGAGCGACGGCGTGACGACCACGGCCCCCGCCCTGATCGCCCGGAGGATGTCGGCGAGCGCGTCGTCCGGCCTGATGTCGCCCGACGCCGCGTAGACGACGGCCTGGGGACGGGCGGCGAGCGCCGCCTCGACGTCGCCGGTGGCGGCGACGCCCAGCTCGCCCTCCAGCCCGGCGAGGTCTCCTGCGTCGCGGCCGACCTTGGCCGGATCGTGCACGACGACGGCGGCGAGTTCCAGCGCGGGATGGGCGTGGACGGCCCGGATCGCCGCCCGCCCGACGTTGCCTGTGCCCCAGACAATCGTGGAGATCATACGGCGGAGCGTAGCAAGCGCTTGGTTAGTTTGCCAGAGTGTAGGTGAGGACGGTTGCCCCGTTGGAGAAGCCGCGGCTGTCGGCCAGGTCGAAGCGGGTCGGGCGGAACTCGCCGGTGAAGACCGGAATGCCGCTCCCGGCCACGACCGGGTAGAGCTTGACGATCATCTCGTCGATCTCCGGCAGGACCTGCGCGGCCAGGATGCCGCCGCCGCACAGGTAGATGTCCATCCCGTCCTCCCGCTTCAGCCGGCGCACCAGGCCGAGCGGGTCGCTCCCGACGAGCTCCACCTCCGGGTGGTCGATCTCCTTGATCGACGAGGAGACGACGTACTGGCGGAGCGGTGAGTAGGGGCTGGCCACGCCCTGGTCGTAGGTGCCCCTGCCCATGATCACGGTGTCGAACCGCCTGGCCGTGCCGTCCAGCCCGATCATCGCGCGGATGTGGGCGGGGACCACCTCGGGGTGGCGGTCGTTGAGGTAGGCGGCCATGTCGTCGCTCAGAGGGTAGAAGTCGATCTCCCCGCCGGGACCCGCCATGTAACCGTCGAGGGAAATGCCTACGTAATAGACGAGCTTGCGCATACAATCACTCCATTCGTAGTGGTTCAAACGTAGTACTACAGATGGAGTGGTGTCAAGTGGTGCGCAGGAACGTGGAGCGGCGGGCCGCGCTGGTGGACGCCGCCATCGAGGTGCTGGCCAGGGAGGGTGCGCGCGGGCTGACGTTCCGCGCGGTCGACGCCGAGGCGGGCGTGCCGACCGGCACGGCGTCCAACTACTTCGCCAATCGGGACGACATGTTCACCCAGGCGGGCGGCCGGGTCTACGAGGTGCTGCGTCCGCAGGACGTGCCGCTGACCGGGCCGCCCACCAGGGAGCGGCTGAAGGAGATCATGCGCGAGGTGGTCGACCGGGTCAGCACCTACCGCTCCGGCTACCTGGCGCTGCTGGAGCTGCGGCTGGAGGCGACCCGGCGGCCGGAGCTGCGTGCCGTACTCACCAGGACCATCAGGGCCGACGTGGACGCCAACGTGCGCGGGCACCGCGAGTCCGGGCTGCCCGGGGACGACGCGGCGGTGCTGCTGCTCTACCTGGCGCTCAACTGGCTGGTGGTGGAGCGGCTCACGCTGCCCGGCCTGTTCGGCGAGGAGGAGCTCAACGCGCTGGTGGACCTCGCGGTGGAGCGGGCCGTCCCGGCTTAGGGTGATCCGCATGCAGATGAGCGATTCGGTGAAGAAGATCCTGGACGGCGTGAACCCCGGCGTGCTCGCCACGGTGAACGCCGACGGCAGCCCGCAGACCTCGGTGGTGTGGCTGATGCTCGACGGCGAGGACATCCTGATCTCCTCCCAGGCGGGGCGGCGCAAGGACCGCAACATCGCGCGGGACCCGCGGGTCAGCCTCACCGTCTACGACGTGCGCGACCCCCTGGCGTACGTGGAGGTGCGCGGCACGGCCACGCTGGCCGAGGACGAGGGGCGCGCCCTCGCGGTGGCGCTGGCCGAGCGGTACGAGGGGGCGGGAGCCGGGGAGGAGTACCTCCAGCTCCCGCCCGAGGTCGTGCGGATCGTGATCCGGGTCTCCCCGAATCACGTGGCCGGTTCCGCGACGTAGGCGTAACTGCGCTCGACCAGGCGCCAGACCGTCTCCAACTCCTGGTCGTCGCGCGGGCCGTACACCATGATCACCGACGGGGCGACGGGGTGCCGCTCGGCCCACCCGGCGGCGATGGCCGCCTCGGTGTCGCCGGGCGACAGGACCATGTGCAGGCTGCCGTCGGCGGCGCCGTGCAGGTGGGCGAACTCCCTGCCGATGAGGAACACCTCGCTCACCGGCTCGTGGGTCAGGTGTAGCGCCCTCGTGTCCGGGAGCGAGATCCCGCTGGGGCCGGTGGTGACGCCGTCGAGGGCGGCCATGCGCCGCCACAACTCCTCCTGGAGGTGTGCGGGCGCGTTCTGGGAGAGCTGCTGGTGCGGGATGCGCGGCCTGGTCGAGGGGCGCGGGCCCTTGCGTGTGTCCATGCCTCGGACGCTACTATCCTGAGGATAGTAATAACCTAATGGAAAGTGGCTATCCCGTGGATCCCTGCCCCATCTCGCCGGTGATCGACCTGATCTTCGGGCGCTGGACGTCCCAGGTGCTCTGGGTGCTCAACCACGACGGCCGCCAGCGCTTCACCGAGCTACAGCGGCGCGTGCCCGCGATCACCCCCAAGGTGCTGGCGCAACGGCTGCGCCAGCTGGAGCGCGACGGCCTGGTCGAGCGCACCTACCACCCCGAGGTGCCGCCGAGGGTGGAGTACGAGGCCACCGAGCTGGGTCGTTCGCTGGTTCCGGTGTTCCAGGCGATGGTCACGTGGTCGGACGCGCACCTGCCCGACGTTCTGGCCGCTCAGGCCGCCTATGACAGCGCGCGGTAAAATACCTGTAATACCTACTCGTCTAATGGGAAAATAGGTCTACCGTCGTGGCTGTGCTGACTGCTGAAGACTTCGTCCCCGACCCTTCGAACGCCCGCGTCGCCGTCGCCCCGCCGCAGACCGGCGACGGGCACTGGGCGGGCGCGCCCAGTGCCGTGGCCGCCGACGGCGCCGTCTACCTCGCCTACCGGTTGCGCAGGCCGATCGGGCACGGCCGCGGCTACGCCGTCGTCGTGGCCAGGTCGGCGGACGGCGAGCGGTTCGAGCCGCTGCTGACGATCGGCCGCGAGCAGATGGACGCCGAGTCGCTGGAACGGCCCACGCTGCTGCGTACCCCGGAGGGGCGCTGGCGGCTCTACCTGAGCTGCGCCACCTACGGCACCAAGCACTGGCGGGTGGAGGTGCTGGAGGCGGCCGACCCCTCGGGCTTCGACCCGGCCCAGCGCAGGACGGTCCTGCCCGGCGACCCCAAGACCGGCGTCAAGGACACCGTCATCGCCAGGCGCGACGGCGTCTGGCACCTGTGGGCCTCCTGCCACCCGCTGCACGACCCCGACGAGGCCGACCAGATGGTCACCGACTACGCCACCAGCGCCGACGGGCTCACCTGGACCTGGCACGGCACCGCGCTGAGCGGCCGCCCCGGCGCGTGGGACTCGCGCGGCACCCGCGTCAGCGCCGTGCGCTTCCTCGGCGACGAGGTCGTGGCCTTCTACGACGGCAGGGCCAGCGCCGCGGAGAACTACGAGGAGCGCACCGGCGTCGCCGTCGGCACCGACCCCGCCGCGCTGACCCCGCTCGGCGCGACCCCCGTCGCGTCCTCGCCGTACGGCGGGCTGCGCTACCTCGACCTCGTCGACGTGCCCGGCGGGCGCAGGCTCTACTACGAGTGCACCGGCGAGGACGGCACGCACCGGCTCATGACGGAATTCAGAGCCTCCTGACCCCGTTGCGCGCCTGGCGCTGGCCCTCGGGCCGGTTGCCGACCAGTCCGCCTGAGCGCTGCCTCGGCTGCAGCCAGTCGCCGTAGTCCTGCCCGGTGACCTCCTGCAGCAGCGCGATGTCGTCGGCGAAGTGGCCGATCAGTGCGCTGCGCTGCTCCCACGTCAGCGGCCGCCGCGCGCGGCCGCTGCGCTGCAACATACCTTCCAGGGGTATGGCCAGCGGAGGCAGCGCCCTGACCGCCAGCGACAGCAGCCGATGGCGGCCGCCGGGGGAGGGATGCGCGGTGACGTTCTCCCTCGGGACCTCGGTCAGCAGGCCCGTGGAGACGCCGAGGAAGGCGCAGATCCGGTCGAGCGTGTCGGTGGGACGGTCGACCAGGTCGCGGTAGCGCAGCAGCAGCACCTGGTCGCGGGGGAACAGGGTGAACAGGTGGCGCAACTGCTCGCCGTACCGGCCGAGCTGGAGGTAGTGCCAGAACGGCGACCAGCCCGCGGCGATGCGGCGCGGCTCGTCCGCGCACGCCCGCACCACGTCGCCGATCGGTTCGAGGCCGGCCGACCACAGGTGGGTCCAGTTGGAGTGCGCCCGCTCCACCGGGTCGCGCAGCACGGCGATCAGCCTGGCGTGCGGGATCGCGGCGTGGATGCGGCGCTGCGCCTCCAGGGAGTACAGGTAGAACGGGGTGGACTCACCGCGTAACGCCCCAGGTGGGGCGCCATCGAACAGGGCGGAGTAGTCGGCGCGGCGCCACACGTGCTCGCGGTAGGTCCTGGCGTCGCCTGGACCGCCCGTGCGTGGCGGCGGGCCGTCGGTGAGGAAGTGCTTGGGCTCCTTCACGGCGGTCATGAACAGCTCGGGGTGCCGTGCGAGCGCGGCGTGCAGTGCGGTCGTGGCGGCCTTGGGCGCGCCGACCACCAGGAAGTCCGGCAGATGCATGACCCATGATTACCCACTTTTCCTACTTAGACTAACTGGATTATGGATATGGACATCTCCTGACATCGGAAAGAACGCCGGATTTCGTGCAGACACCACCGCCGCCGGCATGGTTAAGATCTCCCGGAGGTGATGGCGATGGCTGACGTTGACAACCCCAAATACGACTACCTGAAGAACCTTCAGACCCAGGTCCAGGCGATCCAGACGGAGATGGCCAAGAAGCTCGACAAGCCTGCCGTCAACATGGAGAGCGGCCAGGTGTGGACCAGCAAGACGGCCACCGCCTGGAAGGGCAAGCTCAACGAGAACGTCAAGACCTACAACAGCGCACTCAACTCCCTCGACGACGAGGTCGCGGCCATGCTGAGCGCCACACCGCGCAAGTGCTCGCAGAAGGAAGCCGACGACTGGTACGCGCAGATGAACTCCTACAACCGCACGCGCAGGTTCTGACGTGGCGCCTGAGCCGCAGCAGGAGTTCGCCGGGATCGACCCGGTCCAGCTCAAGAAGATGATCGGCGACCTGTCCGACGCCGCGCAGATGGTCAACGCGCGGATGTCCCGATTACGGGACGACTTCGGCCGCGCCGGCATCGACGCCAAGCACATCACCAGGCTGGAGGGTGTGCGGGACTGGATCCAAGGCGAGCTGCCCATGCTCAGGCGCCGCCAGACGATGACCGAGCAGATCTCCAAGGAGAACAACCAGTACGGCTTCAACGGCCCGATGGTCGAGTCCGAGTGGGAGGGCTACTTCAAGAGCCCCGAGGAAGCCCAGGCGAAGGCGAAGGAGCTGGCCAAGCAGTACAAGAAGCCGGGGGAGCTACCGCCGGGCGTCTGGGAAGAGATCCGGAAATATCAGTTCGACCCGGACTTCGCCGAGGCGTTCGCCCGCGAGCTCGGACCGGACAAGCTCGGCTGGCTGGCCGGGCGCGCCACCAACCCCGAGTCCTGGGGCGACGACGACGAGAACACCGAGGGCAGGTTCACCGCCATCGCCAACATCCTGGCCGTCGCCAGCCACCGGGGCATCATCGACGACGCCTGGCTGAAGGGCTTCGACGCGACCGGCCGCGGCACGGACTACAACCTGCTGGCCGACCTGATGATGCACGGCACCTGGAGCAAGGAGGCCGTCGCGAAGATCGTCAACGCCGGTCTCGGCGAGAACGGCACGTCCAGCCCGCAGACGATGGCCGCTCTGCTCGACGCCGCAGCGCGCAACCCCTTCGCCGCCAACGAGATCTACTCCAAGAACTTCGACCGGATCAACGGCATGGTGTCCGGCAACGCGTGGGGCTGGACCGGGGTCAAGGACGGCAAGATGGGCGATCCGCTGGCCCGCTTCGTCAAGGCGGCCACCCTGGACGCGCACGAGAACTACGAGCGCATGCGCCAGCCGGGCAACGCCACCTGGCAGAACCCGGCGGAGCCGCTCATGGCCCGCATCCTCGGCCTCACCCAGACGAAACGCGGCTTCACCAGCCCCGTGGGCGGGGTGCAGCAGACGCTCAACGTCATCGTCTCGACGTACGGCGAGAAGCTGACCGTGCCCAACCCGCAGATCGACGTGGGCGACGGCTTCACCTACGAGCCCGCGTCGGTGCCACCCCTGGACCCCAAGGTGCCCGTCGACTGGGAGATGGTGAAGCAGGGCGGAGTGGGTGACTGCTGGTTCCTCGCCGGGGTGATCGGCGAGCTCAAGCGCGACCCCAACTTCCTGGCCAAGCGGATGACCCTCAATCCCGACGGCACCTACACCGTGACCTTCTTCCGTGACGGCAAGCCGGTGAAGATCAAGATCGACGGCCAGACGATGGACAGGGGCGCGCAGCCGCCGCTGGTCAACATCTTCGAGAAGGCCTTCGCCCAGTTCCGCGGCAACGGCCGCTACCGGGGCACCGAGGGCGACTCGGAGTACATCCCGGACATCGGCGAGTACTTCTCGCCCAACCGCTGGCGCGACGGGCACGTGCTGCGGCCGTGGGAGGACCTCAATGGCAAGGACCGCCCGATGATGGACGGCGACGACATCACCTTCGACAAGCTGAAGGCGCTGGTCGACAAGAACGTGCCGATGACCATGAGCGTCCCGAACGGCTACAACGCCGACGGCCGCACGGGACCGGGCGAGAAGCTGGTCAGCGACCACGTCTACGTCATCGAGAAGGTCTTCAAGGACCCGAGCGGCAAGGAGATGGTCCTGCTGTCCAACCCCTGGGGTCCGCATGCTGGCGCCGACCAGAAGGTCGAGATCCCGCTCAAGTGGATCCAGGACCGGGTGCACGGGACCATCCCGCTGCTGGAACGGGTCGAAGTGAGTGGAGAAGAACGATGAGATGGCGTGTGATCGGGCTGGTCGGCATCGCAGCGGTCCTCGTGACCGCAGTCCTGGGCGTGCGTGCCTGGAACGAGCGCCCACCCGCCCCCACCCCGGGGCTGGTACGGCTGACGCTGCCGCGCGCCTCCGGCCTGCCGCCGCTCCAGCACACCTACCCGGGCGGTGAGGTCTCCCTCAACGCCGTGCTCAGCGACGACGAGGTCTTCATCGGCCTGAACAACCCGGGCCGTGAGGTCCGGGTGCGCAAGGGCCAGACGATCGACATCCCCGGCGCGACGCTCACGCTGGTCGAGGTGTGGAATGTCATGCAACGCGGCTACGACGCGGTGGATGTGGGCATCGTCCAGAAGTCGTAGGGTTGTCCCCCATGGTGCGTACCCGGTTGTACAGGAATGGCGTTCTGGAGAAGAAGGGCTTCCCGATCGCCGACGTCTCCGACTACGTGTGCCAGCCGGACTGCACCGTGTGGTTCGACCTGTGCGCCCCCTCCCAGGAGGACCTCGACTCGATCGCCGAGGAGCTCGGCCTGCACGCGCTGGCCGTCGAGGACGTGCTGAACGACCACCAGCGCCCCAAGGTCGACATGTACGACAGTCATCTGTTCATCACCGTCTACGGGGTACACTTCGACGAGGGCTCGCTCGACCCCGTCGAGCTGTCGATCTTCGTCACCAGGAACGCGCTGGTCACCGTCAGGGAGAACGACCACTTCGAGATCGACAAGGTCGTCGAGCGCTGGGACGCCAGCACCGAGATGGCCAAGTACGGCGTCACCTACCTGCTGCACGGTTTACTCGACTACGTCGTCGACGGCCACTTCGACCTCGTCCAGGACCTCGACAGCCAGGTGGAGGAGCTGGAGGACGCGCTCTTCGACGACAACCTGCGCAGCCGCGAGCTGCAGCGCCGATCCTTCGACCTGCGCAAGAACATGGTGCAGTTCCGCCGCATCACGCTGCCGATGCGCGAGGTGGTCAACACGCTCATGCGGCGAGAGCCCAACAAGATCGACCGCGCGATGATGCCCTACTACCAGGACGTCTACGACCACGTCCTGCGCGTGGCCGAGTGGACGGACTCGCTGCGCGACCTGGTGGGCAACCTGCGCGAGACGCACCTGGCGCAGCAGGGCTTCCGGCTGAACGAGATCATGAAGCAGATCACGAGCTGGGCGGCGATCATCGCGGTGCCGACGGCGATCACCGGCTTCTACGGGCAGAACGTGCCCTACCCGGGCTCCGGCCAGCCCTGGGGCTTCTGGATGTCGACGGCGGTCCTGGTGGCCCTGTCGCTCTGGCTGTACACGGTGTTCAAGAAGAAGGGCTGGTTGTAGGGCTCGGGGCAGGCCTGGGCCGGGGTCCCCGGCGCGACCGTCTCCAGCTCCAGCCGTACGGCATTGGCCCCTGCGGAGGGGAAGAGCGGCAGGCAGCCGCGGCCGCTCACCAGCGTGCGGCGGCCGACCGGGGAGGCGATGAGGTCGAGCGAGGTGTAGGTGGCCGGGGCGTCGAGCCACAGGACCCACATGCCGCCGGGAAGGCGCGAGCGCTGCCCCTCGATCGCGTAGTAGTCGAGCACGCCGCCGCTGGTCGAGACGACGGCGCGCATGGTGAAGGCGTCGTCGCCGACGGTGAAGATCTCGGCGCTCGGGGCGTGATGGACTGAATGGACGTAACCCAGAGCGAACCACTCGCCGGACAGGGGCAGGCCGCCGATGGCGGGGCGCCCGCCCGAGCTGCCGGAGAGGCAGAGGGCGAGCGCCACCACAGCCGCGAGCCTGAGGATCAGCCCTTCTCCTTGTAGTAGCGGGCGGCGCCCGGGTGCAGCGGGATCGGGTCGGACTGCTGACCGATCTTGACGTCGAGCTTCTTGGCCTCCGGGTGCACCTTCGCCAGCTCGGCCTTCTTCTCGAACAGCGTCCTGGTGATGTCGTAGGCGAGCTGCTCGTCCATCTTGTCCGGCACCAGCAGCACGTTGGCCACCCCGACCGTCTTGATCGAGCCCGCCAGCTTGTAGACCCCCGCCACGTCGATGTCCAGCCCCACGTACGTCTGGCCGAACTTGCCCGACAGCCCCGGCAGCACGTCGCTGGTGTCGAGCAGCTTCATGTCCGGCTTGCTGGTCGCCAGGTCAGTGATGCCGGCCGTGGGCAGGCCGCCGACCCAGAAGAACGCGTCGACCGTGCCGTCCTTGACGGCCTCCACCGACTCGTTGATGGACAGCTGCAGCTTGGTCACGTCGGTGTCCGGGTTGAGCCCGGCGACCTCCAGCATGCGCCTGGCCACGACCTGGGTACCCGAGTTGGCCGGGCCGAGCGAGACGCGCTTGCCCTTGAGGTCGGCGATCTTGGTCGCGGTGACGCCCGGCGCGATGACGACGTGGGTGTAGTTGTCGTAGATGCGGGCGATCGCCTTGACTGGCTGCTTGGCCGTGAACGAGCCCGTGCCGTTGACGGCGTCGGCCGCGGCGTCGGTCTGGGAGAAGCCGATGTGGGCCTTGCCCGCCACCAGCAGCTTGATGTTCTCGATGGAGGCCGAGGTCACCGAAGCGGTGGCCTTGGTGTTGGCGATGTTGGCGGACAGCTGCTTGGCCAGGCCGCCGCCGTAGACGTAGTAGACGCCGGTCGTCCCCCCGGTGGCGATGGTCAGCCGGTTGCCCTGGCCACCGCACCCTGTCAGTGCGAGAACCATGACGGCCGCCCCCGCGATGAACCGTTTCACGCTGGTGTTCTCCTTTTCCTGAAGAGGTGTACGGCTGCCGCGAGCGCCAGGAAGACCAGCCCCGCGACGATGGGTACGGTGTCGAGGAACAGCAGCAGGACCGCGGCGACCGCCGCGAG
Organism: Nonomuraea sp. NPDC050556; assembly: GCF_044457355.1. Taxonomy (NCBI): domain Bacteria; kingdom Bacillati; phylum Actinomycetota; class Actinomycetes; order Streptosporangiales; family Streptosporangiaceae; genus Nonomuraea; species Nonomuraea sp. NPDC050556. The sequence goes on along the minus strand of NZ_JBITGU010000001.1, from coordinate 2,977,977 downwards.
CACCCGTTCCGGCCAGCCGGCCAGGCCCCCCGTGGCCATGGCCAGCGCCGCTACCGCCAGCGCCGAGACCACCGTCATGACGACGACCAGGCCGAACGGCCCCTGGCCGAGCAGCGCCTGCCCGTTGGGCGTCAGCACGAAGGCGAACGGCACCAGGAAGGCGGGCAGCGTGTAACGCCAGGTCATCATCATGGTCTTGTAGGTGTTGCCGCCGGTGATCGCCGCCGCCGCGACGGCGGACAGCGCCGTGGGCGGGCTCACCTCCGACAGCACCGCGTAGTAGAAGACGAACATGTACGCCTCGGCCGGGGTGACCCCCAGGGTGGTCAGCGCGGGACCGATGATGACCGCCGCGATGATGAAGCTCGCGGTGACGGGTACGGCCAGGCCGAGCAGCATCACCGCGACACCGGCCAGCACCGTGGTGAGGATGAGGTTGCCCGCGGCCACGTCGACGATGATCGAGCTGAGGTTGAGCCCGAGCCCGGTCTGGGTGATGACGCCCACGATGATGCCCGCCGCCGCGCACACCGCGGTCACCGGAAGCACCTCCAGGGTCCCCCTGGCCAGCGCCTCTCCGGTGCGCCTGGGCGTCATGCGGTGCTCGGGGTCCAGGAAGGACAGCAGGAAGGCGACGCCGGTCGCGATGACCACGGACTGGAAGGCCGAGCGCTCCATCGCCATCAGCACGACGATGAGGATCAGCGAGCTGAAGTGGTAACCGAACCGCAGCATCAGCCTGCCGGCCCTGGGCGCGTCGACGGCGACGGCGTGGGTGCCGAACCGGCGCGAGTCCACCTCGATGGCCAGGAAGATGCCCAGGTAGTACAGCAGCGTCGGGATCGTGGCGTAGATCAGCACCTGGAGGTAGCTGACGCCCAGGTACTCGGCGATGATGAACGCCGCGGCGCCCAGCGTGGGCGGCGAGAGGATCGCGCCGATGCCGCTGGCCGCCAGGATGCCGCCCGCCGGCTCCTTCGGGTACCCGGCGCGCTTCAGCACCGGCCACGCCACGCTGCCGAGGCTGACGGTGGTGGCCACGCCGGAGCCTGACACGGTGCCGAGCAGGAATCCGGCGGTGGTGACCGTACGGCCAGGGGCGGCACGCGACTTGCGGAACGCGGCGAAGCTCAGGTCGATGAAGAACTTGCTCGCGCCCGAGTAGTCGAGCACCGCCCCGTAGATCGTGAACAGGATGATGTAGCTGGCCGCCACCTGCATCGGCACGCCGAAGAAGCCCTCGGTGCCGGTGTAGAGCTGCGAGACGATCTGGCTCAGGTCGAAGCCCGGGTGCGAGATGGACCAGCCGATCGGCAGGTAGGTGCCGAAATAGGCGTAGATCAGGAAGCCGACGCAGATGGCGGAGAAGATCCAGCCGACCGTGCGCCGCACCGCCTCCAGCAGCAGCGCGGTCAGCAGCAGGCCCGCCGTGATGTCCAGCGGGGTCAGCTCGACCCCGGAGCCCCGCTGGATGAAGGCGTCCATGTCGGTGAGCGGGTAGACCAGCACGGCCAAGGACAGTGCGGCCAGCGCCCAGTCGAGCACGGTCGGGCGGCCGTTCCTGCGCCCCAGGCCGGAGGAGTAGCACAGGAAGACCAGCGGCAGCGCGACCGCCAGGAAGGTCATGCGGTAGGCGGTCGGCTCGACCGGACGGAAGACCACGTAGAGCGCGTAGACGGACAGCAGCCCGCCGATGACCCAAACCCCGATTTTCAGCCGTCCGGACAGCTGCCTGGCCGGACGTTCCTGCTCGTGCGCCGCGACCAGCTCCGCGGTGCGATCACCCACCTCGGTCAACGGTCCTCCCCAGAGACGTTGGGGGGACTTTACGGTCCCTTTACTCTCCTGGGGAAGCCCTTGTCATATCGATTTGACGATCTGGGCGATATGCAACGGTCCAAGCTGGCTGCCGTCTCTCAGCCGCACCGACGGCAACCCTCCGGCCACCTCCCTGGCCCCCACGACCAGGTGGTACGGCACCAGCCGGTGCGCCCTGATGCGTGCGCCGAGGGTGCCGCGGTCGGGCGGCGACAGCTCGGCGCGCAGCCCCTCGTCCAGGCACTGCCGTACGAGCTCCTGGGCGAAGCCCATCTCGGCGTCACACAGCGGGAGGACCACGGCCTGCACGGGCGCCAGCCATGCGGGCAGCGCGCCGCCGTGCACCTCGACCAGGTGCGCGACCAGGCGTTCCAGCGCGCCGACGACGCTGCGGTGCACCATGACCGGGCGGTGCTCGCGCTGGTCGGGGCCGACGTAGCTCAGGTCGAAGCGGCCCGGCATGTACAGGTCGACCTGCACGGTCGACAGGGTCGACTCGCGGCCCAGCGGGTCGGCGATCTGGACGTCGATCTTCGGGCCGTAGAAGGCGCCCTCGCCCTTCTCCTCGTCGTAGGCCAGGCCGCGGGCGTCGAGCACCCCGCGCAGGATCGCTTCGGAACGCTCCCAGAGTCCGGGGTCGTCGACGTACTTGCCGTCGTCCCCGCCCAGCGAGAGCCGGTAGCGCGCGGCGGCGATGCCCAGCCTGGCGTGCGCCTGTTCGATCAGGTCGAGCGCGGCGTTCACCTCCTGCGCCGCCTGGGAGAGGGCGCAGAAGACGTGGCCGTCGTTGAGCTGCATCGCCCGCACCCTGGTCAGGCCGCCGAGCACGCCGGACAGCTCGGAGCGGTACTGGCCGCCCAGCTCGGCCAGGCGCAGCGGCAGGTCGCGGTGGCTGCGCGGGCGGGCCTTGAAGATCAGCGCGTGGTGCGGGCAGAGGCTCGGGCGGAGCACGAACCGCTCGCCGCCGACGTCCATGGGCGGGAACATGTCGTCGGCGTAGTGCGCCCAGTGGCCCGATCGTTCGTACAGCTCCTGCTTGGCGAGCACGGGGGAGTTGACGTGCTGGTAGCCGTTGCGTCTTTCCAGATCGTGGACGTAGTCCTCGATGGCTTTGCGTACGGCTGCGCCGTTCGGAAGCCAGAACGGCAGGCCGGAGCCGATCAGCGGGTCGGTGTCGAAGAGGTCGAGCTCGCGGCCGAGCCTGCGGTGGTCGTTCATGTCGTTCAGCCTTTGCATGAAAGGGCGAACGACCATCCCGGGCATTCGCCCGGGGACAGAAGTCAGCGCGCCGGGACGGGGTCCGGCGTCGTCGTCATTTCAGCGCGCATGCTCTGAGGCTAGCACTCAGCCCTTGCCCGCCGCATTGACGATTCTCGTGGTGGAGCGGCCGGGGATGGCCTCCAGCTCCCAGCACTCGGCGCCCAGGAGCGCGGCGGCGGCGCACCTGCCGCCGGCGTGGGGGTCGCCGGCGGTGTGGGCGAGCGCGCCCGGCTCCATGGGGGCGAACAGGTCGATGTAGTCCTCGGGGCCGTGCGCCTCGGGGGGTCCTGACACGACGAACACGCCCGCCACGCACCTGAGGGCGGCCAGGAGCTCGGCTCGCTCGGTGGCGGTGTTGAGCGGGCGGGTGGGGCCTTTCCAGGCGCGTACCCGCTGGTCGTCCTCCACGCCCACGACCAGCGGGAGGCCGCGCTCGGCCACCGCGGTCAGGAAGCGGACGTGGCCCACGTGCAGGATGTCGAACACGCCGGTCACTATCGCGGCACCCGGGTGCTCCCACGGCTGCACCCAGACGGCCTCCAGGCTGCTCACTCGGCGCGCTCCCCTAACAGTCGACTCGTCGAACGCAGCGTACTCGGTCCCCGCGAACACTCGGCGAACCCCCACCTCTCACGCCCCCGCCCCGCGCACCCCACTCTCAGCCTTTGGAGCCTTAAAGGGACCTGTACCCCTTCATGACCTTCAGGGTCTGCGGGGCCTTCAGGGGTTGAGGGCCCTTCAAGCCTTCCATCCCCGCACTCGGGCGAGAGTGAGGGGTGGGGTTGCTGGGGTGGGGGAGAAGCGCAGGTCATGAGGGTTGCGGCGGCTAGAGGTTTCCTACCTTTTCGAGATATCTCGACGCCCCCGGTCACGCGTCATTACAGCGTGACTCGAATCGGGGAGGTCGCAGTGGCAGCACCTGAGCTCGAAGGGACCGAAGTCGACGGTCCGAATCTGCTGGTCCGGTTGCCAGGGGTGCCCGCGCAGGTGTCGGCGGCCAGACACCTGGTGACCACGACCCTGGGCCGCGACCACCCATTACACGACGACTGCGTCCTGCTGACCAGCGAACTCGCCACCAACGCCGTCCTGCACTCCCAGTCAGGCGACGGCGGCGCGTTCACGCTCGCCGTCCACGCGACCGGCCGGCGCGTCAGGGTCTGCATCGCCGACGACGGCTCGGACGAGCCCCCCTGCGCCTGCCGTACCACCACCCACGGCACCAGCGGCCGCGGCCTCCCGCTCCTTGAAGCGCTCAGCCACCGATGGGGCTTCATCAGGGAGAACGGCGCCAACACGGTGTGGTTCGAGCTCGTCCTGGTGACCGTACCGGCTGGCTGGGTCTAGAGGTCGAGACGGCACAGCCCCTCGGCGAGCGCCTTCGTCGTCAGGCGGGTACGGCTGTCGCAGCCCAGCTTGGCGAAGATGTGCTCCAGATGCGTGGTCACCGTACGAACGGAAAGCACGAGCGCGGCGGCGATCTGCGGGTTGGAGTCGCCCGCCGCGACCCTGGTCAGGACGTCCACCTCCCGCCCGGTCAGGTCGTAGGGCAGCGAGCAGGCCCGCTCGGCCACCACCGCCCCCTGGATCGCCCCCTGGAACCCCACCCCGGCCCTGACCACCCGGACCTCGCGCCACTGCCCGTCGCCGTCCAGCCACAACCCCCGCCTGGTCAGCTCGCGCGACTCGATGAACGCCCTGGCCAGCCCCGCCAGCCCGGCCGCCGCCCGCGACGGCCGCACGCCGGGCACCTCGCGCCTGTTGCCCGCCCGGTCGAAGGCCACCGCGCCGAACCCCGGCGGCAGCCCGACCGGGTCGATGACGCACCTGGTCAGGTCGGTGACGTGGGCCAGCGTGGGCGACACCGCGGCGAGCATCGTGTCGCAGCGCTCGGTGTAGGCGGCCGGGTCCTTGGAGGCCAGGTGCAGCAGCCCGGTATATCGCCCCTCGGGCAGGAACAGCGGCGTGGTGAGGCCGGAGCGCCAGCCGTACGGCTCCAGGTGGCGGCGGAAGTAGCGCTCGGTGCCAGGCTCGCGCATGGACAGCGGGCGGCGCGCGGCGACGGCCCTGCGGTAGGGGCCGAGCTTGACGTACTCCTCCGCGGCGTCGCGGTCGATGCGGGCGTGGCCGTCGGCCAGCAGGCTCTGGTGGACGCCGGTGGCGGGGTCGAAGGCGACGAACTCGTAGGCGTCCATCGGCAGCACGCCGCGCAGGGCGTCCATCGCCGCCTGAGCGCCTCCACTGCTCGCGACGTGGAAACCCACTTCGGCGAACGTGCGCAGCAGGGCGATCTCGGCCACGGTTCTTTATATCAGCCCCATTCCCAGCAAAACCCGACCAAACCCGGCTGGATGGCATCGGTGGCCAGGTGAACGGCGTGATGGGCGTTGAGCGTGAGGTCGACCGACGCGCGCTGCCCGCCGGAGCGTCGGCTGTAGCGGCGGATGCGTACCGGCAGCTCGGCGGGGTCGAAGCCGACCCTGAGCACGTAATGACCGGCGGGGAAGCGGAAGCCGCGCTCGTAGTCGCACACCTCGGCCCCGCCCCGGTCGGTGAGCTCGTACCGCAGCACCTGCGTCTCGCCGATCCGCAGCGTCCTGTCGAACAGCAGCTCGGCCACCAGCAGCTCGGCCGCCGGGTCGCGGCGCACCCGGCCCACCCGGCAGTCCTCCAGCGCCGTGACGCGCACGCGCTCGACGTCGCAGCCAGGATCGCCCCGGTAAACCATGATGTAGCGGTCGGCCGCGTCCTCGTGCGCCTGGACGACCTGCACCGTCTCGCGCCGCTCCAGCCCACGGTCGCGGCCGATCCGCACGGTCTCGTACATCCCGGCGATGTGCAGCCGCCGGTCGTCGGCCACGCCGTCCAGCTGCTCCAGGAGCACGGCCAGCGCGTCGGCCCGCGGCAGGATCGCGGCGTAGCCGACCGCGCCCGGCGGCAGGCCCGTGTTGCGCCCCCTGGGGCGCGGCGGGCCGAGCAGGGAGCTGAGCGAGCGCGGCGGCAGCGTCAGGATCTCCTCCAGCGCGGCCACGGCGAGCAGCGACTCGGCCCGCTCAGGGCGGCGCAGGCCCTGCTGCCAGTAGCTGAGGCTGGTCACGCCGACCCGCAGGCCGCGCCGTTCCAGCCGGTGGCGCAGCCGGTCCAGGCTCAGGCCACGCGCCTCGATCGCGGCCCTGAGCGCCACATGGAAGGGGCCAGTCTGGAGTGCTTCGTGCAGATCGTCCGGCACGAGTGAATGTTCACAGATTTTCCCCTCCGCGTCACCGCTTCTCCGAGGGCCGTTCACACCCGCCTGTAAGGCCTCATGACCCTTCTTGTACGGCCGGCGTCACCGGCCGACCATCACCCGCATGAAGGTCTTCCTCACCCTGCTCGTGGCCGCGACCGCCTGGCTCGCGTCCGCCGCCCCCGCCCACGCATGGACGTGGTACCGCCTCGACTACACCCAGCAGGCCCAGGAGTACTCCAACTGGTGCTGGGCCGCCACCGGCAACTCCGTCGCCGCCTTCTACGGGTACTCCTACAGCCAGAACCAGTTCTGCAACATGGCGTTCAACCGGCCGGTCAACTCGGGATGCCCCAACAACCAGGCCACCCTCGCCAACGACCAGAACGCCTTCCGCCAGATCGGCATCAACCCCGGCACGTACGTCTACGACTACCTGGCCTACACCTCGATCATCCGCGAGATCGACGCCGAGCGGCCGGTCATGGCGCGCATCCAGTGGACCAGCGGCGGCGGGCACATGGAGGTCCTGTACGGCTACGACAAGAGCAAGTCGTGGGTGTACTGGGGCAACCCGTGGCCGTCGAGCACCCGCTACAACTGGACGACGTACAACTACTACGTCTCCAACAACTCCTTCTTCTGGACCCACTCCCTCGACTACATCGGCGCGTGAAGGAGGCCATGCCATGAAACTCCTCGTGACCCTGGCGGCGGCCGCCGCCGCGCTCATGCTCACCCCGACGGCGGCGCTCGCCTACCCGGTGCCGGTGGCTTATCCGGTGCCCGTCGCCGCCGTGTCCCTCGCGGCGCCTTTTGCGGCGCCCGACCCGGCTGCGGTGGCCGCGGACCCGGCGCCGCCGTCCGCCACTGACATGACCGCCGCCTCCCAGGTCGCCGCGGCCAGCCGTACGACGGTCGGGAAGTTCTTCGGGGCCAAGGGCAAGACGCCGAACGGCACCTCGGTGTCGGCGGCGGTCGCGCCCCAGGCCGTGGCCGTCTACGACCTCAACCCCGCGTTCGTCAGCGGGCAGGCGCCGCAGATCGCCCGCTTCGCCTTCCTGGCCAGCCGGGCGACGGCGGCGGACGGTCAGACGGCCTCCGTGTGGACCGCCCGCGGTCCCTCGGGGGCGTGGGAGGTGGCCAACATCACGACCGGCGACGACGAGCCGCGGTATGCCGCCCAGGAGGGGACGGTGTTCCGCGAGCCGCAGCTCAACGCGTGGTACGCGTTGCGCGGTGGCCAGGTGGTGCCCTTGAACTCCGAGGCCGTGGCCTCCGTGGGGTCCGCCGGTCTTCCCGTGGCCGACTACCAGAAGGTGGTCCACGACCGGTACGCCGACAAGCAGCCGGGCTCCGCGTACGCCAGAGACGGCCGTGCGGGCGGATACGGCGACGCGTATGGTGCTGGCGCCCCGCCCGCCAGCGCTGGTCCGAGCGCCCCGCTGCCGGGTGGGGGCTCGACAGGCATCTGGGTGCTCGCCGCCGCAGCCGCCCTGGTAACCGCCGCCTTCGGTCTACGCCGCCTCGCCCGGCGCTGACCGCTTCGGGGAAGGTCGCGGTCACCCCTGAGCGGGGCCACCGCGACCTTTCCCGCCTCCCTCACCGAAAGAACTCTCAGGGCCCCAGGACTATCGGGTTGGGACCCCGTGAGGGCTGGGGTCCTTCAATATCTGGGGGATTGTGAGGTTTGGGGCAGGGCGTTTCGCGGGGTGTTGATCATCGGGCTACCCTCGCTGCATGGCTGGTGCTGACCTCGTGGCGCGACGGGTGACCGACGTCATGTCCCCCCAGGTGCTCGTGATCGCGATGCCCCCCGTCGTCGGGATGATCGCGCACGGCTGGCAGGGCGCGCTCTGGGGGCTCCTGGCCTCCGCGCTGTGCGGGGGAGTCCCCGCCCTGGTGATCGCGATCGGCGTGCGGTCGGGCAGGCTCGACTCCCACCACCTCGTCGACCGCACCCGCCGCCGAGGCCCCCTCCTGGCCGCCGTCGCCGCCGTCGTGGCGGCGCTCGTGCTGCTGGCCGTACTCGACGCGCCCACCCTCCTCGTGGCCACCGTCACCGCCATGCTCGCCGCGCTCGCCGTCACCGTGCCGATCACGCTGGCGTGGAAGATCTCCTTCCACGCCGCCGTCTCGGCGGGAACGGTCGTCGTGTTCGCCCACGTCCTCCCGCCCGTCCCCACCGCCGTCATCGGCGCGGCCATCGTGGGGCTGATCTGCTGGGCCAGGGTCAGGGTCGCCCACCACACACCCGCCCAGGTCCTCGCGGGCGCGATCGTCGGCACCGCCGTAACCTGGTCGACCCTGGCCGCCTTCGGCGTGTAGGTTCAGGTGCTTGTGCACGACTACCGGATCATGATCAGAGGCAGGTTCAGCGACCTCACCGAGGGACAGCGGGCCGCACTGCTGCCCCAGGCGGACGACTTCTCCCAGGTCGGCTTCACTCAGGAGGGCGGCCTGGCCTTCTACTCCGACCTCGGCCCCTTCACCTTCCGCGTCATCGTCACCGTGGACGACGCCGAGGGGGAGAAGGAGGCCGTGGACGAGGCTCTCGCCAGGGCCGCAGCCAGGCTCGGAGGTGGACGCGAGGGCGGCTACGGGCACGGGCCGCTCGACGTCACCGTGACCGACATGCGTGACGTCAAGATCCGCCGACGTTGACGTTGCGGCTGAACAGGTTGGCCGGGTCGGCCGCGCGCTTGATCCGCGCCAGCCGTACCCCTGTCTCGCCCGGGTAGACCGCGGCCAGGTCTCGAGGCCGGACCTCGCTCAGGAAGTTGGCGTAGGCGCCCCGGCCGTACGGCTCGAACCCCGCCCACATGGCGTCGAAATCATCCACGTCGTGCTCGGCCGGGGTCCCGAGCACCGCGGTCGTCAGCATGATCTCGCTGTCGCGGTGCGCGAACGCCGTCGCGCCGGACGGGACGCGGCCCATCGCCCCGCCCAGCGCCCGCAGCTCCATCACCATCATCGGCACCCGCCCGGCCGCGGCCACCACGAGGTCGATCAGCTCGTCGCCCAGCGACGGCACGAACCGGTTGCGGACCATCGGCAGCCACCCCGGCGGGAACTCCATCGGGGTGCCCAGCGTGTCCTGGTACGGCACGCGAGCCAGCTCCTTGCTCTGCACCGTCCCCAGCCGCAGCAGCGGCTCGACCGCCGACGCGTCCTCCCCGGCGAAGCAGACGGTGATCATCAGCGCGCCGCCGTCGAACGGCAGCAGGTGCACGGTGGTGGTGAGCTCGTCCGGCGCCTGCCGCATGGCGTCGCGCCACCCCCTGAGCACCGTCGCCGCCTCGTCGAGGGGGTAGGTGATGGTGCCGAAGACCACGGTCGTCTCGCGCCGCGCCCTGACCTCGAACGTCGTGACGATCCCGACGTTCCCGCCGCCGCCCCTGACCGCCCAGAACAGGTCGGCGTGGTGCTCGGCGTCGATCCACAGGACGTCGCCGTCCGCCGTCACGAGCTCGGCGGCGACCAGGTGGTCGAGCGCGAGGCCGTGCTTGCGCACCATCCAGCCGATGCCGCCCCCCAGCATCAGCCCGCCGACGCCGACGGTCGAGGTGTCCCCAGAGGAGACGGCGAGGCCGTGCGGGGCGAGCTGGGCGGCGACCTGGCCCCAGGTGGCGCCGGTGCCGATCCTGACGAGGTCCCCGTCGACCTCCACGCCGTCGAGGCGGGACAGGTCGATGACCATGCCGCCGTCGTTGGTGCCGAACCCGGCGCCGCTGTGGCCGCCGCTGCGCACCGACAGCTCCAGGCCCTCCTCGCGGGCCTGCCGTACGGCCTGGGCCACCTCGCGGGCGTCGGCGGGAAGGATGATCACGGCGGGGGAGCCGGTGTGGGTGAAGGTACGGCGGAGCTGGTCGTACTGCGCGTCGCCTGGGTGAATTGTCGTCATGCTCCGTGGTCGGAGCCGCGCCACCGTTTTCTACCTCCCAAAGCGGAAATATCCGAAGAAGTCTGGCGGTTGCCGCGCTCATGGAGACTGCACAGAAGGGCCGGGTGCGCGTGGAGCCCTCGGCGAAGCGGGTGCGCGTGTACTTCGGCGGGACCAAACTGGCCGACACCACCGGGGCGCTGCTCGTGTGGGAGGTGCCGTACTACCCGACGTACTACTTGCCGCTCGCCGACGTGCGCCAGGACGCGCTGAAGGCCGACGGCGGCACCAGGCACTCGCCCAGCAGGGGCGACGCCACCCTCTACACCGTCACCGCCGGAGGACGCAGCGAGGCGGAGGCGGCCCTCGTCTACCCGGACTCCCCGGTGCTCAAGGACTACGTGCGCTTCGAGTGGAAGCTCATGGACGGCTGGTTCGAGGAGGACGAGGAGGTCTTCACCCACGCCCGTGACCCCTACACGCGGGTCGACATCCTGCACTCCTCCCGCCACGTGCGCGTCGAGGTGGACGGCGAGACCGTGGCCGACTCGCGCAACGCCACCCTGCTCTTCGAGACGGGCCTGCCGACCCGCTACTACCTCCCGAAGACCGACATCCGCCAGGACGCCCTCACGCACACCGACACGGAGACCCACTGCCCGTACAAGGGGCAGGCGGAGTACTGGTCCGTGAACGGCCACGCCGACCTCGCCTGGTCCTACCGCACCCCGCTGCCGGAGTCCCAGAAGATCACCGGCCTGGTCGCGTTCTACAACGAGAAGGTCGACATCTACGTGGACGACGTGCTCCAGGAGCGCCCCAGGTCCAGGTTCTGAACGGTCCCCGAGGACGCTGAGGCGCGGGCGGCCTCGACGAGGTCGACGGCCGCCGCCGCTGCCGCGCCGGGGGCGTGGTTGGGGCCGGTGCCAGCGATCAGGCGGGCGAAGGCCTGGACCGGGGCGTACCTGGGCCAGACCGGGTCGCTGGTCGGCTGCGTGACGCGCCGTTCCCAGCCGTCGTGGCGGCGGATGACGGCCGTGCCGTACTGGAGGTCGTGCTCCACCGTCCCCGCCGTGCCGTAGTAGCGCAGCACGTTCCTGTGGGGGAGGCCCTCGGGCAGCGTCCCGGTGGAGGCGAGGCTGACCAGGGCGCCGCCGGTCAGGCGGACGGTGAGGGCGTCGCTGACGTCCACGTCCAGGGCGTGGCTCGCCATCATCGCGAAGACCTGCGCGGCCGCCTGGCCCGTCGTGTGGGTCAGGGCTCCGGCCAGGTGGGTGAGCTGGCCGCGCGCCTGCCCGTCGGCGTAGGTGGGGTTGGTCGCGATCAGGCCCATCATGGTCGAGGCCAGCTCCCCGCTGACGCAGGCCAGCTCCCCGATCTCCTCCTGTACGGCCGCGCGGGCCGCCACGGCCGCGCCGGTGTACTGGGCGGTGTAGCCCACCGACAGGTGCAGCCCGGCGCGCTCCGCGCGGTCCACCAGATCCCATGCCTCCGGACCGCTGGTCGTCATCGGCTTCTCCACCAGCACGTGGAACCCGGCGTCGAGCGCCGCCGCGGCCAGCGGATAGTGCGTGTGGTGCGGAGTGGCGATCACCACCCCGTCCGCCGTGCCAGGAGCGGGCAGCGACTCCTCGGAGACCGACGCCAGCGACGCGTCCGGGCATTCGGCGATCCCCGGCAGGTGGGCGAACCGCGCCCACCAGCCCGTCCCGACGACCGCCAGGCGCACGGTCATCGGGTGACCGGCCGCTGCAGCTCGACCGACGGGTCGAGGTCCAGGCCGAAGCCCGGCGCGTCGGACAGGGTGACCGTACCGTCGACGGGCAGGACCTCCCCGGTGAAGATCGGATGCTGGGGGACCAGGCCCGAGCAGTCACCGGCGAAGATGCCGAACTCCGCCAGCGGCGGCTCCGGCCGGGTGGCGACGAAATGGTAGGCGTGGTGGCCGCCGGTGTGCGGGATGAGCCGTACCCCGTGCTCCCGCGCGACCTCCGAGATCCTGCGCAGCTCGGTGAGCCCGCCGCACCAGTTGGGGTCGGGCTGGATGACGTCCACCCCGGCCTCGCACAGCAGGCGGAACCCGTCCGCGGTGTACTCGTGCTCGCCCGAGGCCAGGTCGAGCCCGCGCGGCAGCCGCGAACGCAGCCGCCGGTGCGCGGCGTAGGCGTCGGGGCGCAGCGGCTCCTCCAGCCAGTGGAACCCCAGCGGCATCAGCGCGGCGCCGAGCCTGGCGGCGTAGGAGACGTCGAGCGACATCCAGCAGTCGTACATGAGCGGAAAATCCGCCCCCACCGCGGAGCGGGCATCAGCGGCGATCGCCAGATTGGCGTCGAACCCGGCCAGGCCCTCCACCGGCGCGTACGTCAGCGGGATCTTCGCCCCCCAGAACCCCAGCTTCTGCGCCACGTCCGCCAGCGGCCCCGTCGCGTACAACGACACGGACGAGTGGATCTTGCCGCCGAGCAGCTCGTGCACCGGCTGCTGCGTGATGCGCCCGTGCAGGTCCCACACCGCGAGGTCCACGGCCGAGATCGCGTGCAGCGCCAGCCCCTTGCGCCCGTAGTGCAGCGTGCTGTTGAACATCCGGTCCCACAGCACCTCGTGCGCGAACGGGCTCTGCCCCTCCACCAGGTAGGCCAGGTGCAGCTCCACCAGCGCCGCGACCACGACGCCGCCGTTGGTGGTGCCCACGCCCACGTGCCCAGAGGCGCTCTCCACCTCCACGACCACGGTCTGCTGCGAGTTGGGCCCGATCGCCGCCATCCGGTTGTCGCGGAAGTCGGCGTGCTGGCTCATCGGGCTGGCCACCTTGCGCCGCTTCCACTGGCGTAACCCCTCGGGGTCGCCGTCGGCGGGCGCGGAGGGCGGCAGGTTCACGTAGTCGGCCACGAAGGCCCGCACGGCGACGATCCGGTCCACGCTGCTCCTAGCTCTGTTGCTTGTACGGTTTGACCGCCTCGTGTGCGGCCGCCATCGCCTCGGCCGCCTGCTCGAACGAGCGCTGCGCTATCGCGATGAAGAGCATGTCCACGACGGCCAGCTGGCCGTGCCTGGAGGCCAGCGACTCGGTGCGGAACCCGGTCTCGCGCACCGAGGTGAGCAGGACCAGCTCGGCCGTCGCCGCCAGCGGCGACTCGGCGTCGTTGGTGACCGCGACCGTGGTCGCGCCGTGCGACATCGCCTCGTTCAGCAGGTCGACGGCCTCCTTGGTGCGCCCGCCGTGCGAGATGGACACCATCACGTCGCGCGGCCCTGCCAGCGCGGCGGCGCTGAGCGCCACGTGGGTGTCCATGGACGTCCACGCGGCGATGCCCAGGTGGTAGAGGCGCTGCTGCAGCTCGGAGGCGACCGTCGAGCTGCCGCCCGCGCCGAACACCCAGACCCTGCGTGCCACCGTGAGCTGCGCGGCCACCCGGTCGAGCACGGCCAGGTCGAGCCCGGCGACGGTCTCGGTCACGGCGGCGGTGATCGTGGCCGAGACGACCTCGGCGATGCGGTGGATGTCGTCGTCCTCGGCCACGTCGGCGCCGATCGCCATGCTCCACGGCTGGGCCGTGGTCGTCCTGACGCTGTCGGAGGCCAGGGCCAGCCGCAGCTCCGCGTAGCCGGTCAGGCCCAGCGCGCGGCACAGCCGCGTGATGCTGCCCGTGGAGACCCCGCACCGCTCGGCCAGGTCGAGGATGGTCATTCTGGCCACCGCGCCTGGATCGGCCAGCACCAGCTCGGCGATCGACCGCTGCGCCTCCGGCATCGCGGGCGCCAGCTCGCCGAGCCGGTCGACGATGCCCTCAACGCTCGCCATGGAGTCCCCCTTCTCGTGTCCGACACGGAGAATAATTCTTCTTCGCTCTGACCGTCAATGTCTTGACTTGGACGGCAAACGGCCTCATCTTATCGCGACATGGAGAAAAATTTGTCGCTCTCTGCGGCCGGTTACCTGTCCGCCGTCCACGACGCCGTGGCCAGTGTGGGCCTGAGCCAGGCGCCGCTCGTCGACAAGGCGGCAGAACTGGTCACGAACGCTATCGAGGCGGGCGGGATCGTGCAGGCCTTCGGGAGCGGCCACTCCGAGGCGTTCGCGATGGAGATGTCCGGCAGGGCCGGCGGGCTCGTCGCGGCCAACCGCATCACCGTCAACGACCTTGACGGCGCGGACGACCCGCTGCTCGAACGCGACCCTGGCGCGGCCCAGCGGCTCTACGACACGGCCGCGGTGCATCCGGAGGACATCTTCATGATCGCCTCGAACTCCGGGGTCAACGGCCTGATCGTCGAGTTCGCCGGGCTGGTCAAGCGGCGCGGCCACGCGCTGGTCGCGGTGACCTCGGCCAGGCACTCGCGCCAGATGCCCTCCAGGCACCCCTCCGGTCTGCATCTGGCCGACCACGCCGACGTCGTGCTGGACAACGGCGCGCCGTACGGCGACGCCGTCCTGCCGCTGCGCGGTGGGGGCCGCGCCTGCGGCATCTCCTCCATCACCAGCGCGCTGCTCGGCCAGCAGATCGTCGCCGAGGTGCTGCGCCGCATGGAGGAGGCGGGACGCACCCCGCCGGTCTACCTGTCGGCCAACATCGCCGGCGGCGACGCGCACAACAGGGAGCTCGAGAACACCTACGACGGACGCATCCGTCGCACCACGAGGAGGAACCCATGACCACCCCCACCAGGCGCCAGGTCTTACGCGCCGGGCTCGCGCTGCCCTTCACCGGCCTGCTCGCCGCCGCCTGCGCCTCGCCCGGCGCCCCGGCCGTCCAGGCCACCGCCACCGGCGCGATCAGCGCGGGCAACCCGCTCGGCATGGACGAGGGCGGACCGCTCGAGATCGTGATCTTCGACGGAGGGTACGGCGACGCCTACGCGCGCACCATCCACGAGCCGATGTTCCTGGCCAAGCACCCCAAGGTGCAGCTCAAGCACGTCGCCACCAAGGAGATCTCCGGCACCCTGCAGCCGCGCTTCGTCGGCGGCACCCCGCCCGAGGTGATCAACAACGACGGCGCGCAGTCGCTCGACCTGGCCGCGCTGGTGCAGGGCGGCCAGGTGCAGGACCTGACGCCGTTGCTGGACGCACCCTCCTGGGACGACCCGGGCAAGAAGGTGCGCGACGTGCTGCTGCCCGTCGCCGTCGAGACGGGCTCCTTCAACGGCACGCCGTACAGCGTGCCGTACGTCTTCATGATCTGGGGGTTCTGGTACTCCACCAAGCTGTTCAGCGCCAAGGGCTGGCAGCCGCCGACGACCTGGGCGGAGTTCCTCACCCTCTGCGCCGAGATCAAGAAGGCCGGGATCGCGCCGTTCGCCTACGCGGGCAAGTACCCCGGCTACGTCTGGGAGGCCATCCTGGCCATGGCCGTCAAGAACGGCGGCCTGGACGTGATGAAGCGCGTCGACAACCTCGAGGACGGCGCCTGGCGGGCTCCGGCGCTGAAGCAGGCGGCCGCCGCGTTCGGCGAGCTGCACGCCAGGGGCTTCCTGCTGCAGGGCACCGAGGGGCTGAACCACACCGAGTCGCAGGCCAGGCACAACGCCGGTGAGGTCGCGATCATCCCCAACGGCTCCTGGCTGGAGAACGAGCAGAAGGACGTCGCGCCCGCCGACTTCGGCTACGCGATGTTCCCGGTGCCCGCGCTGTCGGACAAGGAGGCGCTGCCGCAGACCGCGCTGCACGCCGCGCCAGGCGCCGGGTTCATCGTCGCCGCGCAGAGCAAGAACCCGCGGGCGGGCATGGAGTACCTGCGCACGATGGTCTCCAAGGAGGGCGCGGGCAAGTACAGCGGGCTCGTCTCCACGCTCACCACCGTCCAGGGCGCCGAGCTGCCCGCAGACGCCAAGCCGGGGCTCAAGAGCGCGGCGGCCGCGCTCTCCGCCGCGGGCACCAACACCGTCGACTGGCGGTTCAACAGCTGGTACGCCGAGCTCGGCACCGAGCTGGACGCGGCCACCGGGCAGCTGATGACCGGGCGCATCACCGCCGACCAGTGGGCCGACCGCCTGCAGAAGAAGGCGGACGCGGTGAAGAAGGATTCTTCGATCAAGAAGTTCTCGCGGTGAGGAAGGGCCGACTGCGCTTCGCCGCCGGCTTCCTGGCAGCGCCGCTCCTGCTCTACGTGGTCTACGTGATCTCGCCCTACGCGCAGGCGTTCCAGATCTCGATGACCGACTGGCGCGGGCTGAACGCCAGCCCGCGGTTCGTGGGGCTGGACAACTTCGTCCGGCTGGCCGGCGACGAGGTTTTCTGGAAGGCGCTCAGCCACAACGCGGTGCTGCTGCTCACGCTGCCGGTGATCACGATCGCACTCGGCCTCGTCTTCGCGTATCTGCTCAACCAGGGCGGATTCCGGGCCGCCGGGTTCTACAAGGTCGTCTTCTTCTTCCCGCAGGTGCTGTCGATCACGGTCATCGCGGTGATGTTCCAGTCGGTGCTCAGGCCGGACGCCAGCGGTGTGCTCAACGGCGCCCTCATGGCGCTCGGCCTCGACCCGGTCGGGTTCCTCACCGATCCCGGGCTGGCGCTCTGGTCGATCCTCGGCGTGCTGGTCTGGCAGGCCACCGGCTTCTACGTGGTGCTGTTCTCCGCCGGGATGGCCGCGATCCCGCGCGAGCTGCACGAGGCGGCGCAGATCGACGGCGCGTCCAAGGCGGCCTCGTTCCGCCACGTCACGCTGCCGCTGCTGCGCCACACCGTGCAGGTCGGCTGGGTGTACCTGGGGGTGGCCGCGTTCGACGCCTTCCCCATCGTGTTCGTGCTGACCGCCGAGCACGGCGGGCCTGACTTCTCCACGACCGTGCTGGCCAACGAGGTGTACCGCAACGCGTTCCAGTACGCGAAGTTCGGCTACGCCTCGGCGATCGGGGTCGCGCTGTTCTTCTGCACGATGACGTTCGCCGCCCTGACGATGCGGCGGTCGCGGTGATGCGCCGGGTCGCGCACGTGGCGCTGCTGTTCTGGGCGGTCGTCGTGGTCGTGCCGATGGCGTGGACGCTGCTCGCCTCGTTCAAGAACACCAGCGAGATCTTCGGGCCCGCCTGGTCGCTGCCCGCGCGGCTGCGGGTGGACAACTGGGTGCGCGCCTTCGAGCAGGCGCACATCGGCACCTACCTGGGCAACACCGTGCTCGTGGTGGCCCTGTCGACGTCGGGCACGATGCTGCTCGGCTCGATGGCCGCCTACGTGCTGGCCCGCTACCCGTTCCGCGGCAGCCACGCGATCTACCTGGTGCTCGTGTCGGGCATGGCGTTCCCCGTCTACCTGGCGCTGACGCCGCTGTTCTTCGTGGTGCGCAACACCGGGCAGCTGATCCCGTTCATCGGGCTGGACACCCACGGCGGGCTGGTGCTCGTCTACATCGCCTACTCGCTGCCGTTCACCGTCTTCTTCCTCACCGCGTTCTTCAAGACGCTGCCCGAGTCGGTGGCCGAGGCCGCGTTCATGGACGGCGCCTCGCACAGCCGGGTGTTCTTCCAGGTGATGCTGCCCATGGCCAGACCGGCGCTGGTCAGCATCACGATCTTCAACGTGCTCGGGCAGTGGAACCAGTACCAGTTGCCGCTGATCCTGCTCAGCGGCAACGCGCGCGACAAATGGGTGCTCACCCAGGGCATCGCCGACATCTCCACCGCCGCCGGATACAACGCCGACTGGGGTGCGCTGTTCGCGGCGCTCAGCATGGCGATCCTGCCCATGCTGCTCGTCTACGTGATCTTCCAGCGGCACATCCAGTCCGGGCTGACGGAGGGGGCGCTCAAATGACCCTCGCGCTCGGGCTCGACGTCGGCGGCTCGACCACGCGGGCCGTCGTCGTGTCCGCCTCGGGATCCGTGCTGGGGTCCGCCCGAGGACCCGGCGCCAACCCGGTGGTGTACGGCGAAGCAGCCGTCTCGACGATCGCCGCAGCCGTCCGGCAGGCCGTCGCCGATCTGCGCGTCGAGGCGTCGGTGATGGGCATCGCGGGCGGCCTCGGCGGTTTTGACGGTGACTTCGCCCGGATGTGGGCGTCCTTGGGGGTGCCGCCGCCGCGGCTGGTGAGCGACGTGGAGCTGGCCTTCGTCTCCGGTACGGCCAGCCGTACGGGCAGCGTGCTGCTCGCGGGGACCGGCGCGGCAGCCTCGCACGTGGTGGACCGGGTCGCGGTGGCGACCGCGGACGGGCACGGGTGGCTGCTCGGCGACCTCGGCTCGGGCGTGTGGCTCGGCCGAGAAGCCGTCCGCCACCTCCTCACCACCATCGACCAGGCCTCTTCGGGGGGCCTGCTGGCGGCGCGTGTCCTCGAAGGGCTTTTCGGGGAGCCGCGCCCGATGACGCGCGAGACGGCGTCGGAGGCCATCCACCGCGTGCACGCCGCGCCCGTGCCCACCCTCGCCTCACTCGCCCCGCTCGTCCTGGCAGCCGCGGAACACGACCCGCACGCCGCCGACATCCTCGACCGCGCCGCAGCACACCTGCAAGAGACCCTCGCCACCGTCAGGCCCAAGGACGACGACTCGCCCATCGTCCTCGCCGGAGGCCTCCTCGCCCAGGGCAGCCCGCTCGCCGCCCGCCTGCCGTACCCCACGATCACGCACGCCGGTGACGCCGCCCGCGCCGCCGCGTGGCTGGCCCTGCACGACCTCAGCCTCGACACCCCCCACCCACGAGAGGTCCGCACATGAAACGGCTCGTCGTCCCCCTGTTAGCCCTCGCCCTGTACGGCCTGCCCGCCCTCCCCGCAGAAGCGGCCGTCGCCCCCGCGCTCACCGACACCTTCGACGGCGCCCGCGACACCGACCCCACCTACGGGCTCAACGACTCCCTCGCCACCCGTCAGAGCGGCACAGCGCGCGGCGTCACCTACACCCGCGTGTCCGGCTCGTGGGACACCAGCACCCCGCCCGCCGAGTACTACTCGCAGGTCAACCACCCCGACCACCCCGGCAAGATGCTGTTCGCCCTGGGCCGCTCCGCCGTGCGCCTGGACGCGCCGATGGAGGGCGACACCTACACCGTCACCGCCGTCGTCGACCCCGACCCGCTCGTGCGCGGCACGGCGGCCGACTGGAGCTCGGTCATGCTGTCCCGCTCGGCGAAGTCGGCCGGGTACGTCACCAACACCGACGTCGACCTCGGACTGACCGTGGCGCGCGACGGGCGGGTGCAGCTCTTCCGCAACGGCACCGCGCAGTGGGCCACCCCGCTGCAGACGACGCGCGCGTCCAACGGTTTCGCCACCAGCGTCGCCGTGTCCGGCACGTCGGTGACGGTCACCGTGAACGGCGCGAGCCGTACCGCCACGCTCGGGTCGGCGATGGTCAGGCCGTACCTGTACCTGGGCGCGTACGTGAGCAACGCCCAGCAGGTCAGCACCGTCGACAACCTGACCGTCAGCCGCATGACCAGGTTCGCCGACACCTTCGAGGGCTCCACCGACACCGACCCCGGCTACGGGCTCAACGACAAGCTGGGCGGCAGGCAGGTGCCGCTCAACACGGTCGGCTACACCCGCGTGTCCGGCGACTGGGCCACCGACGCCACGCCGCAGCCGTACTACTCGCAGGTCAACCATCCCAACCACCCCGGCAAGCTGATCTTCGCGCTCGGCCGGTCGGCCGTCAGGCTCGACGGCGCGGTGATCGCCGACTCCAGCGACTCCTACACGGTCTCCGCCGTGGTGGACCCCGACCCGCTCCTGAAGAGCGCGCCGAGCGACTGGAGCTCGGTCATGCTGTCGCACACCGCCAAGTCCACCGGGTACGTCACCAACGGCAACGTCGAGATCGGCCTGACCGTCAGCCGCGACGGCAAGGTGCAGCTGTTCAAGTCGGGCGACCAGCAGTGGGCCACCCCGATGACCGTCACCAGGGCGTCGAACGGCTTCGCCGTCACGATCGCGGTCACCGGCGCCTCGACGGCCAACCCGTCGGTCGTCGTCACCGTCAACGGCTCCAGCCGCACCTTCGGGCTCGGCGTGCCGCTGGCCAAGCCGTACCTGTACCTGGGCGCGTGGGTCGGCAACAGCCAGCAGGTCAGCACCGTGGACGACCTGGTCATCAGCCGCGTCGACCCGTACCCGAACGTCGAGTACTACGGCTACTTCGCCACCCGCATCCTGTCGCGCTGGGGCAACCACATCCCCGAGGCCAAGGGGTTCGCGAACATGCACTTCATCAGCATCTCGCCCGACAACCCGGGCGAGCCGTACGCGATCGAGGACCTCAAGAGCTGCCCGCCGCACTCCTGCGCCCTCTACGCGGGCTACGAGTTCTTCCCCGCCGAGTGCTCCGGGACGTGCCCGATCTTCCCGACGATGGACCGGTGGAACGCCTTCGTGGAGCTGGTCAAGCCGTACCAGGACCGGCTCATGGGGATCTACCTGAAGGACGAGGCTCAGGTCTACGGGGTCACCAACGCCGACCTGCAGAAGATGGCGTCGGCGGTCAAGGCGTCGATGGCGCCGGGCAAGGGGTTCGGGCCGTTCCCGATCATGATGACGCTCGCCGCTGGGGACGCCTCGCCCAGGACGTACGTCCCGGACGAGGTGGACTGGCTCGGCGTCGACGACTACGGCGCCGACGCGGCCAGGCTCGACTCGCTCCTGACCACGCTGGAGAAGATGGGTGATCGTCCGCGCCGCACCTACATCTTCCCGCCGACCGTGGTCGGGCCCTACACCGGGCAGTACGACACCCCCGCCAAGATCGAGGCGGTGCAGCACGTGTACATGGAGGCCGCACGGCAGCACCCCAGCGTGATCATGGTGCAGAACTTCGGCGTGTGGGTGGAGGCGTGGGAGGGCCAGCCCGTCACCAACCCGTGGCAGATCCCCGCCATCTGGGCAACCCAGGAGCGGTACGGCACCGCCGTATCGATCAAGCGCTAACGACCCAGCAGCGTCCGGATCTCGGTGAGCTGGGCGCCGGTCAGCGGGCCGAGGGTGAGCGCCGCGGCGTTCTCCTCGGCCTGCGCGACCGTCCTGATCCCAGGAATGGGCACCGTACGGCTGTCGCGGGCCAGCAGCCAGCCGAGCGCCCCCTGCGCCAGGGTGCGCCCACCCGCGGTCAGCACCTCGCGGACGGCGGCCAGCCGGTCCAGGTACTCGGGCGCAGGACGGCCGCCGCGGAAGTAGCGTCCCTCGGGCTCGGCGCGGACGTCGTCCTCGGGCAGCCTGCTGTCGGCCGTGTACTTGCCCGACAGCAGGCCCATCGCCAGCGGACCCCGGTCGACGCTGGCCAGGTCGTGCGTGGCGCACACGGCCAGCATCTCCGGCGTGTCCTCCAGCACGTTGATCTGGTGCTGCACCGCCGTGCACCGGGGGCCCTTGGCGAAGGCCGCGGCCCGGTCCGGGTCGTCGGTGCTCCACGCGTACGACCGGATCAGGCCCTCGTCGGCCAGCTCCTCCAGCGTGGCGAGCACCTCGTCCACCCGCTCGTACGGCATGGCGCCGTAGTGCAGCTGGTACAGGTCGATCCAGTCGGTGCCGAGCCTCTCCAGCGAGGCGCGGCACGCGCTGCGGATGTACGCGGGGGAGACGTCCTGCCCGGTCAGCTCGCGCGTGGCCGCGTCGAAGGTGTTGCCGAACTTGGTGGCGATCACCACCTGGTCCCTGCGCCCGTCCAGCGCCCGGCGCAGCACCTGCTCGCTGTGGCCGGTGCCGTACACGTCGGCGGTGTCGAAGAAGGTGACGCCCAGGTCGAGCGCCCGGTGGATCGCGGCGACCGACTCGTCGTCGTCCACCGCGCCCCAGCCGACCGGCTGGCCGCCCGCGCTGAACGGCCCGCCGATCGCCCACGCGCCGAAACCGATCTCGCTGACCTCGATGCCGCTGCGTCCAAGAGTTCTCATGGGTCAGACGGTGTCACCTGGAGTGCGATCCAGGTCAAGCGCGAACGGTTCCGTGCTGCCGGTGAACGGGCCGTCGGCGGTGTCGCCGTGGTAGACGATCCGGTAGGTGCCGGGGGCGGCGGATTCCCAGGTGATGGTCACGGTCGACGCCGCCCGACCGTGCCTGGACCAGCGGAAGGTCGTGGACCAGTCGCCGTCGTCGGCGATGATGGTCCATCCTTCGTTCTCCTGCTTCTGCACTTCGAGGTAGGTGCCGCCCCTGCGCAGGTCGTTGCCGGGGTGGGCGCCGACGAAGGTGGCGGTCGCCCTCCCGTCCTTGATCTCCAGGGAGAGGAGGTCGCCGAACCTCCTGCCCGGATGCGGCACGTCCGGCGGAGGGTTGTGGCGGCTGTGCCGTACGCGAGGCTGTTCCGCCGGTATGCCGCGGCCTACGGGGACGCCGTCGCGCATGGCGGTGGCCAGGGCGGCGGCGGTCTGGCACAGCGCGGGCAGCTCCCAGCGGCCGAACAGGGTGCTGCCGCCCTCGTACTCCTGCGCGTCGTACTCCTCTGGCGTGGTCACGTAATGCGCGTAACCGTTCGCGTAACCCGCGACCAGGACGTCCCTGAGCTCCGCCCCCACGATGGCGGCCACCGTACGGCGGAGCCGCAGCCCCGCCACGATCGTCACCTCGCCCGGGATGCCCACGAGGTACAGGCGGCCGATGCGCAGGAGCTGGACCGGCACGCGCTCCTGGACCATGCCGCGGGCGGGCACGAACAGCGCCTTGGGCACCTGGGCGTCGCGCAGCTTGGGGGACAGCGGGTAGACGAGGCCGCGGGAGAGGGCGGCCCAGAGCGGGTTGTGATGCCCTTCGCGAAACCCCTTGAACGCCGGGCCGTCCGCCCAGGCGCCCGCGAAGGCCGACGCTCCGGCGATCGGGGCCGAGGTGCGGTGGGCGCGGCCGTCGCCGGTGAACTCCGGCCTGACCAGCACCCGGGACAGGTGCAGATGGGTGAACCGGTGGTCCAGCGCGGCCACGACGGGTTCCCCGGTCAGGACGTTTGCGGCTTCGTACTGTCGTGTGCCGATGATCCGGGTGTTCTCGCGTTCGTCCTCCGTCGGGCCGTGGCCGGGCTTGAGCCGCAGGTTGGGCGACATGTCGCCCGCGTTGGTCTGTGCGAACGCCGCCACCAGCCCCTCCTCCCGGCTCTCCCAGTGGTAAGCGGCGTAGCCCTTGTTGTCGGCGCTGATCAGCGTGTTGGTGTTGGTCATGCTCGTGTTGTGGGTGGCGAACCAGTTGACCGCGCCGACCGTGACGCCCTCGCGCACGATCCGCAGCAGCGTCGTCTGCGGGTCGATCGCGCCCGGGAAGAACGCCCGCTCCTCCTCCTGGTCCCGGTCGAAGGCCTGCTTCGAGCGGTTGACGCTGGCGTCGCGCAGCTCGCCGTGGCCGAGCAGCAGCGTCGCCGGCGCGAGATCCGCGTGGGCCTTCGCTGACGCCTCGACGATGCCGTCCACGATCGCCTCGAACGTCCTGCGCCGGAACCCGCCCGCGTTGCCGTTGTACAGCCGGTGATGCGCGTAGCCGCCCGGACCGCAGTGCGTGTGGGTGGCGGTGATCATCACGTTGGCCTCGGTGTAGCCGTCCGGCAGCCGTGCCAGCACCGCGTTCACCACGCTGGGGAAGATCAGGGGGAGCTCGCACACCACGAGCAGCGTCCGCATGCCGCCCGTGGCGAAGGCGAACGCCCTGGCCCGCAGGCGGGTGTGGATGCCCGCGCTCTGCTGGTCGGCTTTGCCGTACCCGAGCATGCCGCACTCGGCGGCCTCACCCGTGATGTCCGCGCTGCCGCGCCCGGCCAGCCACACGTCAGGCCGTCGCGTTGGGGATCGTCACGGGCAGATCCGTCGCGGGGAGGCCCTGCGCCTGCGCGGGGAGGCCC
This sequence comes from Nonomuraea sp. NPDC050556, assembly GCF_044457355.1. Classification (NCBI taxonomy): domain Bacteria; kingdom Bacillati; phylum Actinomycetota; class Actinomycetes; order Streptosporangiales; family Streptosporangiaceae; genus Nonomuraea; species Nonomuraea sp. NPDC050556. The sequence goes on along the minus strand of NZ_JBITGU010000001.1, from coordinate 2,954,050 downwards.
GTCGCCGGGAGGTTCGTCGCGGTGAGCGAGTAGAGGATGGGCAGGTGCGTGTCGCCGAGCGGGAGGCGGTAAAGGCCGTCGGGGCTCTGGGTGAGGAGGCCGCGGGGGTCGAGATCCGTGGCGACGTGCTCGCCGAGGTGGCGGAGCGTGAGCCCGGCGTTGACGGCGGCGGTGACGATCTCACCCAGCGAGTAGGGGTACTGGACGGTCTCCTGGGCCGGGGTGTCGACGGCGGCGTCGGCGTAGGTGCCGGTGACGGTCTCGCGCTGGGCCTGGCCCCCGCCGTACGGCCAGTCGGCGACCAGCGGGTCCACGGACGCGAGCGTCTGGAACACCGGGTGCATGTCCACCAGCAGCAGGCGGCCGCCCGGCCTGAGCGCCATGGCGGCGCCGCGCATCCAGCCGTCGAGCTCCCCGATCCAGCACAGCACGCCGTAGGTGGCCACCACCAGATCGAACCGGCCTTGGAGTACGGCAGGCAACCGCTGGGTGTCCGCCTCCAGGAACGTGGCCTCCACCCCTGCTTGTACGGCGAGCCGCCTGGCCCTCCCTACCGCAACGGGCGAAAAGTCCACTCCCGTGACCCGGGCGCCGAGGCGGGCCCAGCTGAGCGTGTCCATGCCGAAGTGGCACTGCAGGTGGAGCAGGTCGAGGTCCTTCACCTCGCCCGCTAGGTCTCTTTCGATGCTGTAGAGGGTCTGGCGGCCGTCCAGGAAGGAGTCGACGTCGTAGAAGCGGTCGGCGGGGGTGGAGCCGTGGAGGCGTGCGCGGACATCCCAGAGCGCACGATTGAGCGCGGTGCTTTCCGGCTCGGGGTGATCGGACATCCCCCGACAATGCCACCCCCACCCAAAACCGAACACCCCCACCCGCATGGGCGATCCCCGCAACCCCTGACCGACCTCCCGCCGCCCCTTTGACGACGCACACCCGCAACCCCCCGACCCCCAACCCCGCGCCGCCCACTCTTGACGACCCGCCTTGCCCACTTTGGCCCTGGCACCGTCCTCGCTCTGGCGACACGGTAATCGGGCGTGGTGGTACAGGCCGTCCAGGGGCACGAGAGCCTGGGTGACGTGGAGGAGGGACGGGTGGCCAGCCGGGCTGGGTGCCTAGGGATGGCGGGAGGTCGTCGGGCGGTGGCGCTACGGCGAGGGGTAGCCGAGGGGTGGGGTTAAGGGGTGATGTGGCGGAGGGTGTACTCCTGGGAGGCGAAGGGGCCACCCTGGGGGTTGGTGGGGATGAAGAAGGCGTCCGGGTCGTCAAGGTCCCTGGCGAAGTCTTCGGCGTTGTCCTGTGGGGTGTAGACGTCGCTGAGCTCCCAGAACCGCCGCGTGTTCGCGGACACCGCGTAAAAGGCGGCGAAGCCGTCCATCTTCATGGTCAGCGCGGCCACGAAGAAGCCCGCGCAGTCGCGGGGGCTCAGCCACGTGGCCAGGTGGCGGCCGTCCTGGGGGCGGTCCTCCAGGCTGCCGATGCGCACGCACACCACCTCGAGGCCGAACTTGTCGACGTAAAGACGCCCGAGGGCCTCGACGGCCGCCTTGCTCACCCCGTACAGGCCGTCAGGACGGAGGGGGTCGTCGGGGGAGAGGGTTTCGCCGATCGGGTAAGCCCCGGTCAGGCGGTTGCTGCTGGCGATCACCACGCGGGGGACGCCGGTGCGCCTGGCGGCTTCGAGCACGTGGTGGGTGCCGACGACATTGGCTGTCATCAGGTCGGGCAGGGGCGCCTCGTCGGGGATCCCGGCGAGATGCACCACCACGTCGGCACCGTCGATCAGCGGGGCGATGTCGTCGACGGAGGTGAGCTTGACCTGATGGGCTGTCTCATTGGGCGCTTCCGCCCGTATCGGGGCCTGGTCGACCAGCACCAGGCGTTGTGCCGCCCGTCCCAGCGGTCCACGCACCGCCGACCCGACCAGCCCGGCTGCCCCCGTCACGACCACAGTCCCCAGAATCATGCGCCCAGTGTGCCAGCCACCCCCGACACTTCCCGCCCAGCCGGTGCGCGCGTATCCGCGGTACGCCCAACGATCGCAGGGCCGTGGAGCCGCCAGGGGGTGGTTTGTCGCGGGCTGTGGGGGCCGCGTGGCGGTGCAGAAGCTGTGCCACGCGGCTCGATGACCTCGTTGTGCGGCCCTGGCGCGGGCAGGGTCAGCAGACGGCGCCGGGCGGCAGGTCCGGCGGGCAGAGGTCGACGTCGGGCGTCGAGGTGTACGGCGCCTTGGGGCCGCCGGTCACGTAGCCGGGCGGGGCGATCGATCCCGGGCACGGCTTGTGGGCGCCGGGCGTGCCGTGCCCTCCCGGATGCCCGTACGCGCCCGAGCCGGTGGCGGGATCGCTGGGCTTGGCCGGGTCGGTGGCGGGCTGTCCGTAACTGTCCGTTGGGGTGGTGGGCTGGTAGTCGGGGAGGTTCACCGGGACGTCCACCGTGGCCTCGTGGTCCACCGCCACGCCTGCGCAGCCGGCCGCGCAGGCGTTCGGATAGGTCTTCCCGTCAACCCCCACCACCGGCCGGTACTCCATCGTGCACACGCACGAGGAAGGCTCAGGGCTGGCAGCGGAGGCAGGCGTGACGAAGGCGCAAAGAGCAAGCCCCGCCACAAGGACGGCACCCGTGAGAATTCGTTTCATGCACTCACTATAGGTAGTGAATCAGTTACTACCCGTGAGGAGACGCGTCAGGACTTTCACGCCGAACTCCAGCCCCTCCACCGGCACCCGCTCATCCTTGCCATGGAACATCCCGAAATAGTCCAGATCCGGCCGCAACATCAGCGGCGCGAAGCCGTACCCCTTGATCCCGATCCTCGCGAAGGACTTGGCGTCCGTCCCCCCGCTCATGACGTACGGCACGGGCCGCGCCTGAGGATCCTCGGCCACCAGCGAAGCCGCCATCTCGTCGAAGAACGACGACGGGTAGGGCGCGGACGGCGCCTCCTCCAGGTTGACGAACTCCCGGGTGATCTTGGGACCGAGCAGCTCGTCGATCGTCGACAGGAACTCCTCCTGCAGCCCAGGGAGATAGCGCCCGTCAATGTGCGCCTCAGCCGTGGACGGCACCACGTTGACCTTGTACCCGGCGTTGAGCATCGTCGGGTTCGCCGAGTTCCGCATCTGCGCCTTGAATAGCGATCCCAGGCTGCCCAGCCGCGCCGCCTCCGCGTCCAGCCGGTCCAGGTCGATCGGCTGCCCGGTGATCTCCGCCAGGTCCTCGATCAGCGCCGCCACCGCCGGCGTCAGCCGTACCGGCCACTGGTAGGACGCGACGCGCGACAGCGCGTGCGCCAGCGTCGCGACCGGGTTGTCCACCGGCGGCCGGGACCCGTGCCCGGCGACGCCGTGCGCGGTGACCTTCATCCACGACGTCCCCCGCTCGCCCACCGCGACCGGATAAATCCGCTCATTTCCGGAGGTGACGGAAAACCCGCCGGACTCGCTGATCGCCTCGGTGACCCCGTCGAAGAGCGAGCGGTGCGAGGTGACCGCATACCGCGAGCCGTAGTCGCCGGTCGCCTCCTCGTCGGCCAGGAACGCCAGCACGACGTCCCGCTTCGGCCGCACCCCCCGCGCCGCCAGGTCGAGGGCGGTCGCGATCGTCATCGAGCACGAGCCCTTCATGTCGACGGCCCCGCGCCCGTAGACGCAGCCGTCGGTGATCTCTCCGGAGAACGGGTGCAGCTGCCACTCCGCCGGGTCGGCCGGCACCACGTCGAGGTGGCCGTGGATGAGCAGCGCGTCGGGCGAGTCGCCCTCGATGCGCGCCACCACCGTCGTGCGCCCGGGAGCGGATTCGAACACCGTGGGCTGGATCCCCGCGTCGGCGAGCAGCGTGGCGACGTACTCTGCCGCCGGCCGTTCCCCGGACCCCGGATTGGTGGTGTCGAACCTGATCAGATCCGAGCAGATCTCCCCGACGCTTTTCACCGGTCGTACCCCTTGAAGATTCGTTCGTAGAAGGCCAGCTCGGCCTCCAGTACCGCGACGATAGTTTCCTCCCTGCGCCAGCCGTGCTGCTCGCCGGGGAAGGTGAGCAATGCCCACTCTTTGCCATGCCTGTCCAGCTCCGCGACAAACCTCTCGGCTTGCGAGACGTCCACGATCGCGTCCTCCAGCCCGTGCATCATCAGCACAGGACCTGAGGCTTGAGCCGCGTGAAGGAGCGGCGATCTGTCCAGATACCGCTGCCTTTCTGAATCCAGCGGCCCGATCAGACCGTCCAAATACCGCGACTCGAAGTCATGCGTCTCCGCCGCCCACCCCTCGGGGTCGGTGATGGCGTAATGCGCCACCCCGCCGGCGAACACGTCGCTGTGCACCAGCGCCGCGACGGTCGTCCATCCGCCCGCGCTGCCGCCGCGGATCGCCAGGCGGAAGGCGTCGGCGCGGCCGAGTTCCACCAGGCCGCGGGCCACGACGGCGCAGTCCTGGACGTCGACGACGCCCCACTGGTGGCGCAGCCGCTCGCGGTAGGCCCTGCCGTACCCGGTCGAACCGCCGTAGTTGACCTGCGCGACGCCGATGCCCCTGCTGGTGAAGAAGGAGATCTCCAGGTCGAGCACCAGCGGCCTGGACCCGGTCGGCCCGCCGTGCGCGAACACCACGTACGGCGCGGGGCCGGAGACGCCGAGCGGCGGGTAGAGGTGCGCGTGCACGCCGTCGATCGTCACCGCCTCGGGCGTGGGCAGCAGCTCGCGCGCCGGCACCTGCCTGGGCGCGGACACCACCGCGTGCCCGCCGCCGTCCAGCTCGACCGCCGTCACCTCCAGCGGGCTGTACGGCGAGGCGGACACGCCCACCGCGACCCCGTCGCCCGCGCTGACCGACGCCGACCACCAGGTCCAGTCGCCGGGCAGCTCGCGCAGCTCGCCGGTGGCGGGGTCGAGCACGCCGATGCGCCGCCGGTCGGCCGTGCCGTACAGGGTGACGACCCGCTCGCCCGCGACGGCGAACCAGGTGTTGCCCGGCTTCCAGACCGCGTCGCCGAACTCCAGCGGCATCGGCGTGAGGTTGCGCTGGGACCCGTCGAGGCCGACCAGGTGCAGGTTCCACCAGCCGGTGGGGTCGGTGACCGCGTACAGCGAGGTGGCGTCGCGCCACTCGGCCTGCACCACGGACTCGGCCGGTCCGCCAGCCACCACCTGACAAGGGCCACCGTCAAGAGCCATGACGCACAGCTCGGTGCCGTCCCACGGCATGTTCGGGTGGTCCCACCCGATCCACGCGATGTGCTGCCCGTCGGGCGAGATGCGGGGGTTCATCAGGAAGTGCTGTGCGCGCACGAGCACCCGCGAAGGGCCGCCGTCCAGCGGGATCGCCACGATGTCGCGGACGGTGCCGACCTCGCGGACCGCCCACACCTCGTCCAGGCCGGGAGGCACGTAGAGATCCCCGAAACGGCCCTCGGGGGAGATCGCGACCGGCTCGCCGTCGAGGAGCAGGAAGACGCGCTGCCGCTCCCAGTCGGTGAACACCAGCCCGCCGCCCGGCAGGGGACGCCACGACCGCCCGCCGTACTCGATGAGCCTGTTGCGCGCGTTCCACCCCTGCGGGAGCACGTCGGCGAGTCGGCCGTCGGCCGTCCGCCGCACCACGCAACGGCGTCCGCCCTCGTGCGGGCGCGGCTCGTCCCACCAGATCTCGGCTCCGACGGCCTCCACCCACAGGGGGCCGCCGTCGACGCGCGCCACTTCAACAGGACTGATGCTCATGACTCACCAATTGCCGTCGGACGAGGGAAGGGGGACGTGCGGCGGGTGGATGACGTAGACGATCCCGCCGCTGCCGGTGCTGCGCAGCCACACGTTCTCGAACGCGGCGCGCGGATACACCCGCCGCACCTCGCCGTCGGACGGCGCGGCCGGGTCGTTGGCCACCACGTCGCCCGAGGGCGTGAACCCGGCCACGACCATGATGTGGCCGCGCGTGGAGTAGCCGGAGCCGGGCAGCTCGTGGTCCTTGAACGACAGCGAGGTGATCACCGGGATGCCCGCCGCGACGAACCGCTCCAGCTCGGTCAGCGACCGCAACCGGGTGACGAACCCGGACAACCCGTGGCTGCCCGCGTAGGCGACGCTGAACGGCCAGTTGCCCGTGCCCTGGTAGCTGTGGTCGTACATGCCGCGCGCCGCGTGGTCGACGGCCGGGCACGGGTCGCCCTCGCCCACCCAGGCGAGGTCGTCCCGGTGCGGACCGCGCCCCCAGAACTCCAGCACCATCGCCACCGAGGCGGGGCTGCACCAGTTCTCGCCGCCGCCGTCCCACTGCGGGTAGTGGCCGTGGTGCGCCTGCTGCGAGTGCGCCGGCACCTCCAGCACGATCCCGCCCGCCGTTCCAGGCTCACTCACCGGTACGGCGGGCCGCTGCGGAACGGCCGACGCCATAACGCCCAGCCCGGACACCCACGCGCCGGAACCGTACAAGGTCACCCTGACCCTGAAGGCCGTCGCGCCGTGCCGCGCCACCAGCGTGTCGACGGCCACGTCGCCGTCGTCGTCGCCCTGGCCCGGCACCGAGGTGCGGTGCACGTCGGCGTCGCCCTCGGCCCAGCGGCCCATCACGTACCACCGGGTCAGGTGCCCGGCCGACGTCCTGGCCTGCAGCTCGACCTCCAGCCAGCTCCCCGCCGGGGTCCGCGCCGTCCAGGAGGGGACCAGCTCGGTCGCGGTGAAGCCGATCTCGCGCTCCTCGCTGGTCCAGCGGCGGTGTTGCCAGGTCGTCTGGCCGCCGCCGAACGGGTCGTCCAGGACGGCCGCGCCGGATTCGAGGGGTTCCTCCGGCGTGAAGCGGTGGAAGGCGACGCGGCTGAGATCGACGGTGAGCACCGGCCCCATTGTGGTCGCCGCCCCGCCGTACGGCATCGGAGAGTTTACGTAGTGCTCACAGGTACAGCCCTGGACTGTCAGTGCGCGCGGACGGGGCGATGGCGCGGCCGGAGCGCAGGGCGTACAGCTCGGCCAGCGTCGCGCCCTCGGGGCCGACGCCGTCGGCTGAGCCCAGCCACCGCACCGCCTCCTCGCGCGGCAGCGCCCCCACCTCGATCTGGGCCAGGCACCTGCCGGGGCGGACGATCGCCGGGTGCAGGCGGGAGACGTCCTCGTTGGTGGTGATCGCCACGAGCACGTCGCGGCTGTGCCCCAGCAGGCCGTCGGTCAGGTTGAGCAGCCGCGACAGCCCCTGGCCCGCCACGGCTTTGGCGCCGGAGCCGATGAGCTCGTCGCAGTCCTCCAGGACCATGAGCCGCCAGCGCTTGCTGTCGTCCTCGCCGTCGTGGCCCACGGCGACCTGCATGAGGTAGCCGGGCTCGTCGAACAGCCGCTCGGGGTCGAGCACGCAGTCGACCTGGCACCACTCGCGCCACTGCCTGGCCAGGGCGCGCAGCAGCGTCGTCTTGCCCGTGCCCGGCTCGCCGTGCAGCAGGATGATCCGGCCGCTGACCTGCTCGGGGGTGAGCGTCATGAGGCGCTCCAGCGGCTGCTGGACCCGGCCCGCGTAGTTGCGGCTGATCTCCGACCACTGCGGCGCGGGCACCGACTTCTCCGAGCGGCGCGCCCGCTCCTGGGTGCGCCACCAGAAGCCCAGCTCGATGCGGCCGTCGTCGGCCTTCGGCTCCTCGGCGCCCTCCGTGGACTCCTTGAGCACCGACTGGGCCAGCTCCTCGCTGATCGCGGTGACGCTGACGAGGGCGTCGCGGTTGCGGTAGCGGACCACGCGCATCGTCCAGCCGTCGCCGCCGATCAGCCGCGAGTCCGTCCCGTCGTCCTCGTGGGCGTGCCTGATGACGCGGCCGCGCTCCGGGTGGAGGGGCGCGTCGGGGCGCACCCGCTCCAGGCGGGCCAGGCGCGCCCACGGCTGGGTGCCGTTGATGAACGGGGACAGGGCGAGGGCGTCGATGACATCGATGGCCGAGTCCTCGTCGTCCACGCTGAGATTCATGGGGAGCTCGGCATGCATGCCTTCCATGGTGCTGGGCGAGGCGGTCCGGTGTCGAAGAGTTTTGCCAGCAATAGCGGTATACCACTATTGTGGTGATATGACCGATCTCCTGCTGCGCGACGCCCGTGTGTGGGGTCACGAGACGCTGACCGACCTGCTCATCCGCGACGGGGTCGTGGCCGCGACCGGGCAGGACCTGTCCGCCGACGGCGCGCACGTCGAAGGGCTGGGCGGAAAGCTGCTGCTGCCCGGGTTCGTGGACGCGCACGCGCACGTGGACAAGACCATGTGGGGCGGCCCGTGGGTGCCGCACGACGCGGGACCCGGCCTCATGGGCAAGATCCGCAACGGCGTGGAGCGCCGGGACGAGATCGGGCTGCCCAGCGTGAACTACATCACCGCGCTGCTCCAGCAGATGATCGTCAGCGGCACCACGCACGTGCGCTCGCACGTGGACGTCGACACCACGATGGGCCTGGCGGCCGTGGACGCGGTACGCGAGGCCGTCGCGCGGCTGGACGGCCGCATCAGCATGGAGATGGTCGCCTTCCCGCAGGCGGGGCTGCTCATCAGTCCCGGTACGGCGGAGCTGATGGACAAGGCGCTCGCCGGGGGCGTCGAGCTCGTCGGCGGCATCGACCCGGCGGGCCTCGAACACGACCCGGTGCGCCACCTCGACACCGTCTTCGGCCTGGCCGAGAAGCACGGCGCCGGGGTCGACATCCACCTGCACGACGGCGGTCCGCTCGGCGTGTGGCAGTACGACCTCATCATCGACCGCGCCCTGGCCCTCGGGCTGCAGGGCAAGGTCACCATCTCGCACGGCTACGCGCTGGGCGAGGTCCCGGTGGCGGAGCAGGACCGCGTCATCGCCCGGCTGGCCGAGGCGGGCATCGGCCTGGCCACCGTCGCCCCCGCCTCAGCCGCCCCGCTGCCTTTGGTACGGCTGCGCGAAGCCGGTGTGCCGGTCGGGGCGGGCAACGACGGCGTGCGCGACCTGTGGAGCCCTTACGGCAACGGCGACATGCTGGAGCGCGCGCTGTTCCTGGCGCAGCGCAGCCGGTTCGTGCGCGACGAGGAGATCGAGATCGCCCTGGAGGCGGCGACGTACGGCGGCGCCCGGCTGTCCGGCCGGCGGGCCGGGTTCGCGGTCGGCGACCCTGGCGACTTCGTCGCGGTGGACGTCCGGACGCCCGCTGAGGCGGTCTGCGTGCGCCCGGTGCGCTCGCTGGTGGTCAAGGGCGGCCGCGTCGTCGCCCGCGAGGGCCGCCTGGTGTAGGAAGGGGCCATGGCCACACCAGCCGGACCGCAGGCGGAGTCCGCCGTCGCGCAGATCCTGGACAAGGAGGGTCGGTTGCGCGGAGCCGGTGTGCTGGTGGCGCCGGATCTCGTGCTGACCTGCGCCCACGTCATCGAGCCCGACGCCGAGCTGGGTGTGCGCGTCCAGGTGGGGTTCCCCTTCTCCTCTTCCGGCCGGTTGGAGGGCGAGGTCGTCTTCTCGCTCCCCCCGGAGCCGAAGGTACGCACCCGCGTGAACGACCTGGCGGGGATCCGGCTGATCGGCCCCCTGCCGACCGATCTCCGCCCAGCGAAGCTCGTGTCGGATCTGTCCACCAGGCAGAGGGTGAGGATCTACGGCTTTCCCAGCGGATGGGACGATGGCGCCTGGGCCGCTGCCGAGACGGTCGGGGGACTACCGGGCGGGTTGTTCCAGCTGGGACCTTCCGGCAACGGACGCCGCGTGGAGAGGGGTTTCAGCGGCGCGCCCGTCTGGAGCGAGGACGGTGAGGGGGCGCTCGGCATCGTCGTGTCCGTCGAGGAGTCGGAGACCTCCCACACAGCCCTCATGTACTCCACGGACACCCTGCTGAAGGCCTGGCCGGAGCTGGGGCAGCTGATCGAGGGCCCCGGCGAGGAGCTCTCAACGGCGCCGCCGCCACCGGCGACGGACCGGCCCCCGCGCGAGCAGACCCAGTGGGTGAGCGACGCGCCCGCGGAAGACGACGCGCTCAAGCGCGACGCCTTAGCCTCCGTCCTGGCCAAACAGCTCCGCCACGCCCGCGGCGAAACCCCGGACACCTCGTTCCTCGTGCACGTGGACGGCGCCTGGGGCACGGGCAAGAGCACCCTGCTCAACCTCCTCGCCGCCCGGCTGCGCAGCGACAGCCTGGTCATCTCGTTCGACGCCTGGCGGCACGTCAGGGTCGACCCGCCCTGGTGGGCGCTGCTCGCGGCGGTCCGCGCCGCCGTCACCCGCGACCTGCCCGGGTGGCGCCGCCCGCTGTTCCGCGTCCGCGAGACCTTCGCCAGGGTCGGCCGCGACGGCTCGGCCCAGCTCGCCTCCGCCCTGCTCCTGATCGCCACGGCAGCGGCGCTGTTCTGGCTCGGCGCCGCCACGGCCAAGGGCATCGAGGACGCGGTCAAGACCGCCACGACGGCGGCCGCCGCGATCGGCGGCCTGTGGGCGGCGGGGCTGTTCGTCAGCCGGTACGTGATGTGGGAGTCGCCCAGGCGGGCCAGGTCGTTCGAGCAGTCGCACACCAACCCCATGAACGACGTCGCCGAGCACTTCGCCTGGCTGGTGCGCCGGGCGCGACGGCCGATGGTGATCTTCGTGGAGGACCTCGACCGCTGCGACGCCACCTACGTCGTCGCCTTCCTCGACTCCGTCCAGACGCTGATGCGCGACGTCCCCGGCCACTGGCGCGGCCCCGTCCAGGCGCCGAGCTTCGTCGTCGCCATGGACGGCGTCTGGCTGCGCTGCGCCTACGAGAAGGCCTACGACACCTTCGCCGCGGCCGTCGGCGAGCCGGGCAGGCCGCTCGGCTACCTCTTCCTCGACAAGCTCTTCCAGCTCAGCGTGCCGATGCCCAGGCTCGGCCAGACCAGCCGCGACCAGTACTTCAGCGGCCTGCTCGGCGTCGGCGCGCAGCGGCAGGACCTGGACGCCGACGTCGCCGCCGCCTCGCGGGTCAGCCGGGACATCGCCGAGAGCCGCGACGAGGTCGACGTGCTCCTGGCGCTGGCCAGGACCACGCCCCAGGTGCGCAGGCTGGTCGCCGCCCAGGCGGTCGAGCGCATCTCGGACGCCGACGTCCGCGACGTCACCGTCCACGCCCTGGCGAAGTTCTCTGCGCTGCTGCACAGCAACCCCAGGGCCATGAAGCGCTTCGTCAACACCTACACCGTGCTGCGGGCCGCGCGGGTGCTGGAGGGCGCCGCCGTACCCACGGACGCCCTCGCGCTGTGGACCGTCCTGCGTATCCGCTGGCCGAGGCTCGCCGACCACCTCGAGTCCGTCCCCGAGGCGATCACGGCGATCTCGGCGGGGCGGGACGGCGACCTGCAGGGCATCCCCGAGGACGTGCGCGGGCTGGCCGCGGCGGCCGAGCTGCGTGACGTGCTGCGGGCCGTACCGGGGGTGGAGCTGACGCCGGAGCTGATCCGCGCCTGCTCGGGCGCGGCCGACGCTCCGGAGCTTCTGGACGGCGGGTAGGTCAGGATCTGCGGAGGTCGCCGGTCTGCTGGACGAGGTCGTTCCCCGGCACGTCGCGCCACAGGTAGGCGAGCGTGTCCCCGTCGAGGGTGAGCCAGATCGTGCCGGGGATGCAGCCGCCCTGGTTGGCGCCTAGGGAGAAGGTCAGCTTGTCCTTCTCCACCTTGGTCAGCGTGATCGTCCCCTTGCAGTCCACCTCGGAGTCGTACTCGCGCCACGCCGCCTCCGACCGCCCGGCCTTGAGCTCGACCCAGTTGTCCGAGCCGTTGGCGTCCATCGGGTTCGTCGTGGTCGTGTGCCCCGCCCACTTGCCGGCGAACGCGGCGGGGATCTTGAGCGGCGCCGCCTGCTGGACCGAGGTCTCCGAGGTCTCGGGGGAGGCCGTGGACGGCCCTGTCGTGGGGGTTGGCAGCGCGTCGCTGGTCGCGGTCGTGGAGCCGTGGGACGCGGGAGCCCGGTTGAACCACAACACCCCGCCGGCGGCGGCGAGGGCCACCACGACGGCCGCCGCTGCGATCAGCGGCGCACGGGACGACCCGCGCTTCACCGGTCCCGTGGTGTGCTGGCTCACGCCAGGCGCAGTCGGGCCAGGGGCGTAGGGCTGGGGTCTGTTGGGGTTGACCAGGGCGACCATGAGGTCCTGGCCGGTCGGGCGGCGGGCGGGGTCCTTGGCCAGGGCGCTCGCGATCAGGCCCTGCAGCCGGGGCGGGAGGGCCGACAGGTCCGGCTCGCTGTACAAAACCTTCTGGAGTACGGCCGGCACCGTGTCCGCGCCGAACGCCGTCACGCCCGTCGCGGCGAACACCATCGTCGTCGCCCACGCGAACACGTCCGACGCCGCCGTCGCCGGGCTCCCGTGGATCTGCTCGGGCGCCAGGTAGGTCGGCGTCCCGATCAGGCCCGAGGTCATCGTGGACGCGCCCTCGGCCCGCGCGATGCCGAAGTCCACCACGCGCGGCCCGTCCGGCCCCAGGAGCACGTTGGCGGGCTTGAAGTCGCGGTGCACCACCCCGGCCGCGTGGATCGCCGCCAGCGCCGTCGCCGTGTAGACGAACAACCGCTCCAGGTCGCCGCCGCGCAGCGGGCCGCGGTCGCGCACGCGCTCCAGCAGGGAGGGCCCGTCGACGAACTCGCTCACCACCCACGGCCGCGCCCCGTCGATCGAGGCGGTCAGCACGCGGGCCGTACAGAACGACGCCACGCTCTCCAGCGCGTCGAGCTCGCGCGCCAGCCTCGCCCGGGTCTCCGGGTCGCTGTGGGTCAGCAGTTTGACGGCGACCGCCTCGCCGGAGCGGCCGTGGGCGAGGTACACGACGCCCTGCCCGCCCTCGCCGAGCCGCCCGGCGAGGGTGAATTCGCCCAGCCGGTCCGGATCGTCCGGTGTCAGGGGGGTCACCATGGGCGCTACGTTACCGGTCCCGCCTTCCAACATGCGTTCGGACAAATGTGCGGATACCCTATGCCGTCGGTCATTTCACGGTTATGTGGAGGTATCGGGGTGTCCAGAGTGACGTTCCGCGAGCGTGCTCGATATTGGTTCGACAACACGATGGCCAAGGGCACGGTCGCCCTCATCGGCTGGCTCGCGCTCGTCTCCGTCGCCCTGATCGTGGTGGTAAGCGCGCTCTCCGTCTGGATCGCCCACGGCGAGGCGGAAGACCGCGGTGGTTTCTTCGGCATGCTGTGGGGCACGCTGGTGCGTACCCTCAGCCCGGGAAAGATCGCCACGGACACCGGCACCATCGGCTACGTCGCGCTGATGTTCGCCGCCTCGCTGAGCGGCATCTTCATCGTCAGCGTCCTCGTCGGCCTGCTGTCCAACGCCGTCAAGCAGAAGATCGACCGGCTGCGCCGCGGCCGCTCCAAGATCGTCGAGAGCGGGCACACCGTGGTGCTCGGCTGGTCAGACCAGATCGCCACCATCGTCGGCGAACTGGTCAAGGCGCACGCCAGCCAGCGCGGCTCGGTCATCGCCATCATGGCCGAACGCGACAAACCCTCCATGGAAGAGGAGCTGCGCGAGCGCCTCGGCGACACCGGCAGGACCCGCGTCGTCTGCCGCACCGGCCGCCCCACCGAACCGCGCGACCTCGGCCTGATGAACCTCGGCGCCGCCCGCTCCATCGTCGTCCTCTCGCCCGAGGGCGACGACCCGGACGCGCACGTCATCAAGACCCTGCTCGCCCTGGCCAAGCGCCCAGGCGTGCACCCGCCCGTCGTCGCCGCCCTCGCCTCCGGGCGCAACCTCGCGGCAGCCCGCCTCGCCGGAGGCCCGGACGTGCACCTCGTCGACTCCGACGACACCGCCTCCCGGCTCATCGTGCAGTCCTCCCGCCAGTCCGGCATGTCCGTCGTGTGCATGGACCTGCTCAACTTCGACGGCGGCGAGGTCTACCTCCGCACCGACGCGGCACTGACCGGCATGACGTACGGCGAAGCCCTGCACGCCTACCTCACCGCCACCGTCATCGGCCTGCGCAGGCCGTCCGGCGTCGTGCTCAACCCGCCCATGGACACCGTGATCGAGGACGGCGACCAGGTCGTCGTCATCGCCCACGACGACTCCCTCATCGCCCTCGCCACGGACGCGCCGCACCTCACCGAGGAGGCGATCACCACGGAGGAACGCACCAGCCTGGAGCCGGAGCGCACCCTCCTGCTCAACTGGAACGGCAGAGCCGAGCAGATCGTCCGCTACCTCGACGCCTACGTCGCCCCAGGCTCCGTCCTGGAGATCGCCACCGACCACCCCAGCGCCGGAGCCGACCTGAACGGCCTGCGCAACCTCACCGTCAACGTCAAGGACTGCGACACCACCGACCGGGTCGCCCTCGAATCCCTCGGCCCAGGACTGTTCCAGCACGTGATCGTGCTGTCCGACGACAGGTTCGGCACCCACCACGCCGACAACCGCACCCTGATGACCCTGCTGCAACTGCGCGACATGCAGACCACGATGGGCGAGCGCTACTCGATCGTCAGCGAGATGCACGACGAGGGCAACCGCTCCCTGGCCGAGGTCACCGAGGCCGACGACATCGTCATCAGCGACACCGTCATCGGCCTGCTCCTGGCCCAGCTCGCCGAGAACAAGCACCTGGCCGACGTGTTCAGCTACCTGTTCGACTCCAAGGGCTCGGAGATCTACCCCCGCCCCGCCTCCTCCTACCTGAAGCTGGGCGAGGAGCTCGACTTCTCCACCGTCATCGAGTCGGCCAGGCGCAGGGGCGAGACCGCCATCGGCTACCGGCTGGCCTCGGGCGTCAACACCCCGCCCCACTACGGCATCGTGCTCAACCCGCCCAAGTGGGAGCGCGTACGGCTGCGCCACCGCGACTCCGTGATCGTCCTGGCCGAGCGCTAGACCCTCCCACAGGGGGAGAGGTGAGGGTGGTGTCCATGCAGCACTGCGAAACCACCACCCTCGGCGTGCTCCTGCGGCACGAGGGCATCGAGCTCTCCGAGCCCATGATCTTCGGCCTGGGTTCCGGCCTGGGCTTCATCATCTGGGACACCTTCCTCGGCGGTCGCGTCAAGCCGTTCGTCCTGACCCAGAACCTCGTCGCCAGGCTCGGCCTGACCATGGACGCCCGCGAGACCACCTCGCCGCGCAAGGCCTGGCAGAACGTCGCCACCTTCCTCGACGAGGGCCGCCCCGTCGGCCTGCAGCTCGACTCCTACCACCTGGAGTACTTCACCTCGAAGGTCCACTTCGGCGGCCACTTCGCGGCGATCCACGGCTACGACGGCCAGAACGCCTACCTGGTCGACACCGAGCAGCAGGGCGGCAAGGTCACCACCAGCCTGGACAGCCTCGCCGCCGCCCGCTCGGAACGCGGGCCCATGACCGCCAGGAACCGCTCGTTCACCATCACCGGCACCCCGCGCGACCCGGCCGACGTCATCCTCCCGGCCATCCGCGCCAACGCCGCGGAGTTCCTCAACCCGCCCATCGCCAACCTCGGCCACCGCGGCATCGCCAAGGCGGCCAAGGTCCCCCTGCCGCCCGAGGTCGCGATCTTCATGGAGCGCGCCGGGACCGGCGGAGCGCTCTTCCGCAACCTCTACCGCGACTTCCTCGCCGAGGCGGCCACCATCCTCGACGACCCGCGCCTGCGCGAGGCCCACGCCCGCTACGCCGAGATCGCGCCCCTCTGGACCCAGGCGGCCCAGGCGATCGAGCGCGGCGACCCACCTACGGAGATCATGCTCGACCTCGCTGTCCGCGAGCGGGAAGCCATGGAGATACTGGCCATGTGAGGACCATCGACTGGGTCGACGGGGCCGTCGAGCTCATCGACCAGACGCTCCTGCCCGACACGCTGGTGATGCTGCGCGTCACCACCGTCGACGACCTGATCGAGGCCATCCAGCGCCTGGCCGTGCGCGGCGCCCCCGCCCTGGGCGTGGCGGGGGCCTTCGGCGCGGTCCTGGCGGGCGGCGACCCCGCGGCGATCGCCAGGCTGCGCGCCGCCAGGCCCACCGCCGTGAACCTCGCCTGGGGCGTCGACCAGGTCGCCGCCGCGCCCCCGGACAAGGCGCTCGACGTCGCCCTGCGCATCAGGGACGACGACATCGCCGCCTGCCACGCCATGGGCCTGCGCGGCGCCTCGCTGCTGGAGGGTTCCGATCTGCGGATCATGACCGTGTGCAACACCGGCGGCCTCGCCTGCGTGGAGCGCGGCACCGCGCTCGGCGTCGTCCGGACGCTGCACGAGCAGGGCAGGCTCGGCGAGGTGCTCGCCCTGGAGACCAGGCCGCTGCTGCAGGGCGCCAGGCTCACCACGTGGGAGCTGGCCGGGATGGGCGCGCCGCACCGGCTCATCGCCGACTCGGCAGGGCCGTACCTGCTGTCGCGCCTCAAGGTGGACGCGGTCCTCATCGGCGCCGACCGCGTCGCCGCCAACGGCGACACCGCCAACAAGATCGGCTCCTACGCGCTGGCCCTCGGCGCGCGGCGGGCGGGCGTGCCGTTCATCGTCGTCGCCCCGGAGTCGACCATCGACGCGGGCACCCCGTCGGGCGCCGACATCTCCATCGAGGACCGCGACCCCGTCGAGATCGTCCAGATCCGAGGGGTACGGCTGGCGCCCGAGGGTACGGCGGCGCTGAACCCGGCCTTCGACGTGACACCGCACGATCTGATCACCGCGATCGTCACCGAATCCCGCGTGATCAGGCCTTAGACCAAAACTGGCCAATCTTGGGACCTGTCCGCACATCCCGCGTTACGCTCAGTCGTCACCTAACCGGGGAGATCGTTGTGGCCATCGACCTCGTCTTACGGCGCGACTGGAACGCCCGTCCGCCGCGCGGCGAATACACCCAGCTCGACTCCACCAAGGGCGTCAAGGTCCATTACACCGGTGGCAGGGTCGACCCCGGCATCCTCACCAACCACGCCGGTTGCCAGGCGCTCGTGCAGTCCATCCAGAACTTCCACATGGACTCCAACGGCTGGATAGACGTGGGATACACGTATCTGGTCTGTCCCCATCGGAAGGTGTTCGAGGGGCGGGGGCTGCACCATCTGCCTGCCGCCAACGGGGCCGGGTTGAACGCCGACCACTACGCGGTGCTCGGGCTGGTGGGGAACGCGGGGCTGGTCAACCCGCCGGACTCCGTGCTGCACGGCATCGTGGACGCGATCGAGCACCTGCGGGACAGGGGGCGAGCGGGGCGTGAGGTCAAGGGGCACAGGGACGGGTTCCAGACCGACTGTCCGGGCGAGCCGCTGTACGCCTGGGTCAGGCGTGGCGCGCCCCGCCCTGGGCAGCCGCCCGGCGCTCCGCCGTTCCCCGGACGGCTGCTGTCGTTCCCGCCCGTGACGCGCGGTGACGACGTCAAGACGTGGCAGCGGCAGATGAAGAAACGCGGCTGGAACATCGAGGTCGACGGCGTGTACGGTGCCGACTCGCGCGACGTGTGCCGCAGGTTCCAGCGCAACCAGGGCATCGAGGACGACGGCGTCGTCGGCCCGGTCACCTGGAAGCTGGCCTGGGAAGCGCCGCTTCCCTAACCCTGGTAGCCGTGGCTCCCGCAGCCCGCCTGCGGGCGGCCCGCCAGGCCCCACAGCAGGTTCGCCGCGCCGCACGTGGCGGTCGCGCCGATACTGACACCCGGCAGCCCCGACAGGCCGCCGAGCAGGCCCGCGACACCTTCGGTCGCCTGAGCGTGACATGCGTCTCAGAGGCGGGTAAGGAAAGCACCCCGAAGCTTTGTTCTGTCCTGGCGACGCTTACTATCCGAGTCATGGAACTGGCAGCGGGCTTTCCTTCCGTGACCCGGGACGAGTGGCGGGAACTGGCCCTCGGTGTGTTGCGCAAGTCAGGCGCCCCCGAGGAGTCGCTGTACACGCGCACCTACGACGGCGTCCGGATCGCCCCCCTCTACGACGCCTCCGACCTGCCTGCCGCCCAGGTGCGCGGATCCAGGACGGACTGGGACGTACGGCAGCGCCACACGGTCGCCGACCCGGAAGCGGTCATGGCCGACCTGGAGAACGGCGTCACGTCGTTGTGGCTCGTGGTGGGGGAGGGCGCGATCGGCGTCGACGACCTGCCCGCGCTGCTGAAGGACGTCTATCTGGACCTGGCGCCGATCGTGCTGGAGTCCTCTTCGTCAGAGGCGGGCGAGGTGCTGCTGGAGCTGGCGGCCGCGCGCGGCGTCGCGCTGCGCGGCAACCTCGGCGCCCCCGGGCTCGCCGCCCGGTGCCTTCCGCATCCCGGCCTGCGGTCCGTCGTCGTGGACGGCACGCCGTACCACGACATGGGCGGGAGCGACGTCGAGGAGCTCGGCTGCTCGATCGCGCTCGGGGTCGGCCACCTGCGGGAGCTGACCGCGGCCGGGCTGACGATGGAGGAGGCGTTCGGGCAGCTGGAGTTCCGTTATGCGGCGAGTGCCGACCAGTTCGGCACGATCGCGAAGCTTCGGGCGGCGCGCAAGCTGTGGGCGCGGGTGGCCGAGGTGTGCGGGGTGGCGGCTGGGCAGGTGCAGCACGCTGTGACGTCGTCGGCGATGATGACGGCGCGCGATCCCTGGGTGAACATGTTGCGTACCACGCTGGCCTGCTTCGCCGCCGGGGTGGGCGGGGCTGATGCGGTGACCGTTCAGCCCTTTGACGCGTGTCTGGGGTTGCCTGACGGGTTCTCGCGGCGGATCGCCCGCAACACGCAGTCGTTGTTGCTGGAGGAGGCCGGGGTGGGGCGGGTGGCCGATCCTGGCGGTGGGTCTTATTACGTGGAGAGGCTTACGGCTGAGCTGGCCTCGCAGGCTTGGGCGTGGTTCCAGGAGATCGAGGCCGGGGCGAGCGTGGAGAAGCGGATCGCGGTGACGCGGGCGCGGCGGGACGACGACATCGCGCACCGGCGCTTCCCGATCACCGGGGTGAGCGAGTTCCCCAACTTGGGTGAGCGGCGCTTCTCTGCGACAAATACGGATATGTCGCGTTATGCGAGGCCGTTTGAGGCGTTGCGGGATCTGGCCGACGCTCAGCCCGTACGGCCCGCCGTGTTCCTGGCCACCATCGGGCCCGTCGCCGCCTACACCGCGCGCGCCTCGTTCGCCGCCAACCTGTTCCAGGCCGGTGGGCTGGACACCCCGTCGGCCGGGCCGGGCTCCGACCCCTCGTCGATCGCGGCCGCCTTCGCCGAGAGCGGATCGGCCGTCGCGTGCCTGTGTTCGTCCGACAAGCTGTACGGCGAGCACGCGGCCGCTGTCGCCGACGCTCTGCGGCGTGCGGGGGCTCGTAAGGTCTGGCTGGCTGGGAAGGGGGAGTACGACGGCGTGGACGCGCATGTGTACGCGGGGTGTGACGCGCTCGACGTGCTCCGCACGACCTTCGACGACCTGGGAGTGACGCGATGAGCTCGGTGCCCGACTTCACCGGTGTCGCGCTGGAGAGCGACGCGCCGGTCCCGCCGCCCTCGGTGGAGGGTCCCGACTGGGAGACGCCCGAAGGGATCGCGGTCAAGCCGGTCTACACGGCGGCGGACCTGGAGGGGCTCGACTTCCTGTCGACCTACCCGGGGGCTCCGCCGTACCTGCGCGGGCCGTACCCGACGATGTACGTCAACCAGCCCTGGACGATCAGGCAGTACGCGGGGTTCTCCACCGCGGAGGAGTCCAACGCCTTCTACCGGCGCAACCTGGCCGCCGGGCAGAAGGGGCTGTCGGTGGCGTTCGACCTGGCGACGCACCGGGGGTACGACTCCGACCATCCGCGCGTCGCGGGCGACGTGGGCATGGCGGGGGTGGCGATCGACTCGATCTATGACATGCGCATGCTTTTCGACGGCATCCCGCTCGACCGGATGTCGGTGTCGATGACCATGAACGGGGCGGTGCTGCCCATCCTGGCGCTGTACATCGTGGCGGCGGAGGAGCAGGGGGTTCCTCCTGAGGCGCTGCAGGGGACCATCCAGAACGACATCCTCAAGGAGTTCATGGTCCGCAACACCTACATTTATCCCCCGGCGCCGTCCATGCGAATTATTTCGGATATTTTCGCTTATACGAGCGTGCACATGCCGAAATTCAACTCCATTTCCATCTCCGGGTATCACATCCAGGAGGCCGGAGCGACGTGCGACCTGGAGCTGGCCTACACGCTGGCCGACGGGGTCGAATACCTGCGCGCCGGAGTCGCGGCCGGGCTCGACATCGACGCCTTCGCGCCGCGGCTGTCGTTCTTCTGGTGCATCGGGATGAACTTCTTCATGGAGGTCGCCAAGCTGCGCGCCGCGCGGTTGTTGTGGTCGCGGCTGGTCTCCGGATTCGGGGCGAAGAACCCGAAGTCGCTGTCGCTGCGCACCCACTCGCAGACCTCCGGCTGGTCCCTGACCGCGCAGGACGTCTACAACAACGTGGTCCGTACCTGCGTGGAAGCCATGGCCGCGACCCAGGGCCACACCCAGTCGCTGCACACCAACGCACTGGACGAGGCGCTGGCGCTGCCGACCGACTTCTCCGCCAGGATCGCCCGCAACACCCAGCTGCTCCTGCAGCAGGAGTCGGGCACCACGCGCGTGATCGACCCGTGGGCCGGGTCCTACTACGTGGAGCGGCTCACGCACGAGCTGGCCGCGCGGGCCTGGGAGCACATCGAGGAGGTCGAGGCGGCGGGCGGCATGGCCAGGGCCATCGACGCCGGGCTGCCCAAGCTGCGCATCGAGGAGGCGGCCGCCCGCACGCAGGCCCGCATCGACTCGGGGCGGCAGCCGGTGATCGGCGTCAACAAGTACCGTCCCGGCGCCGACGAACCCATCGACGTGCTCAAGGTCGACAACAGCCTGGTGCGGGCGCAGCAGCTCGACAAGCTGCGCCGCCTGCGCGCCGCGCGGTCTTCCGAGGAGGTACGGCAGGCGTTGGAGGCGCTGACCAAGGGCGCGGCCGGGGGAGAGAACCTCCTGGCGCTCGCGATCTCCGCGGCGCGCGCCAAGGCGACGGTGGGGGAGATCTCCGAGGCGCTGGAGCGGGTCTTCGGGCGGCACGCCGAGCAGGTGCGTACGATCTCCGGCGTGTATCGCGAGGAGGCCGGCCCGGTGGCCAACATCGAGCGGGTACGGCAGGCGTGCGCGGACTTCGAACGCGCGGAGGGGCGGCGGCCGCGCATCCTGGTCGCCAAGATGGGGCAGGACGGGCACGACCGGGGGCAGAAGGTCATCGCCACGGCCTTTGCCGACCTGGGGTTCGACGTGGACGTCGGCCCGCTGTTCCAGACGCCGGAGGAGGTGGCGCGGCAGGCGGTGGAGGCCGACGTGCACATCGTGGGGGTGTCGTCGCTGGCGGCTGGGCATCTGACGCTGGTGCCCGCGTTGCGCGCGGCGCTGGGGGAGCTGGACGCCGACTCGATCCTGATCGTGGTGGGCGGCGTGATCCCGCCGGGCGACTTCGACGAGCTACGCGCGGCGGGCGCGACGGCCATCTTCCCTCCGGGCACGGTCATCGCCGACGCCGCACTGGACCTCCTCGCAACCCTCTCCACCCACCTCAACCACTAACCACCCACCCCTCAACCCACTAACCCACCTCTGGGTACCCATCCCTGGGGGCGCCCACCTCTGGGCGTCCACCCCGGGAGGCGTCCACCCCGGGAGGCGTCCACCCCGGGAGGCGCCCACCCTGGGCGCTCACCCCTGGGCGCTCACCCCCTCAACCCACCCGTGGGCGCCCACCAATGGGCGCCCACCTGTACGGGCGTGCACCTCCCAGGGGGCTTGCTTGTGCAGGCGCCACTTGCACGCCTCCCCCTGCATGCGTCAGGTGGCCTGGCGGAGCGCGGCTGCCGTGGCCGCCGGGTCGTACCCGTCAGGGACACCCTCGACGAGGATCGCCGAAGCCTCGATGTGGCTAGTCCGAAGCGGCAGGATCGCCTGATAAGCCGCCGACCTGTACCACCCGCGCGCCTCCGCGATCCCAGGGAACGCGATCACCGCCACCGTCCCCTTCCACCCGCCCTCAAGCTCCTCCACCTCCCCGCCATGCACGATGAACCGCCCAGAAAAGGGATCAAGCGTCTCCTGGATCCGCTCCAGGTAATCCATCACGTCGGAGTGCCGCGAAAGCGTGGTGAAGTGCGCGATCGCATACCCGGGCCGGGTCACCGTACCCACCCAGCCCGCCAGAAGAGTCGTCTCATGCCGCGATCATCACCCGCGACCGGCCGACCTGGCTTGAACATCCTTGCGAGCTCAGGAAGCCGTCCCGGACACCGCCCAAGCCCGTGCGGTCAGCGGGATGGTCCCATCCGCCGCGTACGGCAAGCTGCCCCGCAGCCGTTCACGCAGGTCAGCCCGCCGCGCCGACGTCAGCGACATCGCGTAAGCAGGAGCCGCCCCCTGCCCGCCAAGGAACGGATCCCAGAAGTCATCGAATCCACTGAAGACAGTGGGCACGTCGATCGGCCCCACCACCACGTCCAGAACCCCGGCCCCCACCCAAAGGTCACGCAACGCCCCAGGACGGCACACCGGGAACCGTACGGACTCATCCAGCCCCGAATCGTCGGGTGCGGCCGCGATCGCGGCGTCCCAGAAGTGCCGCATCATCTCCATGCCCTCGGCGTAATCCCACACATACGCCGCCACCACCGCCCCCGGCGCCGCCACGCGGACCATCTCGCCGACCGCCAGCACATGGTCGGGAACGAAGTTCAACGCCAGCCCACTGACTACGGCCTCGAACCCATCGTCGGCCAGCGGCAGAGCCTGCGCGTCCCCCACCCGGAACTCCGCCCGCGCATCACCGACCGCACCCCTGGCCGTGGCCAGAAACCCCTCGGCCGGATCGACACCGACCACCCGCGCGGGCGAGGCCTCGGCGAGGATCGCCTGCGTCAGCGCCCCGGTACCACACCCCACATCCAGCCAGGTACGCCCGGCGGGAACCGAGAGCCGCCGCAGGAACTCCACCGCGACCCGCCGGCTCCAGCGCCCGACATAAGCCTCGTAAGCCTCGCCGACCTCCCAGACATCCCGCACCATGCGCCGAGCATACGACCAGAATCGGGCTCAGGCGCGGGGGATCTGCACCGTGATCTGGAGCCCGCCGTCCCGCCGGGGAAGCGCCTCCACCCGCCCTGACCACCGCGCGCACGATGAACAACCCCAGCCCCGTCCCGGCAGTCGGCGTACCTGGCCGGGGCGCCCAATCCATGCGCGAACGGCAGGACGGAGCCGCACCCGGCCAGTGAAAGACCAGCGGAAGGATTCTCATACGAGAGTTGTACGGAGAACCCGTTGAACAGCCGTTAAGCGATTTTGTTCAACTCGCCTTTATGGCGCTGCCCTTTTTCCATTCCGTCCAGTTCAGCTGCCAGTAGGACCAGCCGTTCTTCCAGTCGAGCTTGCGCTTCGTCCCGGTGATCTTCACGACGTCGCCGCGCTGGGCGATGCCGTAGAACCACTTCGCGCCCGCCGGGGTGGCGCGCACGCAGCCGTGGCTCTGGTTGGACCGGCCGAGGTACTGGTAGTCGCCGTAACTCTGGTGCACGTATTCACCGCTGTCCGAGATGCGCACCGCCCACGGAATCTCTTCCTTGTAATAACGCGGATCCTTGGGGTCGGTGACGCCCATCCACGCCGAGCTCATCGTCTCCAGCGGTTTCTTGCCCATGGTCAGGTGCACGCCGCTGGTGGTGAGGAAGACGTCGACGCCGTTCTTCACCATGCCGCCGCGCCCCGCGCTGATCGCGATGGACTTGACCAGCTTGCCATCCCTGCGCACCTTCATCACGTGCTTCTTGGTGTCGACCACCGAGATGTTCGCTGCGCCGACGGCGAACCGCCTGGTCACGTCCTTGCCGCCCTGGAGCTGGCTCAGCTTCGCGTTGAGCGTGACCTTCTGGTGGGCCGGCCAGAACGTCTTGGTGCGGTAGATGACCTTGGTGTCGGACACCCAGCGCCACGCGCCGTCGACCGGCCGCTCCGCCTGGACCTCCAGCAGCGCCTCCACCTCCGCCTTGGCCTCGACGGGCTTGGCGAAGGTGACGATGATCGGGAAGCCGACCCCGACCTTCTCCACGTCGTCCCCCATGGGGGTGATGTCGGAGATGACCGGCACGACGGCCGGTGCGGCGGCGGTGGCCTGAGCGGGCGCCGCGAAGAGGGAACTGGCCACGAAGAGGGCGGCGGCCAGGGAAATGGAACGGTTCACGACGAATGAGACGCTTGAGGCGTGGGTTTCGTTGATAACGATCATGCAACGCCGTACTGCAGGAGGATCGTGTCGATCCACCGGCCGTGCTTGAACCCCACCTCGCGCAGCCGTCCCGCCTCCTCGAACCCGAACGACCGGTGCAGCGCCAGCGAGGACGGGTCGCCGGTGTCGGCGATCACCGCGACCACCCGCCGCGCGCCCGCAGCCGCGCACTCGGCCAGCAGGGCGCCGAGCAGCGCGCGCCCCAACCCCTGGCCGGTACGGCCGGGCGCCAGGTAGATCGAGTTCTCCAGCGTGTGCCGGTAGGCGGGCTTGGGCCGGTATTGCGCCGCATAGGCGTATCCCGCGACCTCGCCGTCCACCTCGGCCACCAGGAACGGCCCGCCCCTGTCGAACCTGGCCCGCCACTCGGGCAGGCCGAGCGGCTCCTCGTCGAACGTGGCGACGGTCTCGGTCACGTAATAGGCGTAGATCGCGGCGATCTCGGGCAGGTCGGCCGGGGTGGCAGGACGCACGTTCACGCCGCATAGGGTACGGCTAGGCTGATCGGGTGCGTTCGCTGGGGGACTACGTCGACGGTGTGCTGGCCGGGTCGCGCACGTGGATCGCGCGGGCCATCACCCTGGTCGAGTCCACCAGGGCCGACCATGCCGAGCTGGCCCAGCGGTTGCTCGTCGAGCTGACCCCGCGCACCGGCGGCGCGCGCCGGGTGGGCATCTCCGGCGTTCCCGGCGTCGGCAAGTCGACGTTCATCGACGCCCTCGGCACCACGCTCACCGCAGAAGGCCACCGCGTCGCCGTACTCGCCGTCGACCCCTCCTCGACCAGGACGGGCGGCAGCATCCTCGGCGACAAGACCCGCATGGCCCGCCTGTCTGTCGACCCGCACGCCTTCATCCGGCCCTCGCCCACCTCGGGCACGCTCGGCGGCGTCGCCAAGGCCACCAGGGAGGCGATGGTCGTCGTGGAGGCGGCCGGGTTCGACGTCGTGCTCGTCGAGACCGTCGGCGTGGGCCAGTCGGAGACGGCCGTGGCCGACATGGTGGACACGTTCCTGCTGCTCAGCCTGGCAAGGACCGGCGACCAGCTGCAGGGGATCAAGAAGGGCGTGCTGGAACTGGCCGACGTGATCGCGGTCAACAAGGCCGACGGGGAGTTCTCGATGGCGGCGCGCAAGGCGGCCAGGGAGCTGGCGGGGGCGTTGCGGATGTTGCGCTCCGAGGGTCCGCCGCCGCCGGTGCTGACCTGCAGCGGGCTGACCGGGGACGGGCTGGCCGAGCTGTGGGCGCAGGTGATCGCGCACCAGGAGCGGCTCGACCTCGACGCCAAGCGGCGGGCGCAGCAGGTGCGGTGGACGTGGACGCTGGTGCAGAACCGGCTGCTGGCGGAGCTGCACGGCAACCCGTCGGTGTCGGCGCTGGCGGACTCGGTGGAGCGTGAGGTGCTCGACGGGAAACTGACCCCGTCGCTGGCCGCCGACCGCCTCCTCGCCGCCTTCAAGCGACTCTGAGAGCTCCCAGCAGACTCGGAAGCGCCCACAACTCTCCGGAGAAGAAACCCTCCCAACTCCTCTGTGCAAGGAGATGGGCGGGCTTTCTGTTGGGCGGTGCGCAAGGGCTTTCTCTTGGGCGCTCCAAGGCCCGGGTGCTCTCGCGGATTTGCGCCCCCAAGTATCTTAACGACCGGTCGGTCGTATATATTGGGACGCATGGCTGAGAGCAAGCTGGACGGGCGCAGGCTTCGGGGTGAGCGGAGCCGTGACGCGATCCTGGAGCGGGCGGTGTCGCTCGCGTCGACCGACGGGCTCGACGGGCTGTCCCTGGGGCGGCTCGCCGCAGCCGCAGGAGTCAGCAAGTCCGGATTTTTCGCGCATTGGCGCGACAAAGAGGAGCTGCAACTCGACGCCATCGACTGGGCCGCCCGCCAGTGGACCGACCGCATCGTCAAGCCCGCACTCGCCGAGCCCAAGGGCGTGCGAAGGATCTTCGCCCTGCATGAGGCGCGCCTGCGCTTCTACGCCGACGGCGTGCTGCCCGGCGGGTGCTTCTTCTTCACCGCCCAGGCGGAGTTCGACGACCGCCCGGGCCCGGTGCGCGACCGGATCGCCAAGGCCATGCGCGAGTGGCTCGCCTACCTGCACGGCCTGGTCGAGTCGGCCGTCGCGCTGGGCGAGCTGCCCGGCGTCGACCCGGCGCAGCTCGCCTTCGAGATCAACGCCCTGGGCGAGGCCACGGTCGCGCACGCCCGCCTGATCGACGCCGGGACCGCCTACGCGTTGTCGCGCCGAGCGGTCCTCGACCGTCTGCGCGCCCTGACCCCTGACCCCACGTTGCTACCGGAGGACTGAACCATGACTCTTCTTCTCGAAACCGGCCACACCCGGCCGGTAGAGGTACATTTCGACGATCTCGACGCGATGGGGCTGCTGCACAACTCCCGGTACGCGTTGCTGCTGGAGCGGGCGGTCAGCGCGTTCTGGATCGAGCTGGGGTGGCATTTCGACCCGTCCGCGTCCACGTTCAAGGACGTCTTCCTCGCCGTTCGCGAGTTCAAGATCACCTATAACGTGCCGATCGTGGGCGCGGGCCAGCCTTTGGTGCATTTCTGGATCGACCGGATGGGGACGACGAGCGCGGTGTACGGCTTCCGCATCCTGTCGCCCGACGGGAGCGTCGTGCACGCCGAGGGGCACCGGGTGAACGTGAACCTCGACCCGACGACGCTGCGCCCCCGGCCGTTCTCGGACGAACTGCGCGAGGCGGCGTCGGTGCTGCTCCGCGATCCGGCGTAGGCGTTCACTCGTAGCGGAGCAGGTCGCCGGGCTGGCACCCGAACGCGTCGCACAGCCGTACCAGCGTGGAGAAGCGGATCGCCTTGGCGTGGCCGTTCTTCAGGATCGACAGGTTCACCACGCTGATGCCCACGCGGTGGGACAGCTCGGTCAGTGTCAGCCCGCGCTCCTTGAGCATCTCGTCCAGGCGGACGCGGATGATGGGTTCCATCAGATGGTGGCCTCGACCTCTTTCAGCAGGATCAGGCCCCGCCGTACGATCTCCGACACGCCCAGGGCGGCGAATCCGGCCACGATCGCACCCAGCAGCGCCAGGGACGGCGGGTAGAACGGGTAGCTCCTGGTCAGCAGGATAGAGGCGAGGAGCGCTTCGGCGACCATGCCGACCAGCGCGGCGGCCAGGGAGCCGACGACGAGGATCCAGCCGAGCCTGCTCAGCAGGTCGGCGGTGACGTCGGAGAACAGCGCGCGATCGCCGGACCTGGCCCGGCGCAGCGCCCGCATCAGCGTGAACAGCGCGAGCAACACCGTCGCCACGCCGGGCGCCCAGCCGAGGAAGTGCACCAGGGCGACGAGGGGGCTCGCGCCCAGCGGGCGGACGATCACGTCGGTGGTGGCGTCGGTGATCACCGTCCCGTCGGCGGGGGTGGGGATCGGCGAGTCGTAGACGCGTAACTGGATGCCGAAGCCGTTGGGCGCGCCGGCGACGGCGATGATCACGTCGGCCCCGACGCCGACGATCGCGAGCAGGCAGCCGATGACGAGGATGAAGGTGAGCAGGGTTTCCAGGCGGATGAGCCAGCGTGTGGACATAACGATAATCGTAAATCACGATTATCGTTATGCCTAGGGGTTGCCGGAATCCGCCGCGCTGGGGACCGTGCCGCTGGATTTCGCCATTCTTGGCTGTACGGCTGAGCCGTCTGCTGCTCCGCGGGTGACGATCGGGGCATGAAGATCCTTGTCATCGCCGCCACCGGCAACGTCGGCACCCAGATCGTCGGACAGCTCCACGCCTCCGGCCACGCCGTACGCGCTGTCACCAGAGACCCGGCCGCTTCCGCCTTTCCCGCAGGTGTGGAGGTGGTTCGCGGGGATCTGTCGGAGCCGGGCAGCATCGGTGCCTGTCTGGGCGGGGTGGACGCCGCCTTCCTGCTCTGGCCCTTGCACAGCGGACGGCATCTGCCCGCCGTGCTCGACGTCATCGCCTCACGGGTGGGGCGGGTGGTGTTTCTCGGCACCGGTGGCGTGCCTGACCTCGGTTTCGAGGAGCAGGAGAGGCTGGTGCACGGGTGCGGGGTCCCGTCGACGGTGCTCAGGCCGAGCACGTTCGCGGTCAACACGCTGTGGTGGGCCGACCAGATCAGGGCGGGCGACGTCGTGTCAGGCGCTTTCGGCAAGCTGCCGATGACTTTGATCGACGAGATCGACATGGCCGCTGTGGCGGTGCGCGCGCTGACCGAGGACGGTCATTCCGGCGCGACGTACACGTTGACCGGCCCCGAGATCCTGACCCAGACCGAGCAGGTGGAGGTGATCGGCAAGGCTCTGGGGCGCCCGCTGCGGTGGCAGGAGCTGACCCGATCCCAGGCGAGGGCCCGCCTGCTCGCCGACCCCGGCTTCCCTGACTCCTTCGTGGACGTGCTTCTGGACGGCTACGCCCAAATGCTCGCCGGACCGCCCCCGACCACCACCGACACCGTAGAACGCCTGACCGGCCGCCCCGCCCACACTCTCCACGAATGGGCCACCCGCCACGCCCCCGACTTCACCTGACCCCGGCCACCTCTGGCAGTCGCCGTCCGTTCGTGATGGATGTTCAGGCGATGGCGGGGACCGGTGGCAGATGCTATGAAGAAAGCGTAGGGCCTGATGCTCGCGCGGCAGAGAAGGGGTATTTTGGCTTGCATTTGCCAGGGGTATGGTGTGGGCGTGACGACGTTGCGGATCAGTGACGCGGCAGCGCCGCTCGGAGTCAGCCCTGACACCGTTCGCCCGTGCCCAGATCGAGACCGGCTCGGTCGGCTCCTCGGCGCAACCGCTTCCGCGGGATCGTCACCGAGGTGATCCGTGACTCGTGGCCACCGCGGTGATCAAGTCCGTGGAGATCCCTGACCACGCGCGCGTGGTCAGCAGCTAATAAGGAGCCCCCCGTTGTTCAGACGTTTCTCGAAGTGGGTCGTGCCCGCCGCGCTCGTCGCCGGCCTGGTCGGTTGCGGTGCGTCGGCGAGCGAGGCCAAGGAGCTGACCGTGTTCGCGGCCGCGTCGCTGACCGGCACGTTCACCGAGCTCGGCAAGACGTTCGAGGCCGCCCACCCGGGCACGAAGGTGACGTTCAACTTCGGCTCCAGCGCCACCCTGGCCCAGCAGATCACCCAGGGCGCGCCGGCCGACGTGTTCGCCGCCGCCAGCCCGGCCACGATGAAGACCGTCGGCGCGGCAGCGGTGAGCCCCACCACCTTCGTGCGCAACAAGCTGGAGATCGCCGTCCCCGCCGCCAACCCGGCCAAGGTCGACGAGCTCGAGGACCTGGCCGACCCGAAGGTCAAGGTCGCCCTGTGCGCCGCGCAGGTGCCGTGCGGCGCGGCGGCGACCAAGGCGCTCGACGCGGCCGGGCTCAAGGTCACCCCGGTCACCCTGGAGCAGGACGTCAAGGCCACCCTCACCAAGGTGGAGCTGGGCGAGGTGGACGCGGCGCTGGTCTACAAGACCGACGTGCTGGCCGCCAAGGGCAAGGTGCAGGGCATCGACTTCCCCGAGGCGGAGAAGGCGATCAACGACTACCCGATCGCGGTGCTGTCGAAGGCGCCGGCCGGGGACCTGGCCAAGCAGTTCGTGGACCTGGTGCTGTCGCAGCAGGGCAAGGACGTGCTGACCAAGGCGGGCTTCGAGGCGCCCTGACCCGTGGAGAGCAGCCGTCCCGAGGCCGGGCACCCGCTCGGCGAGGCGTGCAACGCCATCTGCCTGGGCGGCCCGTGCCACGGCCTGCTCACCCACGTCGACCAGGACGTCGGCACCCTCACCGTGCGCGGCGCCCGCTATCGCGTCACTCGCGAGCGGGTTCGCTACTGCGGTCAGGCTGAGCCGTACATCGCCCTGCACTGGGCGGATCCGCGTCCCACCTGTCATCAGCGCTGATCCTGACCAGGCGCCGCGCGGTGCCCGTCACGGCCCAGCACCGACACCACGAAACGCAGCCGCTCGCCGGGGTCGAACAGCGGCCCGGCCGCGTTGAGCTCCCTATGCTGGTGGACGTGAGAATGGGAATGGTGGTCCTCGCGCTTGCCGTACCGATGTCACTGTTGAGCTGCGGCTCCGCGACGGCCGGAGGGGTCGAGCCAGGGAAGGTCTTCACGCTCGCGGTCGGCGACACCGCCCGCCTGGCGGACCCGGAGTACGCGGTGACGCTCACCGGGGTCGGCCAGGACAGCCGCTGCCCCGAGGGCGTCCAGTGCGTCTGGGAGGGCGACGCCGTGGTGACCGTACGGATCACCGCGGGCACCGCCGCACCCACCGAGCACGAGCTGCACACCAACGCCAGGTTCGCGACGGCGGTCACCGTGGCGGGCCACGAGTTGCGCCTCGTCGCCCTCAACCCGCACCCCAAGCAGGGAGTCACCCTCGCCGCGGACAGCTACCGGGCCGACTTCACGTTGCAGTAATTAGTACGATTTCGTAATATACGAAATCGTGAAGTCCTTGCTGGCGTTGCAGCGCGCCACCCACGCCACCCTGCAGCTCATCGCCGCCGAGCTCGTCGACCTCGACCTGACCGCCTCCGAGATCAACGTGCTCGCCAACCTCGCCGACGGGCAAGGCCGTACGGTGTCCCAGCTCGGCGCCGCAGCGGGCACCCGCCCCACGACGTTGACCAGCGTCCTGGACCGGCTGGAGCGCCGCGGCCACATCACCCGCGGCGCCCGCGCCGGCGACCGCCGCTCGGTGCTCATCGAACTCACCGACTCCGGGCGCGCGTCCGCCGCCCTGATCGAGCGCACGCTCGACGATCTCGAACGCCGCGCGCTGGACGGCCTGCCCGCCGAGGCGGTCGTCGGATTCCACGCCGTCCTGGAGGCACTGATCAAGGAGGGGTCGTGACATTTACGGATCTGATGGGAGAGGTGATGGCCACGGCCGACCGGTTCGGCCATCGCCAGCACGTCCACCTGACCTGGCTGGCCGTCCGCCGGTACGGCACGGCCGGGGCGGTAGAGGTGGTCAGCGACGGCATCCGGCAGACGGCCCGCTACGCGGGAGCGCCGCAGAAGTACAACGCCACGGTCAGCCGGGCCTGGGTCGAGCTGGTCGGCCACCACGCCGACGAGTCGGAAACAACCGACTTCGACGCCTTCGCCGCCCGGAACCCGGCGCTGCTCGACAAGAGGCTGCTGACCCGCTTCTACCGCCCGGCGACCCTGGCGGGCGCGCCCGCCAGGACCGGCTGGGTCGAGCCCGACCTCACGCCCTTCCCGTGGCAGCCACGCTGAGGACGATCTTGCCGGTCGTCCTGCCCGTCTCGCCCAGCCGCTGAGCCTCGCCCGCCTGCTCCAGGGGCAGGACGGCCTCGATCTCAATACGCAGCAGGCCCTCGTCCACCAGCCTGGCGATGGCCGCCATGCCCGCCTGGTCGGCCTCGACGGTCTGGTACTCCAGCCGCACGCCGCGCTCCTTGGCCGCTGCCTCCATGTCCCCGGGGTGCGAGAAGACGATGGCGACGAGGGTGCCGCCCCGGCGCATCGTCCGCAGGGAGCGCGGGCCGTACTCGCCGCCGACCGCGTCGAGCACGACGTCGACGTCGCGCACGGTCTCGGCGAAGTCGGCCGCGGTGTAGTCGATCACCTCGTCGGCGCCGAGGCCCAGGACGAAGTCGCGTTTGGGGCCGCTGGCCGTACCGATCACATAGGCGCCGAGAGCCTTGGCGACCTGCACGGCGACGTGGCCCACACCGCCCGCCGCCGCGTGGATCAGCACCCGCTGGCCCGGCTGGACATCGGCGGTGTCGACCAGCGCCTGCCAGGCGGTGAGCGCGACCACCGGCAGCGCCGCCGCCCGCACGTGGTCGATTCCTGCTGGTTTGCTGACGAAGTTCCTGGACGGCCCGGCCACGTACTCGGCGTAGGCGCCCGCGCCACGGGGGTAGTCGAGCATGCCGAAGACCTCGTCGCCCGGCTTGTGGAGCGTCACGCCCCTGCCGACGGACTCGACGGTGCCGGAGACGTCCCAGCCCACGACGAACGGTGGTTCGCCCAGGTAGAGGCCCGTCCTACGGTGGAGCCAGTCGGTCGGGTTGACGCCCGCCGCGTGGACCCTGATCAGGACGTCGGTGGGGCCGAGCGTGGGCCGGTCCAACTCGACGATGGTGAGCACGTCGGGGCCGCCCAGGACTTCTTGGCTGATGGCTCGCATGAACGCCCAGTGTGCTGGCAGCGGCGACGGGCGGACAGTGGCCTG
Organism: Nonomuraea sp. NPDC050556; assembly: GCF_044457355.1. NCBI lineage: Bacteria > Bacillati > Actinomycetota > Actinomycetes > Streptosporangiales > Streptosporangiaceae > Nonomuraea > Nonomuraea sp. NPDC050556. Next base: position 2,921,718 of record NZ_JBITGU010000001.1, on the reverse strand, counting down.
ATGGCCAACATGTGAAAGGATCAGGCCACGTTGAGGACGACGTTACCCGTCTTCTGCTCGGTCTCGACGTAGCGGGTCGCCTCGACCACGTCTTCGAGCGGGTAGCGGCGGTCGACGACCGCGCGGTACTTGCCCGCCTCGATGAGCTCCCTGAGGAAGCGGATGTCGTCCTTGCGGTATTCGGGGGGCACGGGGAAGATCACCCGTTTGGTGGTGAGGGCGAGGATCACGTTGCTCAGGTGGTCGGATGCCACGTAGACGCCGTCCTTGCCGAGCGAGTCCCTGCATCGGCGGTAGGAGTGCTTGCCGACGGCGTCGAAGATCACGTCGTAGGTGTTGCCGTTCCGGGTGAAGTCCTCGGCGAAGCGGTCGATGGCGTGGTCGGCGCCGAGCTCGCGGACGAGGTCCAGGCTCTCCGGCCCGCACACCGCGGTGATCTCGGCGTCGAAGTGCCTGGACAGCTGGACGACTGCGGTGCCGATGGAGCCGGACGCTCCGTACACGAGGATCCTGGTCCCGGCCCGGACCCGCGCGGGCCTGAGCCCGAGCAGCGCCAGCACCACACCGTCGCAGACCGCGCCCGCCTCCTCGAAGGGCAGGGCGTCGGGCATGTGGGCCAGGGGTGCGCTCTCCGGGACGCAGACGTAGTCGGCGTGCGCCCCGAACCGCCACGGGTTCAGCCCGAACACCCGGTCGCCCGGCTGGAACTCGGTGACCTCCGACCCGGCCGCCTCCACCTCACCGGCCAGCTCGCCGCCGAGAACCGGCCACTTCGGCCGCCGCAGCCCGGTGACGAACCTTCCGACGAACGGCTTGCCGGCGCGGAAGGCGCAGTCCGTCCTGCTGACCGTGGTCGCCCGGACCCTGACGAGCACCTCGTCGTCGGCGGGAACGGGCTTGGCGACGTCGTCGAGCCGCAGCACCTCGGGCGGCCCGTAGCGGTGGTGCACGATCGCGCGCATACCCGATCGTCAACCCCCGACCCCCACCTGTCCAGCGGCCCCGTCAGAGGCCGACCCAGCGGGTGCACTCCGGGTCCGGGGCCCAGCTCTTGTCGAAGACGAAGGCCCCACCGCCTCGCCCCTGTTGGGGTCGCGGGTGTAGCCGTTCACGAAGTGGTGTCACTGGCCGTCCTGGGTGCCGTTGTAGATGGAGGTGCGATCGGGGTCGCGCCGGTGACGCGGAACGAGCCGGTGAACCCATCCGACGAGCAGCTCTCGACGGTCTGGACCACCTCCATCGCCCGGGCTGGCCGGGTGTGCTAGATTTTGGCCATGCGGTCAGAAAATGAGGCAGACGGCCAGAAGCGGTCGTTCATCGAGGAGGCCAGGCGGGCGCAGATCATCGCCTCGGCCGTCGAGGTCATAGCGGAAAGCGGCTTCGCCAACGCGTCGCTCGCGCGGATCGCCCAGCACGCCGGCATCAGCAAGGGCGTCATCTCCTACCACTTCGCCGGCAAGGACGAGCTCATGGAGCAGGTCGTCGACACCGTCTATCAGGGCATCGCCGACTACGTCATGGCCAAAATGGAGGGCGAGACCACGGCCAACGGGCTGCTGAGGACGCACCTGCTCGCCGTAGCCGAGCACATGCGCGCCCAGCGCAACCAGCTCAAGGCGCTCGGCCAGATCTTCTACAACCTCCGCAAAGCGGACGGCGCCCCCAGATACAGCGTGGAGACCAACGAGCACGCCTTCCAGGCCCTGGAACGGATCTACCTCCTGGGCCAGAGCAACGGCGAGTTCCGGCAGTTCGACGTGCGCGTCATGGCGGTGACCCACTCCGGCGCCGTGGACAACATGTTCGCCTACTGGGTCACCTACCCCGAGCACGACCTCGACGCCCACGCGCGCGAGCTGGCGGACCTCTTCGAGCGGGCGGTGCGGGCATGAAGACGATGACCAGGCTCTACGCGATCGACAACCTGCGCGTCACCCTGACGGTCCTGGTGGTGGTCCACCACGTGGCGCTGACGTACGGCAACATCCCGCTCTGGTACTACACCGAGCCCGCCCAGGACCCCTCGGGCGCGGTCCTGGACATCCTGGTCTCCTTCAACCAGGCGTTCTTCATGGGCGCCTTCTTCCTCATCTCCGGCTTCTTCACCCCGGGCGCCTACGACCGCAGGCCGCAGACCTTCCTCAAGGAGCGGCTCAAGCGGCTGGGCATCCCGCTGCTGGTCTACCTGCTGCTGCTGAGGCCGCTGGCGACCATCGGCATCTACAGGCAGCAGGGGGACCTGCCGTACTGGAAGTTCTACCTCGGCTCCTGGGACCCGGGCCCGATGTGGTTCGTCGAGGTGCTGCTCGTCTTCGCCGCCCTCTACGCGCTGTGGCGCTCCACCGGCAGGCAGGTCGAGGCCAGGGAGGCGCCGCTCACCACCAAGGCCATCGTGCTGTTCACCGCCGGGCTGGCCGTGGTGACCGCGCTCTGGCGCGTGCTGGTGCCGATCGACACCTACGTGCCGGTGCTCGGCCTGCCCACGCCCGCCTACCTGCCGCAGTACGCGAGCCTGTTCGCCGTCGGCGTGCTGGCCGCCAGGCGCGGCTGGTACGAGAGCCTGCCCAGGCGCGCCGGGTGGATCGGCTTCGCCGTGACCGGCGCGGTCACCGTGGCGCTGCTGCCGTTCCTCGGCAACCCCGTCGCGCACGCGGTGTGGGACTCCACGTTCGCCGTCGGCATGATCCTCGGGCTCGTCGTGCTGTTCAGGGAGCGGTTCACCGGCGAGCACCGGTTCCTGTCCGACCAGGCCTACGCGGTGTACATCATCCACCCGCTCGTCCTGGTCGCCGTCGGCTACGCGCTGAGCGGATGGGAGGCGGCCGCGATCGTCAAGTTCGCCGTCGCCGCCGTGATCTGCGTGCCGTTGTGCTGGGGTGTGGCCTACCTCGTCCGGTCGCTGCCGGGAGCCAAGAGCGTAGTCTGATCGCCGATGAACATCAGACTGCCGCACGACTACGCCGACGAACTGCTCCGGCTGGCCGTACCCCACGAGGACGTCGACGGGGTCCTCGCCTCGGCCCCAGAGCCGGGCACCGAGGCCTGGGAGGTGCTGGAACGGTGCGTCAGCGCCCTGGTGTCCACGATGGGCGACCCGGAGGCCGACCCCGGGCCGCTCCTCGACCCGCCCCACCCCTACTTCTACACGCACGTCTACGCGGCCACCGCGCCGTTCACCCGGGCCTACCACCGCGAGCGCGGCGTTCCCGCCGACGTGTCGTGGGCGACGCTGGCCGACCTGGGCCGCCACATGGCCATCCACCGCGCGCGGTACGGCACGGGCGGCGTGCACGCGCCGTGGTGGCACCGGCTGGCCTACCGCGGCCTGCTGTTCGACCTGGGCAGGCTCCAGTTCGAGCGGGTACGGCTGCGCGAGCGCACCGCGCGCGCCGTGCGCGCGGCCGGAGTGGAGTTCGGCCAGGACGACCTGGCGCTGTCGGTGCACATCCCCAGGTTCCGCGGCCCCTTCACCCCCGAGGCCTGCGATGCGGCGTTCGAACGGGCGAAGGCGTTCTTCCCCGAGCACTTCCCCGAACGCCGCCACGACGTCGCGATCTGCGACTCGTGGCTGCTGGACGACCAGCTCGCCGAATACCTCACGGAAGAGTCCAACATCGTGCGCTTCCAGCGCCGCTTCCACCAGGAGTTCAAGCGCGAGGAGGACGGCGGCGTGGTCGAGTTCGTCTTCGGCCGTACGCTGCCGGTCGACGAGATGCCCCGCCGTACCACGCTCGAACGGGCCGTGGGCGACCACCTGCGGGCCGGGCGGACCTGGCACGGCACGGTCGGCTGGCTCAGCCTGAAGTGAGCATCTCCGGCAGCGGCGCGGGGGCGCCGTCGCGCACGCAGACGTAGGTCGCGGTGCCGACGGCCACCAGCTCCGTGCCGCAGGTGATGGTGAAGACCATGCCGAGCGAGGTGGTGCCGATCCTGCGAGGCCCGGTCTCCACGGACAGCACGTCGTCCAGCCTGGCCGGGCGGCGGTACTCGCACCCGCTGGCCGCGATCACCAGATCGGCGCCGTCCGCGCGGAGCGCCGGGTAGCCGCCCCTGGCGTCCAGCCAGTCCAGGAAGGCGTCCTCGAAGAACTCGTAGTAGCGCGCCGCGTGCACCATGGCCTGCGCGTCGCAGTGCCGAGGCCTGATCCGGATGCGCGAGATCACAAGGGCAACCTATCCGGAATTGGGCAGGATGACCTCTATGAGGTTGCGATCACGGCTGCACCAGTTGGACAAGCGCCTGTTCAAGGCGGTGGCTGAGGCACACCTGCCCGGACTCGAACGTGTCCTGCCACCGCTGTCGCGCGCGGCCGACAACGCGCTCCTCTGGGCGGGCGTCGCCGGGGCCTTCGCGCTCAGCGGGCGGCGCAGCCTGCGCAGGGCCGCCACGCGCGGCCTGCTGGCCGTCAGCCTGGCCAGCCCGCTGGTCAACCTGGCGGGCAAGCAGGCGTTCAACCGCAAGCGGCCGCTCGCCGACACGTTGCCGATGGGGAGGCTGCTGAAGACGCCGCTGTCGACGTCGTTCCCCTCAGGGCACTCGGCGTCCGCCGCGGCGTTCGCGACGGCGGTGGCGCTGGAGGCGCCGCTCGCGGTGGCCGTCCCCGTCGCGGTGGTGGCGGGCGCTGTGTGCTTCTCGCGCGTCTACACCGGGGTGCACTACCCGGGCGACGTGCTGGCCGGGGCGGCCATCGGGATCGCGACCGGGCTGGTCACCCGCAGGATCTGGCCGGAGGCGAACGAGGCGGGGCGGGCCAGGGCGTCCTCCACCGCGCCTGCCGTCGCGCTCGACCCGCTGGGTGAGGGCGTGGTCGCGGTGACGCACGACGAGGCGGTACGGCGGGAGCTGAGCGCTGCTCTGGGCAAGGCCGAGGTACTGGACGTCGAGACCGGTGACCTGGAAACGGCGATGCGGGAGGCGGCGGGGCGGGCCAAGGTGCTGGCGGCCGCCGGGGGTGACGGGACCGTCAACTGCGCGGCCCAGGAGGCTCTGGGGAAGGGCACGCCGCTGCTCGTGGTGCCCGCAGGGACGCTCAACCACTTCGCGGGGGCGCTCGGGGTGGGGAGCGTGGAGGAGGCGGTGGAGGCCTACCGGTCGGGGAACCTGGTCGCTGTCGACGTGGGGGAGGTGGCGGGGCGGGTGTTCGTCAACAACGCCAGCCTGGGCCTCTACCCGGAGCTCGTGGACCGGCGGGAGGCGCGGCAGCGGCGGATCGGCAAGTGGCCCGCGCTCTTGTGGGCCCTCGGTGAGGTGCTCGGGAAGGACGCGTCGCCCTTCGAGGTGTCGGTGGACGGCGTGCCGTACCGGGCGTGGTTGCTGTTCGTGGGGAACTGCCGGTACGACTCGCGCGGGGCGGCGCCTACGACGCGGCAGCGGCTGGAGGACGGGGTGCTGGACATCCGCCTCCTGACCGCCGCGCGCACGCTGCCCCGGCTGCGGGCGTTCGGGAGCGTCATCACCGGACGGCTCGGCATCTCCCGCCACTACCGGCAGTGGCAGGCGGACACCGTCCGCGTCTCCTCACCGTCAGGAACGATCAGATTGGCAAGAGACGGCGAGACGTTCAGCGCGGAGGGTGAGGTCGTCTTCACCAAACACCCCCGCGCCCTGCACGTGTTTCAGCCGTCGTAGAAGGAGTCGAGGGTTTTGCCGTTGTGTTCCTCGACGACCTTGCGCTTGACCTTGAGGCTGGCGGTCAGCTCGCCGCCCTCGACGGTGAAGTCGTCGGCGAGAATCGCGAACTTCTTGACCGTCGAATAGCTCGGCAGGTCCGCGTTCACCTGCTTGATCGCCGCCTCCACCTCCGCCCGCATCCGCGGGTGCTCGCGCAGCTCCTCCGCCGACGCCGGCAGCCCCTCGGACTCCGCCCAGGGCTTGACGACCTCCATGTCCAGCGTCACCAGCGCCGTGCAGTAGTTACGCCGGTCCCCGTGCACGAACACGTGCGACAGATACGGGCAGGCCGCCTTGATCCGCCCCTCCAGGAACGTCGGCGCCACGTACTTGCCACCAGACGTCTTGATGAGCTCCTTCTTGCGGTCGGTGATCCGCAGCCGCCCGGCGGAGTCGAGCTCGCCGATGTCGCCCGTGTGCAGCCACCCGTCCTCCAGCGCGTCCGCCGTCTCGCCCGGCAGCCCGTGGTAGCCGCGCATCACGCCCCGCCCGCCGACCAGCACCTCGCCGTCCTCGGCTATCCGCACCTCGGTCCCGGGGAACGGCAGCCCGACGGACCCGAACGCGTAGGAGTCCGGCCGGTTGAGGAAGCTCCCGGCCGACGTCTCGGTCAGGCCGTACCCCTCCAGGATGGTCAGCCCAGCCCCGTCGAAGAACTCCGCGACGTCGATCGACAGGGGAGCGGCGCCGGAGATGAAGAAGCGGATCCGCCCGCCGAACCGCTCGCGCAGCTTGCCGAACACGAGCCGGTCGGCCAGCGCGTACTCCACCCGCGTCGTCAGCGGCAGCGCCGCCCCGCGCTGGCGCGCCCTGCTGACCCTGATGCCCGTCTTCTTCGCCCAGGCGAAGATGCGCGCCTTGGGACCGCCCTCACGCTGTACGGTCGCCACCACCGTGTTGTGGATCTTCTCGAAGATGCGGGGCGCGGCCGCCATGAAGGTCGGCCTGAGCTCGCCCAGGTTCGCCGCGATCTTGTCCAGCCGCCCGTCGATCGCCGTCGCCACGCCGATGTCGATCATGACGACCTCCAGCAGCTTGCCGAAGGAGTGCGACAGCGGCAGCCACAGGAAGTGCAGGTCGTCGCCGGACAGCACGTCGACCTCGCGGACGGCCTGCGCCGCGTACAGCCAGTTGTCGTGGGTCAGCTCCACGCCCTTCGGCCGCCCGGTCGTGCCCGAGGTGTAGATGAGCGTCGCCAGGTCCTCGGGGCCGATCGCGTCGACCATGGCGTCGTAGTCGCCGTCGCCCTTGACGTCGTCCAGGCGCGTCACCCAGCCGTCGTCGCCCGCCGTACCGTCGATGACCACCACGTGGGTGACGCCGGGCAGCTCGTCTCGGACGGACCTCAGCTTGGCCACCTGGTCGTCGTTCTCGGCGATGACGATCGTGCTGCCGGAGTCGTTGATGACGAACGCGCACTCCGCCGCGGTGTTGGACGGGTAGATCGTCGTGGTCGCCGCACCCGTGGCCAGCACGGCCAGGTCGGCGATGATCCACTCGATGCGGGTCGAGCACAGGATCGAGACCCGGTGGTCGCCGCTCGCGCCGAGCCCGGCCAGGCCGAGCGCGAGGGGCCGCACGCGGGCGTCCACCTCGGACCACGTCAGCGACGTCCAGCCGGACTCGCCTGGGGAACGGTAGGCCTCCGCGTCCGGGGTCGCCTTCACCCGATCGCGCAGCAGGGCGGGAATGCTGGACATGCCTGACCTCCAGAGGGGCGTGCTGCTGAGCCCGACTCTAGGACGAACGCACTGTGTCAGTCGATGGTCCTGATCGGTTACGAATCGCCGACTGTCACGAAATATCCGGAGGCCGCACGCTGGTCGGCAACACGATCAGGAGGCACCCCCCATGCCACGCACCTCTTCGCTCCGCGCCCTGCAACGCCTGGCCGCCGACCACCACGTGGCTCACCGCCTGGGCATGCCCGTCGAGGAACTGCGCGGCCTGCGCACGTTCGACAGGAGGGAACTGCTCAAGTGGGCGGGCGCGGCCGGACTCGCCGCCGCGCTGCCCGGCGCCCGTACGGCTCGCGCCGACGTGGCGACCAAGCCCCCCAAACCCGCCAGGATCGCCATCGTCGGCGCCGGGATCTCCGGCCTGACCGCCGCGCTCACCCTGCGCGACGCCGGTGCGAACCCCGTCGTGTACGAGTCCAACAACCGCGTCGGCGGGCGCATGTACTCCCAGCGCTCCCTCTGGGCCAACGGCCAGACCTCCGAGATCGGCGGCGAGCTCATCGACGTCGAGCACAAGAAGATGCTGGAGCTCTGCCGCCGCTTCAACCTGCAGACGGTCAACTTCGCCGGGGCGGGACCCAACGGCTCGGCGGAGATCCTGCACGTCAACGGCCAGTACTACCCGAGGGAGCAGGCGGACGCCGACTTCAAGGCGGTCTACCAGTCGCTGCGCGCCGACCTGCAGGCGGCGGGCGAGGTGACGTGGAACAACGCCACCCCGGCCGGCGTCGCGCTCGACAACATGACGCTGCGGCAGTGGATCGAGTCGCGGGTGCCCGGCGGCTACGCCTCGCCGCTCGGGAAGTTCCTCGACGTCGCCTACAACGTGGAGTACGGCGCCGAGACCACGCAGCAGTCGTCGCTCGCGCTCATCCTGCTGCTCGGCTACCAGCCCAACCCCGGGCACTTCAACGTGTGGGGGCTGTCGGACGAGCGCTATCACATCGTCGGCGGCAACGACCAGCTCCCGCAGGCGATCGCGGCCTCCCTGCCCTCGGGGAGCATCCAGATGGGCTGGCAGCTGCTGGCCGTACGGGCCAACGCGGACGGGACGCAGACGCTCACCTTCAACGGCGGCAGGACCGTCACGGCCGATCACACGATTATCACCGTGCCGCTACCCATCCTCCAGGGGCTCGACCTGTCCAGGGCCGGGTTCGACGCCAGGATGACGAACCTGCTGCGCGACGCCCGCATGGGCTACGTCACCAAGCTCAACATGCAGTTCACCTCCAGGCCGTGGGTGGGCACCGGGCCGTGGCCCGGCGTGTCGGCCGGCGACTGCTTCACCGACCAGTCGTGGCAGCAGTGCTGGGACACCACCAAGGGCCAGCCGGGCACGAGCGGGGTGCTCATCCAGTACGGCGGCGGCGACGCGGCCAGGGCGCTCAACCCCTCGACCCCGTTCGCCACCCATACGGACCCGTACGTGCGCTCGCTGGCGAGCTCGGTGCTGACCGGGATCGACACCGTCTTCCCCGGCACCAAGGCCGTCTGGAACGGCCGCGCCCAGCTGTCGGCCTGGCACAAGAACCCGCACGCGCTGGGCGCCTACTCCTACTGGCCGGTCGGTTACCTGCACCGCTACGCGGGATACGAGGGCGTACGGCAGGGCAACGTGCACCTCGCGGGCGAGCACTGCTCCTACGACTTCCAGGGCTTCATGAACGGCGGAGCCACCGAGGGCGAGCGGGCGGCCAAGGAGGTGCTGGCGGACCTCACCTGACCGGGCGGATCGTGGCGAGGATCTTCTTGGTGCGGACCTCCCAGACGCCGCAGTGGCAGCGCAGGTAGGACACGGTGCCTTCGGAGGTGGCGTGGGCGGAGACGACGGTGTGGCGGTGGTTATGCATGCCTTCAGCCTGATGTAATGGCCTTGTGCATTTCAATGCTTACGGCGGCAACGGGGCGGCCCTGTCGGCCGCGCTCGTCAACGCGACCGACTTCCGTCCCGGGCCGCTGGCCGCCCTGTTCACCGCGAACGAGATGATCCGCACCGCCCTGACGCCCGCCCAGGCCGAGGAGGTGCGGGCCTGGGCGCTGCGGCTCGACCCGGTCTTCGGCGCCGAGCAGGGCGAGCAGGTGCGGCTGATCAACGACCTCCTGGCGACCTCGGCCTCCTTCCCCCACGTCAGCACGCACGACGGCCTCGAGCCGCACCTGCACTTCTTCTCGCCGGAGGCCGACATCGTGGCCAGGGTGCGCGACACCACGGCGGGCGGCCTGGCGATGGCCATCTGCTTCTCCAGCGGCACCAGGCTGGGCAGGTGCGAGCGGGACGGCTGCGCGATCGTCTTCGTCGACACCTCGCGCAACGGTCGCAGGCGCTTCTGCTCGCTGGCCTGCGCGAATCGGGTCAATGTCGCCGCACACCGGCGCAGGCAGACCCAGATTGACGTGGAGGGAGCAACCGGGCGATAGTGTTCCGGATGGCTGCCCCCCGGATGATCACTTGCGCACTCGCACTGGCGACGCTCACGCTCTCGGCGTGCTCGCCCGCCGGCCGTACCCTTTCCGGCGGCGAGCCGATCGCCTCCGGTGTCGCAGGAGGCCCCACCTCCAGTGCCGCCGAGCCCTCGACCTCGGCCGCCGCCCCGCTGACGCCCGAGGGATACAAGGGCGAGCTGCAGGGGGTGCACAAGAGCGTCCTCGACTCGCTGAACGCGGTCGCGGGGGCGAAGTCGGTCAAGACCCTCGACGAGCGGGTGGAGCGCGCCGAGGCGGCGCTGCGCAGCGCGGCCGACTCCCTGGACGCGGTGGCGCCGCCCGCTGACGTGCAGGCGCAGCACGACACGTATGTCGCCGGGCTGCGTGACCTGGCGGCGGAGTTCAGCTCGGCGACGGGCAAGGTGGGCAACCGGGAGCTGTGCACTGCGTCCGGGGTGTTCAGCGACCTGGGGGCGAAGCTGGGGGCGCTGGACGACGCGGGGGAGGCGTTGCAGAGCGCTGGAGACTATCCGGCGGACGTCGTCACGGTGAAGGCGGGGTCGAAGCAGAACCGGCGGTTGTCCACCGGGGCGTTTCTCAAGCGGGAGAACCTGAACGGGCGCAGCTCGCTGCAGATCTCCAACGGCGGGGATCGGGACGCGGTGGTCACGCTGATGCGGGGCGGCACCAAGGCGTTCAGCGTTTATGTGCGGAAGAACGGTAAGTACAAGGTGCGGGGGGTGCGGGACGGGAGTTACCGCATTTACTTCACGCATGGGGTGGACTGGGATGGGAAGTTGCGGTCGTTCTCGCGGCGGTGCAGCTTCGAGCGGTTCCAGAAGAGTGTGAAGTTCAAGACGACTTATACGTCCACGCAGATCTTGTGGCATGACTGGCGCATCACCCTCCACGCCATCACCGGCGGAAACGCCCCCACCGACACCGTCGACCCGGGCTCCTTCCCCAGCTAGCTTTTTGGGGGGTACGGCGGAGCGCGGAACGCCGTCCGTGGCTGAGGTCCCTCCAGGGGGACGCTCCTCGGGCGCACATGGCCGGGCACCCCAACGACGCAACGCCCTGCCGGTTCTTCGGAAAACCCTAAAGGACCGTGACCCTCTCGGGGCCGTGACTCCCCAGGGACCTCAACCCCAAGGCGCCCTCAACCGCCTAGGGGCTCCCCAATCGTCAAGGGGACCTCAACCCCCAAGCGACCGTGACTCTCAAGAGACCTGTACCCCTTCGGAGAGGAGTGGGTTCTTTGGGGTTGGGGTTGGAAAACGCGAAGGGCCGCGCGGGGTGCGCGGCCCTTCGGGTGGTTTACGACGAGAACAGCATGCCCACCCAGCTGTTCCTGCGGTGGTGGCCGTAGTGGCCGCCGTGGTGCGGAGCGCCCCAACCGGGAGCCCCGTGTGCGGGCGGCGGCGGGGGAGCGGCGTGGAACTGGTTCTCCATCCGGCTCAGCGTCTCCAGCTCGCCATAGTCGAGGAAGATCCCTCGGCAGTTGTCGCACTGCTCGATGTGGACCCCGTTGCGCTCATATGTCCGCATGTTTCCGCGGCACTTGGGGCACTGCATCTCGATCTCCTTGCCCTCCGTTGACACCTCTGCGTGCGCCACTATGTCAGGCTTTTGCCAAGCTCAACAATGCGGTCACACGCCTGGACCAACGATTGCTCCACCTCGTCGAGTTCCCGGCCGTCCCTTTCCGCGTTGCCGACCGCGACCGCCGTGAGCTGGACGGTCAGCGCTCTGGCCGGAATGTCCAACCGTGTCCAAGGGTTCCCCGGCCCCAGCGCGGGCCCACCCGCGGCCAGATACGCGCCCAGGAACCGCTCCCACACCGCCGGTTCGAGCAGCCCCGCCATGTACCAGGCAGCCGGCCTGGCCAGGTCCCACGCGGGGTCGCCGGTGCCGACGTCGTCGATGTCGATGAGCAGCCACTGCCCCCGGTGCACGAGCTGCCCGAGGTGCCAGTCGCCGTGCGTCAGGAGCTGCGGGCCGTACGCCGGAGCAGGCAGCCCGGCGAAGGCGCGCCGTACGAGATCCTGGACGGGGCCCTCGCCCGGCATGCGGTCGACGGCGCGCGCGGCCCGAGCGGGACCGTTGGCGCCAGGCAGCGGCGGCAGGTCGGTCAGGGGTACGGCGTGCAGCCTGGCCAGCAGCCTGGCGCCCTCCTCCCAGGGCGCGCCGTCCGGATCGTCGTGCGAGACCGGCGTGCCCGCGGGCCACACGGTCACGCAGCGGCCCTGGACGGTCAGCACCGAGGGGTCCAGCGGCGCCAGCATCAGCCCGGACAGCGCCGCCGAGGCGGACGCGGCCAGCCGCAGGCGCAGCGGCCCCTCCTCGTCGCGCAGCGAGTGCGCCTTGACCACGACCTCGCCCCTGCGCACCACGACCACGTCGGTCCTGGTCTGGTGGAGGACGGGTGCGCCCCTGCCGCCGTAGTGGCCGGCGACGGCGACCAGTTCGTCCTCGAGTGTCACGTGATAAAGACTAGGGGGCATGAGGATCGGCTTCGCCGTACCGGTGTCAGGGCCGTGGGCCACACCGGAGAACATGCGCAGGCTCGCCACGCGGGCAGAAGGCCTCGGCTTTCACGAGCTGTGGACCTTCCAGCGGTTGCTCTATCCCGTCGGGCACCCGATGGGACCCACCTACAGCAGCGTGCACGACCCGGTCGTCACGCTGGCCCACCTGTCGGGCCTCACCAGCACGATCAGGCTGGGAGTGGCGGTGATGAACACCTTCGTCCAGCCGGTGCCGCTGGCCAAGCAGCTCGCCTCGCTGCAGAACCTGTCGGGCGGGCGGCTCGACGCCGGGCTCGGGCTGGGGTGGCTCAGGGAGGAGTACGAGGCCGCCGGGGTCGGCTTCGAACGCAGGGGAGCGCGAGGGGAGGAGTTCGTCGAGCTGCTGCGCAAGTGCTGGACCGAGGACGTCGTCGAGCACAGCGGCGAGTTCTACCGGGTCAGCGCCTCGCATCTGGACCCCAAGCCGGTGCCGCCACCGCCCCTGCTGCTGGGCGGCGCGGCCGAGCCCGCGCTCAGGCGGGCAGGACGGCTGGCCGACGGGTGGATCAGCTCCAGCCGCGAGGACCTGACGAAGATCCAGGAAAAAATCTACGTTGTAAAGGCGGCGGCCGAGGCGGCAGGGCGCGATCCGGAGAGCATGCGCTTCATCTGCCGCGGCACCACCAAGGTGCGCAAGGGCGAGCGTGCCCCGCTCACCGGCGACTACGACCAGATCAGGCAGGACGTCTCCGATCTCGAGGCCCAAGGGTTCACGGACGTGTTCCATGATCTGAACTTCGACCCCGAGATCGTCACGGCTCCCGCAGAGGAGGCCTGGCGCAGGGCGGAGGAGGCCCTGGAGGCCCTCAGGTAGTCGACAGCGCGACCGTCGGGGAGAGCCTGGCGGCCCGCATCGCCGGGTAGATGCCGGCCACCGTACCGATGAGGACGGTGGCCGCCACCGCGCCGCCGATCGCCCACGGCGGGACGACGGGCGGCCAGCCGCGCGACAGCGCGTAGCCGGTGGTGGCCAGCGCGCCGAGCACCGCCCCCACCACGCCGCCCAGCGCGGACAGCAGCAGCGACTCCGACAGGAACTGGATGCGCACCTGCCCCCTGGTCGCGCCCAGCGAGCGGCGCAGCCCGATCTCCTTACGCCGCTCCAGCACCGAGATCACCATCGTGTTGGCCACACCGACCCCGCCGACCAGCAGCGCGACCGCCCCGAGCCCGAGCAGCAGGTTGGTGAAGGCGCCCGCGGCCGCCGCCCTGGCCACCAGGGCGTCGGACGGCCTGCTGACCGTGACCTCGTCCGGCTGCTCGGGGTTGACCGTGCGCGGCAGCGCGTCGCGCACGGCGGTCACCGACTCCTCCGTCGAGCGCTCGTAGATCGTCGTCGGGTGCCCGTCGAAGTCCACGTATTTCTCGGCGGCGGGGAAGCCGATCAGCGCCGAGCGTTCGATCTCGGGCGCCAGCGGCATGGGCCCCAGGATCCCGATCACGGTGAACCAGCGCTGGCCCAGATAGACCTGCACACCGGTCCTGGTGATGCCGAGCCGCTTGGCGGCCAGCGCGCCGAGCACGACGGCGGGCTGGCGTTCCGTGGCCGCGTTCAGCCAGGTGCCCGCCGTGACCTTGCCCTCCAGGGTGGTGAGCAGGTCGGCCGTGGCAGCCTGTACGGCGATGCCGCCCGTGACCGCCTCGGAGATGCGGTCGGTGCGCCGCACGGTGGCCTCCACGGTGCCGGTGGCCGAGGCCGTCTGGACCGGGCCCATGCGCTTGACCATGGGCAGCGCGGTGGTGGGCAGCTTGGCCTCAGCGCCGAACATCGTCCTGCCCGGCGCGACGGTGAGCAGGTTGGTGCCCAGGCTGTCGAGCTGGCGCAGCAGCTGCTCGCGCGAGGAGGAGGAGATGCCGATCACCGCGATCATGGTGGCGATGCCGATGGCGATGCCGAGCGCGGACAGCACGACCCGGGTGGGCCGCGAGCGCAGCCCTGACGCGCCCACGCGGAGCACGTCGGAGGGGCCGAGCCTGGCGGGGGTGAGCCTGGTCATGGTGCCGCTCCCGTGTCTTTCACGATCCGCCCGTCGCGAACCGCGACCTGGCGCGGGCACCAGGCCGCGATCTCCGTGTCGTGGGTGATGATCGCGATGGTGGTGCCCGAGGCGTGCAGGTCGCGCAGGATGCGCAGCACCTCGGCGCCGGCCGCCGAGTCCAGGTTGCCCGTAGGCTCGTCGGCCAGCAGCAGCGGCGGGTTGCCCGCCACAGCCCTGGCGACGGCCACCCGTTGCTGCTCGCCGCCGGACATCTCGTTGGGCTTGTGGTCGAGCCGGTGGCCGAGCCCGACCCGTTCCAGCGCGGCCGCCGCCCGCTTGCGCCTGACCCGCTGGGAGACGCCCGTGTAGAGCAGGCCGTCCGCCACGTTGTCCAGCGCGCTCACCCCGGGGGCCAGGTGGAACTGCTGGAAGACGAAGCCCAGGTAGCGTGCGCGCAGCGCGGACAGCTCGCGGTCCGACAGCCCGGACACCTCGTGCCCGGCGATCCGCACCGTGCCCGAGGTGGGCCGGTCGAGCGTGCCGATGATCTGCAGCATGGTGGACTTGCCCGAGCCCGAGGGCCCGACGATGGCGAGCAGCTCGCCCTCCTCGACCGCGAGGGAGGCGCCGCGCAGGGCGTGCACGTGGCCGTTGTAGGTCTTGGTGACCCCGGACACCTCGATGATCATGTGGCGGGCACCCCGACCTTCGCGCCCTCGGCCAGCCCGTCGCCGGTGATCTCGACCATGCCGCCGCCGAACGCGCCGGTCTTGACCGCCACGACGCGGGTCTTTCCGCCCTCGACGATCTCCACGCCGAAGCCGCCCTCGCGCAGGGCGAGCAGCGCCTCGACGGGTACGGCCAGCACGTTCTTGTGCCTTTCGCTCTCCAGCTCGACGTCGACCGGGGCCTGGTCGAGCTTGGTCCTGGGGGTCTTGGCCAGGGTGATGTCGACGTCGACCGTGGTGCCCGCGTCCTGCTCCTTCCCCGCGCTCTCGGCGACCTTGCCGACCGAGGAGATCTTGCCCTTGACCCGCTCGCCGCCGGGCAGCTCGACCGTGACCCCGGCGCCCTTCCTGGCCATGGACTGGTCGCCGGTGTCGAGGTCGACGTGGACGAGCCGCCTGGTGCCGCTGACCGTCATGAACGGCTGGCCGGGCGCGCTCCTGTCGCCGACCTCCAGCTTGGCGTCGGTCACCCGCACGGCGGACTCGAGGAAGACGACCTGGGAGGCGTCCACGGCGCCGGTCTCCGTCAGGCCCCTGTCGTCCTGCCACTCCTTGACGGCCAGGTAGGTGGCGTAGGTGAACTCCTCGTCGACGGTCAGGTCGTCGCCGTAGCCGAGGGCCTTCAGGTTGCTCTCCAGCTGTTTGACGTCGGGGCCGTCGGACACGCCGCGCTGCAGGGTGCGGTAGAGGGGCAGCCTGCCGTACATGAGGGTCAGGGGTTTCCTGTCGACCTTGAGCAGTGACCTGCCGCGGCGGATCACCGCGCCCTCCTCGGCCACCCAGGTGACCGTGCCGGCCGCTGTGGCGGCCAGGCGGTGCTCGCCGGCGTAGGTGAGGGTCCCGTCGACGGTCTTGGTGTCCACCAGGTCCTGCCTGGTGATCGGGGCGGTGGCGGGTACGGCGGGCGGCGTGGGGGAGGCGACGCCGGTGTTGCCGTCGGCCATGACGGTCATCGCCGTCCACGCGGCCGCCACGGCGAGCAGTGCGGTGCCGCCGAGGACGAGGCCCTTCCTCACTGCCCGCCCCCGAAGTTCGGCTGGAACTCCTTGCACGCCTTCTGGGCCTTCTCCATCTGCTTCTCCTGGCCCTGGGGGACCTGGACCATGAACTTGCCGTCCTTCGGGTCCTCCATCGCGATGCCGTTCTCGCGCATGCACTGGGCGTACTTCAGGACCTTGTCCTGCGCGCCCGGGTCCTGCTTGACGCGCTCGCCGACGACGTTGTCCATGAGCGGCTGGCAGGCCTTCATGGCCTTCTCCGTGACGTTCTGGTCGCCCTTGGCCTCGATGCGGATGCCGCCGCCCGGCTCGGGGTCCTTCATGTCGACGCCGTGCTCGCGCATGCACTGGGCGAACTTGAGCTGCGCCTCGCGCTGGTCGGTGGGACCGCCGGAGGCGGAGCTGGACGCGCTGGGTTTGGCCGCTGTCGTGCCGCCGTCCGCGCTGGCCACGCCCGCCGTGGTGGGCTGGCCGCCGCCGCAGGCGGTGAGCGCCAGGGCGAGGGGCGCGGTGATGAGCAAAAGCCGGATCTTCATGGGTTGCTCCTTCTGATGGGGCTTGCGGCACCAACATCAGCGGACGTCGTGCTAAACCCGGATAAGCGGGCTTACCCGGTGCTAACACCTCTTCGGTCACTCTCGTAGGCATGAGAGTCCTGGTGGTGGAAGACGAGGAGCGGCTGGCCGACGCCATAGCGCAGGGGCTGCGCCTGCACGCGATGGCCGTCGACGTGGCCTACGACGGCCAGGAGGCGCTCGAGGTGGCCTCCTACGTGTCGTACGACGTGGTCGTGCTCGACCGCGACCTGCCCGAGGTGCACGGCGACGACGTCTGCCGCGAGCTGGTCGACAGGAGCAGGATCCTCATGCTGACCGCGGCCGGGCAGATCCGCGACAAGGTCGGCGGGCTGTCCATGGGCGCCGACGACTACCTGGTCAAGCCGTTCGCCTTCGCCGAGCTGGTGGCCAGGATCAGGACGCTGGCCAGGCGCTCCCCGCGTACGGCCGTGCCGGTGCTGGAGCGGGCGGGCATCGTGCTCGACCCGGCCCGCCGTACGGTGACCAGGGGCGGGACGGCGGTGGCGCTGAACCGCAAGGAGTTCGGGCTGCTGCAGGAGCTCATGCGGGCCGACGGGGAGCTGGTCAGCACCGCTGACCTGCGCAGGAGCGTCTGGGACGAGTACGCAGAAGCCAGCGGGGTGCTGCGGGTCACGCTCACCTCGCTGCGCAAGAAGCTGGGCGCGCCAGCGGTGATCGAGAACGTGCCGGGCAAGGGGTATCGCCTGTGAAGCGGCTGGGGCTGCGCACGCGGCTCACCCTGATCTACAGCGGGCTGTTCTTCGTGGCGGGGTCGTTGTTGCTGGTGGTGTCCTACCTGCTGACGGCGCGGGCGCTGGAGCAGAAGTTCGCCGCCAAGGTGCAGGTGCTGGGGGTGGCCCCTGGGACATCGCTGGCCACGAGCTCGGACACGCTGTTCAAGACCATGAGCCAGGAGGTCGAGCGCAAGGCGGCGGACGTGCTGTCGGAGCTGCTGCGGTCGTCGCTGGCGATCATGGCGTTGTTCGGGGTGGTGGCGCTGGTGATCGGGTACCTGGTGGCGGACCGGGCGCTGCGGCCTTTGGAGCGGGTGACGGAGACGGCGCAGCGGCTGTCCGAGAGCACGTTGCACGAGCGGATCGCGCTGAAGGGGCCGCAGGACGAGGTCAAGCGGCTGGCGGACACCTTCGACGGGATGCTGGACCGGCTGCACCGGGCGTTCGACTCGCAGCGGCGGTTCATCGCGAACGCGTCGCACGAGTTGCGGACGCCGTTGACGATCAACCGGACGGTGCTGGAGGTGTCGCTGGAGGAGCCCAAGGCGTCGGAGGACCTGAAGGCGCTGGCGCGGGCGCTGCTGGGGACGAACGCGCGGCACGAGCGGCTCATCGAGGGGCTGCTGCTGATGGCGCAGTCGGAGCAGGAGCTCACCGTGCGCAAGCCGGTGGACCTGGAGCAGATCGTCAGGATCGTGCTGGAGCAGGTGGAGCTGGAGCCTCGGCGCCGTGGGGTCACGGTGCATCACGAACTTGCGCATGTGGTGGTGGAGGGCGATCCGCTGTTCCTGGAGCGGTGCGTTTTCAACCTGGTGGAGAACGCGATCAAGTACAACGTGCGGGACGGGGAGGTGTGGGTGCGGGTGTTTCCCGACGGGGCGGTCGAGGTGGAGAACACGGGGCCGCTGGTGCCCGCCTACGAGGTGGACGACCTGTTCGAACCCTTCCGCAGGCAACACGACCGCGTCCGCTCCGACCGGGGGGCGGGGCTGGGTCTGTCGATCGTCCGCGCGATCGTGAACGCCCACGAGGGCACCGTGACCGCCGTCTCCCGTCCTGAGGGCGGCCTCATCACCACCGTCCGCCTCCCCACCCTCGACCTCACCACTGCCCTCAAGAGCCCTCAGCCGGGCTGAGGTCCCGCTGGGCTGGGGTCCTTTTAGGGAAAGCGCCCCGGGAACCCCCAGGCCCGCAGCCCCGGAGGCCCGGAGCCCCGGAGTCCCCGGGGCCATGGGGCCTCGGGTCCCGGGTCCATGGGGCCGGGTCCTTAGGGCTGAGGTCCTTAGGGCTGAGGTCCTTTGAAGGCTGAGGCCCCTGGAGGGCTGAGGTCTCTTGAGGGCTGAGGCCCCTGGAGGGCTGAGGTCTTTTGAGGGGTGAGCCCCTGAGGGCCGTCCTTAAAAGGACCCCAGCCCCCGAAGGACCTCAGCCTCGTGTGAAGCCCGTGACCCCTCCGAGGAGTTCACGGGCTTCACACGAAAGGGTCAGAGATGCCGATCCCACCACTCGAGGATGGCGTCGAACCGGGCCACCCGATGGCTGGGAAGACCCGAGCGGGACAGTTCGTGCCCCTCACCCGGGAACAGCAGCATCTCCGCCTCCGCCCCCCGCAGCTTCAGCGCCACGAACAACCGCTGCGCCTGCTCCACCGGGCACCGCCAGTCATGCTCCGAATGAATGATGAAGAACGGAATGTCGATCCGATCCGCATACGTCAGCGGACTCAAAGCCGCCCACCCCGCAGGATCGCTCCCATACAGGTCGAACGGGAACGACCACCCGATGTCGCTGCTCCCGTGGAAGCTGTCGATCGCGTTGACCGCCCGCTCGCTGATCGCCGCCTTGAACCGCGACCCGTGGTGCGCCGCCAGCCACGTCGTCATGAACCCGCCGTGCGACCCGCCCAGCACCCCGACCCGCGAGGTGTCCAACCCCCCGGTGGCCAGCGCCGCGTCCAGCAGCGCGAGCAGGTCGACCGCCGACTTCGCCCCGACGTCGCCGATGATGGCCGAGCCGTGCGCCTGGCCGTACCCGGAGGAACCCCGCGGGTTCCCGTAGACCACCGCGTACCCGGCCGAGGCGTAGACCTGCGCCTCGTCGAAGACCTGCCAGCCGTACTGCGCGAACGGCCCGCCGTGGATCATGAGCAGCACCGGGTGCGGCCCCTCGCCCGCCGGGCGGGCGATCCAGCCGTGCACCGGGTACCCGTCGGGAGCGGTGGTGGTGATCTCCTCCAGCGGCAGCACCTCCAGCCCGCTGCCGAACGACGTGAGCGTGAGCTCCTTGCCGTCCCGCAGGACGACCAGCTCGCCGCAGCTCTCCTGGTCGGCCACGGCCGCGACGACCGTGTCACCGGCCGCAGCGACCCCGGTCACCGCACGGTGACCGCTGATCAGCACGGTCGCCTCGCCGCCGGAGTAGGGCACAAGCAGCAGGTCGGCCGCACCCCTGTTCTCGGTGACGAACAGCGCGCCGTCCTCGGTGACGGCGAAGTCGGCCGCCGACTGGTAGCGCTCGGCGTCGGTGAGGCGGCGGGCCGGGGCAGAGCCGTCGGCGGGTACGGACCACAGGCCGAAGTGCCTGGCGATGAGCCCGACCCTGTTGGCCCCCGGCTGCGCTGCGGCGAACACGATGGCCTTGCCGTCCGGCGTGAACTGCGGGTCGCCGAGCGCCAGGTCGGTGGCGGTGACGGAGCGCAGGCCCGTGCCGTCGGGCGCGCACAGCCAGATGTCGGAGACGTGCGT
Source organism: Nonomuraea sp. NPDC050556 (assembly GCF_044457355.1). Taxonomy (NCBI): domain Bacteria; kingdom Bacillati; phylum Actinomycetota; class Actinomycetes; order Streptosporangiales; family Streptosporangiaceae; genus Nonomuraea; species Nonomuraea sp. NPDC050556. The sequence goes on along the minus strand of NZ_JBITGU010000001.1, from coordinate 2,901,557 downwards.
GGTGTCGCGCTCCTCGTGGCGTGCCGAGGTGAAGGCGAGCTGCTGCCCGTCGGGGCTCCAGGCGGGCTTGAAGTGCTCGAAGTCGCCCGCGCTCACCTGGACCGGCTCGGCCGGCTTGCTCTGCGAGGCGAACGGGTCGGCGACGAAGATGTGCGAGTGGCGGTCGGTGTAGAAGCCGAGGCCGTCGAAGCGGTACTTCAGGGTCGTGATGTGGCGGGGGCGCTCCTGGTTCGGCTTGGTGTCGCCGTACCTGCCCTCTTCCGGCACGCGCGCCGCGAACGCGATGCGCCGCGAGTCGGGGCTCCAGGCGGGGTCGCTGACGCCGAGCGGCCGGTCGGTGACCTGCCAGGGCTCGCCGCCCGCTGTGGGCAGCACGTAAAGCTGCGGCTTGGCGCCGTCGCCGCCGCGGACGAAGGCCAGGTGGGCTCCGTCGGGGGAGTAGACGGGCGAGCTGTCTGCGTGGCCGGAGGTCAACCGCCTGGGCTCGGCTGAGCCGTCGGTCGGGACGATCCAGAGGCCGCCGCGGTACTCGTCGGCGTCGAGGTCGGGCCGGGTCACGGCGACGACGGCGAAGCGCCCGTCCGGGGAGATCGTCGGCTTGCCCAGGGTGTGCAGCAGGGAGATGTCCGCGGGTTTCATGAAGAAAAGACTATTGGGTGAAATATCAAGTTTTAGCCAGGCGAAGCGCCTCGGTGGCGACGGCGTGTCGCAGGTTCCTGATGCCGTCGCGGCCCCGGATCGGGTGCACCGCGTTGGTCAGGAGCACCACGGTGAGCTCGTGCGCCGGGTCGACGACGAGCGAGGTGCCGGTGAAGCCGGAGTGCCCGAACGCGCCGGTCAGCGGGCCGACGATGGCGGGATCGCCGATGCGCACCCCGAGCCCGTGCCGGAACGCCGCGCCCTCGACACCCTGGTCGCGGGTCATCTCGCCGGTCAGGGGGAGATGCCCGAGTCGCAGCGCCTCGCCGAAGCGCACGAGGTCGGCGGCGGTGGAGAAGACGCCCGCGTGCCCCGCGACGCCGCCGAGGCCGTAGGAGGTCTCGTCGTGCACCTCGCCGCGGACGACGCCGTGCCGTTCCGGCTTCCACTCGGTGGCGGCGACGCGCTCGACGGCCGCCACGGGGCCGTAGCCGGTGTCGTCGAGGCCCAGCTTGGCGCTCACGCGGTCGCGGACCAGCTCGTCTAGCGGCGCTTCTCCGGCGAGCTCGGCGAGGCGGCCGACGGTGACCATGCCGACGTCGGTGTAGAGGTACGGGCCGCCGACGGGAGTGGTGATCGGGGTCGACAGAACCGCTTCCCTGCGGGTCGCCGCGTCGGCGGAAGGCAGCTCCAGGTCGATCCTGCGGGTCGGCTGCAGGCCCGCCCTGTGGGTGAGCAGGTGGCGCAGGGTGATCTGGGTACGGTGACCGTAGTGCTCGGGCAGCCACGTGGCGACGGGGGCGTCGAGGTCGAGCCTGCCCTCCTCGACCAGCGACATGATCACGCTGGTGGTGAAGAGCTTGCTGATGGAGGCGAGGTCGAAGATCGCATCTATTGTCACCGGCGGCCGTTCCGATGCCAGGGTGAAGTCGGTGCCGGTGTAGCGGACGAGCTCGCCGACGGCGGCAGAGGCCACGGTCGTCCCGCCCACGGCGATCATCGCGACGGCGGCGGAAGCGACCTCGGGAACCGCGCCGAGCAGGATGTCCTCAAGCACCGGGGACCTTCTCCAGGGCGTCGCCCAGGCGTTCGCCGTGGGTTTCCAGCAGTGCGCGGGCCGCCATCGCGTCCAGGCCGTGCTCGATCATCACCACGGCCACCTTCGCCTGCCCGTCCGCCGCCTCCAGCGCCTTGCGCGCCGTCGCGTCGTCGGTGCCGGTGATCTCGCTGACCATGTGGATCGCCCGCGAGGCCAGCTTGGTGTTCATCGCCGACATCTCGATCATCTTGTTACCGTACGTCCGCCCCAGCCGGATCATCGAGATCGTGGAGATCATGTTGAGCACGAGCTTCTGGGCCGTGCCCGCCTTGAGCCTCGTCGAGCCGGTCACCACCTCGGGCCCCACGACCACCTCGATCGCGTGCGCGGCTGCGGCCGACAGCGGCGTCCCCGAGTTGCACGAGAGCCCCACCGTCAGCGCCCCCCGCCGCCCCGCCTCGCCCAGCGCGCCGAGCACGAACGGCGCCCGCCCGCTGGCCGACACGCCGACCACGGAGTCGAGCGCGCCCACCTCCAGCTCCGCGATCGAGTCGGCGCCCGCCTCGGCGTCGTCCTCCGCGCCCTCGACCGACCGGGTCAAAGCGGGCTGGCCGCCCGCGATGATGCCGACGACGAGCGAGGGGTCGGTGCCGAAGGTCGGCGGGCACTCCGACGCGTCGAGCACGGCCAGGCGGCCCGAGGTGCCCGCGCCGACGTACAGCAGGCGCCCGCCCGCCTCCATGCGCGAGGCGATCGCGTCGATGGCGGCGGAGATGTCCGGGATCACCACCGCGACCGCGACCGGCACGGCGGCGTCCGCCATGTTCATCAATCGGGCGATCTGCTCGGTCGGCAGGCGATCGATCTGGCTGTAGCGCGGGTCGCTCTGCTCCGTGGACAGCTCCGGAAGTGGATCAATCATGTCGCTAATTTCCACCTTTGACTTCAGTTTTGCAAATTATCTTCAGACAATGGTCGCATGTCATCTGTAAGAACTGGAGCTGAACGGCTGGCCGCGGACCCGTCCCTGGTCAGGGGCGAGCGGGTCGGCCTCATCACCAACCCCACCGGGGTCTTGCCCGACCTGCGGCCGACCGCGCGGGCGCTGATCGAGGCAGGTGTGCCGGTCACGGCGCTGTTCGGCCCCGAGCACGGTCTGCGCGGCACCGCCCAGGCGGCGGGCGGCGAGGCGGACACCACCGATCCGGCGACCGGGCTGCCCGTCCACGACACCTACCTGAAGAGCGCCGACGACGTGCTGGCGGCGACGGACATCGACACGCTGCTCTTCGACATCGCCGACATCGGCACCCGCTTCTACACCTACATCTGGACGATGAAGGACATGCTGGACGCCGCGATACGCCTGGGGATCCGCTTCGTGGTGCTCGACCGGCCCAACCCCCTGGGCGGTACGGTCACCGAAGGCCCCCTGCTCGACCCCGCCTACGCCAGCGGAGTGGGCGGCTGGCCGCTGCCGATCAGGCACGGGCTCACGGCGGGCGAGCTGGCCCTGCGGTTCAGCCAGGACGCCGAGGTGATCCCCATGGACGGCTGGCGGCGCGAGATGCGCTTCGCCGACACCGGGCTGCCGTGGGTGATGCCGTCGGTCAACATGCCGACCACCGACACCGCCCTGGTCTACCCGGGCACCGGGTTGTTCGAGGGCACCAACTTCTCCGAGGGCCGCGGCACGACCCGCCCGTTCGAGCTGGTCGGCGCGCCGTACGTGGACGAACGCTTCGCCTCGGCGCTGAACGACCTGGGCCTTCACGGGGTGCGTTTCCGCGACACCTGGTTCACCCCGACCTTCCACAAGCACGAGGGCGTCGCCGTACGCGGGGTGCAGCTGCACGTCCACGACGCCGAGGCGTTCCGTCCGGTGCTGACCGGGCTGTCGATGCTGCACGTGGCGCGCACCCTCTACCCTGACGGCCTGGACTGGTGGGGTCCCCACCGGTTCTTCGAGCACCTGTGGGGCTCCGGCACGCTGAAGAGCGCGCTGGAGGCAGGGGGAGACCCCCGCGACCTGTGCCCTGAACCATCCCTCCCCGATGGACACCTGCTCTACCCCAGCTCGCGCCGGTAGAGCCAGAAGACCCGTTCCGCTCTCGCGCCGACGGCGCGGGAGTAGAACCGCAGGGGTCCCACCCAGCCGATCTGCGCGTGCGACTGCCCGGCGTCGCGCTGCTCGGCCAGGCACAGCCTGAGCAGGACCCGGCCGATGCCCAGCCCCTCCGCGCCGGGAGCGGTGCCCATGGGGCCGAACCACGTGGGACGCGCGCCCCAGGCGGCGAAGCCCAGGATCTCGCCGTCGCGCTCGGCGTAGTGCAGGCCGGAGGCGTTGGCCGCCTCCCAGGCCCAGAAGCGGTTCCACTGGCGCTCGGCGAACGCGGCCACCTTCTCGTGGCCGCCCGCGTGCACGGTGACGCCCTTGGCGGCCAGCCGTACCAGGTCGTCCTCGACGGACAGGTCCGTGGACAGGTCGGCCGTCATGTTCCAGGCGACGTTGTAACGCTCGTACCCGGCGCGCTCGGCCAGGCAGGCGGCGGCGGTGTAGCGCACGTCGATGCCCGGCCAGCCGTAGCAGGGCGGGTGGCCCATGAACCGGGCCTGGCTGACCCCGTTGTCCCTGAGCCAGGTCTCGGCCGCGTCGAGGAGCTCCCGCCCGTGCCCCTTGCCCTGCGCATAGGGGTGTACGGCGAGCAGATCGATGTGCCCCACCGAGGGGTCGCGGGTCGACACCGACGCCATCACCACGCCGCGCTCGGTGATCACCGAGGTCCAGCGGCGGTCGGACGGCGGCGTGGCGAGCCTGCGCACGATGGCGCCCGCTTCGGCGGCGTCGTAGGTGAGCGCCGCCTCCGCGATGCGTGCGGCGGTCTCCAGCGAAGTCATCACACCCCGCTCAGCGGCCGGGCGACGACGCTGCGCCGTTCTGGGTAGAAGCAGGCGTGCTCCTGCGGCATGTCGCCGGTGACCTGCAGCAGCGGCCGCTCGGAGGTGCACTTGCCGGTGTGGAACGGGCACCGCCGGGCGAACAGGCAGCCCGCGTCCGCCTGGCTCTCGTCCAGGCCCTCGGTGGGCACGACGGGCTGCTCGCCCGGCTGCTCCAGCCCGTGCAGCACCGGGATCGCCGACAGCAGCGACTGCGTGTAGGGGTGCACCGGGTCGGCGATGATCGTGTCGACCTGGCCGTGCTCGATGACCTGGCCCCGGTAGATGACGTAGAGCGAGCCGTCGTCGCCGATGTAGCGCGCGGTGGCCACGTCGTGCGTGATGAACAGCACGCTCACGCCCAGCCGCTCGCGCAGGTCCTTCAGCAGCGCCAGGATGCCCAGCCGCAGCGACACGTCGATCATGGAGGTGGCCTCGTCGGCGACGAGCATCTCCGGGTCGACGGTCAGCGCGCGGGCGATGACCACGCGCTGGCGCATGCCGCCGGACAGCTGGTGCGGGTAGCGGCCGAGCACGCTGCGCGGGTCGAGGCCGACCATGGTCAGCACCTCGTCTGCGCGCTCCGACATCCACGCCTTGGAGCGCCCGGTCTGCTTGGCGCGCACCTCCAGCGGCGCCTGGAGGGTCTGGGCGATGGTCCGCGTCGGGTTCAGCGCCGAGTACGGGTCCTGGTGGATCATCTGGATCTTGCGGAAGTACGGCTGGCGCGCCTTGTTCTTCAGCGTCGACAGCGGCACGCCGTCGATGGTGATCTCACCGCCGTCCCACGTCTCCAGCCCGGCGATGATCCGGCCGAGCGTCGTCTTGCCGCAGCCTGACTCGCCGATGAAGGAGGCGGCGCCGCCCTTCTCGATGCTGAAGTCCACGCCGCGCAGCGCCTGCACCTCGCGGCCCTTCAGGACGTTGCCGCGCTGCTTGAACGTCTTGGTGATGCCGGTCCCCGTGATCACGCGTGCTCCTTGACTTTGACGGCGTGGCAGGCCACGAGCCGCTCGCCGTACGCGATGGTCTCGGGGTCGACGGTGTCGCACACGTCCATGCGCAGGGGGCAGCGCTCCCTGAACACGCACCCCTCCTTGGGTACGGTCACCAGCGTCGGCGGGCGACCGGGCAGCGCCTGGGCCTCGTCGATGTCGCCGACCAGGCGGGGGATGGCCCTGATCAGCCCGCGCGTGTAGGGGTGGCGCGGGTTGGCGAGCACCTCGGTCGTCGGCCCCTGCTCGACCAGGCGCCCGCCGTACATCACCGCCAGCCGGTCGGCCACCTCGGCGACCACGCCGATGTCGTGGGTGATGACCATCGTGGTCAGCCCGCGCTCGGCGTGCACCTCCCTGATGATCCGCAGGATCGTCGCCTGGGTGATCATGTCGAGGGCGGTGGTGGGCTCGTCGAGCACGACGACGTGCGCGTTGAGCACCAGCGCCAGCATGATGCCGACGCGCTGGCGCATGCCGCCGGACAGCTCGTGCTGGTGGGAGTCGAGCACGCGGGCGCCGTCCAGGCCCATCCTGCCCAGGAGCGCGCGGGCCTCCTTGACCAGGGCGGGAAGGTCCTCTACGCCGTGGCTCCTGCCGAGGTCGAGGAGCTGCTTGCCGACGGTCTTGAGCGGGTTCAGGGAGTTCTGCGCCGCCTGGAAGACGTAGCCGATGTGCGCGCCGCGCGCCTTGCGCAGCTCCTCGTTCCTGAGTGCGGCCACGTCGCCCAGGCCGTCGATCTCGACGGTGCCCGCGCTGATCCTGCCGGGCGACTGCACGGCGTTGAGCAGGGACAGCGCCAGCGTGGACTTGCCGGAACCGGACTCGCCGACGATGCCGGTGATGGTGCCGGGCTTCAGCTCCAGGCTGACACCCCGTACGGCGGGCAGCTCGCCCGCCGGTGTCTTGTAGACGACCGTGAGGCCGTCGATGCGCACTCCCGGCGCTTCCTTGGTCATGCTATTCCTCACGCAGCCGGGGGTTGAAGATCTCGTCCATCGCGTCGACGATCAGCACGATGCCGAGCGTCAGCAGCAGGATCGCCAGCAGCGGCGCCAGCAGGTAGCCCAGCACGGACGGGGTGGTCATGGCCCCGGCCTGGAACACGGCCAGGTTGAGCATCACGCCCCAGTTGTTCGACTCGTAGGGCAGCACGCCGAGGAAGAACAGGCCGACCTGCGCGTAGACGGCGCCGGTGACCGCGATGAGGGTGTTCATCGCGATGTAGGGGGCCATGCTGGGCAGTAGTTCCTTGAGCACGATGTGCCTGGTCGACAGGCCCAGGCCGCGCGCCGCCTCGATGAAGCCGCGCTCGCGCAACGACAGCGTCTGCGAGCGCACCGCGCGCGCCACGCCGCCCCAGCCGAGCAGGCCGAGCACGAGGCCGATCTGGAAGGGGTTGCTGAACTTCCACACCGTGGACAGCACCAGCAGCAGCGGCAGGCCGGGGATGGTGAGCTTCATGTCGGTGATGCGCATGAGCACGGTGTCCCAGCGGCCGCGCTTGAACCCGGCGAACAGCCCGATGGACGCGCCGACCACGACCGTGATGATCGCGGTGACCAGGGCGGCGAGCAGCACGTAGCGGGCACCGGTGACGACCAGCGCGATGACGTCGCGGCCCTGCGGGTCGGTGCCGAACCAGTGGGCCCAGCTCGGGGGCTTGGAGATGGCGTCGGTGTCGCGGGGCAGCAGCTCCGGGTAGAACATCGGGCCGAAGGCGCCCATGAAGGCGAAGCCGATGACGATGAGCACGCCGACCATGCGGCTCGGCTTGCGCTTCATCACCCGCCAGACGCCCTGCCAGAAGTTGCGCCGCAGGGAGACGGCCTTGCTGGTCTCCAGAATCACGCTCGTCATGAGCCCTCCGATCCACTGCGCACCCGGGGGTCGATGACGGAGTAGAACAGGTCGGCCACGATGTTCGCGATGATCACCGACACCGTGATCAGCAGGAACGCCCCGCCCATCAGCGCGAAGTCGCGGTTGGTGACGCTCTCGATGAGGGTGTACCCGAGGCCCGGATAGTTGAAGATGCGCTCGATGAACACCGCGCCGCCCAGCAGCGTGCCGAGCGACAGCGCCAGGATGGTGAACAGCGGCAGGATCGCGTTGCGCGCGATGTAGCGGAAGACAACCGACCGCTTCATCCCGCGCAGCTCGGCGGCGAGGATGAAGTCGTCGCCCAGCACCGTCACCACGCTTGACTTCATCGCCAGGATCCAGCCGCCGTACGCCGACAGCGCGTAGGTCACGACGGGCAGGATCGCGTGCTCGACCACCGAGCCGATGTACTCGGGGTTCCAGCCGGGCTCGAACAGGATGTCTGCGACGCCCTGGTCGGGCAGGATCGGCCACACGGCCGTGGCGAAGATGATCACCATGAAGAGCGCCAGCACGTACTGCGGCACTCCGTGCAGCAGCGAGCCGGTGATCGCCAGGAGGTCACCGAGCTTGCCCTTGCGCTTGATCGCGGCGAAGACGCCGAGGATGATCCCGACCAGGAAGCTCAGCAGCGTCCCCACGAGCACCGGTAGAACGGTCCACTTCGACGCCTCGAACAGCACTTCGGTAACCGGCTTGCCGGGGTTGGTGACCGAGACGCCCAGGTCGAAGTGCAGCAACCCGCCCATGTACTGGAGGTACTGCTCCCACAACGTGCCCTTGGGGGCGAAGCCGTACATCACCTGAGCCGCGTGCGCGGCCGTGGCGGGGTCCATGCCCTGCTGGACGTACTTCTCCACCATGGCGGCCACCGGGTCGCCAGGGATGCTTCTCACGACGAAGAAGCTCACCGTGGCGACCACGAGGATCATGACGAGCCCGCGGGCCAGGTGGCCCGCGAGTCGCCGTGCGATTGCCGTCATGCGTTACTGCTTCTTCTTGACCATGCCGAGCTGGATCCAGACACCGGAGGACTGCCTGAGCAGGTCGCTGTCCGCCTCCGGGAAGCCGGTGAAGCGGTTGGTGTTGACGAACTGGGTGTTGACGTAGTCCCAGAGCTGGATCATCGGCAGGTTCTGGTTGGTGGCCTTGGCGAGCTGAAGCATGATCGTCTTCTGCTCGTCGACGCCGGCCGAGTTCAGCTTGGCGTTGAGCTCACCGGGGTTGATCTTCTGGCCGTCGACCTCGATGGTCTCGGGGCCGCCCATCCAGTTGCCCGCCTTGCCGGGGGCGGCGTGAGTGGTCTTGCCGGCGATGTTCGTCCAGCCGTTGGTGACGCCGTAGAGGCGCGAGTAGATGTTGTACGGGGCCGGGCCGAGCGCGATCAGCCAGAAGCCGATGTCGTACTTACCGGCCGCCAGCTCCTCCAGGTAGAGGGGGTAGTCGGCGGTGGTGATGACCTCGGCGTCGACGCCGCTCTCGGCGAGCTGGCTCTTGATGTTCTCGGCGCCGGACAGCCAGTCGGAGAACGGGGCCGGGACGTGCAGCGTGACCTTCCACGCCTTGCCGTCGGACAGCGCCCACTTGCCGTCCTTCTTCTGCAGGCCCGCCGCCTTGAACTCCTCCTCGGCCTTGGCCGCGTCGTGCTTGTACGGCTCGAGGTTGTTCAGTTCTGCGCCCAGCCACTCCTGAGCGGGCTTCTGGTGGATACCGGTCGTGGTGATGGCGGGGGTGCCGCCCTCGGGGGAGGCGACCTTGGTGGTCTGGTCGCGGTCGATCAGGTAGGCCAGGCCCTTGCGCACGTGCACGTTGTCGTAGGGGGCCTTGGACTGGTTGAACGCCATACCCAGTGCGACGGGGGAGAAGCCCTTGACCACCGCGTTGCCGGGGGCGGCCTTGATCTGGGCCATCGTGTCCGCGGGGACGGCGGTGAAGGGGGCGTTGTCGAGCTTGCCGCCCTTCAGGAAGTTCCAGATCTGCTCGTTGCCGGTGTAGTTGAGCAGCTTGACCTGGTCGGGGCCGACGTTGGCCGCGTTGTAGAAGTTCTTGTTCTTGACCAGCAGCGCTTCGGAGGCGTTGACCCGCTCGAGCACGTAAGGACCGGCCGAGACGTCCTTCGGCGGCGCGAAAGCGATGATCTGCTTGCCCAGCGCGGTGATGTCGGCGCGCGCCTTCTCGGCGGCGGCGTCGGTGCCGCGGGCCGCCTTGATGGTGTCCCAGATGTTGGCGGGGATCACACCGCTCCACACATGGGCTGCCACGACGGGCATGTCCATGACGCCGCGCACGAACGTGACGCTCGGGTTCGCCATGTCCTGGGTGACCTTGAGCGTGTGGTCGTCCACGACCTGCACGTCAGCCGCCGCACCCGCGGCACCCGGCTGGAGGGAGTAGGCGGTGTTGCCCTGCGAGTAGGCGATGGCGATCGACATCTTGACGTCATCGGCCACGACCGGCTTGCCGTCCGACCACTTGTTGTTCGGCTGCAGCTTGATGGTGATCGAGGAGTTGTCGGGAGCGATCTCCCAACTGGCCGCGATGCCCGGGTAGAACTGGTTCGGGTCGGTCAGGTGGTTCTTCGTCCAGGCCAGCTTCATCGCGTTGTAGCCGGTGAAGCTGTTGCCCTTGGGGGCGAACGGGTTGGCCGGGCCCGCCGGGTCGATGCCCGGGTGGTTGCCGTCGATCGTCGTGTAAAGGCCTCCGCCACCACCAGTGGCGGACTTGGGGGTGTTGCCGCTGCTACTGCACGCCGTGACGGCGGCGAGACCAAGCAGCGCCACAACGGCTGCGACTCGCTTCATGTACCGCTCCGAGGGGATGTCGGGACCTATTGAGACCTGGGGTTTTCCCCGGACCCTATGGTCACGTCGAAGGTGCGTCAATAATCTCCAGTGGTTGTGAGGTTAATGTAACTTTCCTTCACGGGTGCCTCAGGTGGCGCTTGGCTCCATCAGCAGCACGGCCGAGCCGCCGACCCGGCCGTCCGCGAGGTCCCGTACGGCTCGCGCCGCGTCCTCGAACGCGTAAGGGGTGGTCGTCACCTGCGGCGGCGTCTCCAGGACCTGCGCCAGGTAGGCCCGGCCGTCCGCCCTGGTGTTGGCCGTGACGCTGCGCAGCGTGCGCTCCTGGAACAGGTGCCGCTGGTAGTCCATCGAGGGTATGCCGGTCAGGTGGATGCCCGCGATCGCCACCGTGCCGCCCCTGTCGAGCGCCTCCAGCGCCCTCGGCACGACCTCGCCGGCCGGGGCGAAGACGATGGCCGAGTCCAGCGGCTCCGGCGGTGTGTCACCGGCGGAGGCGGCGCCGAGGTGCAGGGCCAGGCGCCTGGCTCGCTCCGACCTGGTCACGACGTGGACGGTGGCGCCCTGGGCGATGGCCAGTTGCGCCGCCAGGTGGGCGGAGGCGCCGAAGCCGTAGACGCCCAGCCTGCCGCCCTTGGGGAGGTCGGCCTTGAGCAGCGCGCGGTAGCCGATGATGCCCGCGCACAGCAGCGGCGCCAGCCGTACCGGATCAGCGTCTTCGGGGAGGGGGTAGACGTAGGCGGCCTTGGCGGTCACGTACTCGGCGAAACCGCCGTGCGCGTCCCAGCCGGTGTAGGTGGACTCGGGGCACAGGTTCTCCAGGCCGCGCACGCAGAAGCCGCACCGCTGGCACGTCTCGCGCAGCCACGCCACCCCGACGCGCTGCCCGCCCTCGGTCCGCCCCACGACCTGGTGGCCGGGCGAGATGCGCGGAAATTTCGGGACCAGGTCGCCTTCCACGAGGTGCAGGTCGGTGCGGCAGACGGCGCACGCCTCCACCTTCACCAGCACCTCGCCGGGACCCGGCACGGGGACGTCCCGCTCGACCGGCAGCAGGGCTCCGCCGTCGACCACCCACGCGCGCATGGATCGCCTCCTAGATAGGGTCCCAGGCCGTGTCGTCGTGCGACCTGATGAGCATGCCCATCGCGTCCTTGTCGCATGCCAGCTCCACCCCGTCCACCGAGGAGACAGGGACGACGCCCCAGGAGTTGACCACGAACACCGCGGCGAACCCGGGCAGGTCGGCGACGTTCACCGTGCGCGTCACGTGCTCCACGCCCGGCGCCCGCCGCATCAGGAGCATCCCGGTGCCGGCCAGCTGCGGCCCGTCCGGCCACACCACCCGCTCGCCGTCGAAGCAGCCCACGTTGGTGACGGCACCCTCGCAGACCGTCCCGTCGGGCAGCGTGAACAGCACCTCGTCGAACCCGTCGGCGCTCGCCGTCTGGCCCAGGTAGGCCTGAGGGAAGCCGCCCAGGTGTTTGACGTGCGGAAGGAAGCGCTGGTAGACGACCGACCTGAGCCGGTACGGCCCGGCCGGGGTCTCCGTGGGCGGCCGTACGGCGGCCAGCACCATCACCGGGTCGGCCTGGGTGACGTAGACCCGCACGCTCGCGTCGCGGACGTCGTCGCCGAGCGCGGTCCTGATGGAGTCGAGCACCAGGCCGGTGTCGAGCTCGATGCCGAACAGCTCTCTGGTGGCGTCGCGGAGCCGGGCCAGGTGCAGGTCGAGGGCGCGCACCCGCCGGTCCCTGACCTGCATGGCGGTGAAGTGGCCGTAGCGGGCGGTCACGGCCGCGCTCAGGTCGCTCGCGCCGGCGAGCCTTCCGTCGATGACCACACGGTCGATGGGGAGCACGGGACCAGCTTACGATCGCCCATCCGGAGCAAGCGTTTGGTTAAATGTCGGTCGTGGACTTCGCGGATTTGCTCGCCCGGTACGCCTACGCCATCGACTCCGGGGACTGGGACGCGCTCGACGACGTCTTCACCCCGACCGCCACCATCGACTACACCTCGGCAGGGGGCATCGTGGGCCCCTACCCCGAGGTCAAGAAGTGGCTGGCCGAGGTGCTGCCGCACTGGCCGGGCCGCATGCATCTCATCGGCGCGATGACGGTCTCCCACGCCGACGGCGAGGCGCTGGTGAAGGCCGCCTTCACCGACGCGCTGTCGCCCTCGCGGGCGCTGGTGAGCGAGGGCGTGATCCAGGGCGGCGGCTGGTATCACCACACCCTGGTGCGTACGCCGGAGGGGTGGCGCAGCAGGCGGCTCGTGGAGGAGCAGACGTGGCGGCTCATGCTCCCAGGGCGCGGTTGACCGCGGCGATGTAGGCGGCGAAGGCCCTGGTGTGGTGGCCGGGGTCCTCGATCCAGGCGCGGTCGAGGCGGCCGTCCTGGAAGAACAGCCTGCGCTGGCCCAGGCTGATCTCGAGCTGCACGCCCTTGCCCCTGCGGTTCCTGTTGACGATGTTGGCCGGGCTGGTGCCCTCCAGGCCGTCCGGCAGGGTCCTGGCGACCGTGAAGCCCGCCCGGCGCAGCTCGGCCCTGACCCGCCGGATCAGCGCCTTGTCCAGCCCGCCCACGTACGTCGTGGGCCGGGCTCCCGCCGCGCCGTGCCAGGAGACCGTGAAGTCGGTCCTGGCGACCAGGGCGAGCGCCTTGGGCTCGTCGAAGTGGGCCGCCGTGATGTGCAGGTCGCGGTTGCCCGACGACTTGATCGCGGCGAAGGAGTAGAACGCGTGGTGTCCCGCGCGGGCCGCCGCGTCGGCGAGCTGCGTCGTCGGCGGCTCGATCGCGCCGCCGTGGATGGCGATGTGCGCAGCCTCGGCGCCGCGCGGGAAGCGCAGCAGGCGCAGGTAGTCGGTGCCTTCCACCTCGTGGGCTGCCAGGTCGGCGTAGTTGCCGTAGGTGTCCGCCGCGCGCGCAGGGGCGGCCGGGAGGAGCAGGGTCAGGGACGCTGCGGCGATCAGGACGGAAAGGGGGCGTCGGATCATGGCAGCCAGTATCCCCTCTTGCCGAGGAGTGATTGATCGGGCACGGATCGTGACTTACGCTCACGGGCATGGTCATCCCCACCGAACCCATCGGCAGCATCCCCCGGCCCACCGCCCTGCTGAACGCGTTGACCGAGCACGGCGCGGGGCGGATCAGCGACGCCGCCCTGGCCGCGGCGCAGACGGCAGCCGTCGCCGACACCATCGAACGGCTGGAACGGCTCGGCTGTCCCGTCCTCGTCGACGGCGAGCAGTCCAAGCCCAGCTTCGCCACCTACCCCATGGGCGGGCAGAACCGGCTCGACCCGTCCGGGGTGGTCATCCCGTTCGCAGACGGGCACACCAGGCAGCTCCCGCGGCTGGCCGCCGGTCCGTTCCGCTACGCCGTACACGCCGACACCTACCTGCGCCAGGCGCGCCGGCACACCGAGCGGCCGGTCAAGCAGGCCGTCATCGCGCCCTCGGCGCTCAGCCTCCTCTACCCCGCCGAACCGCTGACCGGCTACTCGCGCGACACGTTCATCGACGACCTGACCGGCGGGGCGGAGACGGACATCAGGCGCTGTCTGGACGCGGGCGCGCACATGGTGCAGCTCGACTTCACCGAGGCGCGGCTGGCGCTCAAGCTCGACCCGAGCGGTGGGCTCCTCGACGCGTTCGTGGCGCTCAACAACCAGGTGCTGGAGCGGTTCAGTACGGCGGAGCGGGCCAGGATCGGCGTGCACACCTGTCCCGGCGGCGACCAGGACTCCACGCACAGCGCGGACGTGGACTACGCGGAGCTGCTGCCGAAGCTGTTCGAGCTGAAGGTGGGGGCGTTCTACGTGCAGCTCGCCAGCGAGCCCGACCCGGACCGGGTGCTGGAGGTCATCGCCCGGCACCTGGCGCCAGGCGTGCGGGTCTTCGTGGGGGTGACCGACCCGATCGACCCCCGCGTGGAGACGCCCGAGGAGGTGCGCGACCGGGTGTTGCGTGCGGCCAGGCACATCCCGGTGGAGCAGTTGGGGACGTGCGACGACTGCGGCTTCGCCCCGTTCGCCGACGACACCTCGACCTCCCGCGACACCGCCTTCGCCAAGATCGCCGCCCGCGTCCAGGGCACCGCCCTGGCCGCAGAAGCCCTGGGGGGGTTGACCACTTAGGCGCGTGACGTGTTCGCGCGTAGCGGCGCCCGGCCATGTGCGCTGGCCGTCCGTGCCCTGGAGGGAGCCCAGCCACGTGCGGTGGCTGGGCGTCCCTCGGCTCCGCCGTACCCCTAGGAAAGGCGCGTGTGCGCGAGTGTGGCGTAGAGGGCCGCGCCGTCGGGGAGCACCGCGTCCGAGAACGCCGCCTCGGGCGAGTGGTTGTACGGCGCGGTCGCCGGGTCGCGGTCGGCCGGGCACGCGCCCAGGAACACGAACGCCCCAGGTACGCCCTCCAGCACGTAGGAGAAGTCCTCCGACCCCATCACCGGCTGCGGCGCCACGAAGAACCGCCCAGGCCCGAACATGCCGTCGATCGTCGCCCCGGCGAACTCCGCCTCAGACGGCGTGTTCACCGTCACCGGGTACCCCATCCCGAACGACGCGTCCACCTCCAGCCCGTGCGCCGCCGCGATCCCCTCCACGAGCTGCACCACCCGCTGCTTGATCCGCGCCCGGTGGTCCTTGCTGAACGTCCGGATCGTGGCGGAGAAGTGCGCGTCGTCCGGGATGACGTTGTCGACGGTCCCCGCGTGGAAGCTCCCCACCGTGACCACCACCGGGTCGAACACGTCGAACGCCCGCGTCACCATCGTCTGCAGCGCCGTCACCATCTCGCACGCCGCCGGGATCGGGTCGAGCGCGCGCTGCGGCGTGGACCCGTGCCCGCCGCGCCCCTTGACCGTCACGTTGAACGTGTCGGCCGCCGCCATGATCGGCCCACCGCGCGAGGAGAAGACCCCCTGCGGCAACATCGCCGACACCACGTGCATGCCGTACGCCGCCACCGCGCGCTCGCCCGCCGCGTCGAGCACGCCCTCGTCGATCATGTACTTGGCGCCCTCGTAACCCTCCTCACCCGGCTGGAACATGAAGATCACATCCCCGGCGAGCTCCTCGCGCCGCGCCGCCAGCAGGTGCGCGGCCCCGGCGAGCATCGTGGTGTGCAGGTCGTGGCCGCACGCGTGCATCCGCCCGTCGTGGGTGGAGATGAAGTCGAGGTCGTTGCGCTCGGCCACGGGCAGGGCGTCCATGTCACCGCGCAGCAGTACGGCGGGGCCCGGCCGCCCGCCGCGGAGCACCGCGGTGATCGAGCTCAGCTTCTCGCCGAGGGTGATCTCGAGCGGCAGGCCGTCGAGGGCCTGGAGCACCCGCTCCTGGGTGCGCGGCAGCGTGAGTCCGACCTCCGGGATCTGGTGGAGTGAGTGGCGGAGCTGGACGAGCTCGTCCCGCATGTCCTGCGCGGATTCAGTGAACGACATGTAGAACATTCTTCACATTGCGCTTGCGATCTCGCTATGGGGGGCTTTGTAGGATGTGATCTGTGACTCAGCGTGAGCGTATTGACTCCTGGCTGTCCGACATGGACGGCGTCCTCGTCCACGAGGGCCATCCCGTCCCGGGCGCGGACGAGTTCATCAAGCGACTGCGCGATTCGGGCAAACCCTTCCGGGTGCTGACCAACAACTCCATCTACACCCCACGCGACCTTTCCGTACGGCTGCGCAACGCCGGCCTGGAGGTGCCGCCGGAGTCGATCTGGACCTCCGCCATGGCCACCGCCCAGTTCCTCGACGACCAGCGCCCGGGCGGCTCCGCCTACGTGATCGGCGAGGCCGGGCTGACGACGGCGCTGCACGAGGCCGGATACATCCTCACCGACCTCGACCCCGACTACGTGGTGCTGGGGGAGACCAGGACCTACAGCTTCACCCAGATCACCCGCGCCATCCGCCTCATCGAGGGCGGCGCCCGCTTCATCGCCACCAACCCCGACCCGGTCGGGCCGTCCAACGAGGGCTCGCTGCCCGCGTGCGGCGCGGTGGCCGCGATGATCTCCAAGGCGTCCGGGGTGGAGCCGTACTTCGTCGGCAAGCCGAACCCGATGATGATGCGCCGCGCGCTCAACGCCATCGAGGGGCACAGCGAGACCACCGCCATGATCGGCGACCGGATGGACACCGACGTGGTGTCCGGCATGGAGGCGGGGCTCTACACGATCCTCGTGCTCACCGGGGTGACGCAGCGCGACCAGATCGACCGCTACCCCTACCGGCCGTCGCTGGTGGTCGACTCCGTCGCCGACCTCATCGACCTGGTCTGACTACCTGACGGAAGGTGACAGGTATGGGTGCCAAGCTGGACGGCATGACCGGCATCTACCTGGAACTGGGCCACAAGAAGGTGTTCGCCTGCTCGCTCGACTGGCCTGGCTGGGCGCGGGTGGACAGGTCGGAGGAGGCGGCGATCGCCCACCTCATGGACTACGTCCCCCGCTACCGGGTGGTGGCCGAGCGTGCCGGGCTCGTGTTCGAGCCCGGCGACCCGGTGGTGGTCGAGCGCGTCAAGGGCGGCACGACCACCGACTTCGGCGCCCCGCAGTCGATGCCGGACGCCGACAGGGAACCGGTGGACGCCGACACCGCCCAGCGCGACGTCGCGCTGCTGAGGGCGGCCTGGGTGCTGTTCGACGAGACGGCGGCGGCGACGCCCGAGGAACTGCGCAAGGGCCCCAGGGGTGGCGGCAGGGACCGCACCAAGATGGTCGACCATGTGGTCGAGGCGGAACGTTCCTACACGCGGCAGCTCGGGATCCGCCACCCGCCGTACAAGTCTGCCGCCGACCGCGACGCGATGCGCGAGGAACTGGCCGCTGCCCTGTCGCAGCCGTGGGACGGCGCCCTCGACCACCCCTGGACACCCCGCTACGTCACCCGCCGCGTGGTCTGGCACGTCCTCGACCACCTGTGGGAGATGGAGGACAAGCGGTCAGTCTGAGGTGCGGGTGAGCATGTGGGCGCGGCGCATGCGGCCGTCGTCGGCGAACTCGCCGAAGAAGCAGATCTCGATGGTCATGGCCTTCTTCCTGGTCTGGACGTGCATGGTGTAGCGGGCGGCGATCGTGTCGCCGTCCACCAGGGCCTCGTGCACCTCGATCCGGTTGGTGGGCTTGGTCCTGCGCAGCGGGCTGACGTGGTCGACGATCTTCGTCCGGTCCATGGCGTGCCCGTCGGCCACCTGGATGACGTCCGGCGTGTGGTACCGGTCGACGACCGTCGCCGGGTCCTCGTCGCCGTCGATGACCTCGGCGCTGTAGGCGGTGAAGAAGTCGGCGATGAACCGCTTGGGGTCCGTGCAGGTCTTCATGGCGCTCCCGTCGTAAGATCTCTTACATCACGTAAGATTTGCACGCCGAGCTAACTTTGACAAGGTGTAAGAGATGACTGCCTCTCCGGCGCAGCAGCGCCGCGCCGACGCCGTACGCAGCAGGGCCGCCATCCTGGACGCCGCCGTGCGCCTGCTGAACGCCGATCCCGACGCCCGCGTCGAGGCCGTCGCCGCCGAGGCCGGGGTGACCCGGCAGACCGTCTACGCGCACTTCCCCTCGCGCAGGAAGCTCCTGGCGGCCGCCCTCGACCACGTCACCGACGAGGCCGTCGCCGCCATGGACGCCGCGAGGCTCGACGAGGGCCCGGCGTCCGGCGCGCTGCTGCGGCTGCTCGACGCGGGCAGCGGTACGGCGGGCCGCTACCCCGTGCTGCTCCGCCTGGCGGAGGGGTCCGAGGGTGGCGACCACACCCCGGTCGAGGAACGGCTGCGCCGGGTCATCGGCCGTGGCCAGCAGTCAGGGGAGTTCGACGCGAGCCTGCCGGTCGACTGGCTGGTCGCGGTCGCGATCACGCTGGGCCACGCAGCCGCCGTCGAGGTCGAGGCGGGCCGGATGTCGCGGGAGGCGGCCAGGGAGGCACTCCACACTAGCCTGCTGCGCGTGGCCGGATCAGCCGGTCCAACTCGGTGATGCATCCGGCCAGATATGCGCCCACTTCGGGCGGGATCATGTTCAGGGAGGTAATCGACGCGGGGTCCAGCGGGAGCCGCTCCACCTCGTACAGGCCGCGCGTGGGGTCGGAGAACTCCGGTCCCGAGCGCAGCGACAGGTCCATGGAGACCAGGCGGCAGCCGTACATGTGCTGCGTCTTGGATTCGCCGCGCCACGAACAGGTCAGCGAGGTCAGCGGCGTCACATCGGTGATCGTGGCGCCGAGCTCCTCCATGAGCTCCCTGCGCAGGGTGTCCTCCAGCGAGGCGTCCCCCGGTTCGACGTGGCCGCCGGGCAGGGTCCAGTAGATCTCCCGTCCGGGCACCGTACGCCGGAAAACCACCAGAAGCGGATCAAGAAGGACACCCCGGACACTAGGCCGCATAAGACATCTTTAACCTCCCTCGGGTAACCTAACCTACGGTGCCGTAACCTCAAGGGAGAAGGATCTGTATGGCGATGACGCAGACGCAGCTGTTGCACGAGCTCGAGCCGGTGGTCGCCGGTGAGCTCGACCGCCATCTCAAGGTCGCCAAGGAATGGTTCCCGCACGAGTACATCCCGTGGAGCCAGGGCCGCGACTTCGACGGCATCTTCGAGGGCGAGGCCTGGCAGGAGTCGGACTCGACGATCCCCGAGGCCGCGCGCGTCTCGCTCATCGTGAACCTCCTGACCGAGGACAACCTGCCCAGCTACCACCACGAGATCGCCACCACCTTCGGCCGCGACGGCGCGTGGGGCACCTGGGTCGGCCGCTGGACCGCCGAGGAGGGCAGGCACGGCGTCGCCATCCGCGACTACCTGACCGTCACCCGCGCCGTCGACCCCATCGCGCTGGAGCGCGCCCGCATGGTGCACATGGAGGGCGGCTTCCAGACCGACTACGAGACCATGCTCGGCCAGCTCGCCTACGTCTCCTTCCAGGAGCTCGCCACCCGCATCGCCCACCGCAACACCGGCAGGGCCTCCGGCGACCCGCACTGCGAGCGCCTGCTGGCCCGCATCGCCGCCGACGAGAACCTGCACATGCTCTTCTACCGCAACCTGCTCAAGGCGGCGTTCGACCTCGACCCCAACCAGACCATGCGCGCCATCACCGACGTGGTCACCACCTTCCAGATGCCCGGCAACACCATCGAGGGCTTCACCCGCAAGTCGCTGATCATCGCCAACGAGGGCATCTACGACCTGCGCCTGCACTACGACGACGTCCTTATGCCGGTGCTGCGCCAGTGGGCGGTCTTCGACAAGGAGGGCCTGGACGGCGAGGGCGAGAAGGCCCGCCAGGAGCTGGCCGAGTTCCTCGACAAGCTCGACAAGACGGCCACCAGGTTCGTCGACCGGCGAGAGGAGAAGCGCGCCAGGAAGGCCGCCATGGGATGATCCCCGCATGAATTTCTCCACCACGCTGGGCATCTCCATCCCCCTGGTGCTGACCTTCGTGGCGCTGGCGACCGCAGCGCAAAGACTGCTGGGGGTCCGGTTCGGGAAGCTCAGGATGGCCTTCGCGGCGCTCCTGGCCTTCGCGCTGGCCGGGCCGTTCATGTCGCCGGTGATGATGCGGTTCGAGCACATGGACCCCAAGGAGGACCCGGGCATCGGCCCGCTGTTCCTCATCGTCCTCATCGGCATGTGCATCGTGCTCATGCCGATGGTCGTCCTGGTGATCGCCGAGGCGCTGGTCCCACCGGGGTCGATCCCCGGCCCGATCGAGTTCCTGCGCGGCCTGCGCGGACGCCTCTCGCGGGCCAGGCGCTACTCCCAGATCACCAGGATCGCCGTCAAGCACGGGCTCGGGCCGTACCTGCGCGGGCGCGGCGACCGCGCGGAGGACACCACGGCCAGGGTACGGCTGGCCAGGTCGCTGCGCGGCGCCCTCGACGACGGCGGTGTCACCTTCGTCAAGCTCGGCCAGGTGCTGTCCACCAGGCGTGACCTGCTGCCGCCGGAGTTCATCGACGAGCTGGGCAGGCTCCAGGACCAGGTCGCCCCAGCCCCCTGGGAGCAGATCGAGGCGGTCCTGGTGGCCGAGCTCGGGCCGGTCGACGAGGTGTTCGCCGAGTTCGAACGCAAGCCCCTGGCGGCCGCCTCCATCGCGCAGGCGCACACCGCCCGCCTGCACAGCGGGGAGGAGGTCGTGGTCAAGGTGCAGCGGCCGGGCATCCGCACGGTCGTCGGCAAGGACCTCGACATCGTCGCCAGGCTCGCGGGGACGCTGGAGACGCGCACCAAGTGGGGCAGGTCGCTCGGGATGACCGACCTGGCGGAGGGGTTCGCGATCGCGATCCGCGAGGAGCTCGACTTCCGCATCGAGGCGTCCAACATGGCCGCCGTCGCGGCCGCGCACTCCGGCGTCGTCACCTACCCCGAGCCGCACAGCGCGCTGTGCACCGAGCGGGTCCTGGTCATGACCAGGCTGAACGGCAGGCCGCTCGCGTCAGCCAGCCGCGAACAGGGCCCCACGCTGGCCCGCGACCTGCTCGACTGCCTGCTGCGGCAGATCCTGATCGAGGGCGTCTTCCACGCCGACCCCCACCCGGGCAACATCATGCTGCTCGACAACGGCGAGCTGGGGCTGCTCGACTTCGGCTCGGTGGGCCGGCTCGACGCCTCCGTCCGCGCCGCGCTGCAGCGTTTCCTGCTGGCGATGAACCGCCAGGACCCGCTGGGCGTCACCGACGCCCTGCTGGAGCTGGTGCCCAGGCCGGAGGAGATCGACGAGGCCGCGCTGGAGCGGGCGCTGGGCCAGTTCATGGCCAAGCACCTGGCCCCCGGCATGGACAGCGTCCGCATGTTCACCGATCTGTTCAAGATCGTGACTGAGTACGGGCTGTCCATCCCGCCGGAGGTGGCCGCCGTCTTCCGCGCCCTGGCCACCCTGGAGGGCACGCTGGTACGGCTCTCGCCCGGGTTCAGCCTCATCGGCGAGGCCCGCGCCTTCGCCGGGCGCTACATGAGCGAGCAGCTCACCGACACCACGATCAAGGACACGGTGACGCAGGAGGTCGCGGCCCTGCTGCCGATGTTGCGGCGGTTGCCGCGCCGGGTGGAGCGCATCGCGAGCGCGGCCGAGCACGGGCGTTTCTCCATGAACGTGCGGCTGCTGGCCGACGACAGGGACCGCAGGTTCGTCACCGGGCTGCTGCACCAGGTGCTCCTGACCGTGCTCGGGGCGACGGCCGGGCTGATGGCGGTGTTCCTCATCGGCACGACCGGCGGGCCGCTGGTCATCGCGGACGGCTCGATCACCCTCTACCACCTGATCGGCTACTTCCTCCTGGTGATCAGCTCGATCCTGGTGCTCCGCGTCCTCATCGCCATCTTCAGACGCGACCGCGAGTAAGCACGGCCAGGGCGACCAGGTCGGGCACCCAGGCGCCGTCGGTCGCCAGCAGAGCGAGCGCCTCCTCCAGCGGGGCGGCGCGCACCTCCAGGACCTTCTCGCCGTCGTCCGGGTTGCCGGGAACGCCGGTCACGGTCACGTCGGCGTGGCACCACAGCCACACCTTGGCCGGGTGCGGCTGGTGGGGGCGGTACGGCTCCGGGCGGTCGCTCACCGCGTGGTGCGAGCCCACCAGGTGCAGCGGCCCGGCCAGTTCCGCTCCAGCCTCCTCGGCGAGCTCCCTGGCCACGCACTCCTCGACGGTCTCGCCGGGCTCGCGGGTGCCGCCGGGCAGGAACCACACGTCGCGCGTGTCCCGGCAGATCACGATGCGGTCGCCGGCGAAGCCGACGACGTGGATGTTGGTCACCAGCTCGTCTGGCGGCGGCGCGGTGGAGAACTGGGCGTCGATGCCGCCCCACTCCCACCGCTGCGGCGCGTAGAGCAGGGGGAAACGCTGGGCGAGGTCGAAGTCGTTCACGCTGGGCACACTAGCGAGATGAGGCTGTCGACGATCGTGCTGGACTGCCGCGACGCCCACGAGCTGGCCGCTTTCTACACGCGCCTGCTCGGCTGGCGGATCGAGCGCGAGGAACCCGACTGGGTCATAGCGGGCGCTCCCGGCGGCGGCCCGCGCCTGGCCTTCCAGTCCGAGCCCGCCTACGTCCGCCCGATTTGGCCGTCGAAGCCGGGGGAGCAGCAGATGATGCTGCACCTGGACATCGAGGTCGACTCCCTGGAGGAGTCAGGCGCCCACGCCCTGGCCTGCGGAGCCGTACTGGCCGACTACCAGCCCCAGGACGACGTCCGCGTCTACTTCGACCCGGCGGGCCACCCGTTCTGCCTGTGGGTCAACGCCTAGGGTTCGCGGCGGAGGCGTTTGAGGTCGGCGCGCTGCTTCTTGGCGGTGATGCGGCGTTCGACCGCGCCGCGTGAGGGCTTGGTGGGGCGGCGGCGCTTGGGCGGCGGGGCGATGGCCTCGCGGATGCGCTGGGCGAGGCGCTGCTCGGCAGCGTCGCGGTTGCGCAGTTGTGAGCGGTATTCCGAGGCGGCGATGGTCACCACCGGGCCCAGCCTGGCCACCGCGCGTTCCTTCAGGTGGTCGGGGAGGGCTGTGGTGGCTGCCACGTCGAAGGTCAGCTCCACCCGGCTGTCGGTGGTGTTGACGCCCTGACCACCGGGTCCGGACGAACGGGAGAAACGCCACAGCAACTCGGCGTCGGGAATGACGACCGAGTCGTTGACGATCAGCGGGCCTGGCATGGCGGTTCTCCTTCTCCCTGTGCTGGAACACCGTAGCCCGGCGGTGTATGCCGCCTGCAAGGCAATTTCCCCGCCAGTCATTTGCAAGCGTCTTATGTCACTATCGCCCCACAAAAGTGGGGAAATGTGGGGAGGCGCTGTGGCGGCCATCGTCGGCGTGCACGGAATCGGGAAATACAAGTACTACGTCCAGGCCGGCGGCTCACCCTCGGGGGCGGCCGAGCTCATGCGGGCCAAGTGGGACCGCTACCTGCACGCCGCGCTCGGCGGCGACACCTCGGCCTACTTCACGGAGATCGCCTACTTCGCGCACTACCTGAACGACGGCAAGGGAAAGGTCGAGGCGCAGCCGACCGTCGAGGAGATGGCGGCTCCGGCGCAGAAGGTGCTGGTGGAGTGGGCCAAGGAGCTCGGGCTCGGCGAGCGGTTCACCGGCGGCCTGCGCGTGGTCGTCGGCTGGCTGATGCGCCACCTCGACAGCCGGGCAGCCGCCTTCGCCGCGCTGTTCTGTCCCGAGGTCGCCGCCTACATCACCGACCAGGCCAAGCGGGAGAAGTGCCGCCAGGCCGTAGCCGACGTTATCCGGAAAAATCGGCCTAAGGTGGTGGTTGCCCACTCCCTCGGCAGCGTCGTCACCTACGAAACCCTCTGGGCCAACCCCGACCTCGAGGTCGACCTGCTGATCACCCTGGGCAGCCCGCTCGGCATGCACAACGTCGTCTTCGAGCACCTCCTGCCCGCCCCGATCAACGGCAGGGGCCAGCGCCCCAAGGGCGTCAAACGCTGGGTGAACATCGCCGACAAGGACGACATCGCCGCCCTGCCGCCCGACCTGGCCGCCCGCTTCACCGGCATCGACGTGGAGACCCAGGTCAACCTCGACTGGATCGACTTCCACACCGTGGAGAAATATCTCGGCTGCGGCGCGCTCAACGAGCACCTGCGACCATATCTGGCATGAACTGGGTGATTTTCGACTACGGCAACGTCCTGTCCCTGCCCCAGAGCGAGTCGGACGCCGACGCGATGGCGCTGGCGTCCGGCGCCGATCCAGCGGCGTTCAAGCACGCCTACTGGGAGTACCGCCTCGACTTCGACCGCGACGCGCTGAGCGACGAGGACTACTGGGAGAAGACCGTCGGCAGGCCGCTGGAGGACGGCGAGCTCGAACGGCTGATCGCCCTTGACGTGGAGAGCTGGTCGCGGCCCGACGAGGGGGCCGTGGCCGTACTCGAGGAGTTGCTGGCCAGGGGGCGCAACGTCGCGCTGCTGTCCAACGCGCCCGTCTGCATGGCCGACGGGCTGGACGAACTGCCCTGGATCGCGGCGATCGAGCGGCGTTTCTACAGCGGCCGGATGGGCCTGGTGAAGCCCGACGCGGAGATCTACGAGGCGGTCGTCGGCGACCTCGGCGGCGACGCGGGCGACATGGTGTTCGTCGACGACCGGTTGGAGAACATCCAGGCAGCGGAGCGGGCCGGGCTGAAGGGGCACCACTACACGGGCGCGGCGGGGCTCAGGGAAATGATCGAAAAATTGTCCCTTATGTGAACTATGGTGTCGCGGGTGGAAAACGCCTTTCAAGTTGACCTGCGCGGAGTCGTCGACCTCCTGAGCCGCCACCTGTATTCCAGCCCGCGGGTGTACGTCCGCGAGCTCCTGCAGAACGCGGCCGACGCGATCACGGCCAGACGGTCGGGCGACCCAGAGGCGCCCGCTCGCGTCGCCGTCGAGGTCGCCGACGGCCTGATCAAGGTGCACGACACCGGCATCGGTCTCACCGAGGACGAGGTCCACACCCTGCTGGCCACCATCGGCCGCTCGTCCAAGCGCGACGAGCTCGGCTTCGCCAGGCACGAGTTCCTCGGCCAGTTCGGCATCGGGCTGCTGTCCGGCTTCCTCGTCGCCGACGAGATCAGGGTCGAGACGCGCTCGGTCTCCGGCGGGCCGACCGTGCTCTGGACCGGCAGGTCGGACGGGCGCTACCAGGTGGCGCAAGCCGTACAACAGCGAGAAGAGCCGGGCACGACGGTCACGTTGATCGCGCGCAGGGACGCGGCCGAGTGGGTCGCCCCGAGCACGGTGACCGAGCTCGCCGAGCTGTACGGGTCGCTGCTGCCGATCGAGGTCACCGTCAACGGCCGCCGGACCACCCGCGACGCGCTGCCCTGGCGCACCGGGCAGAGCTCGCCGGTCGAGCGGCGGCGGGAGCTGATCGAGTACGGCAGGCAGACCTTCGGCTTCACCCCCTTCGACGTCGTCGACCTCGACGTGCCGGAAGCCGGGCTGACCGGGGTGGCGTTCATCCTGCCCAGCCCGGCCAACCCCGCCGTGCGCGGCGCGCACCGCGTCTACCTCAAGCGCATGCTGCTCGCCGAGAGCGCCGCCGACCTGCTGCCCGACTGGGCGTTCTTCGCCCGCTGCGTCGTCGACTCCGCCGAGCTGCGGCCCACCGCCAGCCGCGAGGCGCTCTACGAGGACGACCTGCTGGAGCACACCCGCGACCGGCTCGGCGCCGCCCTGCGCCACTGGCTCGTACGGCTGGCCGAGACCGATCCCGACGCCATGCGCGCCTTCCTGCGCCTGCACCACCTCGGCGTCAAGGCGCTCGCCCTGCACGACGACGACATGCTCAGGCTGGTCGACCACTGGCTGGAGTACGAGACCAGCGACGGGCCGATGACGCTCGCCCAGTTCAGGACCCGCCACCCGCAGGGCCGCTTCACCGCCAGCGTCGACGAGTTCCGCCAGCTGTCCGCCGTCTCCGGCGCGCAGGGCGTCGGGCTGGTCAACGGCGGCTACGTCTACGACGGCGAGATCCTGCGGCGCCTGCGCGGCATCGGCGCGTCCCTCGAACCGCTCGATCCCACCGAGCTGGCCACCCGCCTCGGCCCGGTCGACCCGGCGGCCGAGCTGGCCGCGCGCCCGTTCCTGACGGCCGCAGCCCGCGCGCTCGACCCGCTCGGCTGCGAGGTCGTGCTGCGCGACTTCGACCCCGCCTCGCTGCCCGCCCTGTACCTGACCAGCCGCGCCGCGGAGCACCGCGCCGACCTGCTGGAGGCCAAGGACCTGGGCGACGAGCTGTGGGCCGACGTGCTCGGCGCGATGGAACGCACTGGCGCGGCAGAGCGGCCGCGCCTGGTGCTCAACCACCGCAACCCGCTCGTGCGCCGCGTGGTCGGCCTCGAAGACCTGTCCCTCGCCGCCACCACCGTCGAGGCGTTGTACGGCATGGCCCTGCTGCACGGCCACCACCAGCTGCGCCCCGCGGACACGGCGGCGCTCAACCGATCGTTCCTCGGCCTCCTCGACTGGGCGGTGAAGTGACCATGGACGCGCAGCAGCTCCTCGACCAGGCGGCGGAACTCCCGTACGGCGAGGCCAAGACGACCCTGCTGGAGCGCGCGCTGCGCGAGGCGGACAGGGAACTGGCCATCCAGATCAGGATGGACCTCACCGAGGCCTACCAGTACGGCGCTGAACCGGCCAAGTCCTTCGTGACGTTCTCCCGCAGCGTGGCCGAGTTCGACGCCGAGCCCGGCAGGTTCACCGACTGGCAGCAGTACAACCTGCTGTGGCAGTACAAGTGGATCTGCAGCGACATGCGGCGCTTCCACGAGGTGCCGCTGCAGCGCGCCTACGACGCGCTGGCCGAGATGGAGCGGCGCTACCGCCTCGCCGGGCACGGGCTGCACGCCGTCTACGGGGCGCGGGCGGGCATCGCCGCGCACCTCGGCGACCGGGAGGCGGCCGAGGAGTGGTTCCAGCGGTGGCAGATCACGCCGCGCGACGACATGTCGGACTGCGAGGGGTGCGACCCCAGCCACAAGGTGGCGCTGCTGTCGTGGATGGGGCGCTACGAGGAGGCCATCGAGCTGGCGGCGCCGGTCGTGGCGGGCGAGCTGACCTGCCACGTCCAGCCGCAGGGGATCCTGACGAACCTGCTCGTGCCGTACCTCAGGACGGGCCGGTTCGCCGAGGCGGTCACCGCGCACCTGCGTGCGTACCGGATCGTGCAGGGGGACGCCAACTACGTGGAGGACTTCGGCGACCACCTGCAGTTCTGCGCGCTGACCGGAAACGAGGCGCGGGGGCTGGAGATCCTGGAGCGGGAGCTGCCGCTGCTGGAGCGGTCACCGACGCCCGGCGACCGGCTGCACCTGGCCGGGTGCGCCGCGCTGCTTCTCGGGCGGGTCGAGGCGCTCGGGCAGGGCGGGCTCACGGTGCGCGGGGAGACGGTGTCGGCGCTGCGGATCCGGCTGGAGGGGATGGCGAGGGACCTGGCCGCGCGGTTCGACGCGCGCAACGGGACGGGGGAGCAGACGCGCCGCCTGGAGGCGCGGCTGGCCACGGAACCGTTCACCGACCACCTCCCCCTGGTCCCGCACGCCCGCCGTACCCCGGCACCCCAGCCTGTCGTGAGAAGCGACGACTGGGCCCTCCCGCTGATCGAGGAGGTCGCCGCGCGCACCGCGCGCGGCGACAGCGCGGGCGCCGCGGTCGCCAGGGTGGAGTTGTGCGCCGCCTACGCCGACACGGGACGGCCGCTCGAAGCGCTGATCACCGGCGAGGAGGCGCTGGCCATGCTCCCCGAGGACGACGCGGACAACCGCCTCGCCGTGCGCAGGGTGATGGTGCTGACCCAGCTCGACCTCGGCGAGCACGACGCCGCGCTCGCCGTACTGACCGAGCTGGCCGAGGACATGGCCACCCACGGCTACCACCACGACGCGGCCGTGATGACCGAGCAGCGCGCCGACACCCTCGACAAGCTCGACAGGGACGCGGAAGCCGCCGCCCTGTTCGCCGAAGTCGCCGTCAGCTACGAACGGCTCGGCGACCAGGACGGCAGGGCGCGGGCGCTGCGCAGGCACGCGTTGAGCCTGTACTGGGCGGGCGAGGAGGAAGCGTCCCTGGACGCGATCCGGGCAGCCAGGACAACCCTCGACCGGCTCGACGACCCCACCTGGGAACGCGCCGCCCACGACCGCGAGGAAGCCAACATCCTGCGCTTCTTCGACCGCGACGACGAGGCCACCGAGCTGCTCCGCTCGGCCGTCGCCGGGTTCAGGGCGGCGGGCGACGAGGAGAGCGCCAGGACGGTCGAGGGCTGGCTGGACTGACGATATTCACCTCGGCTTGACTCGCCCGACACGGGCGGGTCAGCCAGGGTGGACATACCTGGGGCGTGGACCGCAGATCCTTCCTCGCCGTAGCCGCAGCAGCCCCCTTCGCCACCCCCTCCAGGACCCTCTCCAGCGACCCCTTCACGCTCGGGGTGGCCTCGGGAGACCCGTCCACCGACGGGTTCGTCCTCTGGACCCGCCTCGCCGTCGACCCGCTGGGCGCGGGCGGGCACGGCGGCATGCCGTCCCGCGACGTCGACGTCCAGTGGCAGGTCGCCACCGACGAACGTTTCTCCGACGTCGTCAGAGACGGCACGACCACCGCGACCTGGCGCGACGCGCACAGCGTGCACGTCGAGCTGGCCGGGCTCCAACCCGGGCGCGAGTACTTCTACCGGTTCAGGTCGCAGGGCAGGCTCTCCCCGGCCGGCCGCACCAGGACGACGCCCGACGGGGTGCAGCCGCTGACGTTCGCCGTCGCCGCCTGCGCCCACTACGAGCACGGCTTCTACACCGCCTACCGGCGGCTGGCCGAGCAGGAGCCCGAGCTGGTCGTGCACCTCGGCGACTACATGTACGAGTACGGCCCCAGCGGTTACACCGCGCTGGCGGGCAAGGTGCGCACGCACACCGCCGGCAAGTGCGCGACGCTGGCCGAGTACCGGCTGCGGCACGCGCAGTACAAGAGCGACCCCGACCTGCAGCACGCGCACGCGGTCGCCCCGTGGCTGGTGGCCTTCGACGACCATGAGATCGAGAACAACTGGGCCGGCCCGGTCTCCAGCACCGGCGCGCCGGACTTCGCCAGGCGCAGGGCCGACGCCTTCCGCGCCTACTACGAGAACATGCCGCTGCGCAGGGCCAGCCTCCAGGGCGCGGTGCTGCGGGTCAACAGGCGCGTCTCGTGGGGGAAGCTGGCCCGCTTCCACCTGCTGGACACCAGGCAGTTCCGCGACGACCAGGCCTGCCTGGACGGCGTGCGCGCCGGGTGCGACGAGCGGCTGTCGGCCGAGCGCACCCTGCTCGGCGCCGACCAGTGGCGCTGGCTGCAGGACGGACTGACCGGCTCGGCAGCCGGGTGGAACCTGGTGGGGCAGCAGATCCTCATGACGCAGCGCGACTACAAGGTGGGGCCTGGCCGCGAGGTGAACCTGGACTCGTGGGACGGCTACGCGCCGGAGCGCGACCGGCTACTGCGCCTGATGCAGGGGACGGCCAACCCGGTCGTGCTGACCGGCGACGCGCACATGCACCACGCCGCCGACCTCAAGCTCGACTTCGACGACCCGGACTCGGCCGTCGTGGCCAAGGAGCTGGTCACCTCGTCGATCGCGAGCGACGGGGACGGCTACCGCGACAAGGCGTGGATCGCCGAGGCGCTGGAGGAGAACCCGCACATCTCCTACATCGACCAGCGCCGCGGCTACCTCATGGCCCGCCTCACGCAGAAGGAGCTGTCGGTGGACTTCCGTACCCTCGACTACATCTCCCGCAGGGGCGCCAAGGCCAGAACCACCCACCGGGTCACGCTGGAAGCAGGGCGAGTTCCTCCGGCGTGAGCACCAGCCCGGCGGCCTGGGCCGAGTCGGCGATGCTCGACGGGCGGCTGGCGCCGGGAATGGGGATGACGACCGGCGAGCGCGACAGGTGCCAGGCCAGGCACACCCGCTGCGGGCTGATGCCGCGCTCGGCCGCTACCGCGTGGAAGGCGCCGTCGGCGTGCGGCGCGGCCCCCTGCTCCAGGGAGCTGCGCGACACCCCGCCGAGCGGGCTCCACGGCAGGAACGCGATCCCCAGCTCGGTGCACAGCTCCAGCTCCGGCTCGCTGTCGCGCACCTCGGGCGAGTACCTGTTCTGCACCGACACCAGGTCGTCGCCCAGGATCTCGCGCGCCTGGAGGATCTGCTCGGACGTCACGTTCGACAGGCCAGCCATCCTGATCTTCCCCGCGTCGAGGAGCGTGCGCAGCGCGCCCACCGACTCCGCCCACGGCACTTCCTCGTCGGGCTTGTGGAGCTGGTACAGCCCGATCGCCTCGACGCCGAGCCTGCTCAGCGACCCTTCACACGCCGCCACCAGCGACTCGGGCCTGCCGTCCACGGTCCACGACCCGTCGCCCGGCCTGCCGCGCCCGCCCTTGGTCGCCACCAGGGCGTCGCGGCCCTTCACGGCTTTGGCGACGAGCAGCTCGTTGTGCCCGCGCTCGCCCGCGTGCCAGTGGTAGGAGTCGGCGGTGTCGATCAGCCGCACCCCGGCGTCCAGTGCCGCGTGGACGGTCGCGATGGCGCGCGCCTCGTCGGGGCGTCCCTCGATGGACAGCGGCATCGCGCCGAGCCCGATCTCCCCGGCCTGCACCTTACCGATGTACCTCATGCGACCAGCTCGGGCAGCCAGTCGGCGGTACGCGAGAAGGTGAAGCCCAGCTTCGTGGCGCGCTCGTTGGACATGGCGTAGTAGCGGTCGAAGGAGTACGGCGAGACGTCGGCGTCTCCCACCGTGAAGCGAGGCTCGCCGCCGAGCAGCGCGCACAGCTCGAACACGTCGAACTCGCCGTGCGAGCAGGCGTTGACCGGGCCGGTGAACGTCTCTCCCGCCGCCCAGAAGAGCACGTCGGCGATCTCCCTGTCGTTGATGAACACCGTGCGCCTGGGCGCCGGGTGCACCACGATCTCCCTGTTCTCGCGGATCGCGTCCACGTAGTGCTGGAGCCGCCCGGTGAAGTCCTGGCCGCCGAGCACGTGCGTGGAGCGCACGCTGGCGAAGGCCAGTCCCGACCCGGCGAGCACGGCCTCGGCCTGCCGCTTGCCCTCGCCGTACCCCCAGGAGGTCGCCGACGTGACCGGCCAGGTGGCCGGGTCGATCTCGGTGACGGGTTCGTCCGCGTCCAGGGTGTCGTAGACCTCGATGGTGGAGGTCATCACATATCTCCCGGTACGGCCGTCGAAGGCGCGTGCGGCGATCGCCGCCTGGACCGGGGTGTAACACACCTGGTCGATGACCGCGTCGAAGGTACGGTCACCCAGCGCGGCCACCAGGGCCGTCTCGTCGTCGCGGTCGGCGAGCAGGTGCTCGACGCCGGGCGGCGCGGGCTCAGAGCCGCGGTTGACCAGGGTGACGTGCGCGCCGTCCGCGAGGAGGCGCTCGATCAGATGCTTACCGAAGTACCGGCTACCGCCGATGACACAGATGTTTCTCATGGCTCCGCTAGTCTCACAAGGCAATGTGCCCGGCTTGAAGAGGAAATGATGGGACTTTCGGCGATATCACCAAAAGATCGATGGTTTGACGCCATCGATCTGCGGCTCCTCGAACTGGTGCAGGTGGACGGCCGCATCACCCTCAGCGAGCTCGGCCGTCGCGTCCAGCTCAGTCCCGCCGCCGTTGGAGAGCGTATCCGCAGGCTGGAGGCGGAAGGGACCATCACCGGCTACACCGCCGTCGTCGCGCCCGACCGGCTCGGCTACCACCTGCTCGCCTTCGTCCGCGTCAACCCGCACGGCGGCTACACCCTGCGCCACCCCAGGACCGTCGAGCTCCTCGCGCGGCCCGAGGTGCTGGAGGTGCACCACGTGGTGGGGGAGGACTGCTGGATCATGAAGGTCGCCGTCGCGGACACCGGCCACCTGGAGGAGCTTTTGGAGCAGATCTCCACGCTGGGCCGCACGACGACCTCGATCGTCATGTCCACCCCGGTCGAGCGGCGCGTCATCCTGCCGCGCGACTAGCCGGGCCAGGTGGTGTCGGGGAACTCGCCCGTGGTGGCGCCGGTGACGACCACCTTGTCGGACTCGGTCAGGCCCTCGGTGATCTGGACGGCTGTGTCGCTGCGGACTCCCGTTTTCACCTGGCGTTCCTGGCGGGTGCCCGCCGACTCGACGGTGACCACCGCAGTGCCGTCGGCTCTGGTGCGTACGGACTGGGCGGGGACGTAGATGGCCTGGTCCGCCTCGGCGGTGGTGACCACGACGGTGGCGGTCTGGCCGAGCATGAGGTCCTTGGGCGGGTCGTCGAAGGCGATCGTCACGGCGTAGCGCACGAGCTGGTCGGTCGTGGTGGCGGTGGGGGCCATGCGGGTGACCGTGCCGTTGTAGGTCTGGCCCTTTCTGGTGGCCAGGGTGATCGTGGCTTGCTGGCCCAGCTTGAGGTGGTTGACGTCCGACTCGGTGAAGAGGGCTTCCACGTGGAGCTCGTTGAGGTTGCCGAGGCTGATGAAGGTGCCTGTGCCCGCTGTGTCGCCGACTGCTCCTGCCACGGTCAGTACGGTTCCGGCCGCTGGGGCCAGGATGCGGGTGCCGGTGACGGCCTGCTCCGCTTCTTCGAGGGCGGCTTCGGCGCGGTCGACGTTGGCTTGGGCCTGGTCCTCGCTGAGGGTTTTGCAGGCGGTCTTCGGGCCTGTGGTGGGCTTTCCCGAGGGTCTGACCCCGGTGCTGGGGGTGGGCTTACCAGTCGGCCTTGCGGTGGGGGTGGTGCTGGGCTTTCCGGTGGGGGTGCTGCTCGGTGTCGCGCTCGGCCTCCCGCCGGAGGTCGGGGAGGCGCTCGGGGCTGACGACGGCGGGGAGGTGGGGGCGGTCGAGGTCGGGGTGGGCGCGGTCGGGTACGGCGAGGCCGTCACGGTCGCCGTCGCCGTGACGGTCACCGTTGCCGTCGCGGTCACCGTCACCGTGGCTGTGGGCTCCGGCTCGTGGGTGGTCGGCTCTTCCGATGGGGAAGGCGTGGGGGTGGGCTCCCGGTAGAAGGCGGCCACCACCCCGGCACCTGAGGAGACGTTGGTCGTGCAGGTGCCCGCTGTGGACAGGGCGTCCTCCGCAGCCGCCAGGTCGGCCTTGGCCGCCGCGTACTGTTCGCGGGCCGCCGTCCCGTCCACCCTCGCCAGCACCGCGCCCTTGCGCACCCGCATCCCCGGCCTGACGTACAGCTTGGTGACCGTTCCAGCAGCACCGAACGCCAGGTCCCGCGACGTGCCGGAAGCCGTGCTCCCCGCCGCAGACACCGACGCGCTTACGGTTCCGCGCTTGGCCGAGGCGAGCTGGATCTGGACGGCGGCCGGGTCGGAGCCGCCCATGGCGTACAGCACCCCGGTGCAGGCGGCGACGGCCACAGCCAGCCCGCCGAGCGTGAGCGCCGTGCGTGGAATGGTCATGGCCGACCATCATGGGCCACCAGGTTCACACCCACCTGCCAGCGAGCTGGGAGTTACCTGAGTGCCGGAGTTGACAGGTAACACTCAGCCAGCCTGAGGCTGGGGCGAAGGATGGTGTGCAAGGGTCACGCTCTGTGAAGAAAGCGCTGATAACCAACGGGGTCCTCGGGATCCTCCTGCTGGGCGGGGCGGGGCTGGCCTACACCCAGCTCGGCGCCGGGCGCGCGGCCGGCGAGACGGCGGTGCGCACGGTCGCGGCGACCCGCGGCACGGTCGTGGCGTCGGTGTCCGCCTCGGGCTCCGTGGCCAGCGCCAAGGCCAGATCGCTCAGCTTCGCCGCCTCGGGCACGGTCGAGAAGATCTACGTCAAGGCGGGCGACAAGGTGGCCAAGGGCCAGCTGCTGGCCCGGCTGGACGACGACGCGGCGCGCGAGAGCCTGGCGGCGGCGGAGTCGACCTACGACGAGGCCGTGGAGGCGGGCACCTCGACCACGGCGCTCTACGCCTCGTACGTGAAGGCGCGCAACGCCTACCGGCAGGCGGAGCGGGTGGTGGCGGGCACCGTACTCAAGGCTCCGTTCGCCGCCACGGTCACCGCGGTCAACGGCACGGTGGGCGGTTCGTCCAGCGTCCAGGGGACGGGACAGAACGCCCCGGCGGGGTTCGTGCAGCTCGCCGACACCGGGAAGCTGCAGCTCGTCGGCAACTTCACCGAGTCGGACGTCGCCAAGCTCAAGCTCGGTCAGGAGGCGTCCGTCACCTTCGACGCCCTGCCGGGCACCCAGGCCACCGGCAAGATCACCCAGATCGAGCCCGTAGCCGCCACCAGCGACAACGTCGTGCAGTATCCGGTGACCGTCACCTTCACCAAGGTCCCCAAGCAGGTCAGGCTCGGCCAGACCGCCACCGTCCAGGTCGAGGTGGGCAGGGCGGAGAACGCGGTCTCCGTACCGACCACCGCGATCAGCACCGCGGGTGGCCAGAGCACGGTCACGCTGCTGAAGAACGGCGTGCAGACCAGGACGGTCGTCGAGCTCGGCGTCCAGGGAACGGCGACCACCGAGATCAAGTCGGGCGTCCAGGAGGGCGACCAGGTGGTGCCCCCGGCCGTCACCACGACCACCACCGGCGGCAGCCAGCGCCAGGGCGGCTTCGGCGGCGGCTTCCCCGGCGGCGGCGGAAACCCGGTTCCCGGAGGCGGCCGATGACCACCCAGGTGACCGCGCCGGTCCTGCGGGTCGAGGATCTCACCAAGGTGTACGGCGAGGGCGACGCCCAGGTCAGAGCGCTGCGCGGGGTCAGCATCGACGTGGAGCAGGGCGACTACGTGGCCATCATGGGCGCCTCGGGCTCCGGCAAGTCGACGCTGATGAACATCCTCGGCTGCCTCGACATCCCGACCACCGGCCGCTATCTCATCGACGGCGTCGACGTCGGCACCCTCAACGAGCACCAGCAGGCCGTCCTCCGCAACAGGAAGATCGGCTTCGTCTTCCAGTCGTTCAACCTCATCCCCAGGATGAGCGCCCTGGCCAACGTCGAGCTGCCCCTCACCTATGGCGGCATGGGCGTGGCCGAGCGGAGGAAACGAGCGCTGAGAGCGCTGGAGGAGGTGGGCCTGGCCGACCGGGTCAAGCACGAGCCCAACGAGCTGTCCGGCGGCCAGCAGCAACGCGTCGCCGTCGCCAGGGCCCTGGTCACCGAGCCCGCGCTGCTGCTGGCCGACGAGCCGACCGGCAACCTCGACACCAGATCGACAGCCGACGTCCTGTCGATCATGGACGAGCTCAACAAGGCGGGCAGGACGATCGTCATCATCACCCACGAGGACGACGTGGCCGCGCACACCAGGCGGGTCATCAGGCTCGTGGACGGCCAGATCGTCGAGGACACCCGGTGAACCAGCTCGAGATCCTCCGCTTCGCCCTGCGCGGCCTCATGGCCAACAAGCTCCGCAGCGCCCTGACCACGCTCGGCATCCTCATCGGCGTCGCGGCCGTGATCCTGCTGGTCGCCGTCGGCGAGGGCTCCTCGCAGAGCATCACCAAGAACATCCAGCGGCTGGGCGCCAACACGGTGACCATCTCGCCCTCCTTCCAGGGCGGCGGCGGCCCGCGTACCCAGGGGCGCAGGCTCGCCCTCGACGACGCCAGGGCGATGAACGGCAGCCCGTCGGTCAAGAGCGTCTCGCCCGTCGTCACCCAGCAGTCGGCCGCCGCCACCTACGAGTCTGCGACGCACAGCATCGCGCAGCTCGTCGGCACCTACCCGGCCTACTTCGAGGCGATGAACAAACCGGTCGCGAAGGGCACCTACTTCTTCGCCGACGACGTGACCTCGGCCAGGAAGGTCATGGTCATCGGCCAGACCGTGGCCGAGGAGCTGTTCGGCGCCGTCGACCCGATCGGGAAGGCGGTCAGCGTGTCCGGCGTGCCGTTCACCGTGGTCGGCGTGCTGAAGGAGGCGGGCTCCAGCGGCATGCAGGACGCCGACGACGTGGCCATCGCGCCGCTGCCCGCCGTACAGCAGTCTCTGACCGGGTTCGGGTCGCTCAGCTCGATCGTCGTGCAGGCCACCGGCTCCACCACGACCGAGAGCGCGCAGGCCGAGGTCACCGCGGTACTCAACCAGCGGCACGGCATCACCGGCACCCGGACGGCCGACTACCGGGTGCTCAACCAGGCAACCCTCCAGGAGACCGTCAGCGCGGCCACCGGCACGTTCACCGTGCTGCTCGCGGCGGTCGCGGCGATCTCGCTGCTGGTGGGCGGCATCGGCATCACCAACATCATGCTCGTCACCGTCACCGAGCGGACCAGGGAGATCGGCATCCGCAAGGCGATCGGCGCGCCCAGGAGCGCGATCCTCGGCCAGTTCCTGGTGGAGGCGACGCTGCTCAGCCTCGTGGGCGGGCTGTCCGGAGTGGTGATCGCGTTCATCGGGACCAGGTTCACCATCGCCGGGATCGAGCCGGTGCTCGTGCCCTCGTCCGTCGTGCTGGCGCTCGGCGTGTCGGTGGGCATCGGGCTGTTCTTCGGCAGCTACCCGGCCAACAGGGCCGCCAAGCTGCGGCCCATCCAGGCGTTGCGCCATGAGTGACAGGAGTGACACGGTGACCGACGACCTCGAGACGGAACTCGCGGCGCACGCGGGGCGCAAGCCGTCCAAGCTCACCATCGGGCTGGCCGCCGGGGTGGTGCTGGTGGCCGGGGTGCTGATCGGCATCCAGGGCCAGAAGGCCTTCGGGGGTACGGCCACGCAGGCCGTACCCGGCCAGGCCAGGCAGGCCCAGGGCTACGGGCAGGGCTTCGGAAGCAGGCAGCCGGGCCAGCAGGGCCAGGGCCGCGCCGGGATGACCGTCGGCACGATCGAGAAGGTCGACGGCGCCAAGATCCACATCAAGACCATGGACGGCTCCACGGTCGTCGTCACCACCACGGGCGAGACCGCGGTCAAGGTCACCAAGGACGGCGAGGTGTCCGATCTCGAGCCCGGCAGCACCGTCGTCGTGCAGGGCGACAAGGACGCGGCCACGTCGGTGACCGAGGGAGGGGGCATGCGATGAGGGAGCCCGAGGCCAGGCTGCTGGTCGTCGACGACGAACCCAACATCAGGGAGCTGCTGTCGGCTTCGCTGCGCATGGCCGGGTTCGAGGTGGTCTCGGCGGCCGACGGCAAGGAGGCGCTGCGGATCGCCGAGTCCTCCTCGCCCGACCTGATCGTCCTCGACGTGATGCTGCCCGACCTCGACGGTTTCACCGTCGCCAACCGGCTGCGCTCGGCGGGACGCGCGGTGCCCGTGCTGTTCGTCACCGCGCGCGACGGGTCGGAGGACAAGATCGCCGGGTTGAAGCTCGGCGACGACTACGTGACCAAGCCGTTCAGCCTGGAGGAGGTGGTGGCGCGGATCAGGGCCGTGCTCCGCCGTACCCATGGGATCGTGGGCCCGGTGCGGCTGCAGGTGGCCGACCTGGAGCTGGACGAGGAGGCCCATCTGGTGTGGAAGGCAGGCAAGCCGGTACGGCTGTCGCCGACCGAGTTCCGGCTGCTGCACTACTTCATGGTCAACACCGGCCGGGTGCTGTCGAAGGCGCAGATCCTCGACCACATCTGGACCGGCGACGACAGGACCGAGGTGGGCGTGGTCGAGTCGTACGTCTCCTACCTGCGGCGCAAGGTCGACAACGGCGAGCCGCGCCTGCTGCACACGCTGCGCGGCGTCGGCTACATCCTGCGCGCCCCGCGCCCATGACGCTGAGGTTGCGGCTGGTCGCCGGGACGCTGGCGCTGGTCACCCTGGCGCTCGCGCTGACCGGCGTGTTCGCCATCAGGCTCCTGCGCGGCTACCTGGTCGACCGCGTCGACGAGCAGCTGCGCGCCGTCACCATGATGGCGGGCCAGGAGCGGCCGCCCCCGGTCGGGCCGAGGCCGCCGCCGCGCATGTTCGGCCTGTTCCACCGCGTCGTCATCGCGGCCGACGGCACGGTGCTCCGCACGGTCGCCGAGTCCACCGAGTCCGCCGCCCCCAACCTGCCCAGGCTCACCCACGACGACGTGGTCAGCCGGCAGCTCCGCCCGTTCACCGTGGACTCCACCACCCCGGGCGGCCCCACCTGGCGCGTCGTGGCCGTGCCTGGCCAGGACGGGCGCAGCAGAGCCGTCGCGGTCAGCCTCGCCGACGTGGACGCCACCGTCTCCCAGCTCGCCCTGATCGTCTCGGTGGCGGGCGGTGGCGCGCTGGCCGTGCTCGGCCTGGCCTGCTACCTCCTCGTACGGCGGAGCCTACGCCCCCTCGGCGAGATCGAGCGCACCGCCCAGGCCATCGCGGGCGGCGACCTGGCCAGGCGCGTCCCGCCCGGCGACGAGCGCACCGAGGTCGGCAAGCTCAGCCAGGCGCTGAACGGCATGCTGGCCCAGATCGAGCAGGCCGTCCAGCAGCGCGAGTCGGCCGCCACGGAGGCGCGCAGGTCGGAGGAGCTGATGCGCAGGTTCGTCACCGACGCCTCGCACGAGCTGCGCACCCCGCTGACCTCCATCAGGGGCTTCGCCGAGCTGTTCCGCATGGGCGAGGCGCCGGACCTGGAGGAGGCGGCCAGGCTGCTGCGCCGCATCGAGGACCAGGCGGCCCGCATGGGCCTCCTGGTCGACGACATGCTGCTGCTGGCCAGGCTCGACCAGCACAGGCCGCTGGAGGAGGGCAGGGTCGACCTGCTCGACCTGGCGGCCAGCGCCGTCGTCGACGCGCAGACGCTGGCGCCGGACCGGGAGATCACGCTGGTCCGGCTGGACGGCGAGGACGCCGTGGTCGTCGGCGACGCCTCGCGGCTGGGCCAGGTGCTGGGCAACCTGGTGGGCAACGCGCTGAAGCACACCCCGCCCGGCACGCCGTTCAGCGTGGCGGTGGGGGTGGAGGACGGGATGGCGGTCGTCGAGGTGGCCGACGAGGGGCCCGGCTTCCCCGAGGAGGTCGCGGAGAAGGTCTTCGAACGTTTCTACCGCGCCGACCCCGCGCGCAGCCCAGGAGGCACCGGGCTCGGCCTGTCCATCGCTGCCGCCCTGGTGGCCGCGCACGGCGGCACGATCGGCGCGGCGAGCTCGCCGGGCAAGGGCGCCCGCTTCCGCGTCACTTTGCCCCGCGCCGACCGTACGTCACCTGCCTGACCGTGCCGCCGTCCTGGCCGATCGCCGTGACGCCGTGCTGGAGTACGAGCTCCGACGTGGCGTGGTGCGCCGCCACGACGAGCGCGCCGCGCTGCAGGGCCAGCGCGACCAGCGGCACGGGCACCCGGCCGCCCCCGGAGACGAGCAGGACGTCGGCCGCCTCCAGCCTGGCCAGACCCGGCATGAACGCCAGCAGCTCGGCGTGGGTGAGCGCCTCGCGCCCCATCACCAGTGCCAGCCTGGACACCGGGTCGATGTCCGGCAGCGGGTCCTGCTCGCCGGTCAGGAGGTCGGCGAAGTCGACGCAGTCCGGCGCGCCGCCGATGCAGATCAGCTGCCTGACCGGTGTGTCGTCGGCCAGCTCCAGCGCCGGCTCGGCCAGGTCGGGGGTGACGATCAGCATGCGCGCGTCCCACTCGCGCAGGACGGCGGCCGGGTCCCTGTCCGGCGACAGCGGCGCCGCCGTGCCGTCCGCCGCCATCACCGCGTGCACGGCCAGCGTCTGTGCCGTGGTGGTGCCGGTCAGCACCCCGACGACCTGACCGGGCCTGGCGCCGCGCCGGACGAGCCCGCCGGCCGCTCCGGCCACCACCTCGGCCAGCTCCCGGTGGGTGTGGGCGCTTCCTGCAGCCAGGTCGAGGAGCGCCGGCCGGTCGCCGCGCGCGGCGCTGAGCACCGCGCCGGCCACCGAGCCTGGAGGGAAGACTGTCATGCCCTCGACGGTAGAGATCGAGCTCGTCCGGCACATTGACAGATGTGTGTAGGTCGCGATGTAGATCTCAGTGATCTTTGAAGACCTCGGTGGCCCAGACGGCGATCTGGGCGCGGGAGGAGAAGCTCAGCTTGGCCAGGATGTTGGCCACGTGCCTGGCCGAGGTGGCCGGACTGATCACGAGCTCGTCGGCGATCGCCCGGTTGCTCAGCCCGCGCGCCACCAGCTTGGCGATCTCGCGCTCGCGCGCGGTGAGCGTGGGCGGCGGGTCGGCGGGGGCGGCGGCGGGAGGCGGGGCGGCGGGCGTTTCCTGGAGCGCGGCGACCGCGCACTCGATCGCCGCGCCCAGCGACATCGCGGCGCCCTCCCGCCACAGGTGCGCGGCCTGCGCCTCGCCGATCGCCGCCTTGGCCCGTTCGAGGACCTTCTGGATCCTGGCGCTCTGCTGCGCGCCGGACGCCCCGGCCAGCCGTACGGCACGCTGATGGGCGCCCACGGCGCTTTCCAGGCCCGCGAACGCCTCCAGGAGCTGGGTGGCGTAACGCCGCAGGGACAGCCGCTCGCACTTGCGCAGCCCCTGGGTCAGCCACCGCCTGGCCGCCTGGTGGTCACCCCGGTCGAGCGCGACGGTGCCCAGGCCGATGACGGCGGGCAGGCGCGGCTCGTCGCTCTCGGTGTAGCGGTAGTAGTCGAGCGCCTCGGCGTAGTGGTTGTAGGCGGCGCTCAGCTCGCCGCGTGCGTGCGCGACCTCGGCGAGCCCGGTGGCCACCCAGGCGGAGACCTGGTCGTTGATGCCGAGCCAGGCGGCGCCCTCCTCCTGGTAGATCAGCTCGGCCTCGTGCAGCCGTCCCGCCGCCTGCAGCGTCCTGGCGTGGAGGTAGTGCACGTAGGAGGGCAGGAAGGGGTCGTCGCCGCTCGTGAGCTTGGCCAGCGTGTAGGCCTGGGTGAAGTCGGCGTCCTGCGCGCCGAGCGAGGCCAGGCCCGCGAGCGCCAGCGCCTCGCCCGGGGTGCTGCCCGACGCCCGGCACATCGTGATCGCCCGGCGCATGAACGCCGCGCCCTCCTCGGACCGGCCGAGCAGGAGGCCCAGCAGCCCGCGCATGGCCGTGACCTCGCCCACCAGCCGGGTGGGCGCGTCCTCGATGGAGGGGAGCAGCAGGTCGATGTGGCGCGCCGACTCCTCCCAGCGGCCCTGGGTGGCCAGCATCCAGCGCAGCGACCACAGGATCTGCAGGCCCTGCGCGGTCCTGCCGAGCTCAGGCGCGCGCAGCAGCGCCGCGAACAGGTCGGCGAACAGCGCCTCGCCCAGGTTCGCCCAGGCCGCCAGCATCGGCCAGTAGCCGGGCGTGGGGCTGAGCAGGACCGCGACCCCGGCGGCGACCAGCTCCTCGACGGCGTCCAGATGCCTGCGGTGCAGGGCGGGGTCGAGCGGTTCCTGGGTGACGAACTGGCGTACGGTCTCCAGCATCCGGTAGGTGCTCTCGCCCGCCACCTCGCCGACGGTGAGCACGAGCGACTTGTCGACCAGCTCCGTCAGCAGCGGCAGGACCTCCTCCGGCGCCAGGTCGGGGCCCGAGCAGACCGACTCGGCCAGCCCCAGCGTCCAGACGCCGGTGAACACGGCCAGGCGGCGCAGCAGCAGCCGTTCCCTGACGTCCAGCAGGCGGTGGCTCCAGCCGATGGTGGCGCTCAGCGAGCGCTGGCGCGGGGGGACCGTACGGTCACCGCCGTTCAGCAGCGTGAAGCGGTCGGCCAGCCGGTCGCCGATCTGGTCGACGGACAGCACCCTGGTCATGGCCGCGGCCAGCTCGATGGCCAGCGGGATGCCGTCGAGCGCGGCGCAGATCTCGCCGATGCGCTCGTCGTGCAGGGGGTTGATGTCCCGCCTTGCCCGCTCGCGGAA
The DNA here is from genome assembly GCF_044457355.1 of Nonomuraea sp. NPDC050556. Classification (NCBI taxonomy): domain Bacteria; kingdom Bacillati; phylum Actinomycetota; class Actinomycetes; order Streptosporangiales; family Streptosporangiaceae; genus Nonomuraea; species Nonomuraea sp. NPDC050556. The sequence goes on along the minus strand of NZ_JBITGU010000001.1, from coordinate 2,860,077 downwards.
CAGGCGGGTCGCCTCGTCCCTGATGCCGAGCGGCTGCATGCGCCACACCGTCTCGCCAGGCACCCTGAGCGACTCGCGGCTGGTGGCCAGGACGCGCACGTCGGGGCAGGTGGTGACGATCTCCGTGCACAGGTTGGCTGCGGGTTCGATGAGGTGCTCGCAGTTGTCGAGCAGGATGAGGGAGTTGCTGGCGCGCAGGGACGGCATCAGCGTGTCCGACTGCAGGCCGAGGGTCGAGGCGACGCGCTCGGCGAAGTGGTGGGCGCTGGCCAGCTCGGCCAGCTCGACGAGGTAGACGCCGTCGGCGAACTGCGGGGCCAGCTCCCTGGCGACGCGGACGGCCAGGCGGCTCTTGCCGATCCCGCCCGTGCCACAGAGCGTGGTGACGCGCCCGGCCACGACGAGGCGGGTCAGCTCCGTGATGTCGGCCTCACGGCCGACGAACACATTGGGCTCCAGGGGAAGAACGGCAACCATCACGCGCAGTGTGACATCTGTGGCCGAGCGTCGCCACCGGAAGGGCTCAGCAAGTGGCGCGGTACGGCACGCCGGGCAGGTGCTGAGCCCACTCCGCCGCGGTCAGGGAGCGGGCGGCGCGGGCGCAGACGTCGGTCGCCATCCGCTCCGGGTCCACGGTGACCTCGTGCAGCCACCCCTCCTCCGTGACGAGCACGAAGGCCCGGCGCGCCGCGTCGTACGCCACCGACTCCACCCCGCCGCCCCTGATGCCGATCGCCCCGCCGACCCGGCTCCCCGCCGCGACGTCCCAGATCTGCAGGGTGCCCCCTTCGCCCACACTGGCGAGCAGGCTGCCGTCGCCGGTGAAGGCCAGGAACCTGACCTCGTCGCGCGCCCCGCGCAGCAGCGGTTTGAGCAACCGGCGCCCGGCCAGCGACCACAGACCGACCCGCCCCTCACCGGCGTCGGCTGCCACGACGCCGGTCGGGCTGATCACCAGATCGGCCCCCACCGAGTCTGTGCCGAGCTCGCTCTCCTCGCCGCCGCCCACGTCGACCACCAGGCCGCCGTTGTTGACGTACTGGCGGCTGTCAGGGGTGAACGCGCCGCCGCCCACCGGGTCGAGCATGCTGCGCAGGACCCTGCCGGAGGCGGCGTCGAGGATCATCGTCCTGTCCTCGGAGACGTATCCTGACGCGCCGTCGCCCAGGGCGACCAGCCCGGTGCCGATGAGCCTGCCGTCGGGGGAGAAGGTCACGCCCCGCCAGTCCAGGTTGCCCTCGACGGGTCTGGCCCACAGCCGCCTGCCCGTCGCGACGTCCCACGCCTCCAGGTTCGCCGAGCGCGTCACCACCATCCGCCCGGTGGGGTCGACGGCGGCGAACTCGCCCGTGACCTCGAGCTTCGGTCCCGGGGCGCGGGTGCGCAGGTCACGCAGCCGGATGGGGACGCCGTCCTTCCTGTCGCGCAGCACAACCCACCGCGCGTCGCCGGTCAGCGCGGCCTCGACCGCCCCCTCGGCCACCCGTTCGACGCCCGGCGGCATCGCGAGGGTGAGCACCTGCCCGGCCATCACCCGCAGCGGGCCACGAGCCGATGCGGCCCGCACGTCGCTCACCTCGGTGTCCGCGCGGTAGGACAGCACCTCGCGCCGCTCGGCCAGGTTCCAGACGCGCACGTCCCTGTTGTGGAAGGCGAGCAGCAGCGCGCCGTCGCCGCTGATCCTGGCGCCGGTCGGTGCGGGCCCCTGCCACGCGCCCGCCGGACGCGGCCGCCCGGTCGCGGTGTCGTAGGACTTGATCTCCCAGCCGGCGCACACCAAGGTGGCGCCGTCCGGGGTGAAGGCGGGCACCTCCTTGCCGTCCTCGTCGCAGGCCTTGGGGAAGACCCGCTCGCGGCCCGGCAGCCGCAGGATCGACACCTTCCCGTCCTTGGTCGCCACCGCAGCCAGGTCGCCCTTGGGGGAGACGGCGACGTCGGTGACGCTCGGCCAGCCCGCACCGACCCCGCCTCCCTTGGAGGAGTCCCACAGGTAGGCGGTCTCGCCGGTGACGATGGACAGGGTCGGCTCGTGCGCGGTGAAGGCCAGGCGCACCCCCAGGTACACGGCGCGCAGTTCCACCCGCCTGATCTCCGTGCCGTTCCTGGCGTCATAGACGGCGATGTCGAACTCCGAGCTCACGGCCAGGAAACGCCCGGTGCGGCTCAGCGCGTAGTCGCGGATCTCCAGGGTCGCGAAGGCAGGCTTGGTCCAGGTCGCCGTCCGCCTGCCGGTGGCGACGTCGATCAGCCGCACCCCCTCCTGGTCCACCTCTGCCAGGGTCGTCCCGTCCGCGCTGAACGAGCCCGAGGTCTCCAGGATCGTGCTCTCCCGCTGGTGGGCCGCGTTCATCAGGCTGGAGCGGGTCTCCGCGCTGTCGTGCAGCCGCCATGCGGCCACGCTCAGCAGCATCGCCCTGGTGGGATCGGCGGCGCGCAGCAGGTCCGCCTCGCGCGCCGCCGCGCGTGCCAGGGCCGCGTTGCGCTGCCCGGTCACCAGTGCGCTCTGCCGTTCGACCTCGCTGCTCTGCCGTACGGCGAGGCCGCCGGCCGCGAGCGCCGCCACCAGCAGGCAGGCCAGCGCGACCGTGGTGAGGCGCCTGCGCGTGGTGCGCCTGCGCGTCAGTCGCGTGCCCGCCTGCAGGAAGTCGCGCTCGCGCGGCGTCAGCGTGATGTTGCGCCGCCCGGTCGCCGCCCAGCCGAGCGCGGCCTCCAGACGGGTGCCCTGCAGCAGGTCGGCGTCGCGGCGGCCGTGGTCTGTCCAGTGCCGCGCCGCGGTGTTGATCTGGTTGAGTACGGTCAGGCCGTCCCTGTCGGCGTCCACCCACACGCGTAACCGTGGCCAGGCGCGCAGCAGCGCGGGGCGCGACAGCGTCACGTGGCCGTCCCGTTCCGCGACGACGTAGGCGAAGGCGCGCAGGATCCGGTCGATCGCCGCGACCTCCTCCTCGCCGCGCCCGCCGACCAGCTCGGCCCTGGCCGTCCTGCGGCCGGTCTCCTCGCCGTCAGGCGCGATCGCGATCAGCCGCAGGAACACCTCGGCGACCAGCTCCCTGTCCTGCGGGGCGAGCGCGGCGTAGGCGTCCTCGGCCAGCGTGCTCAGCTCGGGATCGGCGTTCGCGCCGACGTGGATGCCCTCGGCGGCGCGGCTGCCCCGGCTGAGCAGCTCGGCGGTGCCCGCGCCGTTGCCGCTGACCAGCGCCAGCAGCAGCTCCCTCGCGGTCGGCCGTACCTCGGGGTCCTTCTCCAGCGCTGAGGAGACCAGCGGGCGCAGGGAGGCGGGCAGGTCGTCCAGGTCGGGGTGGATCGAGAGCACCCGGTGCATGACGGCGCCCAGGTCGTCGGCGCGGAACGGCTCGGCGCCCGTCGCGGCGAACACCATGATCGCGCCCCAGGCGAAGACGTCCGCGGGCGCGCCCGCGCGCTGCCCGGTGAAGACCTCGGGCGCCATGTAGGCGGGCGTGCCCGACAGCTCGCCCGGCGCGGTCAGCGACATGTCCAGCGTCCTGGCGATGCCGAAGTCGATCACCCTCGGCCCGTCCGGGCCGAGGAGCACGTTGTCCGGCTTGAGGTCGCGGTGCACCACCCCGGCCTCGTGCACGGCGGTCAGCGCCGTCGCGACGGCGGTCGCCAGCCGGTGCAGATCGTCGCCGGTGAACCGGCGGCCCCCCTCGACGGCCGCGCGCAGGCTCGGGCCCGGCACGTACTCCGACACGATGTACGGCCTGGCCGCCCCCAGATCGGCGGCCAGCACCCTGGCGGTGCAGAACGACGCCACCCGCTGGGCGGCGGCGACCTCACGCGCGGGCCGCGCCGCCCCCGAGGCGTGCAGCACCTTCACCGCGACCCTGGCGCCCTCGCCGTCGTAGGCGTCGTAGACGACGCCCTGTCCCCCCGCACCCAGCCGCCCGGCCAGCCAGTAGCCGCCGACACGCTGGGGATCATCCCCGCTCAGCTGATCCACGACCGTTTAGACAGCGGCGGCGCCCGCATAGTTCACTCGATGGCGTAACCGTAGAGGCCGGGTCCGCTGCCGAGCTTGCGCGCCTTGCCCGGACGCAGGCCAGGGTAGGCGCCGGGCCGACGCGCGCCGGGAACCAGGGTCACCACGCCCTTGCCCGGCGCCGCGACGACCAGCGCGTAGACCGGCTTGCCCACCGACAGCGCCTTGAAGCGCCCCCCGCCCAGCGGCAGCGCCGCCAGCGCCGCGCCGAAGTCGCGCCCTGAGCCCTTGATCAGCAGGTTCCCCACCCGGGTCAGCCCGCCCTTGCGCGCCGCCGCCAGCACCTGCACCGCGCTCTCACCAGGCACCCCGATGGCCAGCTCGGCGTCGCCGTCCCCGTTGAAGTCGCCCGCGGCCAGCGAGGCGCCGAACCGGTCGTAGTAGCGCGGCTCGCCCTTGAGCACCCGCTGCGACCACGCCTCCCTGCGCCCGGTGCGCAGCCCCCCGGCCGAGCCGTACACGACCTGGACCATGCCCTCGCCGTAGTCCATCGCGCGCTGGTTGGAGTTGAAGCCCTCGCCGGGCACGCCGATGGCCAGGTCGTCGCGGCCGTCGGCGTCGAAGTCGGCCGCGGCGAGCGAGCCGCCGAAGGCGTCCCACTTCTCCGCCTTGCCCTTGAAGCCCGAGCTGTCCTGCGTGTACCGGACGCCGCGCCTCTTCCGCACGTCGACCAGGGTGACCGAGCCCTGCCCGTCGAGCGTCACGGTGTCGGCGGGCGCGCCGACGGCCAGCTCCTCGCGGCCGTCGCCGTCGAAGTCGCCGGTGGCGAGCGCGGTGCCCCACTGGTCGGTGACGAGGCCCTGCTGCCCGATGGACCTCTGCGTCAGGGTGAACGGCTTGCGCCCCTCGAGCCCGTGCACCACGATCCCGCCGCCCTTGCCCAGCGACGGCGCGCCGACCACGAGCTCGTCGTCGCCGTCCCCGTCCAGGTCGCCGGCGGCGAGGGCGGCGCCGAACCGGTCGCTGGACGGCCTGGCCAGCGCGAGCTGCCCGGCCGGCCTGAGCCCGCCGGACGCGCCGTGGAAGACCTGGACGACGCCGTTGCCGTCGGCGCCGGGGTGCTGCGGGCCCGAGAACTCCTCCGAGGCGCCGACGGCCAGGTCGTCGCAGCCGTCGCCGTCGAAGTCGCCCACGGCCAGCGCGGAGCCGAACGAGTCGCCCGCCTCCGCCGCGCCCGGGACGCCGGGGGAGTCCTGGCTGAGCTGCTGCTTGTGGCCGTCGCCGTACAGGACGGTGACCTGTCCGGCCCGCGGGTGCCCGCCCACGGTGGCGTACGGCGAGGCGACGGCCAGGTCGGCGCGCCCGTCGCGGTCGAAGTCCGAGACATCGCACTTCGTAGCAGTGGTTGCCGCGGCTGGGGTCGAGGTGAGGAGGGGGAGGCTGAGGCAGGCGGCGGCGAGCAGGGCGGTTCTGGTGACGCTCATGTCTGGATGGTTTCCACGCCCGCCGAACTGGACTTTAACGCCCAGGGAACGTGTCAGGATGGACGGGTGGACATCGACCTGGCCGATCTGGATTTCTGGCGCAAACCTCTCAAAGAGCGACACGAGGCGTTCGCCCGGCTCAGGCAGCAGGACCGCCCGGTGTTCTTCCCCGAGAAGAAGGTCCCGCTGCTGCGTTCAGGCAAGGGCTTCTACGCCCTGGTCCGCCACGACGACGTGGTGGAGGCCAGCCGCAACGCGAAGGTGTTCTCCAGCGAGCCCGCCGTGACCAACCCGGAGCCGCCCGGCTGGGTGAAGAACGTCTTCGGCGAGTCCATGGTCAACATGGACGACCCGCGCCACGCCCGCCTGCGCAGGATCGTCACCCGCTCGTTCAGCCCGCGCATGCTCGCCGGGCTCCAGGACGACATCCAGGCCGCGTGCACCCGCATCGTGGACGACGTGGTCGCGGGCGGGCCGCGCGACTTCGTCCAGCAGGTCGCCGCCCAGCTCCCCATCCACGTCATCTGCGACATGATGGGCATCCCCGCCTCGATGCGGGCCAAGGTGCACGAGCACGTCGACGTCTCCACCGCCTACACCGGCGTGCGGCCGTCGCTGGTCAGCAGCGTGCGGATGGCCGGGCAGAACATGCTGGCGCTGCTCGCGCTGCAGCGCATGGTCATCAAGCTCGGCCACGAGCGGATCGCCGAGCCGCAGGGCGACCTGGTCTCGCTCCTGGTCAACGCCAACCCCGACGGCGAGAAGCTGACCGACAAGGAGCTCGGCTCGTTCTTCGCGCTGCTCCTGGTCGCGGGCAACGAGACGGCGCGCAACACGATGGCGCACGGCATCAAGCTGCTCACCGACAACCCGGCGCAGCGCGAGCTGCTGATGTCCGACTTCGACGCGCACATCAACGGGGCGATCGAGGAGATGGTGCGTTACGTGTCGCCCATCATGCAGTTCAGGCGCACGGTGACGCAGGACTACTCGCTGCGCGGCCTCGACCTGAAGGCGGGGGACAAGGTCGTGCTGTTCTATGGCTCGGCCAACCGCGACGAGACGGTCTTCCCCGACGCCGACACCTTCGACATCACCCGCGACACCAAGCCGCACGTCGGCTTCGGCGGTCCAGGCCCGCACTTCTGCCTGGGGGCCAACCTGGCGAGGCAGGAGATGCGGACGATGTTCCGCGAGCTGCTGACGCGGCTGCCGGGCATCCGCTCGGTGGGCGAACCCGAGCTCCTGGTCTCCAACTTCGACAACAGCGTCAGGACCCAGCCCTTCACCTTCTAAAGGGTAATTCGGTTGAATGAGTGAGTGCTCGCTCATTAGACTGACCGCATGCCAGCCAAACGCCGCCGCGTGCCCGCGATGGCCCCGGAGGAACGGCGCGCCGCCCTCATCGCGGCCACCATCCCCCTGCTCCGCGAGCACGGAATGTCCATCAGTACCCGCCAGATCGCCGAGGCGGCCGGCGTGGCCGAAGGCACGATCTTCGGCGTCTTCCGCGACAAGAACTCGCTGCTGCGCGCCGCGGTGCTCACCGCCTACGACGCCCAGCCGCTGTGCACGGCTCTGGCGTCCATCGACAGTGGGGCCGACCTGCGCACCCGGTTGCGCGAGACGGTCGCGCTGCTGCGCAAGGGGCTCGTCGCCAACGCCAACCTCGTGGCCGCCCCCAGAACCCTGATGGCCGACGACGACGCCGAGTTCGTCGAGCGGATGATGGAAGGCCGCCAGAGGGCCATGGCCGCCGTCGCCGCCGTGATCGAACCCGACGCCGCCCAGCTCCGCCGCGCTCCCGAGGCCGCCGCGCACCTGCTGATGATGCAGATCATGATGAGCGTCCACCGCGGCTTCGCCCCGCTGGTGGAGCCCGAAGACCTCGACGACGACGAGATCGTCTCCATACTCCTGGACGGGCTGCTCGTGCGGACCGCCCCCACTGCAAGAGAAGGCGCCCACTGATGCTGCTACGCCTCCTGCGAGGACAGCTCCGGCCGTACGGGAAGGAGATCACCGTCGTGGTGGTCTTCCAGTTCGTCCAGACGCTCGCCACGCTCTACCTGCCCACACTCAACGCCGACATCATCGACGGCGGCGTGGTCACCGGTGACACCGGATATATCGTCCGCGTCGGGCTCGTCATGCTCGGCGTCACCCTGCTCCAGATCGTCTGCTCCGTCGTGGCCGTCTACTACGGCGCCCGCACCTCGATGGCGCTCGGCCGCGACCTGCGCGCCGCGATCTTCCACCGGGTGCAGGACTACTCGGCTCAGGAGGTGAACAGGTTCGGCGCGCCGTCCCTGATCACCAGGACCACCAACGACGTCCAGCAGATCCAGCTGCTCGTCCTGATGACCTTCACCATGGTCGTGGCCGCGCCGATCATGTGCGTGGGCGGCATCGTGCTGGCGCTCAACCAGGACGTCGCGCTGTCGTCGCTGCTGCTGGTCGCGCTGCCGGTGATGATCGCCGTCGTGGCCGTGGTCGTCACCAGGATGCGCCCGCTGTTCCGCACCATGCAGGAGCGCATCGACCGGGTCAACCAGGTGCTGCGCGAGCAGATCACCGGCATCCGGGTGATCAGGGCGTTCGTCCGCGACAAGCACGAGCGCGAGCGCTTCGGCGACAACAACGACCAGCTGACCGACGTGTCGCTGCGGGTCGGCCGGCTGATGGCGCTGATGTTCCCCACGGTCATGCTCGTGGTGAACGTCTCCAGCGTGGCCGTGGTGTGGTTCGGCGGCCTGCGCATCGCCGACGGCAGCATGCAGGTGGGGGCGCTGACCGCGGTCATCTCCTACCTGATGCAGATCCTCATGTCGGTGATGATGGCGATGTTCATGTTCATGATGATCCCGCGGGCCGAGGTGTGCGCCGAGCGCATCCAGGAGGTGCTCGACAGCGAGCCGACCGTCCTGCCGCCCATCGAGCCCGTCACCCCCGACCGCAGCAACGGCGAGCTGGAGATGAGGTCGGTCGACTTCATCTATCCCGGGGCGGAGGAGCCCGTCCTGTGTGGGGTGAGCCTGACGGCCAGGCCGGGCAGGACCACGGCGATCATCGGCAGCACCGGCAGCGGCAAGACCACGCTGCTCAACCTGATCCCGCGGATGTTCGACGCGAGCGCGGGTGAGGTGCTGGTCGACGGCGTGAACGTGCGCGAGCTCGACCAAGGCGCGCTCTCCAGAGCGGTCGGCCTGGTCCCGCAGGCGCCCTACCTGTTCTCCGGCACCGTCGCCTCCAACCTGCGGTACGGCAGGCCGGACGCGACCGACGAGGAGCTGTGGCGGGCCCTGGAAGTGGCGCAGGCCCGCGACTTCGTCCAGGAGATGCCCGGCGGCCTGGACGAGCCCATCTCCCAGGGCGGCACCAACGTGTCAGGAGGCCAGCGCCAGCGTCTGGCCATCGCCAGGGCGCTGGTGCACCGGCCCGAGATCTACCTGTTCGACGACTCCTTCTCCGCCCTCGACTACGCCACCGACGCCCGGCTGCGCGAGGCGCTGGCCGAGGAGATCGCCGACGCCACCCTCGTCATCGTGGCCCAGCGGGTCAACACGATCCGCGACGCCGACCGCATCCTCGTCCTCGACGACGGGCGCGTGGTCGGCACCGGCACCCACGCCGAGCTCATGACCGGCTGCCCGACGTACAGGGAGATCGTGCTCTCCCAGCTCACAGAACAGGAGGCGGCCGCGTGAGCACCCCGACCACCGCTACACCCGCCCGCCGGCCCCAGCCCGGCTTCGGGCCCGCCCGGATGATGTCAGGCCCGGCGGAGAAGGCGCTCAACTTCGGCAGTTCCTTCCGCCGCCTGCTCCACCTGCTGCGGCCCGAGCGCCCGCTGCTGGCTGTCATCCTGGCCCTCGGCGTGGTGAGCGTCGCGCTCACCGTGACCGGTCCCAAGATCCTCGGCCACGCCACCGACATCATCTTCGCCGGCGTCATCGGCTCCCAGCTGCCCGAGGGGCTCACCAAGGCGCAGGCCGTGGCCGGGCTGCGGGCCAAGGGGCAGGACACCTTCGCCGACATGGTCGCCGCCATGAACGTGGTGCCCGGCCAGCAGATCGACTTCACCGCCCTGGCGCAGGTGCTGGCCTGGGTGCTGGCGATCTACCTGCTGGCCGCCGCGCTCGGCATCCTGCAGTTCAGGCTCACCACGACCGTGGTGCAGCGTTCGGCCTACCGGCTGCGCGAGCAGATCGAGGCCAAGCTGGGACGGCTGCCGCTGAGCTACTTCGACGGCCAGCCGCGCGGCGAGATCCTCAGCCGCGCCACCAACGACACCGACAACATCGCCCAGACGCTCCAGCAGACGATGAGCCAGCTCATCACCTCGGCGCTGACGGTCGTGGGCGTGCTGGCGATGATGTTCTGGATCTCGCCGGTGCTGGCGCTCATCGCGCTGGTCACCATCCCGCTGTCGGTCTACATCACCGCGATCATCGGCAAGAGGTCGCAGCCGCAGTTCATCAAGCAGTGGTCCTCCACCGGCAAGCTCAACGGCCACATCGAGGAGATGTACGGCGGGCACACCCTGGTCAAGGTCTTCGGCAGGCAGAAGGAGGCGGCGGAGACCTTCGCCGAGCACAACGAGGCGCTGTTCACCTCCAGCTTCCGCGCCCAGTTCATCTCCGGGATGATCCAGCCCGCGATGATGTTCATCGGCAACCTCAACTACGTGCTGGTGGCCGTGGTGGGCGGGCTGAAGGTGGCCTCCGGCTCCATCTCGCTGGGCGACGTGCAGGCCTTCATCCAGTACTCGCGCCAGTTCAGCCAGCCGCTGAGCCAGGTGGCCGGCATGGCCAACCTCGTGCAGTCCGGCGTGGCCTCGGCCGAGCGGGTCTTCGAGCTGCTGGACGCGCCCGAGCAGAGCGCGGAGCCAGGCACGCCCGCGCGGCCCGACCAGGTGCGCGGGCGGGTGGCCTTCGAGCACGTGTCGTTCCGCTACGTCGAGGACCGGCCGCTGATCGAGGACCTGTCGCTGACTGTGGAGCCGGGGCAGACCGTGGCCATCGTCGGCCCGACGGGCGCGGGCAAGACGACGCTGGTCAACCTGCTCATGCGCTTCTACGACGTGAGCGGCGGCCGGATCACCCTCGACGGCGTCGACGTGGCCGAGATGTCCAGGGAGGAGCTGCGCTCCCACATGGGCATGGTGCTGCAGGACACCTGGCTGTTCGGCGGCACGATCGCGGAGAACATCGCCTACGGCGCCGAGGGCGCGACCCGCGAGCAGGTCGAGGCGGCGGCGGAGGCGGCGCACGTGGACCGCATCGCGCACACCCTGCCCCAGGGGTACGACACGGTCCTGGACGAGGAGGGGGCGACGGTCAGCGCGGGGGAGAAGCAGCTCATCACCATCGCCCGCGCGTTCCTGTCCGAGCCGGCGATCCTCATCCTGGACGAGGCCACCAGCTCGGTCGACACCAGGACCGAGGTGCTCATCCAGCGCGCCATGAACTCGCTGCGCGAGGGCAGGACCAGCTTCGTCATCGCGCACCGCCTGTCCACGATCCGCGACGCGAACCTGATCCTCGTCATGGAGTCGGGCCGGATCGTCGAGCAGGGCACGCACGACTCGCTGCTGGAGGCGGGCGGCGCGTACGCCAGGCTGTACTCCGCCCAGTTCGCGCAGGCCGTGGCCGAAGTGGACTGACCTGCACGCCTCCCGCCCCTCCCGGGGCGGGAGGCTACGGGTTGATAACGCTGCTTGTCAGTACTATTTCACATTACTATGTTACGTATCACCAAGGCCCCCCAATGGTGTGGAGTGACATATGTCGCGAAGGATTGGTCTGCTCAGCGTCGCCGTACTTTTATCCGTCAGCGCCTGTGGCGGAGGCGGCGGCACCGGCTCGGGAACCGCCAAGAAGGCCGACTCGGGCCCCGTCAAGGGTGGGACACTGACGATCCTGTCCAACCAGGACTTCTCCCATCTGGACCCGACGCGCAACTGGACGATGCCGCACATGGACTTCGGCATCCGCCTGCTGTACCGCACCCTGACGACGTTCAAGGCCGAGCCGGGCGCCAAGGGCTCGGAGATCGTCCCCGACATGGCCACCGACCTCGGCAAGTCCGCCGAAGGCGGCAAGGTGTGGACGTTCACCCTCAAGGACGGCCTGAAGTACGAGGACGGCACGCCCGTCAAGGCGCAGGACATCAAGTACAACGTCGAGCGCTCCTTCGCCCCCGAGCTGCCCGGCGGCCCCAACTACGCGCAGCTCTACCTGGCCGGCGGCGAGGACTACAAGGGCCCGCTCAAGGGCAAGCACCTCGACTCCATCGCCACCCCCGACGACAAGACGATCGTCTTCACCCTCAAGCGCCCGGTCGCCGACTTCTCCTACACGGTGACCCTGCCGACCTTCGCCCCCGTGCCCGAGAGCAAGGAGGCCGGGGCGCAGTACGACAACCGCGTCTTCTCCTCCGGCCCCTACAAGATCGAGAAGTACGACCGGGGCAAGGAGCTCGTCCTGGTGCGCAACGAGAACTGGGACCCGGCCACCGACACCGTACGCAAGGCCTACCCGGACAAGATCATCGTCAAGCAGGGCCTGCGCCAGACCGTCATCGACGACCGCCTCATCGAGAGCCGCGGCGAGGACTCCACCTCCGTCGCCTACGTCGACGCCACCACCGCCAGCCTCGCCAAGGTCCTGCCCAAGCCGGACGTGAAGTCCAGGCTCGTCAGCGAGATCTCCGGCTGCACCGACATGATCGGCATGAACACCAGCAAGCCGCCGTTCAACGACCCCAAGATGCGCCAGGCCGTGCACTTCGCCCTGGACAAGCAGGCCACCCAGACCGCCATCGGCGGCCCGGCCATGGCCGAGATCGCCACCTCCTACCTGCCGCCCGCGATGTCCGGCGGCCAGAAGCAGGACACCTACGCCCTGCCCGCCACCGGCGACGTGGAGAAGGCCAAGGCGCTGCTCGGCGGCAAGACCCTGGACGTCGGCATGACGGTCTCCACCGGCGAGAAGAACCTCGGCGAGGCCGTGCAGTCCTCGCTCAAGCGGGCCGGGATCAACGTCACCCTCAGCCCGGTCGACCCGTCGGTCTACTACGACACCGTGGGCGACATCGCCAAGACGCCCGACCTGTTCACCTACGGCTGGTGCCCCGACTACCCGTCCGGCGCCACCTTCCTGCCGCTGCTGTTCGACGGGCGCACGATCGTGCCCAAGGGCAACTCGGGCAACGTCTGGCAGTACAAGGACGAGGCCGTCCAGAAGCGCATCGACGAGATCCAGGCCATGACCGACCCGGCCGCGGCGCAGACCGCCTGGGTCGAGCTGGACAAGCAGGTCATGCAGGCCTCCCCGGCCGTGCCGTTCGCCTGGAAGCGCAAGCCGCTGCTCGTGGGCAAGGACGTGACCGGCGCGTTCGGCCACCCGGTGTGGGCGGGGCAGCTCGACTTCGCCGTCCTCGGCGTCAAGCAGCAGTGACCGTCCTGACCCCGGCGGTGGCGGTCGAGGCCGCCGCCGGGCGCTCGCCGTCCCGGCTGGTCTGGGAGCGCGTGCGGCGGGACAGGACCGCGGTCTTCGGCATGGCGATCGTGGTCCTGTTCGTCCTCATCGCGCTGGCGGCCCCGCTGCTGACCTGGCTGAACGGCTGGGCGCCCGAGGAGTTCGACCCGTCGGCGATCGACCAGAACCTGGCCGGCGTGCCCAAGGGCACGCTGGGCGGGATCAGCGCGCAGCACTGGCTCGGCGTGGAGCCGGTCAGCGGGCGCGACATCTTCTCCAGGATCGTGTACGGCGCGCGGATCTCCCTGCTGATCTCTGCACTCGCCACGGTCGTGTCCGTGCTCCTCGGGACCGTCTTCGGCCTGGCCGCCGGCTACTTCGGCGGCTGGGTGGACGCGGCCGTCAGTCGGATCATGGACCTGCTGATGTCGTTCCCCAGCCTGATCTTCATGATCGCGCTGATCTCGGTCATGCCGGAGGGCAACAGGATCCTGCTGCTCGTGGCCATCATGGGCGGGTTCGGCTGGCCGTACATCGGCAGGATCGTGCGCGGCCAGGCGATCACCGTCAAGCACCGGGAGTACGTGGACGCGGCCCGCGTCGGCGGGGCCATGGGCGGGACGATCCTGTTCAGGGAGATCCTGCCGAACATCACCGCGCCCATCCTCGTCTACGCCACCCTGTCCATCCCGACCAACATCGGCACCGAGGCGGCGCTGTCGTTCCTCGGCGTCGGGGTCCGCCCGCCGACCGCGTCGTGGGGGCAGATGATCCAGGAGTCGATGCTCTGGTACGAGGTCGACCCGATGTACTTCCTCGTGCCCGGCCTGTGCCTGTTCCTCACCGTGCTCGCCTTCACCCTGTTCGGTGACGCGCTGCGCGACGCGATCGACCCCAAGGGGGTGCGCCGATGATCGTCTATATCGGCCGGCGGCTGCTCGCCGTGGTGGGCATCCTGCTGGTGATCTGCGCGGTGACGTTCGTGATCTTCTACGTCGTCCCGACCGACCCGGCCGTCCAGGCGTGCGGCAAGACGTGCACGCCCGAGCGGGTCGCCGAGGTGCGCGCGCAGATGGGGCTCGACCGGCCGCTCTGGGAGCAGTTCGGCGCCTACGTGGTCGGCATCGTCGCCGGGCGCGGCGAGTGCGGCGTGCCCTGCCTGGGCTACTCCTACCAGAACGCCCTGCCCGTCTGGGACCTGCTCGTCGACCGCCTCGGCACCAGCGTGTCGCTGGCCATCGGCGCGGCGATCCTGTGGCTGGCCATCGGGACGAGCGTCGGGGTGGTGTCGGCGCTGCGCCAGGGCACCAGGCTCGACCGCGCGCTGATGATCGCCACGCTGACCAGCGCGTCGCTGCCCGTCTACTTCGTGGCGATGCTCCTGCTGCTGTTCGTGGTGCGGATCACCGGGCTGCTGCCGTACCCGGCGTACGTGGAGCTGACCGACGACCCGGTCGAGTGGGCGAGCAACCTGCTGCTGCCGTGGCTCACGCTGGCCGCTCTCTACGCGGCCATGTACGCGCGGCTGAGCCGGGCGCAGATGATCGAGACGATGGCCGAGCCGTACATCAGGACGGCCCGCGCCAAGGGCCTGCACGAGCGGACGGTCGTCACCAAGCACGGCATGCGCGCGGCGATGACGCCGATCGTCACCATCTTCGGCATGGACCTCGGCGGGCTGCTGGCCGGAGCCATGATCACCGAGACGGTGTTCGGGCTGCCCGGCATCGGGCGGCTGGCCTACGACGGCATCGTGAAGGCCGACCAGCCGGTCATCCTCGGCACGACGCTGCTGGCCGCGTTCTTCATCGTGCTGGCCAACCTCGTCGTCGACCTCGTCTACGCGGTCATCGATCCCAGGGTGAGGTACTCATGATCCTCCAGGTGTCCGACCTGTCGGTGTCGTTCGGCGGCACCCAGGTCGTCGACCGGATCTCGTTCGGCGTGGACCGGGGGCGCACGCTGGGCATCGTCGGCGAGTCCGGTTCTGGCAAGTCGGTGTCGTCGCTGGCCGTCATGGGCCTGCACAGGACCGCGTCCGTCGAAGGCTCGATCGTCTTCGACGGCGAGGAGCTCGTCGGCGCACCCGCCGAGCGGCTCAGATCGCTGCGCGGCAGCAGGATGGCGATGATCTTCCAGGATCCGCTGTCGTCGCTGCACCCCTTCTACACCGTGGGCGACCAGATCGCCGAGGCCTACCGGCTGCACCGCCGTACCTCGCGCAAGGTCGCCCGCGAGCGGGCCGTCGAGATGCTGGCCGAGGTCGGCATCCCGGCGCCGCGCCAGCGGGCGCGCGAGCACCCGCACCGCTTCTCCGGCGGCATGCGGCAGCGCGTGATGATCGCCATGGCGCTGTCGTGCGAGCCCGACCTGCTCATCGCCGACGAGCCCACGACCGCGCTCGACGTGACCGTGCAGGCGCAGATCCTGGAGCTCATCGCGCGCATCCAGGCCGACCGCGGGCTCGCGGTCATCATGATCACCCATGACCTGGGTGTGGTGGCGCGGGTGGCCGACGAGGTCCTGGTGATGTACGGCGGGCGGACCGCGGAGCACGCCGACGCCAGGACCGTCTTCAAGTCGGCCGCCCACCCCTATACCCAGGGTCTGCTGGCCTCGGTGCCGGGCGTCGCGCAGGAACGGCTGGTCGCCATCCCCGGCAGCCCGCCGTCCCCCCTCGCGCCGCCGCCCGGCTGCCGTTTCCACCCCCGCTGCGCGCACGCCCTCGAGGTCTGTACGGCGGAGCAGCCCGCACTGCTCGGCGGCGGCCACAAGGTCGCCTGCCACCTGGAAGGAGCCGCGCCATGAAGGTCGAGCCGCGTGACGCGCAGCCCGCCGCACCCGACCAGGCGGCCCTGCTGTCCGTGCGGGACCTCACGATGACCTTCCGCGGGCTCGTGAAGGCCGTCGACGGCATCGGCTTCGACGTGCGGCCAGGCGAGACGCTCGGGCTGGTCGGCGAGTCCGGCTGCGGCAAGTCCACGACCGGGCGCATGATCGTCCGGCTGCTGGAACCCACGGCGGGCACCGTCACCTTCGACGGCACCGACATCACCCATCTCGACGCCCGCGCGATGCTGCCGTTCCGCCGCGACCTGCAGATGATCTTCCAGGATCCGTTCGCGTCGCTGAACCCGCGCCAGACCGTGCAGCAGATCGTCGCGGGCCCGCGCCGCCTGCTCGACCGGTCCCAGGCGGCCGACCTGCTCCGCCAGGTGGGCCTCGACCCGCAGCACCTGGACCGCTACCCGCACGAGTTCTCCGGCGGCCAGGCGCAGCGCATCGGCATCGCCCGCGCGCTGGCCTCCAAGCCCCGCCTGATCGTGTGCGACGAGCCGGTCTCGGCGCTGGACGTCTCCATCCAGGCGCAGATCGTCAACCTCCTGGGCGATCTGCAGGAGACGATGGGGCTGGCGTACCTGTTCATCGCGCACGACCTGTCGGTGGTGCGGCACATGTGCGAGCGGATCGCGGTCATGTACCTGGGCAGGATCGTGGAGGTCGGACCCGGGTCCGCCCTCTACACCGACCCGGCCCACCCGTACACCAAGGCGCTGCTGTCCGCCATCCCGGTGCCCGACCCGGACGTGGAGGCCCACCGCGAGCGCATCGTGCTGCGCGGCGACCCGCCCTCACCGGCTGCGCCGCCCCCCGGCTGCTCGTTCAACCCCCGCTGCCACAAGGCGCAGGACGTCTGCCGGGTGGAGGCGCCCGTGCTGACCGTGGTCCGGGGCAGGGAGGTGGCCTGTCACTTCCCCGAGAGCTGACGGTCGGGGGCGAGGACGTTCGTGGTGATGGTGAAGAAGGTGATCAGCGCGGAGACGCCCATCATGACCGCGCTGATCAGCATCGCCGCCTTGAACCCCGCGTCGAACACCGCGGGGTTCTCGAACGCGTTGCCCGTCAGGCCCACCAGGGGCGGCACGGCCGCCACGGCGAAGAGGCTGCCGGTCCTGGCGACGGCGTTGTTGACGCCGCTGGCCGTACCCGCGTAACGCTCGTCGGCCGTGGCCAGGACGGTCGCGGTCAGCGGGGCGACCGCAGCCGACAGGCCCAGGCCGAACACGGTCACCGCAGGGAGCACGTAGAGCCAGTAGTTGGTGCCCTCGCCGATGTTGTACATCATCAGGAAGCCGACCCCGGCCACCAGGATGCCCACCGTCATCGGGATCCGGGGGCCGTAGCGCTTGGCGACCTCGCCCGCCTTCGCCGACAGCAGCAGCATGAGGATGGTCGTGGGCAGCATCGCCGACCCGGCCATCGTGGGGGAGAAGCCGGACACCTGGATGAGCTGCAACACCAGCAGGAAGAAGACGATGCCCATCGCCGCGTACATGATGAAGGTGACCGCGTTCACCGCGGTGAACACCCGGTTCTTGAAGATCGCCACCGGCACCAGCGCGTCGGGCGAGCGCCGGATCTCCAGCCACACGAACGCGGCGCCCAGCACCACACCGGCGAGGATGGGGATCGGCGCGCCCTTCTCGATCAGCCCGTAGGTGATCCCGGCCAGCGCCAGCGCCGCCAGCGCGGAACCCGCCACGTCGAACTTGCCGTGGACCTGCTCGTCCTTCGTCTCCGGCACGTGCTTCAGCGTCACCAGCACCACGATCGCCGCGAAGGGCAGGTTGACCAGGAACGCCCACCGCCAGCCCGGGTGCTCCACCAGCCACCCGCCCAGCAGCGGCCCGATCGCCGCGGCCACGCCGCCCAGCCCCGACCAGGCGCCCACCGCGCGCGGCCGGTCCTCCTTGCAGAACGACGCCTGGATGATCGCCAGCGACCCCGGCGTCAGCAGCGCACCGCCGACGCCCTGCAACGCCCTGGCCAGGATGAGGACCTCGATGTTCGGCGCGAGGCCGCACAGCGCGGACGCCAGGGCGAACCAGACCGTGCCGATCAGGAAGATCTTCCGCCTGCCGTACTTGTCGCCCAGCGAGCCGCCGAGCAGGATCAGCCCGGCCAGGGTGAGGGTGTAGGCGTTGATCGTCCACTGCAGGCCGGCCATGCCGGCGTTGAGCTCCTTGCCCAGTGCGGGCATCGCCACGTTGACGATCGTGCTGTCGAGCATGGCGAGCCCGGACCCGAGCACCGTGGCTGCCAGGATCCAGCGTCCTTGTGCGGTTTTCAGGCGGACCTGGGCAAATGTCATGCAGTCAATCTTGCCTGAAGCGGTTCAGGACTGGGCCAGCGCCCGCCGTACGAACCCGAACACCAGCTCCTCGGCGGCCTCCACCGTCACCGCGCCGCTGATCAGCGGCACGCGCTCGGCCCCGATGACCGCCATGATCATGCGCGCCGTCGCCGCCGTCTCCAGGGCGCGGAAGTCGCCCGACGCCACCCCGCTCTCCAGGATGTCGACCAGGATGCGCTGCATCGGCGCCACGTGGTCGGCGAGCTGCTGGTAGGCGTCAGGCCCCAGCGTCGCGCTCAGGTCGGCGGCGCCGGGGTGCGGGTGGGCGAGCAGCCCGGCCAGCTGCAGCCGGACGAAGGCGCGCAGCCGGTCGCCTGGGGAGGCGTCGGCGGGCAGCTCGCGCTCGTAGGACTCGATGAAGTAGTGGGTGACCCGCTCGGTGAACCCCAGCAGCAGCGCGGCCTTGTCGGGGAAGTAGTTGTACAGCACCGTGCGGGTGATGCCCGCCTCGCCGGCGACGTCGGTCATGGAGATGGCGTCGATGCCGTGCACGCGCGCCAGCCGCGACACCGCCTGCAGAATGCGGTCGACCGTCTGCGCGCGGTGCTCGCCGATCGTGGCTGCGGAGATGCGGGGCATGCCCCTATGTTAGGCGGCGGCCTTGACGACGTGCATCAGCTCCGCGAGTACCTCGGTGTTGAGCTGGTAGGCGAGCTTCACCTCGCGCACCATCCGCTGCTGCTCGGCCTCGTCGAGGTCGAGGGCGTCGATGCGGGCTCGGTACTCGTTCTTGAACTGCGGCAGGCTTCCCACCTCGGGGAACAGGTAGAAGTCGACGCCGCCGTCGCGGTCGTAGCCGTAGATCTTCTGCAGCTCCATGCGGATGAACTGCCCGCCGGACAGGTCGCCCATGTACCGCGTGTAGTGGTGCGCGATGTAGCCGGCCGGCCAGTCGGTCATCTGGTTGATCCTGGCCACCAGCGTCGTGGTCGCCTTCGACGGCACGATCCTGGAGCGCCAGTCGTCGCCGAACACCGTCTGCAGGTCGCGCTCCAGCGCGGCCTCGCGGTAGAGCGCGGGGAAGACGAAGCGCCCGGCCACCGGGTGGTCGGCCAGCGCCCTGGAGACGCCGTCGAGGGCGACGTAGCAGAAGTAGTGCTGCGCGACCATCTCGCCGTAACCCTCGGCGCTCAGCCGCCCGGACATGAGCTCCTTGAGATAGCTCTCGCCCTCGGCCGACTCGTGGTCGCTCCAGGTGGCGTTGCGGAGAGTCTCGGAGAACGCGGTCACGGCTCACTCCAGGGTGCGCGGAAGTTTCATGACACAGTGTCACAAACGCGCGGGGCGTCCGTCAAGTTGATGACGACACCATGTCATAAAAACGAGGATCGCGGCTATGAGCGTGAGGCGTTGCGCGATCCAGGCGGGGGAGTCGGGCCTGCCGTACAGGCTGAAAACGGTCACCGCGGTGGCGAGGACGGTCTGGTGCCAGAGGAAGATCGGCATCGCGTGCTTGTTGACGGTGGTCACGATGCTGGACGTGACGCGGGAGAGGGGGCGGTGGAGGAGGAGCGCGAGGCCGGTCTGGGCGAGGCCGAAGGTGAGGGCGGCGAGGGTGGGCGGGTTGAGGTTCGACACCTTCACGCCGGTGACGCCGACCATGGCGGCGGGGTAGCCGAACCAGGTGACCAGCACGATCGTGGCGGCGGCGCCTCCGGTCAGGAGCCAGATTCCGTGGCGTCTGGTGAGGCCGTTTCTGGCCCAGAGCATGCCGAGGAGGTACGGCACGGCCCAGGCGGACAGGTTGAGCGAGCCGATCCAGGCGGGGGCGCCCAGGGCGAACCTGGCTGTGTCGACCACGGCCACGAGGAGGATCAGGGAGATGATCGTCAGTCGGAGGGGGAGCCTTTTGAGCACGGGAGTGAGGGCGGCGAGGGCGCCGAAGACGGCCAGGAACCACAGGGGGCCGAGGGCGGGGAGGGCGAGGGCGCGGATCTCGCGGTACGGCACGCCGTTGAGGGCCAGCACCCCGGCCACGAGCGCCCAGACAGCCAGCAGGGGCGCGGTGGGGCGGACGAGGTGGACCAGCCGGTTTCCTGTCCGGGTGCTTGCCGTCGTTCGGGGGCGGGCGGCGACGTAGCCGCCCACCAGGAAGAACACCGAGAGCGTCTGCAGCACCCAGGACGCGGCGACCAGGTGCGGCTGGTAGGCCAGCGGGCTGGAGATCACCAGCCTCGGCACCCGCTCCCACGCGGTGACCAGCCAGTGCCCCAGCACCACCCCACCGATCGCCAGCGCCCTGAGCGCATCGATCCCCCGATCCCGCCCACCCCTCCCGTCTCCCCCGGGGTCCCCTGATCTCGCGGGGTGCATCAGGTCTGTGGGGTTTGTGGGGTCAGCCGGGTCCGTCAGGAGTGGTGAGGTCTGGAGGCGGTCAGGCATGGGTGACCTCGGCCGTCCTGCCGAGGGCGATCAGGGCGAGGTTGCGGAGCGAAGCCGTACCCGGTCGGAAATAGTCGCTGTGCCCCCCGGGCCCCGCGTCGAAGGTCCTGGTCGCGTACGTCATCGGGTCGGCGCCGAACCCCAGCGGCCCCAGCCGCACGTGCGGCACCTTGGCGATCCAGTCGCTCGCCCCCCGCCCCGCCCAGAACCCCGGCCGCCGCACCGACCCCAGCCCCGGGCTGCCGAACACCGCCACGTCCGCGACACGCGGAGAAGGGGCGGCGTGCGCGCACACCACCGACCCGTAGCTGTGGCACAACAACGTCACCGGCACCCCGGGCCGCAGCCCGGCGACCGTACGGCCCAGCGAGCGGGCCCCGGCGACCGCCGCCGACTCGGTGATCGCCGACATGCTGACCGTGGGCGGGCTGTCGTACCCGAGCCACGCGATCACCGCCAGCCGCGCCCCCGGGTCCAGCGCCCGAGCCTGCGCCAGCAACGACCGCGCCGCACCCCCGGGACGGAACGTGGCGCTCTCGAACGTCCGGATCGTCGTGTCGGCCCCGGGCACGATGATCGCCACCCGGTCGGCCGTCGCGAGGTCGCCGTAGACCTTGACGAGCCGTTCTGAGGGAGGAGCCGAGGGCGTCGGGAGGGCTAGGAGGAATGCGCTCGCCAGGAGCATGTGCCGGACCATGGCTAGAACGTAGAAAAACGCCCTGGTCAACGGCGTCGCCGTACGGTGTGGTCTTCCCGCGTAGTCCTCAGGAGTGACGGCGGTGATCGCCCCGTGCGGCGATGTGCCCCGGCGGCCCTGCGCGAAGGATCTGTCCCATGAGAATCGTCGTCGCCACCCTCCTCTCCGCCGCCCTCCTGGCCGCCGGGACGGGCCTGCACCCGGTGCCCTGGCTGACCTGGCTGGCCCCGCTACCGGTCCTGTTCGCCGCCGCCCGCTCCGGATCCCGTACGGCTTTCGCCGCGGGCGCGCTCGCCTGGCTCGGCGGCCAGACGCTGATGTGGCACTACTTCGCCGGCGTGCTGGAGATGCCCCTCCCGGTCGCCGCGAGCATCATCCTCGGCACCTCCGCCCTGTTCGGCCTGGTGGTGCTGCTCTTCAGGGCGCTCAGGGCCCGGCCGCTGCTGGCCGCACCCGCGTTCGCCGCCGGATGGGTGGCGGTCGAGTACGGGGTGTCGCTGGCGCTGCCGCACGGCGCCTGGTGGAGCCTGGCCTACACGCAGTCCGACGTGCTGCCCGTCCTCCAGACGCTCTCGGTGACCGGCGTGTGGGGCGTGACGTTCCTGCTGCTCCTGGTGCCCGCCGCGGTCGCCACCCTCGACCTGCGGACGGCTATGGCAACCGCGCTGGTCGGCGCGCTGGCGCTGGGCTACGGTTTCGCCAGGCTCGCCGTACCGCAGGATGCTCCG
The DNA here is from genome assembly GCF_044457355.1 of Nonomuraea sp. NPDC050556. Classification (NCBI taxonomy): domain Bacteria; kingdom Bacillati; phylum Actinomycetota; class Actinomycetes; order Streptosporangiales; family Streptosporangiaceae; genus Nonomuraea; species Nonomuraea sp. NPDC050556. The sequence continues at coordinate 2,838,171 of NZ_JBITGU010000001.1, read as the reverse complement.
GGGGAGCGGGTGGCGCTGCTGGCCACCGACCGGCAGGACGGCAGCCTCGACGTGACCGGCGCCAAGGGCAGGGCCATCCTCGCCGGGTACGTCGAGCGGGTGCGTGACCTGGCCGCGGGCGGGGCGCGGCTGATCGTGCTGCCCGAGAAGACCTTCTCCGTCGACGACACCACCCTGCCCCTGGTGGCCGGGCCGATGACGAAGATCGCCGCAGAGCACGGCGCCGACGTCGTCGTCGGGCTCACCCTGGCCAGGAACGGCGCCCGTTACAACGCCGCCCTCGACTTCCCGCCCTCGGGCAGGCCGGTCGAGTACTTCAAGCAGCACCTCATCCCCGGTGGCGAGGGCGAGCTGCGGCCCGGGCCCGCGGGCAACACCGCCTACGTGCCGGGACGCCCCTGGGCGATCGCCGTCTGCAAGGACCTCGACTTCCCCGGCCTCGTGCGCTCCTACCGGGACGGCGGCGCGACCGCCCTGTTCGCCCCCGCCTGGGACTTCCCCGGCGACGAGTGGATCCACAGCCGCATCGCCCTGGCCCGAGGCGTTGAGAGCGGCATGACCATTGCCCGCGTGCCGCGCGACGGGCTCCTCCTGCTCAGCGACCCCACCGGCCGCGTCGTCGCGGAGCGGGCCAGCAGGGGCGCGCCGTTCGTCTCCATCGTGGCCACCCTGCCCGCCGCCGCGTCACCGACCCTCTACTCCCGGTTCGGCGACTGGTTCGCCTGGGCCTGCCTGGCGCTCACGCTGTGTAGCGGTGCTTCACTCCTGGCGGGAAGTACTCAGGGTCGCCGCACTCACGCAGCCGCACGAACGGCGACTGCCTGACCTGCGGCACGTAGGCGGCGAACTCGCTGTTGAGGCGGAGCAGCTGGGTCAGGATCGACTGGCCCACGGCCTGCGCCGTCCCCTCGGAGGGGCGCAGCCCGGCGCGCAGCTCGACGGTCACGGTGAGGTTCCTGTCGCGGCCCTCGTCCTCGACCGCCTGCAACACGAACTTGCCCGTCACCAGGTCCCTGACCTCGGGCTGCTCCAGGCCGACGGCGATGTTCTCGGGGAAGACGTTGGCGCCGTAGAAGGAGACCGTGTGATGGCTGCGGCCGAAGACGTAGACGAACGGGCGCTCAGGACCCTCCGCCCGCGGCGTGAAGCCCAGGAAGTCGATCATGCGGTCGTAGGGGATGATCCCGCCCTCGTCGGCGATGTGGTAGCGGACCAGCGGGATGCCGTTGTCGCCCGAGAACAGCAGGGTGCCCTGGTGCTCCTCGAAGAAGCGCACCTCGGGGTCGTATTGAACGAGCGTCGGCAGCCGCGACTCGCCGAACAGCGTCCTGGCCCGGTCGGGGTGGGCGGACAGGTGGCGGCGGATCTCGATGGAGAGCGGGGTCTCGTTGCCGAGCACGCCCGCGTCGGCCGTGCCGTACAGGCTGGCTGTGGCGTGCACGGGGTCGGCGATTCCCGCGCGGTCGGCGACCAGGGCGCGCCACTCCTCGCTGAAGACCTCGCCCGCCGTGACGAGCTTGAGGTCGATGCCCGCCCACGAACCGTTGTCGATCACGTCCTTGACGAACGGCGGGTAGCCGAACAGGACCACCTGGTCGAAGTGCGGCGCCAGCTCGGGGATGACGCGCAGGATCTCGCGGCGGTCGCTGCCCGGGGCCACGCAGGTGATCGGGAAGCCGCGCTCGGCCAGGTGGCGCAGGCAGTTGAGGGTGAACAGGCCGCCGACCCAGGTGCCCAGGGCGAAGCAGATGACCGCGAGGGTGGTCCTGTCGCGGGCGCCGAAGGTGGTCATCACCTCCTCGAAGCGGGCGGCGATCACCCGCTCGTCGGCCGCCGACCTGGGCCAGAAGGAGGGTTCGCCGGTCGAGCCCGAGGAGACGGCGACCATGTCGCCGATCCTGCCGTCGCGGCAGAGCCGGGGGAGGGGGTGGCGGCGGAGGTAGGTGTCCTTGGTCGTGAACGGCAGGTCCTGAAATTTCTCGACCTGTGCGGGATCGATGCCGTGCTCGGCCAGGAACGCGCGGTAGGCGGGCACCGTGTCGGCGACCCGGCGGAAGTGCTCCATCACGTCCATGACGCCTATTCTCCAGGTCGCACGAGCCCTGTCTCGTAGGCGTAGACGATGGCCTGGGCGCGGTCGCGCAGGTCGAGCTTGGCCAGCATGCGGCCCACGTGCGTCTTGACCGTCTGCTCCGAGACGAACAGCCGCGCGGCGACCTCCTGGTTCGACAGGCCCTGGGCGACGAGCGCGAGCACCTCGGTCTCGCGCTCGGTCAGCTCGCTGAGCCGCTTGCGCGTCGGCGCGCGGGGGCCGCCGAGCCTGGCGAACTCGTGGATCAGCCGCTTGGTCACCGCGGGCGCGATCAGCGCGTCGCCCGCGGCCACGATGCGCACCGCCTCGGCGAGCTGGACGGCCGAGGCGTCCTTGAGCAGGAAGCCGCTGGCTCCGGCGCGGAGCGCCTCGTAGACGTAGTCGTCCAGGTCGAAGGTCGTCAGGACCAAGATCTTCACCGAAATTTCGGGATTTTTCATGATGCGCCGGGTTGCTTCGAGGCCGTCCATCTCGGGCATCCGGACGTCCATGAGGATCACGTCGGGCCTCAGCTTCTCCGCCTGGGCGATGGCCTCCAGGCCGTTGGCGGCCTCGCCGACCACCTCCATGTCGCCCTGGGCGTCCAGGAACGTGGTGAAACCCGTGCGGACCATGCCCTGGTCGTCCGCGATGAGCACGCGGATCATGCGCCGTCCTCCCCGACCGGCAACCTCGCCGTCACCTCGAATCCTCCGCTTCTGACGGGTACGGCCTGCAGCGTGCCGCCCAGCAGCGCCGCGCGCTCCCGCATGCCGATCAGCCCCTGGCCCGCGCCCTGGGAGGCCTGCGCCGCCTTCGTCCCCGGGCCGTTGGCGACCCGCACCTGGACGATATCGCCCTGCCTGGCGATCTCGATCGCGACCGTGGCGCCCGGCGCGTGCCGCATGGCGTTGCTCAGCGACTCCTGGACGATCCGGTACATCGACAGCCCCACCGCGGCGGGCAGGTCCTCGACCGAGCCCGACCTCTCGACCTGTACGGCGAGCCCGGCGCTGCGCGCGTGGGCGACCAGCTCGTCGAGGCGTTCCAGGCCGGGCATCGGGGTGGTCTCCTTGCGCCCCTCCTCGTCGCGCAGCACGCCGAGCACCTGGCGCAGCTCGGCGATCGCCTCCAGGGACAGCCCCCTGATCTCGGCCAGCCCGGCCTCCAGCTGCGCCACGTCGCCCTTGGCCTTGAGGGGTACGGCTTCCGCCTGGATGGCGATGACCGACATGTGGTGGGCGACCACGTCGTGCAGCTCGCGGGCGATGCGGGCCCTTTCCTCCAGTACGGCGTGCGCGGCCTTGGCGACCTGGCTGCGCTTCTCCTCCTCGAACAGCTGGGCCGTGGCGCTCCGCCGTACCCGCACGTTGTAACCGAACAGGATGGCCACCGCCATGACGACGGCCACGACGGGCATCGAGTCCGAATGGAACATCGAGGCGATCAGCACCGAGATGATCCAGACGGCCAGCGAGATCTCGCGACGGCACCGTACGGCGACGGAGTAGAGAACGAGCAGGTACATCACCGTCAGCGGCGAGGTATACGGCAGGACGTCGGTGTTCTCGGCCAGCTGGGTGATGGCGAGCGGAACGGCCAGCACGGCCACCCGCCAGGCGGCCAGGGGGTAGCGGTCGCGCAGGAGGAGGGGCAGCGCCAGGCTCATCGCGGTCAGCTGCTTGAGCAGCTCGTTGTCCTGGTGCGGCATCGCGCTCAACGCGTTGATCGTGAAGGCGTAGACCAGCACGCCCAGGACGACGTCGGCGATTAGCGGCAGGTCGACCGTCCTGAACGGCAGCACGCCGATCGCGCGGGGCATGGGGAAGCGCAGGCGGCGCGACCGGGGCGTCGGCGGATCTGCCTCGCCCCGGAACAACGCCAGCCAGAACGGCTGAATAAGGGCGTGGATCACCAGGTCAGCCTAGGTGGTCGGCCTCGTGCACCGCGTCACTCTCAAGTAGCGCTTACATGATTACGATCGCTGTGAGCGAACATTGGCAACTTCGGGAACATTCGGAGGCTCTCGTTACTTGAGTCGGTATAGCTCAAGTCTGCTGAAGGAGTTCGTATGAGTGAGAGCCTGATCCTCCCGGTCCTGCCGCTCGACGACGAGGTCGTCCTGCCGGGAATGGTGGTTCCGCTGGACCTGTCCGACTCCGAGGTGCGTGCCGCCATCGACGCTGCACAGGCATCCGGTAGCAACAAGCCACAGGTGCTTCTCGTTCCCAGGATCGACGGCAAATACGGCGCCGTCGGCGTGCAGGCGATCGTGGAACAGGTCGGCAGGCTGCCGGGCGGCGAGCCCGCCGCGGTGGTGCGCGGCGTGGTCCGCGTGCGGGTCGGCGCCGGGACGACCGGTCCTGGTGCGGCGCTGTGGGTGCAGGCCATCACCGTCGACCGGGTCGAGTCCGGCGAGCGCGCCCACGAGCTGGCCCGCGAGTACAAGGCGCTGGCCACCACGATCCTGCAGAAGCGCGGCGCGTGGCAGGTCGTCGACCAGGTGAACCAGATCGACGACCCGGCCGTCCTGGCCGACAGCTCCGGCTACACCCCGTGGCTGTCCACGGCGCAGAAGGTCGAGCTGCTGGAGTCGCCCGACCCGGCCGACCGGCTGGAGAAGCTGGTCGAGTGGTCCCGCGAGCACCTGGCCGAGCTCGACGTCGCCGAGACGATCCGCAAGGACGTCCAGGAGGGCATGGAGAAGCAGCAGCGCGAGTTCCTGCTGCGCCAGCAGCTGGCCGCCGTGCGCAAGGAGCTCTCCGAGCTGAACGGCGACGCCTCCTCGGAAGAGGAGGACTACCGGGTCCGCGTCGAGAACGCCGACCTGCCTTCCGCGGTCCGTGAGGCCGCGCTGAAGGAGGTCGACAAGCTGGAGCGCACCTCCGACCAGTCGCCCGAGACCGGCTGGATCCGGACGTGGCTGGACACCGTCCTCGACATCCCCTGGAACGAGCGGACCGCCGACAACTACGACATCACGGGTGCGCGGGCCGTCCTCGACGCCGACCACACGGGGCTGGACGATGTGAAGGACCGCATCATCGAACACCTGGCCGTGCGCAAGCGACGAGTCGACAAGGGGCTCGGCGTGGTGGGCGGACGGCGCAGCGGCGCCGTACTCGCCCTCGCCGGACCTCCCGGAGTCGGCAAGACCTCGCTCGGCGAGTCCGTCGCGCGGGCCATGGGACGCAAGTTCGTCCGCGTCGCCCTCGGCGGCGTGCGGGACGAGGCGGAGATCCGCGGCCACCGGCGCACCTACGTCGGCGCGCTGCCCGGCCGCATCGTCCGCGCCATCCGCGAGTCCGGCTCGATGAACCCCGTCGTGCTGCTGGACGAGATCGACAAGGTCGGCGCCGACTACCGGGGCGACCCGACGGCCGCCCTGCTCGAAGTGCTCGACCCGGCGCAGAACCACACGTTCCGCGACCACTACCTGGAGGTCGAGCTCGACCTGTCCGACGTGCTGTTCCTGGCGACGGCGAACGTCCTGGAGTCGATTCCCGGGCCGCTGCTGGACCGCATGGAGATCGTCACGCTCGACGGGTACACCGAGGACGAGAAGCTCGCCATCGCCCGCGACCACCTGCTGCCCAAGCAGCTGTCGCAGGCCGGGTTCTCCACCGAGGAGATCACCTTCGAGGACGCCGCGCTGCGGCGGCTGGCGGCCGAGTACACCCGCGAGGCGGGGGTCCGCTCCCTGGAGCGGGCGGTGGGCCGGGTGATCCGCAAGATCGCGGCTGCCTCGGATGCTGGTCCCGTGGTCGTGACGTCGGACGCTTTGGTGGAGTATCTCGGTCGGCCGCGGTTCGTGCCCGAGTCGTCGCTGCCGGAGTCGAAGCAGCGCACCTCGGTGCCCGGCGTGGCCACCGGCCTGGCGGTCACCGGGGCGGGGGGAGACGTGCTCTACGTCGAGGCTTCGCTGGCCGACCCGGAGACCGGCGACACCGGCCTGACCCTGACGGGGCAGCTCGGTGACGTCATGAAGGAGTCTGCCAAGATCGCGCTGTCGTATCTGCGGTCGCACGGGGCGGAGCTGGAGCTTCCTGTGACGGCGCTGAAGGACCGGTCGGTGCACGTGCACTTCCCGGCGGGCGCGGTGCCGAAGGACGGCCCTTCGGCTGGGGTCACGCTGACCACAGCGCTCGCTTCGCTGCTGTCGGGGCGGCAGGTGCGGGCGGACGTGGCGATGACCGGGGAGATCTCGCTCACGGGGCGGGTGTTGCCGATCGGTGGGGCCAAGCAGAAGATCCTGGCTGCGCATCGGGCCGGGATCACTACGGTGCTGATTCCTGCTCGTAATGAGCCGGATCTGGATGATGTGCCGGCTGAGGTGCTGGCGGAGCTGACCGTGCATGCGGTCAGTGACGTGCGTGAGGTGCTGGAGATCGCCCTGACACCGGCGACGGTGGCGACTTCCGCGGTCGCGTAACGTCGCCCTTCGGACCGGCCCTGCCGTACTTACCTTCAGTGGAGGTACGGCGGGGCCTCGCGCGTAAAGGGCACACAAAGGGCTTCCTGATGGCGCTTCGCGCATAGTGGTGGCAGACGTTCTTCCAGTCGGGCCGGGGCCCCGACTCCTGGAGGGCCTCGCTTCGCTCGGGCTGTTTTGTTGGGGCGGGCGTTGCCCGCGAAAAGGGCTTCCAGTTGGCGCTTCGCGCAAGTTGGGTCAGGCGTATTTCCAGTCGGGCCGTGGCCCCGACCCCTGGAGGGCCTCGCTTCGCTCGGGCTGTCTTCCTTGGGGCGTGGCCTGGCGGCCACGCAAGACCCTTCGTGATGCCGCGACTCTGAGCCGAAGTCGAGAACGAGGAGCGTCGCGTGGCAGCCACAGGACGAGATGGGCTGACGGATATCTTCTTCAGCGAGCAGTGAGTGCTCGGCGCGCCGCGGAAATCAGGTTCTGAGCCTCGCTCCCGTACACGGCGGATTCCCGGAGTGCGTTCCAGACCCGCAGGTACGTTTCGACGCTGGCCGCGTCGTCGAGCCACAGCTCGGCGTGCCACGTCTCCGTGACGACCGTGCTGTCGTCGTAGATCCAGAAGCCAACCCCAGGAGGCTGCTTGATCGGGGCGTCGAGGGGCACGATTCCCAACTCCACCGTATCCATCCCGATAACCCCCATGAGGCGGTCAAGCTGGGCGAGGAGCACCGAAGGCGGGCAGACCAAGGCTCGTAACACCGGCTCCCACAGAAGTACGTGATAGCGCCTGTTCCCGGCATAGAGCAGCTCCTGCCGTTTCATGCGCGCCCGTACAGCCTCCTCGACATCCTGCGGGGACCGGTGCCGTTCGACGGATCGAGCGAGCCCCGCACGCGCATAGTCAGGTGTCTGGAGCACACCGACGACCCACGAGGACTCCCACGCGCGCAGGACCGTGGAGTTGGCCTGCGCCGCGTTGTGCGCGTCCTGGACGTGCCGGTGCCCGGCCGCAAGCTGGCGGCGCCAGGACCTGATGTGCGACTCGAACCCCTGGAGCTTGGCGAGCAGCTCGGCGTACGTGTCCGGCTGCCCGCACGCGTCGGCCCACAGCCGCAGATCCTCGGGAGTGGGAGTCTGCCGGCCGTTCTCCAGCCGACTGATCTTGGACTTGTGCCAGCCGTACCGCTCGGCAAGCTGTGTGCCGGTGAGCCGACCGCCAGGAGCGGAGAACCTGATCTCCCGTAGCCGAGCGCCCAAGGCTTCGCGGGCAGCCTGATAATCAGTGGTCACCGGCACCCCCTCGCTTCTGTCACATTCGCGCCGCGAAATCTTTGTACGGCACCGCGTAGTGCTGTGCCACGTCACGCAGCCGGTTGTACTGGTTCACCCGCGCCGGCTCGGATATCAGCTCGGCGCCCGTGAGGTTGTCGTCATCGTCGAACAGGCACAGGGCGACGAGGTGAGAGTCGAAGATCCAGAAGTCCTCGTCCGGCAGGTTCACGCGTTCGGCGTCCGCTCGCCACATGGTGCGAACATCCTCGCCGAGGGCCGCGTTCTTGTCGGCGTGCGCGAGCAGGTAGAGCTGCCCCGTGGTGGGTGGGTCGTCGACGATGCGGACGCGTCCCACGGCCACGCCATCGTGGGTCTTCGCCCGGATGGTCTTGCTCCACGGCGTGGACAGGTCCCAGTCTGGGGTCTCGCCTTGGACGAACTGAGCGTAGATGCCGGTCTCCTCGTCCGAGGCGTAGCGGCTGCGCGTCTCGAGCCGCCAGGCGCTGTGCTGGAAGTTCTCGAAGAGCTGGGCGAACTGCTCCGGGTCGATCTTGCGCGGTACGGTGTCCCGGTCGTGCGGCCCGAAGTCGATCAGGACGTTGCGCGGCACCACGATGGGGATCTCGTCGTCGTTGAGGTGCTGAAGCCGGGCGATGGTCTCGGGGTCGGTGAGCCGAGGCCCGTGGACGATGATGTCGCCGCTGTCGAGATCCTCGTGGATCGCGGGACAGCCGCCCTCGCCGGAGTTCGTGCCGTTGAAGCGCAGTCGACGTGCCATTGACCCGATCCTTTCGCCGGACACCGATGTCTCCAGCGTCCCCGAGATCCGTAGGCGGTTGGAGACCTCTCGACGGCCCGTGCGAACAACATCGCTCAACCTTGCAGAGGGGTCAAGCAACTTCGCGCAACCCCCATAGCGCCCTCCTGGTCACCCTCCTTACCGTCCGGGATATGGCCCTCCCCAACGCCCCTCACCAAACTCTCGGCTCCCGGGTACAGACCCGCGAAGTCACCGTTCGCGCCGATGAGGACGGCCTGTTTCACCTGCAGAAAGACGGCCGTATGTCCCCACGTGGCTGGGCACCCTCGGGCGCCTACGAGCGGCGACTGCTGGACATGGTCGTCGCCCTCGTGAACGGGCGCGACGACAGCTTCGCCTTCACCTCCGAAGAGCTCGGCCTAGCGCGAACTGCCGGGATGGATGTGGAGACGTTGCGCCGTGAGCTGCGGCGGGAGGCCTTCTCCGTCTACGTGAAGTTCCTGCTCTAGCCCTGGGCGTCCTCCGGGGGAAGGCGGGGGATGTCGGCTCGGAAGAGGCTCAGGAGCAGGCCGTACGCCTCGGTCCCTGGCTCCGGGGTCAGCTGGTGTCCGTGGTCGAAGGATTCGAGCCGTTCCGACAACGTGCGGGCCTCCTCGGCGGTGAGCCAGACGTGGTGCAACACCGTGTGGCCGGGGTCGCCGGGGCTGGTGGGGAGCATCTCGGCCAAGGCCGCGTCGTGGAGGAACATCGCACCCGTTTCCTCGTCCAGCTGGAACCCCCTGTTGACGAGCTCGAAGCGCTGCTCCGTCCCCCCGCGCACCCGCCGGGTGCTCGCGAGCCGGACCAGCCCCGCGTCGCGCAGGATGCGCACGTGGTACCCGACCGTCCCCTTGGTGGAGCCGAGCGCCGTGGTCAGCTCGCCCAGGGTGGCGGGGCGCTGGCGCAGCAGGTTCACCATGCGGTGGCGCATCGGGTGCCCGAGCGCCTTGTACTGCGCGGATGAGCGCAGTGCGAGGAGCTGCTCATCTGTCATGACGTAAGTGTCTAGGATCTTCGACGCTTTTGACAAATCGCCCAGGCCGTTGGCAGACTGCCCGGCATCGAAAGCGTCTAACAATCTAGATACTTGGATCCCCTCTATGCCCTTGTCAACGGCGCACGTCGCAACCGAGCGACCCGAGCGCTACGTCAAACAGCTGCTCTCGCACATGGGCCGCAAGGCCGCGGCGGAGCACACCGGCTCCGGCAGGGGAACGCTCACCTTCCGCTCCGGCACCTGCTCGCTGGTCTCCCTCCAGCACGAACTCGTCCTGATCGCCGCAGCCGAGGACCTCGAGTCGCTGTACGGCGTGCAGGACGTCATCACCAGGCACCTGCTGCGCTTCGCCACCCAGGAAGAGCTCAGCGTGGATTGGACCGATCCAGAGTCCGGCGACGCCCTCGAGATCGTCCCTCCGGCGATCGACGACTACCTGCGGGCGCACTGCACCCCAGCCGGGGAGCTGCTGGCCGAGCTGGCGGAAACGACGCGCGAGGCGACGGGGCGCGCCGCCGGAATGCAGGTGGCTGCCGATGAAGGGGCGCTGCTGGAGATGCTCGTCCGGCTCTCCGGCGCGCGCCGGGCCATCGAGATCGGCGTGTTCACCGGGTACTCGTCGCTGTGCATCGCCCGCGCGCTGCCCGCCGACGGCTACCTGCTCGCGTGCGACGTGAGCACCGAATGGACCGACATCGCCAGGCCGTACTGGCGACGCGCGGGCGTCGAGGACCGCATCGACCTCAGGATCGGTCCCGCCCTCGACACGCTCCGGGCGCTGCCCGGGGAACCGGCCTTCGACTTCGCCTTCGTCGACGCGGACAAGGGCAACTACCCCGGCTACTACGAGGAGATCGTGCCGCGGCTCGCGCCGGGCGGCCTGCTCGTCCTCGACAACGTGTTCCTGGGCGGCAGGGTGCTCGACCCGGCCTTCCAGGGCGCAGACCACCAGGCTATGCGGCGCGTGAACGACGCTCTCGCCCACGACGAGCGGCTGGACGTGGTCATGCTGCCCGTCCGCGACGGCGTCACCCTCGCCAGAAAACGATAAGGAGTTCTCATGTATTTGGTCACTGGTGCCACCGCCCACTTCGGCCGTCAGGCCGTCGAAGCCCTGCTCGCCGCGGGCTACCCGGTGCGGGCGCTGACCCGCGATCCTTCGCGGGCGGGGTTGCCTGAGGGTGTCGAGCTGGCTCAGGCCGATCTCACCAAGCCGGAGACCCTGCCCGCCGCGCTGGCGGGGGTGCGCGGGATCCTGCTGGTCCTGCAGTACGGCATGGACCCGGCGCCGCTCCTGGCCGCCGCCCGCGAGTCCGGGGTCGGGCGGATCGTCTTCCTGTCCTCGGGCGCGGTCGTGGACGGCGTCGAGGTGCAGCCGGATGTGATCGCCCAGTACCACGCTGACGTGGAGCGGGCCGTTCAGGAGTCCGGGCTGGAGTGGACGGTGCTGCGGCTGCTGTTCCCGGCGATCAACTCGCTGACCTTCGCCATGCAACTGGCCGGAGGTGATGTGATCCGCGCGCCGTACACGAAGGCCGCCTTCAGCGCCATCCACGAGCTCGACGTCGCGGACGTCGCAGTCGCCACCCTCACCGGCGACGGTCACGCCGGGCAGACCTACAGCTTGACCGGGCCCGAGTCGCTCACCCAGGCCGACCAGGTCCAGATCCTCGGTCAGGCGCTCGACCGCCCGCTCACCGTCGAGGACCTCGACCCTGAGCCTGTTCTTGAGCAGATGAGCGCCTTCATGGACCCCGCCTTCATCGGCGCGCTGTTCGGCTTGATGGCGGCCACCGTCGGCAAGCCCGCCGAGGTCAACGACACCGTCGAACGCATCACCGGCCACAAGCCCCGCACCTACGCCCAGTGGGCGACCGACCACGCCAAGGACTTCTAGATCATGCGTTTCACCAAGACCCTCGCCGCGCTGGCCCTCGCCACGGCGATCATCGCCCCCGCCGTCCCCGCCCAGGCCGGTACGGCAGGCCCCCGCTGGACGGGCGCCTGGTCGGCTGCCGTGCAGCGGCCCTCGCCCGGCGGGCTGCCCGGCTCGTCCAACTGGTCGCAGGCGGGTTTCCAGCGGCAGACCGTACGCCAGGTGGTCCGGGTCACCGGCTCCGGCGTCGCCGTCCGCATCAAGATCTCCAACCTGTACGGCACGGCGCCCCTGACGGTGAGCGGAGCCACGGTGGCCAAGGCCGCCGCCGGGGCCGCCGTCCGTCCGACGAGCCTGCGCCCGGTGACCTTCTCGCTCCGGCCGCACACCGTGGTCCCGGCGGGTCAGGAGCTGGTCAGCGACCCGATCCCGCTGCCCGTCAAGGCGCTGGACCGGCTGGCCGTCACCCTGTACTTCCAGGGGGCGACAGGACCGGCCACGTTCCACGACATCTCCTCGGCCACCACCTACCGGGCCCCGGGCGACCACCGGTTCGACCCGCGCGGCACCGCTTTCACCGACACCTCGCGCTCGTGGTACTTCCTGAGCGGGGTGGACGTGCTGAGCCCCGCCAGCCGGGGCGCGGTGGTGACCTTCGGCGACTCGGTCACCGACGGCACCGGCTCCACCCTCGACGCCGACAACCGTTACCCCGACCAGCTCGCCGAGCGGCTGGTCGCGGCGGGACGGCCGCTGACCGTGCTGAACAGCGGCATCTCGGGCAACCAGGTGCTGGCCGACCACCCGCTCTTCGGCGAGCGGGCCCTGGGCCGCTTCCAGCGGGACGTGCTGGACAAGCCGGGGGTGCGGGCGGTGATCGTGATGGAGGGCATCAACGACATCACCTACCCCGGCCCGGAAGTCACCGCAGCGCAGATCATCGCCGGACACCGCGAGCTGATCCGGCTCGCCCACTCCAGGGGGATCAGGATCGTCGGCGGCACGATCATGCCCTTCAAGGGCAACCCGTGGCTGTACCCGGACGGCACGCCGGAACCGTTCGCCAAGGAACAGGTCCGCGACCAGGTGAACACGTGGATCAGGACGAGCGGCGAGTACGACGGGGTGGCCGACTTCGAGCGCGCCCTGGCCGCACCCGGCGACCCGGACCGGTTGCGTCCTGAGTTCAACGTCCGCGACGGGCAGCAGGGCGACGGGCTCCACCCCAACGACGCCGGACTGAACGCCATGGCCGAGGCGATCGACCTGAACGGGCTGTAGGGGACATTCATCCAAGACCGGCAGGCGACCCGCGGGCCATCATCCCCGCATGAGTGAGATGCACGTGGTCCACGACGGGCCGGAAGACGCGCCCCCGCTGTTGCTCATCCACGGGTCCGGGGCTTCGGGGGGTACCTGGGCGCCGGTGGTCCCGGCGCTGGCCGAGCGGCATCATGTCATCCGGGTCGACCTCCCAGGCTGTGGGAACTCGCCGCCCTCCGCGTCCTACGACGTGCCCGACCAGGCGGCTCGGGTGGCTGCGCTGCTGGATGAGCTCGGGCTCGCGCAGGTCACCGTGGTCGGGCACTCCAGCGGGGGATACGTCGCCACCTCGCTGGCCGAGCAGCGGCCCGAGCTCGTGGGGTCGATCGTGCTGATCAGCACCGGGCCCCGGCTGGATGCGGTGCTGCGGCAGCCGTTCATCCTCCGTGTCCTGCTGGCCCCGCCGTTCGGGCCCCTGCTGTGGGCCAGGCGGTCGGATACGATGATCCGCCGCGCGATCAGCTCCATCGCGGCCCGGCCGGTGGAGGTCCCGGACGAGCTGGTCGACGGGGTGCGGGCCATCACCTACCGCTCGATGCGGGCGGTGCTGCGCCGCAACAGCGCCTACCTCGCCGAGCGCGGCCTGCCCGAGCGGCTGGCCGACCTCAAGGTCCCGGTGCTGGTGATCTTCGGCGCCGCGGACCCGAGGTGGGAGCCGTCGTCGGCGCGTCTCTACGACGCTGTGCCGTACGCACGCGTGGAGATGCTGCCCGGCGTCGGGCACCTGCCCATGCTGGAGGCGCCGGAACGGACCGTCGAACTGCTGGGTACCTAGACTGGGAACGTGCCGTCGTTCGACTGGGCTTCGATGGACGTCGCGGTCCCGCGCCTGCCGGGCCGCCTGCCGGGAGTCAGCATGGCCGGGTTCCGCCAGCTCGTCCCGGCGCGGGTGGACCTCGACATGGTCCCGCACCCGGCCGTCACTCTCCTCGTCGACCTGAGCGAGGGCGAGGCCACCGTCTACGACACCTGCCTGCGGCACGAACGCGGGAGCGTCGTCGTCGGGCTCCTGCCAGGCAAGCTGCGGGCGGCGGGCAGCGGGATGGGGGAGTACCTCCAGATCCGGCTGGAACCGGTCGCCGCCGCCGCGGTGCTCGGCGCGCCGGCCGAGCTCAGCGGGGCGCTGGTCGCCCTGGAGGACGTCTGGGGGCGCGACGCGGCGCGGGTCGAGGAAAGGCTGCGCGCCGTCAGCTCGTGGGAGGAACGGTTCACGCTCGCTGCGGAGATCCTCCGGCGGCGGATGGGCGCACGCCCGGTCGACCCCGAGGTCGCCCACACCTGGCGGCGGATGCGCGACGGCAAGGGGCGGGTCCGGGTCGACGGGCTGGCGGGCGAGGTCGGGTGGAGCCGCAAGCGGCTTTGGGCACGCTTCAGGTCCCAGCTCGGCATCACGCCCAAGCGCGCGGCCCAGCTCGTGCGCTTCGACCACGCGGCCCACCTGCTGGCTGCGGGGCACGCCGTCGCGGGCGTCGCAGCCGAGAGCGGTTACGTCGACCAGTCGCACCTGCACCGCGAGGCCAGGGCCTTCGCCGGGCTCACTCCAGCCGGTGTGGCCGCCGCGCCGTGGCTCGCGATCGACGACGTCGCCTGGCCTGACCTGGGGTAATGCGGTTCCCGAGAAAATTCTCAAAAATCTTGTAGGTGGTTGTCGAAAGCGGCTCCTCTCGTTCGAAGCGTCATCAAACGAAGCGAGAAGGAGAAAGAAAATGACCACCACCGAGTGCACCCCTCAGGGCCGCGTCACCAAGTCACTTCTGGGCTACGGCATCATCGCCGGACCCCTCTACGTGGTCGTCGCCCTCGCCCAGGCGCTCACCCGGGAGGGGTTCGACCTCACCCGCCACCAGTGGAGCATGCTGGCGAACGGTGACCTCGGCTGGATCCAGGTGACCAACTTCGTCGTCGCCGCACTCACCACCATCGCCGCGGCCGTCGGGCTGCACCGGGCCACCGGCTCCACCTGGGCGCCCCGCCTGATCGCGGTCTACGGGGTCAGCCTGATCGGGGCGGCGGTGTTCAAGGCCGACCCCGCGATGGGCTTTCCCGCCGGCACCCCGGAGGGTCCCGGGGCGATCAGTTTCCACGGCATGATGCACCTGGTCTGCGGCATGATCGGCTTCACCAGTCTCGCCGCCGCCTGCTTCGTCATCGCCCGCCGCTACGCCCCAGTCTTCTCCCGCGCCACCGGCGTCCTGTTCCTGCTCGGCTTCGCCGCCGTCGCCATCGGCGCCGGAGCCGTCTGGGCCAACCTCGCCTTCACCGCCGCCATCCTGCTCATCTGGACCTGGCTGGCCGCGGTCTGCCTGCACTACTACCGCCGCACCGTCTGAAACCCCCACCTTTCGGAAAGGATCACCGTCATGCGTTACCTCATCACCCTCCGCGCCACCAACCAGCCCACCACCCCGCCCACCGCGGAGCTCATGGCGGCCATCGCCAAGCTCGGCGAGGAGGCCACCGCCTCCGGCGCCCTGCTCGACACCGCGGGACTGGCCCCGAGCGCACACGGAGGCGCCAGGGTCGAGCTGACCGGCGGCCGCCTGGCCGTCACCGACGGTCCGTTCGCCGAGGTGAAGGAGCTGATCAGCTACGCGGTGTACGAGGTCAGGTCCAAGGAGGAGGCGGTCGAATGGGCCTCCCGCTTCCTGAAGATCCACCGCGACAACTGGGCGGGCTGGGAGGGCCAGGCCGACGTCCTCAAGATCTTCGGCCCCGAGGACTTCGCCTAGACCTCGCGCACACGACTGACGCCCCGATCGGATCCCCGATCGGGGCGCCGTGCTTTGACGGCCATGACCAGGCACGCGACGCACGCGACCGCGAGGACGACCGCCACCACCCAGACGAGGACGGGGACGGGCACACACTCCGGGTCGTCCCAGGGCACCCGCTTGAAGACCGTGTCACCGTCGTAGACCGGGCATTTCGCGTCGGGGTCGATCTGGAGGAAAGACGACTGGGTCAGGCCGTACGCCGCGATGGCCCACCCGCCGCAGAACGCCCCGCCCGCGAGCCTGCGCCAGAAGGAGGGCTGCCGGGTCACCCGGCGACCGCGCCACTCTCCGCGCAGCGCCCCGACGACCGCCGCTCCGACGAAGACGGGTACGGCCAGGCCGAAGACCGGCCACGCCACGACGAGAGCCAACGCGGCGACGAAGAGGAACTCCACCATAGAGCGGCGACTCTACCCGCCGAAGATCGCGGTGGGGGTGCCGGTCAGCCAGAGGTTGGAGATGCGGACCCGGCGGATGACCCAGCGGGCGCCATCGCGGACCAGCTCCACGTCGTAATGGTTCTTCAGCAACGCATGGACCCCGTGGTCGGCGCTGAGCAGATGCTGGGCCTCCACCATGGCGGTCATCGTGGCGGTGTCGCCGTCCACCACGACACGCGGGTTGGTCACCTGGTGGCTGGTGTCCACCCGGCCGTCGAAAAGGGAGAAAATGCTGTTCACGATGGTCTCCCTGCCGATCATCACCGGGGGATTGCCGCCCCACTTGGCGGCGGTCGGGCGGAAGTCGACCTCGGCGTCCTCCGCGAAGGAGGAGGCGAAAAGCTCCCTGTCCTTCGCATCCTGCCCCAGACCGAAGCGGTACAAGGCGTCGATGATCTCCACACGGTCCTTCAGTTCGTTGCTCATGCCGTCCAGCCTGGCCGTACCCCCGAGGGCCGATCAAGACCGGCCTGTGCAACGATCGTGAAGCCATGGTTAACGATGAACTCGAGGCGTTCCTGGTGCTCGCCGAGGAACTGCATTTCGGCCGGACGGCCGAGCGGCTCCGCGTGACGACCTCCAGGATCAGCCAGACGATCAAGAAGCTGGAGCGCCGCGTCGGCACGCCCCTGTTCGTCAGGACCAGCCGCCGCGTCGAGCTGACCCCCGTGGGCAGGGAACTGTACGGCGGCGTACGGCCCGCCTGGGACGCCATCGGCGCCGCGATGGAACGGGCGATCGCCCACGGCAGGGGAAGGCTGTGCACCGCCTTCACCGGCGCGGCGGCGGGACAGCTCCTCGCCGGGATCGCCGAGCTGTTCCAGCGTCGCGAGCCGGGCTGTGAGGTGGAGATGCGCGAGGTGCAACCGGGCGAGGTGGCCCGCCGGCTGCGCGACGGCGAAGTGGAACTCGTTCTTACCACCCTGCCCGTCGAGGGGCACGAAGCGGGCGACGTCCTGGTGCGGGAGGTGCGGATGGTGGCCGTCGCCGCGACGCATCCGCTGGCCGGCCGTACCAGCGTTTCCGAGTCCGACCTGGCGGGTCTCACGGTGCTGGAGGGGCCGCTCCAGGAGGGCCTGACGCTGGTGGGCGCCGGGCGCGGGGTGCTGCGGGTGGGGGCGCACACCAGGCGCTACCACCCCAGGCCGGACGTGGTCTACGTGCAGGTCGCCGACGCGCCGCCGCTGGAGTGGGGGCTGGTGTGGCGCGCGGGCGCGGCCACCCCCCGCGTCCGCGCGTTCCACCAGGCCGCGCTCGACCTGCTCAAGGCGCCGTCCTGATGACTCAGCGAGCCGTCCCGACGGCTCAGGGAGCCGTCCTGATCACGACCTTTCCGAACGGCGAAGCCGTACGGTAGTAGGAGATCGCGTCGAGGGCCTCGTCGAAGCCGTACACCCGGTCGATCACCGGCCGGATCCCCGACTGCGCGACCGCGGCCGAGAGCTGCTCCAGACCCGTACGGTGCCCCACGAACACCCGCCGGATCGTCGCCAGGCTGTTCGCGAACGTCGCACCCGCGACCTCCACGCCCCCGCCCCCGGCCATGGCCCCGATCAGCACCACGTGCCCGTACAGCGCGGTGGCCCGCACCGACTGGTCGAGCGTGCCCTTCCCCACCGTCTCCACCACCAGGTCCGCGCCGCCGGTCAGCGCGCGCACCCGCTCGCCCCACGCGGGCTCGGTGGCGTAGTTGACCACGTGCTCGGCGCCCAGCGCCTTGAGCCGGTCGATCTTGGCGTCGCTGGACGTGGTCACCGTGACCCGCGCGCCGAACGTCTGCGCGAGCTGCAGCGCGAACAGCGACACCCCGCCGGTGCCCAGCGTCAGCACCTGCTGGCCGGGCAGCAACGGCTCGCCGCCGGTCAGCGCGCTCCACGCGGTCAGCGCCGCGCACGGCAGCGTAGCCGCCTCCTCCCAGCTCAGGTGGTCGGGCACGCGGACCGCCCACTGCTCGTCGAGTACGGCCAGCTCCGTCAGCATGCCGTCCACCGTGCAGCCGAGCTGGTCGATCAGCTCAGGGCGCAACCGGCCGTCGTGCCAGCGCGGCCAGTAGCTCCCCATCACCCGGTCGCCCACCTTGAAGCGGGTCGCCTTCGGCCCCACAGCGACGACCTCACCGGCGCCGTCGCTGATCGGGATCAGCCCGTCACGGTGCGGCAGCGGGTAGACGCCGTCCAGGATGAGGGTGTCACGCTTGTTGAGCGCCGCCGCGTGCACCCGGACGACGATCTGGGACCCCGTCGCCTCCGGTTCCGGGGAGTCGGCCAAGGAGAGGGTGTCGCCGTTCAAACGGTAGGAACGCATGGTCAGGCCGCCTTCACGTAGCCGAGGCCCTCGACGATCTTGCCGTCGGCGACCCGCATGATGTTCACGCCTTCCGTCTGGCCGAGCCGCCACCTGATGATGGCCCGGTCGCCCAGGACGTCCACGTCACCGAGGTCGAAGACGACCTGCGGGTCGGCGGCCAGCGCCCGCCACCACTTCAGGGCGACGCCCTTGCCCTCGTGGCGGGTGCCGTCCACGTTCTCCACCACGCAGTCCTCGGCGATCACGTCGTCGAGCAGGTCCGGCTCGTGAAACTGGAACGCGTTGTTATAACGGCTGATGATCTCGGTAGTGCTCATGCGATGATCCTGCTTGCGGCACCGCGCATCCAACAATTCCCTCCAGGGAATCGGGGGCCCAGTGAAAGCGACAGCAGCGATCCTGATCCTGTTATGCACCTGCCTGGCGGGCTGCTACCGGACCGTCCAGGCGGGGCAGGCGTGCGTCGACCACGCCGGCAGGGAGATCGGGCTCTACCTCAAGACCGTCGACAGCGCCCTGCCGCCCAAGGAGCAGATCGTCTCCGTGGACGAGTGGATGGGCTGCGACACCGCGGGCAAGGGCGCGGCCGTGGACATCACGGTCAGCTCCGAGCTCAAGGCGAGCGACCTGATGACGATGCTGCAGAAGGCCGGATGGTCGGCGGAGGACCCGGTCGAGCGGCGCGACGGCATCAGGATGACGAAGAAGGCGGGCACCCGGGTGGTCGAGGTGCGCATCAGGGAGCTCAGCGCCGAGGACGCCGCGCCGTACCAGTCGGAGGGCACGCTCCTCAGCGTCGGCGCGGGCGACGACTGCTGGGACAACTGTTAAATAGGCTCTCACCTGGGAAGACTCCAGAAATGGGATGCCTGCTGGCCATATTCGGGGGAATGTTCCCCCGCCTCGCCGTACTGATCGTCTGGCTGTTGCGGCCGCGCTTCGTCGACATCGCCTTCGGCGACAACTGGCTGCTGCCACTGCTGGGCATCATCTTCCTGCCGTTCACGACGCTGATGTACATCATCCTGTACACGCCGGGCATCGGGCTGGTCGGCTGGGAGTGGTTCTGGATCGTGCTGGCCGTACTCCTCGACCTGGGCCAGTGGGGAGCGTCGTTCCGGCAGCGCAGAATGTCCTGATGAAGACTTTCGACGAGCTGGTGGCCGAGGCGAACGAGGTGTCGGTCGACGGCTGGGACTTCTCCTGGCTGGACGGCAGGGCCACCGAGCAGCGCCCCTCGTGGGGCTACCAGCGGACCATGGGCGAACGGCTCGCCCGCGCGCACGCCGCGCTCGACGTGCAGACCGGCGGGGGCGAGGTGCTGGCCGGGGCGCCGAAGCTGCCGCCGGTGATGGTCGCGACCGAGTCGTGGCCGCCGAACCTGGCCAAGGCCACGCGGCTGCTGCACCCGTTGGGCGCCGTCGTGGTGTCCGACACCGACGAGCCGCCGCTGCCGTTCGCCGACGAGGCGTTCGACCTGGTCGTCAGCAGGCACCCGGTGACGGTGTGGTGGTCGGAACTGGCCCGGGTGCTGCAGCCGGGCGGCACGTACCTGTCGCAGCAGGTGGGCCCGGCGAGCGTCTTCGAACTGGTCGAGTATTTCCGCGGCCCCTTGCCCGAGGCGTCACACAGGACCCGCCACCCGGACGACGCCAGAGCCGCGGCGACCGCAGCCGGGCTGGACGTCGTCGACCTGCGCTTCGAGTCGCTCCGCACCGAGTTCCTCGACATCGGCGCCGTCGTGTATTTCCTGCGCAAGGTCATCTGGATGGTCCCCGACTTCACCGTGGAGGCCTACCTGCCGCAGCTACGCGCCCTGCACGAGCAGATCCAAGAGCAGGGCCCGTTCGTGGCGACCACCACCCGCTTCCTCATCGAGGCCGTCAAGCGGTGACTCGCCAGGCTGGACGAGTCCTTGGTGGAGCACCGCGCAGAAACCCCTGGCCAGTGCGTTGACCTGGGGTTTCTTGGTTGTTACGTCTCTCTGGTGCCAGCCGAGTGATCAGGTGTGGATCAGGGGAGACGTGCGGTGACGAGCTCAGCGAGCCGGGAGACACCCTCCTCGATCAGTCGCGGATCAAGCAGGCTGATCGACAGCCGGAGTTGGTTGAACCCATCCTTGCCACCGTAGAAGTGATGCATCGGGGTGAACAGGACGCCGTGGTCGCGGGCGGCGTGTTCCAGCAATTCGTCATCGACGACGAAGGGCACGGTGACGGTGATGAAGAACCCGCCCGTCGGCGTGTTCCAGGTGACTCCGGGGACGGCGCCGAGCCGGCGGGTGAGTTCGCCCAGCGTGAGGTGGAGGTTGCGCTGGTAGATGGCGGTCTCACGGGCGTTGGCCTTGACCAGGCTGAAGTCGTTGAGCAGCAGCTTGCCGGCGATCACCGCCTGGGCGATGGGGGAGGTGTTCACGGTGAGCATGCCCTTGAGCTTGGCGAGCTCGTCGGCGAGCAGGCCACCCCCTGTTACGTGCTGATCCGCTACGACATAGCCGACCCGGGCGCCGGGCATGCCGGTCTTGGCGAAGGAGCCGAGGTACACCACGGTCGCCGCATGGTCGAGGGCTTTCAGCGTGGGGAGGCGGTCCCGTCCGAGGAGCCCGTACGCGTTGTCCTCCAGGAGCAGGACACCATGGGCCGCGGCGACCTCCAGGAGGCGATGGCGGGCGGGCAGGTCCATGCTGGTGCCGGTGGGGTTGGCGAAGCTGGGTGTCACGTAGCAGGCCCGGACCCGCGCGCCCTGCTCCTGTGCACGTTTCAGCTGGTGGACCAGGTCATCGAGGTCGATGCCGTTCTCGGTGGATTGGACCGGCCAGACGGGTGTGTCGGTGAGTAGCGCCGCTCCGGTCAGGCCGACGTAGGTGGGAGTGGGGGCGAGCAGCACATCCCGCTCGCCCGCTCGCAGCGTGCGAAGCACCAGGAACAGGGCCTCCTGGAAGCCCACGGTGACGACCACGGAGTCCGGGTCGGTCTCGATGTTCTCATCTACGGCGAGGTGCCGCGCGACGAGGTCGGAGATGATCCCCTTCGTGGTCCCGTACTGGAAAAGCGTGCGGCTGATCCCGGCATCGTCCATTCCCCGGTCGCTGCGAAGATGGTCGCGGTAGGCCTCGAGATAGTCGTGGATGAGGCTGACGTCGAAGAACTCTTCGTACGGTCGGCCCGCGGCCATGGAAATGGCGTCGGGGTATCTGCCGGCTATCTCGTTCAGCAGATTCATCGACTCGATGGCCGGGTCCATCAGCGATCCGTGCAGCGTTTCCTTGCTTAATTGATGGGAAAGCACGTTGGAGTCCATGGAAACAAAGACTTTCTCTTCGCAGACCACGCCGCCATTTGTCAGCCGACTTGGAAGCCGTCTCGTCGTACGGAAAACCCGTCAGAAGACCGCATCGACCCGCACCAAAGGATTTGGCGGCAAAACCGTATTCAATGTCGATGTGTGCATAAAGTCAGGTCATCATGACCGACCCCAGATTATGATGTGAGGCCGGAGCGAGGCTACATGTCCACTCCGTCGTCACCGCGCGTCTTCCCTTGCCCCGCCGGGCCGCGGCCCGTAGGTCAGGAGGCGGGCCTCCTCCTCGGCAGTGGCTTCGATCCTGGCCATGGCCAGGCGCAAGAGTGGTGGGGCGAGCAGAGAGGTGATCACCGCCACCACCATGATGATCGTGAAGACCTCGGTAGTGATCACCTCCAGGCGCAGACCGACCGTCGCCACGATCATCTGGACAACGCCGCGAGCGTTCATACCCGCCCCCAGCGCCAAGGCCTCCCACCGGCTGAGCCGGCTGGTCCAGGCGCCCAGAAAGGCACCCAGAAACTTGCCGATGATCGCCAGGGCCAGGAGAAGCAGCCCCAAGGCAAGCACGTCCGGCCGCGTCAGGGTCGTTAGATCAACACGCAGGCCCGTTGTGGCGAAATAGAGGGGAGCCAGCACCCCGAGCGTCAGGGTTCGCAGTGGCGCCAATCTGACCGGCTCCCGCACGGCCGTACTCACCAACAGCCCCGCGACGAAGGCCCCGAAGACCGGTTCAAGCCCCAACGCTTGCGTCCCGGCCGCAGCCGCGAGCACAAGTATCACGACCTGACCGGCGATCACCCCCGGATCCTCCGTCGCCCGCAGTGTCAGACGAGTCGCCGGCCTGCCGATGACGACGCTGAAGACGATCACGCCGAGCAGCGACGTGATCGACAGCACGACGGTCCCCGCACCGGCTCCGGCGGTGGCCATCGCCGTCACCACCGAAAGCAGCACCCACCCGAAAGCATCGTCGATCAAGCCGGCGGTCAGCGTGAGCTGACCGACGTTGCGATGGAGCAGGTTCATGTCCATCAGCGTCTTAGCGATCACTGGGATCGCGCTGACACACATCGCCACCCCCAGAAACAGGGCGAAGACGGCAGGTTCGCCGGTCCCGCGGAACTCAGGCGGCAGCAACAGGCCGACACCGATGCCGAGAGCCAACGGTATGACCAGCCCGAAGGCGCTCACCCGCACCGCCGTAGCGCCCTGACGCCGGATCAGCCGCAGGTCCAGATGCGCTCCCGTCAAGCCGATCAACAACAACACGCCGAGCTGCGCGACGGCGTCCAGCATGTGTGACGACGGCGAGGGAAACAGCCACTGCTCTGCCCTGGGTGCGATCTGCCCGAAAACGGATGGGCCGAGGATGACGCCGGCGCACAGTTCACCGACGACCGCTGCCACGCCCAGCCGTACGGCCAGGCGGCCCAAGAGCAACGCGAGCAGCAGGAGGGCCGCGGCCTGGACAAAGAAGACCAGCAGCGTTTGCGGGGGGATCATGTCGGCCCGCAGGACGGCTGTCCGGCAGAGGCCGGTATCCCGCCCGTGCTAGGGGAGCACAGCGCCCGCCAACCTTCCATCACCCCTGATCCCCCGTCCAGACCGGGTCCCGTTTCTCGATGAAGGCCCGGATGCCCTCGACCGCATCGCTGCTGCGCCGACGACGCTCTTCCCACGGATAGGACGTGGCGAACGCCTTCTCCAGGGGGATGTCGAGGGACCGCAGGGCGGCCTCCTTGATCGCGCGAATGGACAGCGGAGCACCGCGCACGAGGCTGTCCGTCCATCCGGCCACGCACCGATCCAGCTCATCAAGCGGTACGACCTCATTGACCAGTCCGTACCGGAACGCCGTCGCCGCATCCATCCGGCGCCCGGTCAGCAGATAGCCCATCGCCACTTTCTGCGGCAGCTGCCGCGGCAGCCGGAACACGCCTCCAGCTCCGGGGATCAGGCCGAGACGGACCTCTGGCAAGCCGAACACCGCCTCCTCGGAGGCGATGACGATGTCGCAGGCGAGTGCCAGCTCGAAGCCGCCACCCAGCGCGTAGCCGTTCACCCGGGCGACCACCGGCTTGGACAGGGTGAAACGGTCGGTCAGCCGGGGATGACCCGCCTGCCCTCGGCTGCCGAACGTCGAGGCCTCCGTTCCTGCCTCGTTCAGCAGCGCGCGTTCCTTGAGGTCCTGGCCGACGGAGAACGCGCGGGTTCCCGCGCCGGTCAGAACGACCGTTCTGACGTCGTCGTCGGCCTCGACGTCATCCCAGATCTCGGCGAGTTCCTCGTGCATCCGCCGGTCCATCGCGTTCAGCACCTGGGGCCGGTCCATCGTCACATAGGCGACGTGTTCCTTCTTTTCGCAGCGCACTCGGGGGTCGTTCATGCCGATCCCGCCGCGAACCTGCCGACCTTGTCGATGACATCCCCGCCGTAGATGCGCAGCGCCTGCTGCAGGGCGAACTCGGCCATGTACCGGCCGAACCCCTCGGGCGACTCCTCGGCCAGGTTCAGCATGCGCCGGTTGGCCGGCACCGCATCTCCATCGAGGCGGGCCAGCGCGCGATCGACTGCCGCGTCCATCTCTTCCGGCGGGACGACCTCGTCAACCATCAACCGTGCGTCCGGCTCGTCCGCCCGGATCCGGCGCCCGCCGAGGATCATCTGCCGGGCCATGCGGGGCCCGGTGAACCGGGTCAGCCGATAGTTCGCGGCCCCGGGAATGATCCCCTCCGTCGCAGCGGGCAGACTGATGTAGGCGTCGGACGCCGCCAGCACATGGTCGAAGACCAGGAGGAGCTGAGCTCCACCGCCGATGGCGAAGGAGTCGACGGCCGCCATCCAGGGCTTGTCGATCAACTTCGAGTGCCACGAACCGTCCGTGAACACGCCACGAACGATCTTGTGGATGTAGCCCAGCTCGCGCCTCAAGAGGAAATCGACGAGGGAGATGTCGCCCGAGCTCAGCTTCTTCAGGTTGACGCCCGCGCAGAACACCCGGCGCCCCCGATACAGGGGATGGCTCATCTCGCCGCCGCGCAGCAGCCCCACCCGGACGCCGGGGTCGAGCAGCGCCAGGTCGACCGCGGTCTCCATGTCGTCCACCTGCTGGGCGTCCTCGGCGTTGAGGCAGTCGTCCCGGCACAGGGTCAGGTACGCGACACCGTCGTGGCGTCGCAGCAGGACCGCCTCCATCCGCACAACGCCGGACTCTGCGAATTCAGGGAGCAGTTCGAGGGCTCTGGGGGTGGGCCGGAGCATGGCGTCGAGCAGGTGCGGACCCGCCTTCGGGGCACGCAGGATCCCGCGCAGAAATATGGCCTGATCGATCTCGCGCCCTTCCTTCTCCGCCTGCGGCCGTGAGCGCTCGGCCGCCATCTGCTCGTCGGTGGGCACCAGGCCGGGATAGGCCAGGGCGGCGGCCCGCACGAGTTCGTCGATGCGCTGGTGCCGAGTCCGGCCGGAGGTGAGGTATCCGTAGACTTCCTCGGCGTGCGCCTCGACGTAGTCCGCGCGCATCCCCCTCACCTTGTCCAGTGCCGAGGACGCGAGACCGCGCTGGGCGGGGGTCCTGGCGGGAGGCGCCGGCAGCACGGCAAGCAGGTCATCGACCCGCTGGGCCTCCTCCGTCAGGGCGCTGAGGGCGAGCGGCGAGCTGGACGGCGGAGCCGGCCAATCCGTTGTCATGAGAGTGCTTCCCGTCGTAGGGCCCGGTCCACCGCGGCCAGGTGAGTACCGAGCGCGTCCTCGAAAGCGGTCGAGCTCGCTTCGAAGATCAGCTGCCGGCGGATCGCCAGCTCCGCGCCGTCCATGGCGCCGGCCGCGTCGCCCAGGCCGGCCAGGGCCCCCGCTGGATCCTCGGACACCACATCGATCAAGTTGAGGGCGAGCGCGCGGTCGGCGTCGAGCGGTGCTCCGAGCAGTACGGCCTGCCGGATGCCGCCCGTACCTGCCTGCTGAGTGAGCCGGTAGACGGCCATCCCGGGCCACGTGCCGCCGCCGGCTCCGGAGAGCAGCAACCGGGTCGCCGGAGCGACGATCCGGACATCGGCCGCCAGGAGGAGGTCCAGAGAGGGTCCCGTGCAGTCGCCTGACGCTACGGCGACGGTGAGACGGGCGAGCCGTTCGAACCGGCGGACGACCCGTTCCCACTTGGCGACCAGGCCCACCGTCAGCCCCTTTGACCAGCCCGGGCGCGGCATGCCCGCGACGTGGATGATGACCGGGCCAGGCTCCCGATGGTCCTCGGCGCGGTCGCAGAGGTCATTCAGCTCCTCGACCGACGCGGCCGGCGGCTGAGTGGCGTCGAAGCTCAGCTCCAGGTCGCCCTTCATTTCACTCCCGCTCACCATTGGACCAGCGCCGTTTCGATCGTGGAGCCGGGCCCCATGGTCATGAGCAGGCCATAGTCTCCAGGCGTGGTCACGGCCTCGTCGGCGAGCCGCTCGTAGGAGAAGAGGAAGGAGCCACTGGAGAGGTTTCCGTACTCGCGGAGCACACCGGTCGTGTGGCGTACGTCGTGCCGGCTCAGACCGAGGTTGACGACCATGGCGTCGATCACCTTCTTGCCGCCGGAGTGCACCAGCCAATGGTCGATGTCGCTGCGGCGTAGCCCCGTACCGGACAACAGCCGGTCGACGACGATCTCGGCGTGCGCACCGACCACGTAGGGAATCTGCGGATCGAGGAAGAAGCTGAACCGGTCCTGGTCGCGGTCCCAGTCGTAGCGCATCGCGTCGACCGCGTCGGTGATGATGTAGCTCGCGAACTTCAGTACACGCGGACCTGGTACGCGCCCGTCACCGGAGACGACGGCGAGGGCGGCGGCTCCGTCGCCGAACAGGCTGTTGACCACGGCGGTCCGCATGGTCCCGTCCAGTGTGTAAGCGGCGGAACACGCCTCGCTGCACAGAACGACGGCGAGTTCACCCGGGTGCGCCGCGGACCAGCCCGCGACCACGTTGAGCGCGTTCAGTCCCGCGTTGCATCCCATGCCCACGATGTCCGCGCGGCTGCAATGCGGGTCGATGCCGAGTTCGCGGATGATCAGGGCGCTCAGACCGGGGGTCAGAAAACCGGTCGAGGTGACGCAGCACAGGTGACGGATATCCGACAGCGCCGCGCCCGCCGACTTCAGGCAGGCCTCGAGCGCCCGGCACCCCATGTCCACAGCGATTTCTTTGTGCTTCCCGAGGAGATCACCCTGCATTTCCGCCACGCGTGCTCCGTCCCGGCCCTCAGGCGGAAGCGCGAGAAAACGCCGATCGATCGCGCTGTTCAGGAACAGCGATCGGATCTTGGGATCCCGTATGTCGAAGATTTCGAGAAGCTCGGGTTGCGAATAGGACGTGGCAGAAACAGCGGTCCCCACACCGGCGAACCTCGTGATCTCGGTGAGTTCCGTGAGGGTGGAAAGGTCTTCTGCTGACGCAATAATGGTCGTCATCGATACATCCACCCCCATGTCCTGAGCTTGCTTCTGAGTATTTGCCTGACCTCGGAGGCGGCCATTGATCTCACCTTTCCTGTCGGCAGCGAACACAGTGAAGGTAGGTTCGGCCAATCTCGACGGTCAAGATCGTCCAACGCCCGGAACCGCGGCAATGGAGGGAGCCAATTCAGCGCAGGTAGCGCTTCAGAAAGGCGCACTCGTGGACGGTGAGACGCCGTGGCTTGGCGGTGTGCGTGTCGAAGCCCATGATCTTTGATCGGGCTTCGACGAACACCTCCCCATCCGAGCAGATCTGCGCGGCCAGCTCGCAGGTGACCCGGTTCACCTTGGTCACCCACGACTCGACCCGCACCGATCCGTGCCGGAATGTGAGCGGGCGGCGATAGAAGATCTCGTGGCGCACGACGGCGAACCCCACGGTGGGCACCCCGGCGCGGTCCTCCGGCGGCACGGCCGTGTTGTCGAGATAGAGGGCGATCCATGCGTCCTCCAGATACTCGAGGAATCGCACGTTGTTGACGTGGCCGTGGGCGTCGATATCGGAAAAACGCACCTGGCGGTGGTACATGTGCTTCTCGGGGATGCGCTTCATCTCGACCAGCAGGCGGGTGCCGTCGGCCGGGGGCCGGCCTCGGCCATCGGACTCTTGATCGTGTGGATGTCCCATGTTGTTCCCAGTCGTTTGGAAGGAACTGGATCAGGTAGGACGTCTGCCCGAGGCCGGGGCGCAGCCGTACCGGGGGCCTTGTGCTCAGCCGGCTCCAGCGGCACCTCGCAGCCGCCGGAGAGCGCGGCGGCGATCTCGATGCCGGGCACGGCACCGTCCAACTGATGGCCTCCGTGGTTGGACATCCCGCTTCCGCCGGCACCCGCCTTGACGGCGCGGTTCCCTTGGAGCGCGCGGATCGCTGGACCACGACGTCCTGTTCACTCCGTTGCGGCAACTGATCGAGGCGGGGTCCCGGCTCGCCGGGCTTGACCCCGCGTGAGTGCCGTGGCGCACAAGGGCGACCGTATCGTCAGAGATCGGAAATCTGTAGGCGATGGACACGGACGTACGGTCACAACGTGGAGAGAGAGGGCTTACGTCCAGTCAGACAGCGAGTTGCTTGATTCACACCGAAGGTAACGTCGTCGATGTGACAAGGATGAATCAACCCAAGTTACTAGGCGCCTCCATCGCCGGGAGCGCCGCGGCGATGGAGACCGGCGGCACCGGAGCGGAGGCCGCGCAGGCCGACGCCGCGTCCGGACGACCGGAGCAGCGCGACGAGCGCTGGCTGCCGCCGGCCGGCCCGGTCAAGGTCACTCCGGACGACCCCCGCTACCTCAACCTGAACCTGCGCGGCGCCAACAGCCGCTTCAGCGGAAAGCCCGACTACATCCAGCTGGTCGGCTCCACCAAGCATGTGGTCGATGCCGTTGAGGAGACGGTACGCGACGGCAAGCAGGTCGCCGTCCGCAGCGGCGGGCACTGTTTCGAGGACTTCGTCGACAACCCCGACGTCCAGGTCATCATCGACATGTCGCTGCTGACCGAGGTCGCTTACGACCCGTCGATGAACGCGTTCCTGATCGAGCCGGGCAACACGCTCTCGGACGTGTACGAGAAGCTTTACATGGGCTGGAACGTGACCATACCGGGTGGGGTCTGCGGTGGGGTCGGCGTCGGCGGACACATCTGCGGGGGCGGCTACGGCCCGCTGTCGCGGCAGCTCGGCTCCGTTGTCGACTACTTGTACGCGGTCGAGGTCGTCGTCGTCGACGAGAACGGCAAGGCGCGCGTGATCGTGGCGACCCGTGAGCGCGACGACCCCCATCACGACCTGTGGTGGGCGCACACTGGCGGTGGCGGCGGAAACTTCGGCGTGGTCACGAAGTACTGGATGCGGGTGCCGGAGCAGGTCGGCCGGGATCCGGAGCGGCTGCTCCCGAAGCCGCCCGCGGCGTTGCTCATGAGCACGGTGACCTTCGACCTGGACGGAATGACGAAGGCGGCGTTCTCCCGGCTGCTGCGCAACCACGGAGAGTGGTACGAGCAGAACAGCGCTCCCGACTCGCCGTATATCGGGCTGTGGAGTCAGCTCATGATCGGGAACAAGGTCCCTGGCATGGGCGAGAGCGGCTTCATCATGCACGTTCAGGTGGACAACACCCGGCCGGACGCTCGGAGACTGCTCGACGCGCATATCGAAGCGGTGATCGACGGCATCCCGTCGGTCGAGGTGTCCGAGCCGATCGAAGAGAGATGGCTGGCCTCCTCGCCGGGGCGGGCGGGGAAGGCCCCGGGGTCGAAGACGAAGGCCGGCTACCTGCGCAAGCGGCTGACCGACCAGCAGATCGAGGCCGTGTACGAGAACATGACCCACATGGACGGGATCGACTATGGCGCCGTCTGGCTGATCGGGTACGGAGGCAAGGTGAACACCGTCGACCCGGCGACGACCGCCTTGCCGCAACGCGACGCGATACTCAAGGTGAACTACATCACCGGATGGGCGAATCCCCGCAACGAAGCGAAGCATCTGCAGTGGGTTCGCAAGCTCTATGCCGACGTGTACGCCGAGACCGGCGGAGTTCCGGTGCCGAACGACATCAATGACGGGGCGTACATCAACTATCCCGACCGCGACCTCGCGGATCCGGAGCAGAACACCTCGGGCGTGCCGTGGCACGATCTCTACTACAAGGAGAACTACCCGCGGCTGCGCAGGGTGAAGGCCGCCTACGACCCGCGCAACCACTTCCACCACGCGTTGTCGATCCGGGCCTGATGTCGCGCGATCGGTGATGCCGAGCGGGTGTTCCTGGATCATGATCCGGAGCTACGGCCTTGATCCCTCCAGATCACCCGCCGGCGATGGCTACCAGGGCGGCGGGCTTCCCCCCGAAGTCAGGCGGTTGCCTGACTTCGGGGGGAAGCCCGCTCCTTCAGCACGTGACGATGGCCTTCAGCCCTCGTCTCCCTCTCCGAGGCAGAACCCGGCGGGCAGCTTCCCGCTGCCCCGGCCACCGCGTCTACTGGCAGATCCTCGCCGTCTTCAACGACCTGTTCAAGCCGGCACCGATTTGGCAGGACGTCATGACGACCAGTGCCATTCATGCTGGTCAAGCAGATGGGCAGCCTTCACACCCTTGTTCGAACACCATGTCTCGAACTCGGCGATCTGCTGGAGTTGGTAGGAGTCCTCGTTGTAGGAGGTGGCCATGACGTGGCCGAGCCAGCTCTCCTCGCCCATCGCGTAGATGTACGCCTCGTCGGCGCCCAGTTCGGTGACGATCGCACTCGCCTGCTGAGCATCGGAGCCGGACATCTTGCGGCTGTCACTCATCTTCTTCGGCAACGGCTTGGCGATGAACGGCTGATATTGCCAGTTCAGGGGAGCGCCATCGCATTCCATGCCGAGAAAGGCGATGTTGACGGGTCCGAGATGCCGGCGGATGTAGCGGTAGAGGACCGGATCGAGGCCGGAGGAGTCCGCGCCCACCCAGATCGACTTTCCACCGAGGCTGATCCAGTAGGTCGACTTGGCGCGGATGTCGAGATCGGCGTGCTCGCCGAAGAACGGGGTGGAGACGATCTTCCCGCCGGGGAACTCGACCTCGTCGAAATCATCCACCTCGATCGCGGGGAGCCCGAGACTCTTGAGATAGAGCGCCAGGGAGGGATCGCACAGGTTGCCGCGCGAGGTTCTCGGCACGATGAATGTGCCCACCCGGCCGCGCAGTTGAAGCAGCGTCTCGGGCACGAGATGGTCGGTGTGCCCGTGCGTGATGAGCACGTAGTCGAGGTGGTCAGGCAGATCGTTGTAGGTGTAGCGACCGGTCGCGCCGGTATCCGCGCTGATGAACGGGTCCGTCATGATGGCCACGTCGGGCGTCTGCATGAGCAGGCAGGCGTGTCCCCAATAGCGGATCCTGGCTCCGGCCGCGATGTGGCGGTCGGGGGCGAGCGCGGGCCCTGGGACCAGCAGGTTGGCCAGCTGGTTCGCTTCCGCGTCGCCGAGCTCCAGCACCTCGCGGAGGGCGGCCAGCGTGGTGGGCCGCACCCTGGATCGGAAGAGCTCCTCCAGACCGGGGTGCCGGAACGGGATATCCAGCTCCAGCACGTCGGGTGAGGGCA
Organism: Nonomuraea sp. NPDC050556; assembly: GCF_044457355.1. Taxonomy (NCBI): domain Bacteria; kingdom Bacillati; phylum Actinomycetota; class Actinomycetes; order Streptosporangiales; family Streptosporangiaceae; genus Nonomuraea; species Nonomuraea sp. NPDC050556. The sequence goes on along the minus strand of NZ_JBITGU010000001.1, from coordinate 2,807,011 downwards.
GTCGCGGGGTGCTCATCACGAAGGGCCGCTCGGTTCCGGTCTCCAGGGAGAGCTGAACGGACTGGCAGTCCTCGGCGTACGCCTTGCTCTTGTAGACGAGCGGCTCCAGGAAGTGAAGCGAGGCCGCGTTGCCGGTGTCATAGGCTATTTCCACCAGGCCCGACAATTCTGGTGGCAGCTTCGGGTAGAGCGGCCTGAGATCGTAACCGGTCGCTTCCTCGCGGATGATCTTCTCGGCCGCCACGATTGCCTCGGCGAACCGGATCATGTCCGCGTGGTCGCGCCGGATGGCGGCGACCAGCGCCTCGACCTCGTTCTTCCGCTTCTCCTCGATGTTGACAAAGAATCCGCCGCGGAACTTCGGGTCGCGAGCAGCTTTGACATGCCATTCCGGCGACGTGATGTATGACTCAAGCATCGGAATGTTCCGGAAGGTGAAATTCATGGAGGCCGTGACGGGAGCCGTCGCGTACATCGTGGCATAGAACCTGTTTACTAGAGGTTCGATAATGGTGTTGGGCCGGAGGAAGAGGGACTCCTCACTCACTTCTGCTCCTCACTGTCGAATGGCTGCCGGGAAGTATCTTGGAGAACGAGGCGCGTCTTCCCCTATGAATGGAAGAACGGGTCCACCGATTCATCAGTGTGATGAATGGTCACGTCACGGATCTCTTCCGATGCGTAGACGTCGGCCTGCAGCACGTGTCTGCGGCTGGGCGAACAAGCGCGGCAAACCCATGCGCTTCCTCCGTGCCACCGCCGTCCGCCGCCAAATCTTAAAGGTCACAGAATATCCGCACGAGCGGGCCGAATCGGTCCACGCTCTGCTTTAATACTCATTAAGCCAACCTACTGACACAAATCCAACATCGGGACGATAGTCGGTTGGACAACTCTTGGTGGTAACCAGTCAGGATGGCGCTGCCACCAGCTCGAACCGCTCCTCTACCACACCTGTGGCCGCGTGAGACCGCGGTCGAGTCTGGACGCACCTCCTGAACCGAGCAACTGGCCGCCCGCAGGTCGATCACCTGGCCTCCGGAGGTGGGCCCAAGGTGCTACGGTTGTGGTGGTCGCGAAGGCCGCGAAGGCCCGCCGACGCGACACCTGACTCATCCTCGCCGCCCGTGGGAGAGGCCGCTGGAGGACACCGAACTCACCCCGGCCCGAGTCCGCCGGGGGTTCGGAACCTGCGAACTATCGCCTTGTTGACGGCTCCATCCCGATACCGCTGGAACGCGGTCTTATTCGAGGGAACTCAGCGGGGGCGGGCTCGGCATCCAGGCACGCGGACGGCGGATTCATGATGATTTCCGGCATGGGGACTGCCAGGCGTTTCCCTCGGCGGTTCGCCGCCTTCGCTAGTCTTCGTAGCGAATGACCGGCCAGGTGGTTTCGTGGTATCCGCCGTCCGGGGAAGCGTTCCGGGCATGCTCGTCCAGCCTGGCGAACAAATTCTTGTTCGGCCCGTCGAGCACCGACAACTGCGTCGCGTAGTGCTTCATCGCGTGAAATTTCCGCGTCCGAGCCTCTTCATTGACGAAGCTGAGATCCGGAGAGTCGAGCCGGAGGCCGTCAGGCAGTTCAGCCATGTCCGAGGAATACGCTGCGTACGGGAGATCCTGCCAGAGTCGCAGCGGAATACCCCTCTCGCCCGCCGCGAGCAGCGTGGCGTCTCGCGTGACCTTGTGGTCGGGGTGATTCCCGATGCCCGCGCAGGTGAGAAGCAGCGTTGGATCGCAGTCCGCGATCATGGACTCGATGTCATCCCTGATCGCGGAAAGCAGATCATCGTTGTTCGCCGGCGACTGCTGGCGGACTATCGAACCTTCTTCGTGGCTCAGCAGCCACTGGCCGTCCGGCGACTTCCGATAAATGGCATCGATGAATCGGCCATGCCGATGGCTCGCACCGAGATGATTGAGGGCGGCGATGTCTTCATTTCGACGACGAAGCGGTGCGTCCTCGGTCGGCGACAGACCCCAGCGCGCATGGAATCGCTCCGCGGCGGGGGAATAGGGGGGCGCCGCACTACCGGCGAAAACCGTGAAGACGGTCGCCTTTCCACCGTCCTGCTCCGCTTGGGCGAGGCTGGCTCCGATGGATAGGACGGCATCATCCAAATGTGGGGAGATTGCTAATATCCGGGTTCTGTCGGCGTCCTGCAGCATGGTGATCAGTCTGATGTCGGCCCTGCCCCGTTTCAATGGAGTCAGACTGGACGGGACCTTTCCCGCATGGACGTTTCCGGGAGGGCGAGATCGTCCGGGGCTTCCTGGAGGCGCCGGGCGTGCCGTACGTTGGCGCGGAAATGGCCGGGGTCGGCGAGGTCGCGACGAAGCGCGCCTTCCGGTCACGTCGGAGTCACACTTTTTCTGACCAGCCTGTCACCACCCGCCGCGTAGAACTGAGTGGGAAGACCGCGGCGTCTCAGATGGTGTCTACCGGCGCATTGTGCGCAGGATGAGCGGGAAATGAATCTCTATCGCGAGGCCACCCTGCGGCCGCGCGCTCGCGGACAGCGGGGCGTCGTGGGCGACGGCGATGGCGCGGACGATGGACAGTCCAAGGCCATGGTGGTCGTCGGCGCGGGTGCGGTCGAGTCGCTGGAAGGGCTCGAAGAGGCGGTGGACCTGCTCGGGCGGGATCACCGGACCGGTGTTCGCGATGGCGACGACCGCCTTGCCGGCCTCGATCCGGGTGGAGATCTCCACCCGGCCGCCAGGCACGTTGTAGCGCATGGCGTTGTCCAGGAGGTTGGTGATGAGTCGTTCGACCAGTGCCGGGTCGCCCGTGGTGGGGGCGTAGGCGATCCCGGTCACCAATCGGGGGTGTGAGCAACCGGCCCCGACGGGCTTCCCGTTGGCCCAGGAATCGGTTGCCGCACTGGCCGTGGGGTTGTTCCCGTCATCCCCGCGGTCGGCGCCCGCGCCGGTCCTGGGGTTGTTCCCGTCAGCCCCGGGGCCGGTCCCCTCCATCGCGCGGATCGTGTGCTCGGCGATCTCCGCCAGATCGAGGACCTCGCGGTGATCAAGGCCGCTCTCGCTCTTGGCCAGCGTCAACAGCGATTCCAGCAGGCGCCCCTGCTGCCGGCTGAGGTCGAGCAGCCGCTCCATGATCGATCGCACGGACGGGGTGTCGGAATCTCGATGCAGGAGGCTCTCCTCCAGCAACGCGTGCTCCAGGGTGAGCGGGGTGCGGAGCTCGTGGGCCGCGTTGGCGACGAAGCGCTTCTGCGCGTCGAGGGCGCTGTGGAGACGTTCCAGCAGCCCGTCTACCGTGTCGGCGAGATTCCGCAGTTCGTCGCGTGGTCCGGGGAGGGCGAGCCGCTCGTGGACGTTGCGGGCGGAGATCAGCTTGAGGGCGGTGTTCATCGTCCGCAGCGGGCGCAGCATCCTCCCTGCCACCAGCCAGCCGAGCAGGAACGAGATGACCGTCATCAGGGCCAGGGCGATCACCGCCTGGAACAACAGGTTCTCGAGAATGGCCGCCTGCTGCTGCCGCGCGAGGGCGCGGAATCTACCGCCAGGGTCGTCGTTTACGATCACCAAGGGTCTGGAGCCGCGGAAGAGCAGATAGGTGATGGCGAGCAGCACGACCCCGGAGGCGGCGAACAACGCGCCGTAGACGAGCGTGAGGCGCAGCCGTACGCTGCGGAAGGCTGCCAGACGTCGAAGGCGATCGGCCACTATTCCCATGGTATGGGACCCGGACCGGCCGGAGGCGCCCACGGCGCCGACGATCCCAGCCCGGGGCGGAGGCCGAGATGCCGGATCCGGGCGCCTACCGAGCCGGCGCAAGCGCGCACCGCCGCGGTGATCTCCGGCGCCAGGGTGCGGGCGAAGGTGGTGGTGAGGTGGCTGCGGTCGGAGTAGGCGATCAGGCCGCCGATGACGGGGCGGCACGGCTCGCCGCACATCAGATCGTCGACGCTCGTCACGGAGACGAGGCCGGTGGTGTCGGCGCGGGCGGCGACGCCGCCCGCCCCCGCGACGACCACGACGCACGACGCGAGCACCGCGAACGTGATCCTGCGGCTGCGGACCAGAACCGGGTGCCAGCGCAGCCTGTCCTCGATGAGGCGCTGCGAGAGCGTGCCCCGGGAAAGGCTGTCTCGGAATCGAACCGGACGACGGCGTACACGATCATGCCCGGGCCGGCCCACGCGAGCCCGCGCTCCACCTCGTGGCGTTCTCGGGATGGCGGTGCCCCCGTACCAGCCGGGTGGCCAGCCAGAGCGCCATCCCCAGCAGCGGCCAGAGGACGTAGAAATGGACAGCGGCCAATAGTGCTGCGCGGGCCAGTCCGGCTGGTCGACGTCGAGGTGGTTTCGCCTGCGTGAACGCGAGTCTCAGGTTCTCCACGTACAGCGCGGCGGCGATCACCTCGCGCGCCGCCGTCCCCAGCGCCGTCAGCGGCAGCCACACCACTGACGCGGCGAGCGTGACCAGCAGCGCGAGGCTCGCGGCCGGGATGAGGCGGCGGATGCGGCGCGCCCGCTGACGCAAAAGGTGGCCAAGAAGACGTCCACCCCCACGTACCCGCCGTGCCACTGGATGTCCGTGCTGGACCTGGAGCTCCGGCCACCGGCGTGTTCGCCTTGCCGCACACACGGCGAGGCGTGCGGCGTCAGCCCGCGCGAGCAGGTCGGAACAGGCACTTGTTCGGTGGGTGCCGGGCGCTCCATGGCAACTCCCGAGTCATCGAGATGATGCGCAGCCCTCGAAGGTCGCACCCGCGCGGACGAAAACCTTGGGATGCGAGGCGTTGACGGCGGGCTTGATCGCAATCGTGCTCAGCGGACCCGATGTCTGCAAGGAGGTCCACGTGACCGCTTGGCCGCGTCCGCCTGGTACGGCGACGCGTCCAAGCGCGCGAGATGTTCAGTTGGACCCACTCGTGGACATCGGCTCCACTCAGCACGATTGAGATCTCTGACTTGCGTGCGCGTGTGGGAGGAGTACCCGTATGGCCACAGTTTCTCCGTTCGGAGGCTTACTGAAGGGCGACGGAGGCGATGACCCCGCGCCGTCCAGGATCCGCCCGGGGACATGGCGGCGAGTGCTCGGCTACTTCCGCCCGCACGTCGGCAAGGTGGCGTTCTTCGTTCTCGTCACCGCGCTGGATTCGCTGTTCGTCGTCGCGTCTCCCCTGATATTGAGGGACCTGGTCGACAGGGGGGTTCTCGGGAACGACCTCGAGCTCGTCATCTTTCTCGCCTGCCTGGCCGCCGGGCTTGCCGTGATGAGCGCGCTGTTGCAGCTGGTGTCGGCCTACATTTCCGGCAAGATCGGGCAGGGGGTCAGTTACGACCTCCGGGTTCAGGCACTTGGCCACGTCCAGCGGCTGCCGATCGCGTTCTTCACCCGGACCCAGACGGGCGTGCTGGTCGGCCGGCTGCAGACGGAACTGGTCATGACGCAGATGGCATTCACCCAGATGCTGTCGTCGGCCGCCAGCGCGGTCACGGTCGTGCTGGTGCTGGCCGAGTTGTTCTACCTGTCGTGGCTGGTCGCCCTCCTCGCGGTGGTGCTGATCCCGGTGTTCGCGGTGCCCTGGTCCTACGTGGGACGGCGGATGCAGCGGTACACCAGACGGCTGATGGAGGAGAACGCCGGCCTGGCCGGGCTTCTGCAGGAGCGGTTCAACGTCCAGGGCGCGATGCTCTCCAAGCTCTTCGGACGTCCGGCCGAGGAGATGGCCGAGTACGAGAGCCGTGCCGGCCGGATCCGCGGGCTCGCCGTGAGCGCCACTCTCTACGGCCGGATGGCGCCCGCCACCTTCGCGCTGATGGCCGCGCTCGCCACGGCGCTCGTCTACGGGGTCGGCGGCGGGCTCGTGCTCGAGCAGGTGTTCCAGCTCGGCACGCTGGTCGCCCTGGCTGCCCTGCTGGGGCGCCTGTTCGGGCCGATCACCCAGCTGTCCAGCATTCAGGAGAACGCGCTCACGGTCGTGGTGGCCTTTGACCGAATCTTCGAGCTGCTCGATCTGAAGCCGCTGATCGAGGAACGCCCCGACGCGGTCGGACTCGGGGCGAACGCGGCATCGGATGTCGAGTTCGAGAACGTGTCGTTCCGCTATCCCAACGTGGACGAGGTCTCACTGCCGTCGCTGGAACAGAACGTGAGCACCGGGCGGGAGCGCGGTGGAGTGGCGCCAGAGGTCCTGCGGGACGTGAGTCTGCGCGTGCCGGCCGGAACCCTCACCGCGCTCGTCGGCCCGTCCGGCGCAGGGAAGACCACCCTTACGCACCTGGTGTCCCGGCTGTATGACCCGACCTCCGGGACCGTTCGCATCGGCGGACACGATCTGAGGGACCTTACCTTCGACTCGCTTCGCGAAACGGTAGGGGTGGTCAGCCAGGACACCTACCTCTTCCACGACACGATTCGGGCGAACCTTCTCTACGCTCGCCCCGACGCCACCGAGGAAGAACTGGTCGAGGCATGCCGAGGGGCCCAGATCTGGGACCTGATCGCATCCCTGCCAGGGGGGTTCGACACCGTCGTGGGTGATCGTGGCTATCGCCTGTCGGGCGGGGAGAAACAACGGCTGGCGATCGCCCGGCTGCTGCTGAAAGCACCCTCGGTCGTCGTTCTCGACGAGGCCACCGCTCACCTGGACTCGGAGTCGGAGGCGGCCGTCCAGCGAGCACTCGCGACAGCCCTGCGCAGCCGTACCTCTCTGGTGATCGCCCACCGGTTGTCCACGATCCGCGAGGCCGACCACATCCTCGTGATCGACGACGGGAGGGTGCGGGAACGCGGGACGCACGAGGAGTTGCTGGCGGAAGGCGGTCTCTACGCGGACCTGTATCACACGCAGTTCGCCAGGTCAGGCGGCAACGGGACCCGGCCGGAACCGGATGACGGGGTGGAGCCTGTGCGACAGGTGGTTGGTGGAGGGGGACGGTGAGCGCCGGAGCGCGAGCCACGCCGACGCTGCTGGACCTCTTCGCCCGGCAGGTGGACCGGGCACCCGATGCGGCGGCCCTGGTCGATGGGGACCGGGTCCTGACGTACCGGCGGCTGGATGAGCTCGCCGGAGTGTTGTCCGGGCGTCTGATCGGCCGCGGCGTCGGTCGAGGTGATCGCGTCGCGGTGATGATGGACCGCTCGGCGGACCTCGTGGTGACGCTGCTCGCCGTATGGAAGGCGGGGGCGGCGTACGTGCCGGTGGACGCCGCGCTTCCCTCCCGGCGGGTGGCGTTCATGGTGGCGGATTCCGGGACCTCCCTGATGGTGTGCTCGGAGGCGACGCGCGACGCGGTACCGCGCGGGGTTGAGTCGATCGAGCTCACCGCCGGCGGCGTGGGCGGCGCGCCGGCGGTCACGGTGGGCCCGGGGGATCTGGCGTATGTGATGTACACGTCCGGCTCGACGGGAACCCCCAAGGGGGTGGCCGTCCCGCATCGGAGCGTCGCGGAGCTGGCGGGAAACTCCGGTTGGGGGATGGAACCCGGCGATGCGGTCCTCATGCACGCGCCCTACACCTTCGACGCCTCCCTGTTCGAGATCTGGGTGCCGCTCGTGTCAGGCGCCCGTGTGGTGATCGCCGCGCCGGGTCCGGTGGATGCCCGGCGCCTGCGCGAGACGGTCGCGGCCGGGGTGACGAGGGTGCACCTGACCGCGGGCAGCTTCCGCGCGGTAGCTGAGGAGTCGCCGGAATCATTCGCGGAGCTTCGTGAGGTGCTGACCGGCGGAGACGTGGTGCCCGCTTACGCCGTGAAAAAGGTGCGGGCGGCCTGCCCCCGCGTGCGGATCCGGCATCTGTACGGCCCGACGGAAACGACCCTGTGCGCGACGTGGCACCTGCTGGAGCCGGGTGACGTCGTGGGTCACGTCCTGCCGATCGGCCGTCCGCTCGCGGGCCGCCGGGCCCATGTGCTCGACGCGTCACTGCGGCCGGTCGAGCCCGGCGTGGTCGGTGAGCTGTACCTTTCCGGCGCCGGTCTGGCGGACGGCTACCTGGACCGGGCGGGGCTGACGGCGGAGCGGTTCGTGGCGGATCCGTCCGCGCCAGGGAGAAGGATGTACCGGACGGGGGATCTCGCCCAGTGGACCGCGGGTGGTGAGTTGCTGTTCGCGGGCCGCGCCGACGACCAGGTGAAGATCCGCGGATTCCGGATCGAGCCGGGTGAGGTCGAGGCCGCGCTGACCGCTCAGCCGTACGTCCGCGAGGCTGTGGTGAGGGCGATCGACGGGCGCCTGATCGGTTACGTGGTGGCGGACGGGGACGTGGATCCCGTACTGATGCGTAAGCGCCTGGCGGCGTTGCTGCCGGACTACATGGTTCCTGCCGCCCTGGTCACGCTGGACACGCTGCCGCTGACCGGTAGCGGCAAGGTGGACAGGAGGGCGCTGCCCGCGCCCGACTTCGCGCCGGCTGCGACGCGTCGCGAACCCGGTACCGATACGGAGCGCGTCCTGTGCGATCTGTTCGCGGAGCTTCTTCAACCGGAGGGGAGGAGGGTAGGGGTCGATGACGGTTTCGTCGAGCTGGGCGGAGATTCGATCGTCGCGATCCGGCTGGCAGCACGCGCGTCCAGGGCAGGTCTGCTGGTGACGCCCTCCCAGGTCTTCCAGGAGAGGACTCCCGCGCGGCTGGCAGCCGTCGCGGGCGCCGTACCGGCCGGCGCACCCGGCGACGGCCCCCTGATCACCCTCACGGCGGCAGAGCAGGCGGAGCTGGCGAGCGCCGTCCCGGGGGCTGAGGAGGTCTGGCCCCTCGCACCGCTCCAGGAGGGGCTGTACTACCAGGCGACCCTCGACGATGAGGGCCGCGACATCTACCAGGCGCAATGGATCCTGGAGGTGGAGGGGTCACTGGACGCCGCCCGGCTGCGGGCCTCGTGGGAAGCGGTTTTCGCCCGGCACGCCGAGCTTCGCGTGAGCTTCCACCGGCGCGCGTCGGGGAAGCTGCTGCAGGTCGTCGCCGCGCACGTCGCCCTGCCGTGGCGAGAGGTGGACCTGGCCGACGCGGACGATGTCGACGCGGCAGTGGAGGCCTTGATCAGACAGGAACAGGAGCAGCGGTTCGACCTCGCCAAGGCGCCGCTGTTCCGGCTGGTGCTGGTCCGCTACGGCGAGGACCGGCACCGCCTGCTGGTCGTCCATCACCACATCCTGACCGATGGCTGGTCGGTGGCGGTCATCCTCAACGAGGTGGCTGAGGCGTACACGGCCGGCGGTCGCCTCCCGGATCGGACGGGCGCGGCCTCCTACCGGGACTATCTGGCCTGGTTGGACCGGCAGGACAAGGAGGCCGCCCGTGCGGCCTGGCGGGCGGAGCTGTCCGGCCTCGAAGGGCCAGCGCCGATCGCGAAAGCCGCCGCCACGGCCGGCGCCGGGACGGGCTACGAATATCGCATCGCCTTCCTCACACCCGACCTCCACACGCGGCTGATGGAGCTGGCCCGCGAACACGGGCTGACGCTGAACACCCTGGCGCAGGGCGCATGGGCGATGGTGCTGGCGCGGCTCGCGCGGCGGACCGACGTGGTCTTCGGCACCACGGCCGCCTGCCGTCCAGCCGAGCTCCCGGATGTGGAGTCGATACCGGGCCTCATGATGAACACGGTTCCGGTCCGGGTGTCGCTGCAGGGCGGGCAATCAGTCGTGGACATGCTCACTGACCTGCAGAGGCGGCAGGCGGCCTCGATGCCGCATCAGCATCTGGGGCTGCCGGAGATCCAGCGGGCGGCAGGACCCGGCGCGGTGTTCGACACGCTGCTGGTCTTCGAGAACTACCCTCGGGACTTCGCCGGCCAGTTCACCCATCTGGGCACGATCGAGGGGACCCACTATCCGCTGACCCTGGGCATCATCCCGGGAGATCAGTTCAGGATCCAGCTCGTCTACCGGCAGGGGCAGGTCGAGGAGAGCGTCGCCGAGTCGGTTCTGGGGTGGTTCACCAGCGCTCTCACGGCCATGGCCGCCGATCCGCACGGGCTGGTGGGGCGCATCGGTGTGGGTGAGGCGTGGGACGGCGGCTCGGGGCGGGCGATGGCGGCGGGGGAGCCGCTGCCGGTGCTGGTACGGCGGGCGGTGGAGGATCGGCCGGACGACGTCGCGGTGGTGGACGGCGAGGGTGAACTGTCGTTCGGGGCGTTGTGGGCACGGGCGACGGGGCTGGCGGCTGAGCTGAGGGCTCGCGGGGTCGGGCCGGAGACCCGGGTCGCCGTGATGGTGGGGAGGTCGGCGTGGTGGGCGGTCGGGGTACTGGGCGTGTCATTGGCGGGTGGCGCGTTCATGCCGGTGGATCCGGCGTATCCGGCTGAGCGCGTCAGGTGGATCTTGGCCGACGCCGATCCCGTGCTGGTGCTGTGCGCGGGGACGACGCGGGAGGCGGTACCTGAGGGGTTCGAAGATCGGCTGGTGGTCGTCGATGAGCTGGATCTGGCGGGGGGCGACGATGCGGGGCTGCCGCGGGTGAGTCCGGCTGACGCGGCCTATGTGATCTACACGTCGGGATCGACGGGGACCCCGAAGGGGGTCGTCGTCTCACACGTGGGGCTCGGGAATCTGGCGATGGCGCAGATCGACCGGTTCGCCGTGACGCCGTCGTCGCGAGTTCTGCAGTTCGCTGCGCTGGGCTTCGACGCCATGGTGTCGGAGGTGCTGATGGCGCTGTTGTCGGGGGCGCGGCTGGTCATGGCGCCGGAGCAGACTCTGCCACCGCGGGTGTCGCTGGCCGAGGCGTTGACGCGGTGGGATGTCACGCACGTGACGGTTCCGCCGTCGGTGCTGGCCACCGCCGAGGCGTTGCCGTCCGGGCTGGAGACGGTGGTGGTGGCGGGGGAGGCCTGCCCGCCCGGCCTTGCGAATCGCTGGTCGGCGGGACTGCGGCTGGTCAATGCGTATGGGCCGACCGAGGCCACGGTCTGCGCGGCGATGAGCATGCCGTTGGAGGCGAGCCGGGACGTGGTCCCGATCGGGACACCTATCGCCGGTGCCCGTTGCTATGTGCTGGATGTCTTCCTGCGGCCGTTGCCGCCGGGTGTGGCGGGTGATCTGTACATCGCGGGTGGTGGGTTGGCTCGGGGGTATTTGGGGCGTGCGGGGTTGACGGCTGAGCGGTTTGTGGCGGATCCGTTTGTTGCTGGTGAGCGGATGTATCGGTCGGGGGATCTGGCGTATTGGTCGGGTGATGGTGAGTTGGTGTTCGTCGGGAGGGATGACGAGCAGGTCAAGATTCGTGGTTTTCGGGTGGAGCCGGGTGAGGTGGAGGCGGTGCTGGCTGGGTTGGCGGGGGTGGACCAGTCGGTGGTGGTGGCGCGTGGTGGGCGTTTGCTGGGTTATGTGGTGTCTGGTGGTGGGGTGGATCCGGTGGGGCTGCGGGAGCAGGTTGCCGGGGTGTTGCCGGAGTACATGGTGCCGGCGGTGGTGATGGTGCTGGATGCGGTGCCGGTGACGGCGAACGGGAAGGTGGATCGGGAGGCGTTGCCGGATCCCGATTTCGGTGGGCGTGTTTCGGGTCGGGAGCCGCGTTCGGAGGTCGAGCGGGCGTTGTGTGCGCTCTTCGCCGAGGTGCTCGGGCTGCCGGGGGTGACGGCGGTAGGTCCGGACGACAGCTTCTACGAGCTGGGCGGGGACTCCATCTATTCGGTGAAGCTGGCGGCGCGGGCTACGCGTGCCGGAATGCCCTTCACCGTGGTGGAGGTGTTCGAGCACAAGACGCCCGCGGGGCTCGCGACGATCGTCGAGCTGGCAGCCGGGCCTGCGGCAGGTGCGGCTGATTCCTCATCGGACTCCGAGCTTCTCGACCTGGACCAGGACGAGATAGAGGAGTTCGAGGCCGAATTCGACGACGAACGTGGTTCCCTTCGCTGATCGAGACCGGCCATCGCCGGGATGAACCCGGCCTCGAGCCGGGTTGAGCAACGTCGGCACGCACGTCCCGCGTGATCGTTCAGAGGCATGCCCGGGGTACGGCTGCGCTGGAGCGTCACGCCGTGACCAGGCTGTTCACCCGGCCGCCGCCTGTCCGGCCACGTACGCGCTCCGGGGCTGCCCGCGTCCGGGAAGGTCATCGGCCCAGGGCGGCATCCCGGGGTTGCCACCGTCGCGCGAGACCAGCCGCCCGACGCAGCCGGACGACCTCCGCCTTCAACGCCACGTCCCCGGCCACGAGCGCGCGCGTCAGAGCGACCGGCTCCGCGTGAACGCTCACCCGAGATCGAGAACGAGCTGAGCAGCTGCGGCTGGACAGATTGTCCGGATTAGAACCATCCGTAGATGATTCCCTCGCGGGCCGCTTGACGATTGAGGGAGATATTAATCAATGGCTCAGTCGCGGATCGAGGATTTCTGGCCGCTGTCGCCACTCCAGCAAGGGCTGCTCTTCCACGCGGCCTACGACGATGACTGGCCCGGCCTCTACGTGGGCCATTGGATCCTGCACCTGGACGGCCCGGTGGAGGCGGACAGACTGCGTGCCGCATGGGAGGCGCTCCTGGCACGGCACGCCGCGCTCCGGGCGTGTTTCCGGCAGCGCAAATCGGGTGAGACAGTGCAGCTCATCGCCAGGCAGGTGGAACTGCCGTGGCGGGTGGTGGACCTCTCCCACCTCAGCGAGCCCGAGGAGGCCGTGCGCGCGCTGGCCGAGGAGGACAGGACGAGGAGATTCGACCTCGCGAAGGCGCCGTTGCTGCGGCTGACCTTGATCCGTCTCGCCGGCGGCAGCCACCGCCTGGTGATGACCTGCCATCACGCGATCATGGATGGCTGGTCGATGCCCATCATGTTCGACGAGCTGTCGATGCTGTACGCGGCCGACGGGGGCCCGCTGGACCTGCCTGCCGTGACGTCGTATCGGAACTATCTCGCGTGGCTGGACCGGCAGGACAAGGAGCGGACGCTGTCGGCGTGGGCGGCGGAGCTGCGGGGTGTCGAGGAGTCGACGCTGGTGGCGCCGCCCGATCCGGGGCGAGCCGCCGCCATGCCGGAGAACATCACGGTCGAGCTGCCCGAGAACCTCACGCGAGCCCTGAGCGAGCTGGCTCGCGCCCATGGGCTGACGCTGAACACCGTGGTGCAGGGCGCGTGGGCATTGCTGCTCGCACAGCTGGCAGGCCGTACGGACGTGGTGTTCGGCGCGGTGGTTTCCGCGCGCCCGCCGGACCTGCCCGGCGTCGAGGGGATGGTGGGGCTGTTCCTCGCCACCGTTCCCGTACGCGTGCGGCTGGGCGGCTCGACGCCGGTCATCGAACTCCTGGCGGATCTGCAGAAGCGGCAGTCGGCGCTCATCCCCCACCACTATGTGGGGCTGGCCGATATCCAGAAGGCGGTCGGCGCCGGCGCGATCTTCGACACCTTGCTCGTTTTCCAGAACTTTCCCCGTGACCTTCGGGAACCGGACGCCGCGGAAACCTTCGGCATTCGCATAGACCAGGGCCGCGAAGCCGCCCACTATCCGCTGACGCTGGTCGCCGTCCCAGGCGAGTCGATGCTTCTCAATCTCGACTATGCGACGGACCTCTTCGACGGGAGAACCGCGCTCGCCGTCATCGAGAGATTCACCGGGATTCTGCGGCAGCTGGCGGATGCGGGCGACATCACGGTGGCCGAGGTGGATGTGACGACCGCGGCCGAGCGTGACCTGGTGGTGAACGATTGGGGAGCGGCATCCCCCGCTGCGCCCTGCGGTCTGGCTCTGGATCTGTTCGACCGCCAGGTGGAGCGCGGCCGTGACCGGGTGGCGGTCGTCGACGGAGAGCGGGCGGTCTCGTTCGGTGAGCTGACCGAGCGCGCGGAGAAGCTCGCCGGCTACTTGAGCGGCCGGGGCGTCCGGCGCGGGGATCGGGTGGCCGTGGTGATGCAACGGTCATCCGACCTGATCGCGACGCTGCTCGCGGTATGGAAGGTGGGAGCGGCGTTCGTGCCGGTGGATCCTGCCTACCCGGTGGAACGCGTGACGTTCATGCTCGAGGATGCGGAGCCGGCGGCAGTGGTGTGCGATCGAGCGTGCCAGGACGCCGTGCTGGACGGCGGGTTAGATCCGATCGTCCTGGACGACCCGGAGACCCTGCGGGCAGTGGCTGAGCACGCCCGGCTCGCTGCGGGTGCGCAGGCCGGTGACCTCGCGTACGTGATGTACACGTCGGGATCGACGGGGAGGCCGAAGGGCGTCGCGGTATCGCACGGCAACGTCGCCGCGCTGGTCGGCGAGCCGGGATGGGAGATGGGCCCCGAAGACGCCGTGCTGATGCACGCCTCACACGCGTTCGACATCTCGCTGTTCGAGCTGTGGGTGCCGCTGCTGTCGGGCGCCCGGGTCGTGCTGGCCGAGCCGGGGGCGGTGGACGGCGAGGCCCTGGCCGGACATGTGGCCGACGGTGTCACCCGCGTTCACCTGACCGCGGGGGCCTTCCGGGTACTGGCCGAGGAGTCGCCGGAGTCGATCGCCGGTCTGCGCGAGGTGCTGACCGGTGGGGACGTGGTACCGCTCGCGGCGGTGGAGCGGGTACGGCGGGCGTGTCCGGATGTCCGTGTCCGGCATCTCTACGGCCCGACGGAGACCACGCTGTGCGCGACATGGTGGCTGCTCCGGCCGGGCGAATCGACGGGGCCGGTGCTGCCGATCGGGCGTCCTCTCGCGGGGCGGCGTGTCTATGTCCTCGACGCGTTCCTGCGGCCCGTACCTCCGGGGGTGACGGGCGAGTTGCACGTCGCCGGGGCCGGTGTGGCGCAGGGCTACCTGGGCCGCCCGGCGTTGACGGCCGAACGGTTCGTCGCCGATCCCTTCGTGCCCGCTGAGCGGATGTACCGAACCGGCGACCTGGCGTACTGGACGGACAGGGGTGAGCTGGCGTTCGCCGGACGCGCCGATGACCAGGTGAAGATTCGCGGGTACCGAGTGGAGCCCGGCGAGATCGAGGCGGTTCTCGCCGGCCTTCCAGGTGTCGGCCAGGCCGTGGTGTCCGCGCGGGAAGAGCGCCTGATCGGTTACGTGGTCGCCGAAGCGGGGCGGGACCTCGACCCGGTACGGACACGCGAACAGCTCGCCGCGACGCTGCCCGAATTCATGGTTCCGGCCGCGGTGCTGGTGCTGGATGAGCTGCCGCTGACCGGCAACGGAAAGGTGGACCGCCAAGCCCTGCCCGAGCCGGACTTCGCTTCCGAGGCTGTGCATCGGGAGCCGGCCACCGAGGCAGAGCGGATCCTGTGCGAAGTGTTCGCCGAGGTCTTGGGTGTGGAGCGGGTCGGAGTCGGAGACAGCTTCTTCGAGCTGGGCGGGGACTCGATCTCGTCGATGCAGGTCGCCGCCCGCGCACGCCGCCAGGGCATCCCGCTGACCCCGCGGCAGGTGTTCGAGTGCCGGACCCCTGAGCGCCTGGCGGCGCTGGCCCAGCAGGCCCCGGCGCGGCGACCCTCCGCGACGGAGACGGGCGTGGGGGAGATCCCGAGGACGCCGGTGATGCGTGCCCTCGGGGATGACGCGGTGCGCCCCGGTTTCGCGCAGGCGCGGGTCATCGTCACCCCGGCCGGCTTCGACCCGGACGCGCTGGCGAAGGCCCTGCAGGCCGTACTGGACGCGCACGATCTTCTACGAGCCCGGGTGACGCCCGATGGACGGCTGATGGTGGCCGGGCCAGGTGCCGTGGACGCGGCCGGCGTGGTGACGCGGGTGGCGGCCGGCGACGGGAACACAGGTGAGATCGCCGAGCGCGAGGTCAGGACGGCAGCGGGCAGGCTGAACCCGTCCGCGGGAATCATGGTTCTGGCCGTGTGGGTTGACGCGGGCGACGCCGAGCCGGGCCGGTTGGCGTTGGTGGCGCATCACCTGGCCGTTGACGCGGTCTCGTGGGGAATCCTGCTGTCGGATCTGCGTGCGGCGTACGACGAGGCGATCTCCGGTGGAACCCCCGTCCTCGAACCCGCGGTGACGTCGTACCGGCAATGGGCGCGGCGGCTGACCCGGCAGGCGTTCAGCGAGAGCACCGTGGCCGAAGCCGGCTATTGGGCCGGCGTGCTCGAAGGCGAAGACCCGCCGCTGGAGCGGCACACCGGACAGTCGGCGTCGTGGTCTCGGACTCTGTCCGGCACCGCGGCACGCGACCTGGTGGCGCGCGTGCCGGGAGCCTTCCACTGCGGGGTCCAGGACGTCCTGCTGGCGGGCCTGGTGGGTGCGGTGGCGCGGTGGCGCGGTGCCGGCTCGGGGATTCTGGTGGACGTGGAAGGCCATGGCCGCCACGCCGCCGACGGCGAGGATCTGCTGCGTACCGTGGGCTGGTTCACCAGCGTTCACCCGGTCCGCCTCGTGGTAGCAGGGAACGCAGCATGCGGCGAGTTGCTGAAGGCCGTGAAGGAACAGGTGCGAGCGGTGCCCGGCGATGGGCTCGGCTACGGGCTGTTGCGCCATGTCAACCCCGAGACCGGAGCCAGGCTGGCGGAGTTGCCGTCGGCCCAGATCGGATTCAACTATCTCGGACGCTCCAGCGGCGCCGCCGAGGACGCCGCGTGGCAGGTATGCGAAGGGTCTCTCGGTGGGGGAGCGGCTGGGCCGGGCATGGTCCGGACCCACCCCCTGGAGATCGGTGCGGACGTTCAGGACACGCCGGCCGGCCCCCGGCTGAGGCTCGCCATCGACGGCAGCGACCTCGACCCTGCCACGGTGGAGCGACTGGGCGCGGCCTGGCTGGACATGCTGGCCGACCTCGCCGCTCTCGTCGGTACTCCCGGCGCGGGCGGACACACGCCGTCCGACTTCGACCTTGTCGATGTGCGGCAGCGGGACGTGGACGAGCTGGAGGCCGTGGTCCCAGGCCTGACGGACGTCTGGCCGCTGTCGCCGCTCCAGGAGGGCATCCTCTTCGAAAGAGCCTTCGACGAGGACAGCGTCGATGTCTACCAGACCCAACGGATCCTGGACCTCGACGGGCCGCTCGACGCGGAACGGCTGCGCGCGGCATGGAAGTCGGTGGTCGCCCGGCACGAAACGCTCCGGACACGCTTCCATCAGCTGGGATCCGGCGAGACGGTGCAGGTCGTCGTGGGCGAGGTCGATCTCCCGTGGCGTGCGGTGGATCTGTCGCAGCTCGATGAGCCGGACGCGGCCGCGGAGGTCGAACGCCTGCTCGCGGCTGATCAGGCGGAACGGTTCGACGTCAGCAGGCCGCCGCTGCTCCGGTTGCTGCTGATCCGTCTCGGTACGGCGCGGCACCGGCTCGTGGTGACCTCGCACCACGTACTCGTGGACGGCTGGTCGACACCGATCCTTCTGGGCGAGATGCTGACCGCCTACACGGGCGGGCGGAGCTCGCCGACGCCGCCCTCCTATCGGGACTACGTGGCGTGGCTGAGCCGTCAGGACGAGGACGCGGCACGGTCGGCGTGGCGGTCCGAACTCGCCGGGTTGGACGAACCGACCATGGTGGGCTCCGACGCGGGCAAAGCACCGATGATGCCGGACGGGCATTCCGAACGGCTGTCGGAGGAGGCGACCCGTGCCCTCACCGGGTTCGCCCGCGGTCATGGACTGACGCTGAGCACGGTCGTGCAGGGCGCCTGGGCCCTGGTTCTGGCGCGGTTGGCGAGACGGACGGATGTGGTGTTCGGCACGGTCGTGTCCGGACGTCCGGCGGACGCGCTGCCGGATGTCGAGCGGATGGTGGGGATGTTCATCAACACCGTTCCGGCGCGGGTGCGCCTCGACGGCGGTGTGCCGGTGCTGGACCTGCTCCACGACTTGCAGAGGCGCCAGTCGGCCTTGACGGAGCACCAGTACCTGGGGCTGCCGGAGATCCAGAAGGCGGCGGGGGCGGGCTCGATCTTCGACACGATCGTGATGATCGTCAACTACCCGATGGACGCCGACGGCCTCGACAACGATGGCGTCGCGATCAGCTCGATCCGCACGCGGACCGGCACCACCTATCCGCTGTCCGTGAGCGTCATCCCAGGCGCGCGCCTGCAGATCCAGCTGGACTACCGGCCCGACTGGATCGACGGGGACACGGCCGCCGAGATCACCAGGCAGGTCGTGCGCGTCCTGGCTCGGATGGTGGCGGAACCCTCGCTTCCCGTCGGCCGCCTGGGCCTGACGAGCGAATCCACGCGCGCTTCCGTGGCGGAGCGCTGGAACTCGGCCGGTGAAGCGGCCGGCGGTTCGTCGGTGCCGGAGATGTTGCGGCGCCGGGCCGACGCGGCGCCGGACGCGATGGCGGTCATCGACAACGGCCGCACCCTGTCCTACGCCGACCTCGACCGGGAATCGGATCGCCTGGCGGGGCACCTGGCCGGGAGGGGCGTGCGGCGCGGCGACCGCGTCGGCGTGCTGATGGAACGCGGCGCGGACCTGATCGTCGCCCTGCTCGCTGTCTGGAAGGCGGGGGCCGCGCAAGTACCGGTGAATGTGGACTACCCGGCGGAGCGCATCGAGCGGATGCTGGCCGACGCCGGCGCGTCGGTGGCGGTGTGCGTGGGAGCGACACGGAGCGCGGTCCCAGCCGGGGTCGAGCTGGTGGTCATGGACGCACCGGCGATCGGGGGAGAGCGGCACGAGGCGCCACCGCTCGCGGTCGGAGCGCACGACGTGGCCTACGTGATGTACACGTCCGGATCGACCGGGGTGCCGAAGGGCGTCGCGGTGCCCCATGGGAGTGCCGCGGCTCTGGCCGGCGACCCGGGCTGGTCGCAGGGCGCCGGCGATCGCGTGCTGATGCACGCGTCGCACGCGTTCGACGCATCACTGCTCGAGATCTGGGTGCCGCTGGTCAGCGGGGCCTGCGTGATGGTCGCGGAACCGGGCGCGCTCGACGCGCAGCGGCTGCGGGAAGCGATCGCACGGGGCGCGACCACCGCCCATCTGACGGCAGGGACCTTCCGGGTGCTGGCAGAGGAAGCCCCGGACTCCTTCAGCGGGCTGCGCGAAGTCCTTACCGGCGGGGACGTGGTCCCGCTCGAGTCCGTCGCACGGGTGCGCCGGACCTGCCCGGAGGTTCGAATCCGGGAGTTGTACGGTCCCACCGAAGTCACCCTCTGCGCCACCTGGCACCTCATCGAGCCGCAGGCGGAAACGGGCGACATCCTGCCGATCGGCCGTCCGCTGGCCGGCCGGCAGGTGTACGTACTCGATGACTTCCTCCAGCCGGTGGCGCCGAACGTCACCGGTGAGCTCTACATCGCCGGCGCGGGCCTGGCACACGGTTATCTGGGCGCCCCCGGAGCGACCTCGGAGCGGTTCATCGCGGTGCCCGCCTCGGTGAAGCGTTCGGCCTCCGGTGAGCGGATGTACCGCACCGGCGACCTGGCGCGCTGGACGGATCAAGGCGAGCTGCTCTTCGCCGGGCGGGCCGACTCGCAGGTGAAGATCCGGGGATATCGCATCGAGCCCGGCGAGATCGAGGCGGCGCTGGCCGAGGTCCCCCACGTCGCGCAGGCGGTCGTCGTGGCGCGGGAGGACCGTCCCGGCGAGAAGAGACTCATCGCCTATGTGACCGCGGAAGAGGGCTCGGGACTGGATCCCGACGCGGTACGCGAGCACCTCGCGCGACGGCTGCCGGAATTCATGGTGCCGGCAGCGGTGGTGCTGCTGCTGGACGGCGTCCCGCTGACGATCAACGGGAAGATCGACCGCGCCGCCCTGCCCGTCCCCGGGTTCGCCGGGAAGGCGGCGGGCCGGGAGCCGCGTACCGAGGCCGAGCGGGTGTTGTGCGGGCTGTTCGCCGAGATCCTGGGGGTGGAGCGAGTCGGGGCCGGAGACAGCTTCTTCGAGCTGGGCGGGGATTCGATCCTCTCGATGCGACTGGCCGCCCGCGCGCGACGCGAGGATCTCATCTTCGGTGCGAAGGATGTCTTCGAGCGCAAGACGCCCGCGGGGATCGCGGCGATCGCCGAGCGCGGCGCTGAGACGCGGGTGAGCGTCGCGGACGGCGTCGGTGAGGTGATGTCGACGCCGGTGATCCGGGCACTGCTCGAACGCGATCCCGACGCGATGACCCGAGGCGCGCTGGCGCAGTGGGTGACCGCCGGTGCGCCCGGCGACCTGACGGTGGAGGTGCTGGCGGCCGGACTGGGCGCGGTGATCGACGCGCATGACATGCTGCGAAGCCGGATCGCTCCGGCCGAGGCCGCGCAGCCCCGGCTGGTCGTGGCCGACCGCGGAACGCTGGACGCGGCGACGCTGGTCGAACGGGTCGATGCCGGTGCCGGTGACGTGGATGAGATCGCGGATCGCCGCGCCCACGACGCGGCACAACGGCTGGACCCCCATGCCGGCGTGATGATCCGGGTGGTCTGGGTGGACGCGGGACCAGGACGGGTGGGACGGCTCGTCGTGGCGGCGCACCATCTCGTGGTGGACGTGGTGTCGTGGCGAATCCTGCTGCCGGACCTGCGGGCGGCATGTGAAGCCGTGACCGCCGGCCGGCAACCGGTACTCGATCCCGTCGACGTCTCGTTCCGGCGCTGGGCGCGGACCCTGGCCGATCAGGCGGTGGGACGGACCGCGGAGCTGGAGACGTGGACGGAGATCCTCGGCGGAGCGCAGTCGCGCTTCGGCGAGCTCGACCCGGCGCGCGACACCGTCTCGACCGCGGGACGCAGGTCGTGGACGCTGCCGCATGACCATGCGGGCGTGCTCGTGGAAAGGGCCACCTCGGCCTATCACTGCGGTGTCCACGAAGTGCTGCTGGCGACGCTGGCAGGCGCGGTGGCCCGATGGCGCGGCGGCACCGCGGTCGTGGTGGACGTCGAAGGTCACGGTCGTCAGCCCCTCGATGGGATGGACCTGTCGCGGACGGTCGGCTGGTTCACGGACGTGCATCCGCTCCGGCTGGATGTGGCAGGGATCGATCCGGCCGAAGCGATCGCGGGTGGCGATGCGGCCGGTCGCCTGCTGAAGCAGGTCAAGGAGAACGTGCGAGCGGTGCCGGACGGCGGGCTCGGCTACGGGATGTTGCGTCATCTCAACGACGAGACGGGGCAGGTTCTCGCCGCGCTGCCGAAGGCGGAGATCGGGTTCAATTACCTCGGACGCTTCCCGTCCCGGTCCGAGGGCGCCGCGGAGCCCTGGCAGATGCTGGGCACCATCGGCGGTACCGCGCAGCGGGACACCGCGTTGCGGCACGCCGTGGAGATCGACGCGGCCGTGCTGGACCGTGCGGACGGACCTGAGCTCAGCCTGACCGTGACCTGGGCAGGGCGGATTCTCGGCGAAGCCGAGGCGGAGTCGCTCGCGAAGGCATGGCTGGACATGCTGACCGGCCTCGCCGCGCACTCCGCAGCCGGCGGCGTCGGCGGGCACACGCCATCAGACTTCCCGCTCATCTCGCTGACGCAGCGAGACGTGGCGGAGGTCGAGGCCGCCGTACCGAACCTGCTCGACATCTGGCCGCTGTCCCCGCTCCAGGATGGCCTGCTGTTCCATGCCGCAGACGAGCGCGGTCCGGACGTCTACGCGGGTATGCGCAACCTCGCCCTCGACGGTCCGCTGGACGTCGCCCGTTTCCGCGCGTCCTGGCAGGTCCTGCTCGACCGCCACCCCGCCCTGCGGGCGAGCTTCCACCAGCTCGGGTCCGGCGCGGCCGTCCAGGTGATCGCCCGCGCTGTGCCGCTGAACTGGCGGGAGAGCGATCTGTCCCATCTACCCGAGGACGAGGCGCTGGCGGAGTTCGACCGCCTGGCGGAGCAGACGCACGCCGAGCGGTTCGACCTGACCCAGGCGCCGCAGCTCCGGCTGCATCTGGTGCGCCTCGGTGAACGCAGGCACCGGCTGGTCTTCACCTCCCATCACATCGCGGCCGACGGCTGGTCCCTGCCACTGATCATCGGGGACGTGCTGACCGTGTACGAATCCGGCGGTGACGGCCGGGCACTTCCGCCCGCGACGCCGTACCGCGACTACCTCGACTGGCTCGCCCGCCAGGACAAGGCGGCCGCCCGGGAGGCGTGGCGGACCGAACTCGCCGGGCTCGACGAGGCCACCCACGTCGTGCCGCCGGAAACGATCACCACACCTCTGGAGCCCCAACGCGTCGGGTTCGAACTCGACGATGCGCTGAGCCGGCGCGTGGTGGAGTTCGCCGGCCGTCACGGCGTGACGGCGAACACGCTCTTCCAGGGGATCTGGGCGCTGCACCTGGCACGGCTGACCGGACGCGACGACGTGGTCTTCGGCGCCGCGGTGGCCGGGCGCCCGCCCGAGATCCCCGGCATCGAGTCCGCCGTTGGCCTGTTCATGAACATGTTGCCGGTCCGTGCCCGCCTGACCGGGGCGGAGCCGTTCCTCGACATGCTGGCGGACCTGCAGGAACGGCAGGTCGCTTCCATGCCGCACCAGCACGTGGGGCTGAGCGAGATCAACCAGCTCGCCGGTCCGGGCGCGGCGTTCGACACGATCGTGGTGTTCGAGAACTACCCGCCCCCGCCGCCTCGGCCCGAAGGCCCCGGCGCGCTCGTCATGCGGCCCGCGGGAATTCCGAACGACACAGGGCACTATCCGCTGTCCATGCGCGCGTCCGTGGCGGGCCGCGTCCATGGTGAATTCATCTACCGGCCGGACGTGGTCGATCGGACCGAGGCCGAGGAGATGCTCGCGTCGATCCTTCGGGCACTGGAACAGGTGGTGGCCGAGCCGCGCGTGCCGGTGGGGCGCGTAGGCCTGATCGGTCCGCTGCAGCGCCGCCTGGTAGTGGAGGAGTGGAACCAGACCAGCGTGCCGCTCGCCGCGGAGCCGATGCCGGTGCTGTTCCGCCGGCAGGTGGAGCGGTCGCCGGACGCGGTGGCGGTGGTGGATGAGGCCCGGAGCCTGCCGTTCAGCGGATTGCTGGACGAGGCGGAGGCGCTGGCGCGGCTGCTGGTGGGGCTGGGCGTGCGGCGGGAGACGCGGGTGGGCGTGCTCGTGGGGCGGTCGGCCGAGCTGGTGGTGGCCCTGGTCGGGGTGTCCTTGGCGGGCGGGGTGTTCGTTCCGGTAGACCCGGACTATCCGGTCGAGCGCATCACCTTGATCCTGGCGGATTCGGCGCCAGAGGTGCTGCTGTGCACGGCGGCGACCCGGGAGGCCGTCCCAGAGGAGTTCGCGGGCGCGGTGGTGGTGCTGGACGCGCCGCTCGCCGTCGATCCTCGAACGGTGTTGCCGCGGGTGGAGTCGGGTGACGGGGCGTACGTGATCTACACTTCGGGGTCGACGGGCGTGCCCAAGGGGGTCCTTGTCACCCATGCCGGGCTCGGCAATCTGGCGAGCGCGCAGATCGAACGCTTCGGCGTCACGCCCGCCTCGCGGATCCTGCAGTTCGCCGCTCTCGGATTCGACGCCGCCATCTCCGAGCTGTGCATGGCCCTGTTGTCGGGCGGGACCGTGGTGCTGGCCGGCTCGGAGAGCATGCCGCCCCGGGTGTCGCTGGGCGACGCGGTACGCCGGTGGGGCATCACCCACGTCACCGTGCCGCCGAGCGTGCTGGCCGTCGAGGACGACCTGCCGGACAGCCTGGAGACCCTGATCGTGGCCGGCGAGGCATGCCCGCCCGCTTTGGTGGGCCGCTGGTCGCCGGGCCGCCGGATGATCAACGCCTACGGGCCCACCGAGACGACCGTGTGCGCGACGATGAGCTCGCCGCTATCTCCGGGACGCGACGTGGTTCCCATCGGCCGCCCGCTCCCCAACATGCGGGCCTATGTGCTCGATGCCTTCCTGCAGCCGGTGCCGCCAGGTGTGACCGGCGAGCTCTACGTCGTGGGGGCCGGGCTCGCACGCGGCTACCTCGGACGTCCGGGCCTGACGGCGGAAAGGTTCGTCGCGGTACCTGCTTCGGTGAACCCTGCGCATCCCGGTGAGCGCATGTACCGCACCGGCGACCGGGCCCGCTGGACCAGGGAAGGTGAGCTGGTCTTCACCGGCCGGGCCGACGCGCAGGTCAAGGTGCGCGGATATCGGATCGAGCCGGGTGAGATCGAGGCCGTGCTCGCGGACCATCCGGGGGTCGCCCAGGTGGCGGTCGTCGCCCGCGAGGATGGTCCGGGCGAGAAGTACCTGGTGGCGTATGTCGTTCCCGCGACCGAGGCAGGGGAGGACGGCGCATTGATCTCCGCCCTCCGCGAGACAGCGGCCGAACGCCTGCCGGAGCACATGAGGCCGGCGGCGCTCGTCCCGCTGGAAGCGATGCCGCTGACCCCGAACGGCAAGGTCGACCATCGGGCGTTGCGGGCCCCCGATTTCGCGAGGTTGTCGTCCGGACGCGGCCCGCGCTCGGCCATGGAGGCGACGTTGTGCGAACTGTTCGCGGAGGTGCTCGGAGTGGATGGCGTGGGCGCTGACGACAGCTTCTTCGAACTCGGCGGCGACTCGATCACCTCGATGCAGCTGTCGGCCCTGGCCCGCAGGAAGGGGCTGGACCTCAACCCGTGGCAGGTGTTCGAGGAGAAGACGGCGGAACGGCTGGCGGCGGTCGTCAAGGAGCTCCCGGCCGACGGCGAGGACACCGGGGAGCCGGAGCTCCCGGCCGGCATGCTCGTGGATCTTTCGCCTGATCAGTTGGACCAACTCGAGACCGGACCGGCCGGCGAATGACTCCATAAGGAGCAGATCGTGACCATTGACGATACGCGTGCAAAGCCGCGCTTCAGCGTGGAAGACGTCTGGCCCCTCTCGCCGCTGCAGGAGGGAATGCTTTATCACACCGCCCTCGACGAGGGTGGGCCGGACACGTACACGGTGCAGACCGTGTACGGCATCGACGGTCCGCTGGACGCCGCGCGGCTGAGGGCGTCGTGGCAGGCGCTCGTGGACCGGCATGCCGCGCTGCGGGCGCATTTCCGCTATGTCAGCGGCGCGCAGATGGTGCAGGTCATCGCGCGAAACGCGGAGATCCCATGGCGCGAGACGGATCTTTGCGGGCTGCCGGACGACGTCCTCGACAGCGAGGTGGACCGGCTGGCGGCGGACGAGCTGGCCGAGCGCCTGCCCATCGAGGCGGCCCCACTGATGAAGCTGCACCTCATCCGGCTCGGCCCGGCGAGCCACCGGCTCGTGCACACCCTGCACCATGTCCTGCTGGACGGCTGGTCGATGCCGATCATTCACCGCGAGCTGGCCGCGATCTACGCGGCGGGCGGTGACGCGTCCGGACTGCCTCCCGCCGTGTCCTACCGGGAGTACCTCGCCTGGCTGGGCCGGCAGGACAAGGAGGCGTCCCGGGCGGCCTGGCGAGAGGAGCTCGCGGGACTGGACACGCCCACTCTGGTCGCCCCGGCCGATCCGGCCCGCGTGCCGGACATGGGTACCTCGGTGGTCGAGCTCTCCAGGGAGCTGACGGATCGCCTGTCGCGGCTGGCGCGCGGCCACGGCCTCACCTTGAACACCGTCGTCCAGGGTGCGTGGGCCGTGGTCCTGTCGCAGCTCGCCGGCCGCACCGACGTGGTGTTCGGCGCGACCGCCTCGGGGCGGCCCGCCGAGCTGGCCGGTGTGGAGTCGATGGTCGGGCAACTGCTCAACACCCTGCCGGTACGTGTCCGGCTCGAAGGCGGCCGGCGGGTCGTCGAGCTACTCGCCGAGCTGCAGCGGAACCAGTCGGCACTCATGGCCCACCAGCATCTCGGCTTGCAGGAGGCGCAGGCAGCCGCCGGAGCCGGGGCGGTCTTCGACACGCTCGTCATCTATGAGAACTTCCCCCGCCAGGGACTCGGCCGAGCGGAGGAGGACGGCGCCCTGGCCCTGCGCCCGGTGCGGCGGGGGCGCAACTCCTCGCACTACCCGTTCACGCTGATCACCGGGCCCGGCGAGGAGATGCCGCTCATCCTCGACTACGACCGTGGCCTCTTCGACCAGGCGACCGCCGACTCGGTCGTGGGTGCGCTGGCTCGCGTGCTGGAGCAGCTGGTCGCCGAGCCCGATATCCTCGTCGGCCGCCTGACGCTGCTGAGCGAGGCCGAGCGCGCCCTGGTGGTGGAGAACTGGAACGCGACGGCGGGCCCCAGGCCGGGGAAGTCCGTGATCGAGATGTTCGGGCGGCGGGTGGCCGCGGCGCCTGACGCGGTGGCGATCACCGATGCCGGCGGCACGGACCTGACCTATGCCGAGGTCGACCAGGCGTCGAACCGGCTGGCCGGCCACCTCGCCGGGCGTGGTGTCGGCCGCGGCGACCGCGTCGGCGTGGCCATGGACAGGTCGCCCGACCTGCTGATCGCGTTCCTGGCGATCTGGAAGGCGGGCGCCGCGTACGTCCCGGTGGACGTCGAGTACCCGGCCGACCGGATCGCGTTCGTTCTCGCCGACTCCGGTGTCTCGGCCGTCCTGTGCACGCAGGCCACCAGGGGAGTGGCGCCGGCGAACGCGATCGTCCTCGACGCGCCGGAGACCCGCGCGGCCGTAGACGGGGGTGCCGCCACGGCGCCGGAGATCCAGCTGAGCGCCGACGACCTGGCGTACGTGATGTACACCTCGGGCTCCACCGGCCTCCCGAAGGGCGTGGCGATCCCCCACGGGGCCGTGGCCGGCCTGGCGGGCGACGAGGGCTGGCAGATCGGCCCAGGCGACAGCGTCCTGATGCACGCGACGCACGTTTTCGACCCTTCGCTCTACGCGATGTGGGTGCCGCTCGCCATGGGCGGCCGGGTCGTGCTTACCGAGCCGGGAGTGCTCGACGCGCGCGGGGTGAGACAGGCCGTCGAACGAGGCGCGACCTTCGTCCATCTCACCGCCGGCGCCTTCCGCGCCCTCGCGGAATCGTCCCCGGACTGTTTCGCGGGCCTCGTCGAGATCGGGACCGGTGGTGACGTGGTTCCGCCGCAGTCCGTGGAGAACCTGCGGCGGGCCCTGCCCGGCCTGCGGGTGCGCAACACCTACGGACCGACCGAGACCACCCTGTGCGCGACGTGGAAGCCGATCGAGCCAGGTGCGGCGGTCGGACGGGAACTGCCGATCGGCCGCCCCATGACGAACCGCAAGATCTACCTCCTCGACGCCTTCCTGCGCCCGGTCCCGCCGGGGGTGGCGGGCGAGCTGTACATCGCGGGCACAGGGCTGGCTCGCGGGTACCTCGGCCGGCCGGATCTGACGGCCGAGCGGTTCGTGGCCGTTCCGGCCTCCGTGGGCCCTTCTTCTCCTGGTGAGCGTATGTACCGCACCGGCGACCTGGCGCGCTGGAACCGCGACGGCGAGGTGGTGTTCCTCGGCCGCACCGACGACCAGGTGAAGATCCGCGGCTACCGGGTGGAGCTCGGCGAGGTGGAATCCGTGCTGGCGGCCCAGCGCGGGGTGATCGAGGCGGTCGTCGTGGCGCGGGAGGACCAGCCGGGCGAAAAGCGGCTGGTCGGCTACTTCATGTCCGACGGAACCGACGCGGGGCCGGCGGAGATCCGGCGGCGAATGGCCGTGGCCCTGCCCGCGTACATGGTTCCCCTGGCAGTCGTCGCCCTGCCCGCTCTGCCTGTCACGCCCAACGGCAAGGTGGATCGCCAGGCCCTGCCCGCCCCCGATCTCGTGGGACGTGCGTCGGACAAGGCACAGGAGAGCGAGACCGAGAAGGTGTTGTGCGCGCTCTTCGCCGAGATCCTCGGCGTCGACCGGGTAGGTGTCGACGACGCCTTCCACGATCTTGGCGGAAGTTCGGCGCTGGCCATGCGGCTCATCGCGCGGATCCGTGAGGAGCTCCACGCGGATCTGCCCATCCGGCAGTTGTTCTCCGCGGCCACACCCGCGGGTATCGCCCGGGCACTGGCCGCGAAGTCACGCCCCCCGCTGGAACCCGCTGAACGGCCGGGCCGGGTACCGCTCACCGCCCGGCAGCTCGACACCTGGCTGCGGGCAAGTCCCGGGGAGGAGGCCGCCGGCCTGCACGTCTCGGTCGCGTTGCGCCTGCGTGGCCGGTTGGACGTACCCGCGCTCGCCGCGGCGCTCGGCGACGTCGCGGCGCGGCACGAGATCCTCAGGACGACCTTCCCCGGACACGCGCAGAGCGTTCACCAGCAGGTACACGACGCCTCGCCGGTAGACCTGACCCCGGTCACCGCCACGGAGGAGAACCTGCCCAGGTTGCTCGCCGAGCTGCGTGAGTCGGTCTTCGACCTCACCCGGGAGGTGCCGTGGCGGAGTGACCTGTTCGAACTCTCCGACAAGGAATACGTCCTGCACCTGATGGTGCACCGGATCCTCGCCGATGACGACTCGCTGGACGTGTTCCTCCGGGACCTGGCGGCCGCGTACGCCGCGCGTCGCGCCGGCCGGGTACCGGAGCGTGCGCCCCTGACGCTGCAGTTCGCGGACTACGCGATCTGGGAGCGGCGCCTGCTTGAGGGCGAGCGCGATGAGGACGGCCTGATCAACGAGCAGATGGTGTTCTGGCGGGACAACCTGGCGGGCATCCACGGAGAGACGGTGCTCCCGTTCGACTACCCCCGGCCCGCTGTCTCGTCGCGGCGGGCCGGCACGGTCTCCTTGCGCCTGGAGGCCGGCCCGCACGCCAGGCTGGCGGAGGCGATGAACGAGTCCGGCGCGCACATGTTCCAGATCGTGCACGCCGCGCTCGCCATGCTGCTGACCAGACTCGGAGCGGGCCACGACCTGGTGATCGGCACGACGCTGCCACGCGACGACGACCTCATCGACCTGGAACCGATGATCGGGCCGTTCGCCCGGCCGCTCGCCCTTCGCACGGACGTCTCGGGCGATCCGGCCTTCCTGGAGGTCGTCACCCGGGCGCAGGAGGCGATCCGGTCCGCGCGCCAGCACCTGGACGTGCCCTTCGCGAGGATCGTCGAGCTGCTCGACCTGCCGGTCTCGCTCTCCCGCCATCCCGTGTTCCAGGTGGGGTTGGAGGTGCACGAGGAGGACATCGGCGCGTGGGACGCGACGGCACTGCCCGCCCTGCGCACCGGCGTCGAACCTGTCGGGCCGGAGGCCATCGAGCTGGATCTCGCTTTCAGGCTCACCGATCGCCGCGACGAGGACGACAGCGAGAACGGCATCGAGGGCACCCTCCACTACGCCGCCGACCTCTTCGATCAGGCCACGGCCGAGTCGCTGGCACGGCGGCTGGTCAGTGTCCTGGAACAGGTGGCGGAGGATCCCCGACGGCGCGTCAGCGACCTGGACGTCCTCCTGGATGACGCGGAACGCGGACGTCCGGCCGAGGCGCCGGCGCTGTGGTCCGAGGCCGTGCCCCCGGTGGCCGCCGACCTGGCCAAGGGCGGTCCGCTTGGCGCGCTCGTGCTCGACGACCGGTTGCGTCCCGCCGTTGCCGGAGGCGTTGGAGAGCTCTACCTCACTGGCCCGGCGGTGGACGCGGGTCCTGGCGACCGAACCATGGCCTGCCCCTTCGGCGCCCCGGGACGGCGAATGGTGCACACGGGCCTGCTCGCCCGCTGGTCGGCCGCGGGCACCCTGATCGTCGTCGGTGAGCAGCGGCGATCGAGTGGCTCGGTGAAGACCGGCACGGGCGACTTCGAGGTACTGCTGCCGCTGCGAGCAGGCGGCAAACGTCCGCCGCTGTACTGCGTCCACGCGAGCGGGGGATTGAGCTGGAACTACGCGCCCCTCCTGCGGAGCCTTCCGTCGAATCAGCCGGTCTACGGAGTGCAGGCGCGCGGCCTGGCTCGTGCGGAACCGCTCGCGGCCGACGTCGAGGAGATGGCGGCCGACTACGTCGAGCAGATCCGCGGCGTGCAGCCGGCCGGGCCGTACCACCTCCTCGGGTGGTCACTGGGCGGGCGGATCGCGCAGGAGATGGCCAGGGTCCTGGAGGAGCAGGGGGAAGAGGTCGGCCTGCTCGCCCTGCTCGACGCCTACCCCACCGACGTGGGCAGGCTCGCGCGCCCGCGCGGCGACGAGGCCGACCAGGAGGCCCAGGACTTCGACAGGCAGCAGGAGCAGCAGGCGGAGCTCGCCGCCGCAGTAGCCACGGAGTCCGGCGCCCGCAAGCGCCTGGACGAGGTTATGCAGCACCTCGCCAGAGTCGGGCCGTCGCATACCTCCCGAAGCTTCGGCGGCGACATCCTGCTCTTCGTCGCCACGGTGAACCGCCCCGCCCATCTGCCCGTGGCGGACGCCATCGCGAGCTGGCAACCCCTCACCACCGGAACCATAGAGCCCCACGAGATCGAAATCGACCACATGCAGATGCTGCAGCCTGCGGCGATGGCCCAGATCGGGGCCGTCGTCGCCGGGAAACTCCGGCCCCGGCCGGACGGCGAAAGGACACGATGATGACCAACCCGTTCGACAACGAAGACGGTTCCTTTCTCGTGCTCGTCAACGACGAAGGACAGCACTCGATCTGGCCCTCGTTCGCGGAGGTGCCGCTGGGCTGGACCCGCGTCCACGGCGAGGTCGGCCGCCAGGAATGCCTCGCCTACGTCGAGGCGAACTGGACGGACATCCGGCCGAAGAGCCTCATCGCGGAAGCCGGCGCCTGAACGAGGGTGTCCAGCCGCTCGAAGTGGACGGTTGGACGGGCTCGGCGCCCGTCCGACCGACCTGAGACAACCGTTGAGGCGGAAGGACCTGTGACGTGGAAGCGTTCGAGGAGCTCAACGTCGTCCTGCCCGGGGAGCTTCACTGGAGGGACCGGTTCGATCCGGTACGACAGCTCCAATCCCTCATGGCCGAGGGCCGGATGACCAAGCTGGGCACCGAGGGATCCCCCGGAGGGCGGACCGCGTGGCTTGCCACCGGGTTCGACGAGGTCCGGCAGGTTCTGGGCTCGGACAGGTTCAGCTCCAGGTTGCTGTACGGCGGGACCGCGGCCGGAATAACCTTTCCCGGCTTCATCACCCAGTACGACCCGCCGGAGCACACGCGACTGCGCCGGGTGGTCTCGTCCGCGTTCACCGTCCGGCGGATGGAGAGGTTCCGGCCGCAGGTCGATCGGGTCGTCGAGGACAGCCTGGACGCCATCGAGTCCATCGGTGGCCCGCTGGACTTCGTCCCGCATTTCGGGTGGTCCATCGCGACGACGGCGACCTGCGACTTCCTCGGCATTCCACGTGATGATCAGGCAGAACTGTCACGCAGCCTCCACGCCACCCGGTCTCGACGGGCAGCCAGCAGGCGCGGAGTCGCGGGAAACAAGTTCATGACGTACATGGGCCAGATCGTGGCTCGCACGCGTCGCGATCCCGGTGACGACATGCTCAGTGTCGTGGTGCGCGAACACGGGGGCGAGATCACCGACGCGGAGCTGACGGGGCTGGCCGCGTTCGTCATGGGCGCGGGCGGCGATCAGGTGGCTCGTTTCCTCGCGGCGGGCGCGTGGCTGATGGTCGAAGCCCCCGAGCAGTTCGCTCCGCTTCGGAAGAATCCGGCCGTCGTCCCCGACTGGCTGGAGGAGATGGTCCGCTAT
The DNA here is from genome assembly GCF_044457355.1 of Nonomuraea sp. NPDC050556. Taxonomy (NCBI): domain Bacteria; kingdom Bacillati; phylum Actinomycetota; class Actinomycetes; order Streptosporangiales; family Streptosporangiaceae; genus Nonomuraea; species Nonomuraea sp. NPDC050556. The sequence continues at coordinate 2,775,738 of NZ_JBITGU010000001.1, read as the reverse complement.
CTCACGATCGACGAGAAGCTCACTCCGCGTATCGCGCTGGAGGACGTGCTCATCGGTGATTGCACTGTAAAAGCAGGCGATACCGTCACGTGCTCTCTGCTGGGCGCGAACCGGCGAAACTTCCCTGGCTCGGACGATCAGTTCGACATCACCCGCGAGAGAACGCCGCATGTCGCGTTCGGGCACGGCATCCACCATTGTCTCGGCAGACCCCTGGCCGAGCTCATTTTCCGGTCGGCGATTCCGGCTCTGGCACAGCGCTTTCCCGCACTTCGGCTGGCCAAGCCCGAGCAGGAGATCAAGCTGGGGCCGCCGCCGTTCGATGTGAAAGCTCTGCTGCTCGACTGGTAACGCAGGAAGCTGAGGAGAATCATGGTAGTTCCGCTGCCACATCAGCGGCTGAGGCTCGATCCCATGCCGGTGCTCTTCGACCTGCAGGAGGATGGGCCGCTGCACGAATATGACACGGAGCCGGGGCTGGACGGCCACAGGCAATGGCTCGTCACCGGATATGACGAAGCCATTGAGATTCTCGCCGACGCCAACCGGTTCAGCTCGATGCGACCGGTCGATGACGAGGCGGATCGAGCTTGGTTGCCGGGAATCCTGCAGTCGTACGATCCGCCTGATCACACCCGGTTGCGCAGGACGGTGACCAGGGCGAACACCGCCCGGCGGATTGAGGGTCTGCGACCTGGCGTCGAAGAGATCGTCGAAGACTGCTTGGACGATCTGGAGAGCATGGGGTCACCGGTCGACTTCGTCCGGAACGCCGCATGGCCCATCCCGGCGCTGATCGCCTGCGACTTCCTTGGCGTCCCTCGTGACGATCGGGCTGAGTTGTCGAGAATGTTCCGGGAGAGCCGGGAGAGCCGGGTCCCCAGGCAGCGGAACCTGTCGGGTCTGGGCATCGTCGACTACGCCAGAAAGCTCGCAGCCCGCGAACGCCGCGATCCCGGCCCAGGAGTGATCGGTGGCATCGTGCGCGAGCACGGAGACGAGGTCGCCGACGAGGAGCTGGCAGGGCTCGTCGAGGGGATCATGATCGGGGCGGTCGAGCAGATGGCCTCGCAACTGGCGATCGCGGTGCTTCTCCTCGTGGCCCATCCCGCCCAGATGGCGTTGCTCCACGAGCGGCCGGAACTCGTGGACAGCGCGACCGAGGAAGTGTTCCGCTACGCGTCGATCGTCGAGACCCCCTCTCCCCGGACCGCGCTCGTCGATACGCGCCTGGCCGGACGTGACATCCACGCCGGTGACGTCCTGACCTGCTCGATTCTCGCGGGCAATCGTGCGCGGGGGGACCGGTTCGACATCACGCGGGAGAACCTCGATCACATCGCGTTCGGGCATGGCGTCCACTACTGCATCGGGGCGCCGCTGGCCAGGCTCCAGATGCGAGTGGCGTTGCCGGCGGTGGTCCGCCGGTTTCCGTCGCTCCGGCTGGCGGTCCCTGAAGAGGACCTGCGGTTCAAGCCGGGGAAGCCGGCCCCCTTCGCCGTAGAGGAGCTTCCCGTTGAGTGGTGACGACTCGCGGCCTGTCCATATCCGTCGGCGGGACTTGGATCCGGCGGACGAACTGCGCGCCGCCGGAACGCTGACGAGGATCACCATCGGATCAGGAGCGGACGTGGAGGCCACCTGGCTGGCCACGGGGTACACCGTCGTGCGGCAGGTGCTCGGCGATCACCAGCGGTTCAGCACCCGGCGCCGCTGGAACCAACGGGACGAGATCGGCGGAAGGGGCACCTTCCGGCCGCGTGAGCTGGTCGGGAACCTGATGGACTACGACCCGCCCGAGCACACGCGGCTCCGGCAGAAGCTGACTCCGGGATTCACGCTGCGCCGGATGCGGCGGCTGGAGCCGTATATCGAACAGATCGTGACCGAACGTCTCGATGCCTTGGAACGGGCGGGTCCGCCTGCGGATCTGGTCGAACTCGTCGCCGACGAGGTGCCTGCGGCCGTGCTGTGCGAGCTGATCGGGGTGCCACGAGATGACCGCACCATGTTCACGCGGTTGTGTCACGGGCATCTCGACGCCTCGCGAAGCCAGAAGAAGCGGGCGGCCGCCGGCGCGGCGTTCTCCCGCTACCTGCTGGCCATGATCGCCAGGGAGCGGAAGGATCCCGGCGAGGGGCTGCTCGGAGCCGTCCTGGCCGAATATGGTGACACGGCCACGGACGAGGAGCTGAGGGGCTTCTGCGTTCAGGTGATGCTGGCCGGCGACGACAACATCTCCGGCATGATCGGACTGGGCGTGCTGGCGCTGCTCAGGCACCCTGAGCAGATCGCCGCGTTGAGGGGCGACCATCATTCGGTGGATCGGGCGGTTGACGAGCTGATCCGGTACCTGACGGTCCCCTATGCCCCGACACCCCGAGTCGCCATGGAGGACGTCACCATCGGGGACCGGGTGATCAGGAAGGGCGAGACCGTCTCCTGCTCTCTCCCCATGGCCAACCGTGACCCCACCCTGCTGCCGGATGCGGACCGCCTCGATGTCTGGCGCGAGACCGTCCCCCACGTCGCGTTCGGGCACGGCATCCATCATTGCCTGGGAGCCGCTCTGGCCCGCATCGAACTGCGAACGGTCTATACCGCCCTGTGGCAACGTTTTCCCACATTGAGGCTTGCTGATCCCGACCAGGAACCCATGTTCCGGTTGACTACCCCTGCCTATGGATTAACCAGTCTGATGGTTGCCTGGTAATCGAAAGCGCGATTCGTCCATTATGAGACGCTGGAAATATCGTCTGACGGCGGCAAGGATCAGATCATCTGAGCGTCCGGGTCGGCAGCGAATGGAGTTTCGACTCGCGTATGGATGACGGTATCGATGAGGGCGCGCCGATTGTGCAGCCGACGGCGAATTACATGATGAGAACGCATTGCGATCCGCATGAGGACATGTTCGCGCTCAGGGCGTACGGCCCGCTGGTGCGTATAGGCGGGGATGCGGCTACTCAGCTGCGTGTGGACTATGTCTGGCAGGCCATGGGATACGACGTCGTGCGCAGGATACTCGGCGACCACGAGAACTTCACGACGCGCCCTCGGTGGAGTTCGGCGCAATCGATCGGCGAAGAGCCCGTGCCGCCGAATCTCGTCGGCCAGCTGTCGGTATATGACCCGCCTGAGCACACGCGGCTGCGCGGGATGCTGACATCGGAGTTCACGGCCCGCCGGATCCGCCGGCTGGAGCCCGCCATGCAAGAACTCATCGAAGACCGCATCGACGAGATGGTGGCCGAGGGGCCGCCAGCGGACATCCAGGCGCTGTTCGCCGATCCGCTCGGCGGGGGAGTGCTGTGTGAGCTGCTCGGCATCCCGCGTGACGATCGGATCGAGTTCATCCGGCGCGTCAGGCAGAACGTTGATCTCAGCCGCGGGTTCAGGGCCCGTGCGGCCGACAGCGCGGCGTTCAACCGGTATCTGAACGGCCTCATCGTCCGGCAGCGGAAGGACCCCGATGAGGGGTTCATCGGCATGCTGGTGCGAGAACACGGAGAGGATGTCACGGACGAGGAGCTGAAGGGCGTACTCACGGCGCTGATCCTGGGTGGTGTCGAAACGGTCGCGGGGATGATCGGCTTCGGAGTTCTCGCGCTGCTGGATCATCCCGACCAGAGACAGTTGCTCCTCGCCGGACGCGAGGAGGCCGATCGCGTGGTCGGTGAACTGATGCGTTTTCTGTCGCCCGTGCAGCAGCCGAATCCACGGCTGGCCGTCAGGGACGTGGTCATCGACGGCCATCGGATCAAAGCGGGGGATTACGTCCTGTGCTCCATTCTGATGGCGAACCGCGATGAGGCGCTGACGCCGAATGCGAATGTCCTCGACGTGAGCCGTGATGGCGGCTCGCACGTCGGGTTCGGGCACGGCATTCATTACTGCATAGGCGCGGCGATAGCACGGACGCTGCTGCGAATGGCCTACCAGAGCCTGTGGCGCAGGCTCCCCGGGCTGCGCCTGGCGGTATCCGCCGAGGAAGTGAAGTTCCGTAACGCGTTCATCGACTGTCCGGACCAGTTGCCGGTCACCTGGTAGCGGGCGACAGGCGATACGCGCGGCACCGTGTGGCTTCGAAGGAGCCGCAGCAGAAAGGAGAAGCCGGTGGAAGAGTTCGATGTGGTGGTCGCCGGGGGCGGCCCGGGCGGCTCGACCGTGGCGTCGCTGGTGAGCATGCAGGGTCATCGGGTGCTGCTGTTGGAGAAGGAGGTCTTTCCGCGGTACCAGATCGGCGAGTCGTTGTTGCCCTCGACGGTGCACGGGGTGTGCCGGATGCTCGGCGTGACGGACGAGCTCGCCAAGGAAGGGTTTCCCGTCAAGCGGGGAGGCACGTTCCGGTGGGGGACGCGGCCGGAGCCGTGGACCTTCTCGTTCTCCGTCTCCCCGCGGATCACGGGTCCGACGACTTTCGCCTACCAGGTGGAGCGGGCGCGGTTCGACGAGATCCTGCTCAACAACGCCAAAACCAAAGGCGTGGTGGTGCGTGAGGGGTGTTCTGTCACCGAGGTGATCGAAGACGGCGATCGGGTGACCGGCCTGCGTTACGTCGATCCTGACGGTGGCGAGCATGCGGTGTCCGCACGCTTCGTGATCGATGCGTCGGGCAACAAGAGCCGGCTGTACTCCAGCGTCGGCGGCACCCGGAATTACTCGGAGTTCTTCCGCAGCCTGGCGCTGTTCGGCTACTTCGAGGGCGGCAAGCGGCTGGCGGCTCCGTATTCAGGCAACATCCTGAGCGTGGCCTTCGACAGCGGCTGGTTCTGGTACATCCCGTTGAGCGACACGCTGACCAGCGTAGGCGCGGTGGTCCGCCGGGAGATGGCGGACAAGATCCAGGGAGATCGAGAGAAGGCGCTGGCCACATTGATCGCCGAGTGCCCGCTGATCTCGGAGTACCTGTCGCAGGCGCGCCGGGTGACGACCGGCAAGTACGGAGAGCTGCGGGTCCGCAAGGACTACTCCTACCACCAGACGCAGTTTTGGCGGCCCGGGATGATTCTGGTGGGCGATGCCGCGTGCTTCGTGGATCCGGTGTTCTCCTCCGGAGTGCATCTGGCCACCTACAGCGGCCTGCTGGCGGCCCGGTCGATCAACAGCATCCTGGCCGGTGACGTGGACGAGAAGGCCGCCCTGACCGAGTTCGAGGCACGGTACCGCCGCGAGTACGGCGTGTATTACGAGTTCCTTCTGGCGTTCTACGAGATGAATGTGAACGAGGAATCGTATTTCTGGCACGCCAAGAAGGTCACCAAGAACAACGAGTACACGGAGCTGGAGTCGTTCGTGGACCTGGTGGGCGGCTTGTCCTCCGGTGAGTCGGTGCTGGTGACCCCAGGGCGGATCGCCGAGCGCAGCGCCGAGTTCGCCGCGGCCGTCGATGAGATGGCCGACGGCGACGAGTCCAGCATGGTCCCGCTGTTCAAGTCACAGGTGGTCAAACAGGTGATGCAGGAGGGCGGGCAGGAGCAGATGCGGGCGGTACTCGGTGAAGACGCGGAACCCGAGCAGCCGCTTTTCCCCGGCGGGCTGGTGACCTCACCCGACGGAATGAAATGGCTGACACACCATCCCGCGTAGGGCTCTCGCCTTTCGATCGATTCACCGGACGTCAGATCTCGGAACGCGACCGGTGACTGCCCGGATCGGCATCACGGAACAGGGATACGACATGCGTGTGTTGTTGTCGACGTCCGGATCACGCGGAGACGTCGAACCGCTGCTGGCGCTGGCGGTCCGGCTGCGGGCACTCGGCGCGGAGATACGGATGTGCGCACCGCCGGACTGCGCGGAGCGACTGGCCGAGGTCGAGGTGCCGATGGTGCCGGTCGGCACCTCGATGCGCGCGATGATGCACGGGAAGAAACCGCCCTCGCTCAAGGACATGCCGCGGCTGGATGCCGAGGCGATCGCCACGCAGCTCGAGCAGGTCCCGCCGGCCGCCGAGGGGTGTGATGCGATGGTGGTGAGCGGCGGGCTGTCGGCGGCGGTCGGCGTCCGGTCGGTGGCCGAGAAACTGGGCATCCCTTACGTCTACGTCTTCTACTGCCCCATCTACGTGCCGTCGCCGTACTACCCGCCGCCGCCGCCCCTCGGTGAGCGGCCCGCGCAGGACGTGACCGACAACCGGATGCTGTGGGACCGGAACAACCAGGGTGCCCACAAGCGGTTCGGCGACGCGCTCAACAGCCAGCGCGCCTCGATCGGCCTGCCACCGGTGGAGAACATCTTCACCTACGGCTATACCGATCACCCCTTGCTGGCCGCGGACCCGGTCCTGGCCCCGCTGCAGCGTACGGACCTCGACGTCGTGCAGACCGGTGCGTGGATCATGCCCGACGAACGGCCCCTTCCGGCCGAGGTGGAGGCGTTCCTGGAGGCCGGGCCACCGCCGGTGCACGTGGAGTTCGGCAGCGGCCCCGCACCCGCTGACGCCGCGAGGGCGGCCGTCGAGGCGATCCGGGCCCATGGCCGCCGGGTGATCGTCTCCCGCGGTTGGGCCGACCTGGCCCCGCCCGACGACCGGAGCGACTGCCTCACCGTCGGCGAAGTGAACCACCAGGTGTTGTTCGGCCGGGTGGCCGCCGTCGTCCACGCCGGCAGCGCGGGCATAACGACCGCGGCCACCCGGGCAGGCGCCCCCCAGGTCGTGGTGCCGCAGATGACCGACCAGCCGTACTACGCCGGTCGGGTGGCCGACCTGGGCATCGGTGTGGCACACGAGGGGCGGGTTCCGACCGTGGAGACCCTGTCAGCCGCACTCACCACGGCTCTGTCTCCAGAGACTCGCGCGCGGGCGATCGACGTGGCCGGAAAGATCCGCGCCGACGGGGCGAGCGTGGCCGCGGAACTTCTGCTCGACACGGCCGGGGACGCCAGGCCGAACGGAACGGAGTGACGATGGATTCCGAGAGCGTACGCAGGGAGCTGCGGCTGGGGGAGAACACCGCGGCGTGGCTCTCCCGGATCGATGAGCTCGGACCGCCTCCGGAGCCGGTACGGCTGCCGCGGGGCGATGAGGCGCGTGATCTTCTGCGGCGGCTGGAGGTGCCGGCTCTCGACGTCGAGGAGATCGTGGCGGCCACCCCCGACCCCGATCGCGACCCTGCCCTGTGGTGGCTGCTCGAGCGCGCCCACCACGAGATCGTCCATCGGATGGGCGACTTCAAGGTGAAGGTACGAGGTGGGCCTACCCTGCCGAGCGAGGCCGGGGACGCCGCACGCTTCTTCCACGCGTACGTCTTCCTCGCGACGATTCCGGCGGTGCGCAGCTTCCACGCGACCCGGGACATCCCGGAAGCGACCACGTGGGAGACCCTGACGCAGCTCGGGGAATCGGTCGCGATCCATCGCCGCAAGCATGGCGAGGGTGGCACGAACATGCCGTGGTGGCTCACCTTCCTCCTGCGCGGCTTGGTCTACCGGCTCGGCCGTCTCCAGTTCTCCCTGGCCGTCGCGAGGGGCGGCTCGCCCGTCCTCGGCATGCACATCCCCGAGGTGGGGGGACCGTTGATACCTGAGATCTACTACGACTCGCTACGCCGTGCCCGGCCGTTCTTCGATCGGCATTTTCCCGAGCACGGTGCCCGGACGGCGACGGGCACATCGTGGCTGCTCGATCCGCAGCTGGCCGAGTATCTCGCCGAGGACTCCCATATCCTGCAACTCCGACGCGACTGGACGCTCATCGACGCCGAACCGGAGGACGGGGACGATGCGATCTTGGAGTTCGTCTTCCGCTACAACGGCCAGCCGCTGGAGGAGCTTCCTCAGCGCTCGGCGCTGGAGAGGGCGGTGGTCACCCATTTGCAGGCGGGGCGTCACTGGCACCAGCTGAGCGGCAGGATCGAGCTGCCCTAGCCGTACTGACCCCAGAGGGTGGAGTACGGTGCCCTGGCGACGGGCCGCCTCGGAAGGTGCCGGGGTGCGCGCGACACGGCCGGCCAGCCGTGCGGCGGCCTCAGTCATGTCAGCCCGCGCCACCGATCACGGTAGGGGAGTCAGCGGGCGCCGGGGTGGGGTAGCCGTCGGGGTGGCGTGCCACCGCTCTCCGGGCGGTGTTCGAAGTGCCACCACTCGTTGTCGTAGATGCGGTAGAGGTCGTAGCGGGCGCCGCGCAGCTCAAGCCAGCGCGCGCCTTCGTGGGGGCGTACGTCCAGGGCTGTGCCTTTGACGTGGTTGGATTCCGCCGGCAGCGCCACGAACCTTCGTGCCGAGGCCACGGACCCGGTGCGGCGGACCTCCTCGTCGAACATCCGTTGCTGGACCGAGGGAGCGCGGTATCCCGAAGTGAGACCGATGAGCTGACCGTGCTGCCACAGCGCCTCGGCCCGCGCCGCGGTGAACGCCGCCTTGGCCCCGTCGGTGAGCCCGGTGAGATCCTCGGCCGGGAACCGCATCCCCAAGGCCCAGCGGCAGGCCAGTTCGCGGGCGCGGCCGGGCCGGCGGACGAACGCCGCGGGCAGCAGGAGTACGGCGAGCACCCGCGTGAGCGCGGCGTACATCCGGTCTCGGGCCCGAGGCGGGAGAGTGCGTGGTTCGTTGCCGTCGCCCCTGACGGCATCGCCGGGTGCGGCGGATTCGTGCGAACCCGCACCGGCCTGGACGACCACGGCATGGGTGGCCGGTGGCCATCGTCTTCTCCGCACACTGCTCCTTGAGTTTGGTGACATACACCAGTTCTACGGAGCCGGAGGTGACACGAAGGTCAGAGAACGTGTGACCGCTCTGTGACCGCGGAACTCAGATGCGATATCCCTCGCGTGAGACGGTTTCGATCAGCGGCGGCTGGCCGAGCTTCGACCGCAGCCGGTTGATCGTCGCCTTCACGGTCGTGGTGAAGGGGTCGGCCTGCTCATCCCAAACCCGTTCGAGCAGCTCCTCAGCCGACACCACCCGGCCGCGCGCGGTCAGCAGATGCTCCAGGACCGCCAGTTCCTTGGTGGTCAACGGCAGCCGCATGCCGCCCCTGACCGCCACCCGCTGCGCCGGATCGAGCCGCAGATCTCCGTGGACCAGGATCGGCGGCGCAGGAGGGTGCGCACGCCTGCCCAGAGCGCGGATGCGCGCCACCAGCTCGGCGAAGGCGAACGGCTTCGGCAGATAGTCGTCGGCGCCCAGGCTCAGGCCCGCCACCCGGTCAGCGGTCGTTCCCGACGCGGTGAGCATCAGCACCCGGGTCCTACGATCGTCTGCCGCGATCTCAGCGCAGAGCTCGTCGCCGTGGCGGCCGGGAATATCCCGATCGAGGATCACAACGTCGTAGTCGATCACGGAGATGCGCTCCTGGGCGTCATCGCCATCATGACTGACATCGACGGCCATGCCCTCGCGACGCAGCACCCGTACCACCGAATCAGCCAGGTCGACGTGGTCCTCCACCACCAGAACGCGCATCGTGTCGCCGTCTCGATCGGGGGCCGTTCAGTCTGACACGGTATCCAGCGTCTGGTCGATCTCCGAGTGAGCACCGGGAACCGGCGGGACGTGCCAGCCGTGGAAGCGGAGCGCCTTGGCGAGCCTGCCGGTGTCTTCCGGCCGCACGGAGACCTCAACCACACCGACCGGCAGGCCGGCCGAGTGCTCCAAGCGGATGTCCTCGATGTTGACATCGGCAAGCCCCGCTGCGTTGAAGAGCCTTGCCAGCTCTCCAGGCCGGTCCTGCAGGACCACCTGGATCACCGTGTAGTCACGCGCCGGGCCGCCGTGCTTGTCGGGGATCCGGCCGTGGCCGACCACGCCTCGCCGCAGCAGATCCGTCACGTCATCGAGATCGCCGGACCGCAGCGCCGAGGCCGCCGCAGCGAGATCGGCCGCGATCCGCTCCAGCACCCCGGCCACCGGCAGGGCGTTCCGGGAGAGAATCATCTGCCACAGCTCGGGATTCCCCGCGGCGATACGCGTCACATCTCGCAGCCCCTGCCCCACCAGCCCCAGAGCGACGGCGTCGCCGTCCTCCAGGCGCGCCGCCACCGCGGACGCGGCCACGTGCGGAGCGTGCGACACCAGCGCCACCGCCGCGTCGTGCTCGCCCGCGCTCACGGTCACGGCCTCCGCCCCACACATCGAAACCAGCTCCCTGGCCAGCAGCACGGCATCCGCATCCGTCTCAGGGCGAGGGCAGAGCGCCCAGGGACGCCCCAGGAACAGATCGGCGCGGGCGGCGGCCGGGCCGGACCGTTCCCGGCCGGCAAGCGGGTGTCCGGGGACATAGGAGGTCAGGTCGCAGCCGAGCCGCTCCGCGTCGGCGATCGGATCGACCTTGACGCTGGTCACATCGGTGTACGCCCGCGCGGCCCCCCGCTTCTGCAGATCGGCCAGCCGCTGCCCCACATCGGGCGGGGGCACGGCGATCAACGCCAGGTCCACGCTCTGACCGGTCCATTCCTGGCCCGCGCCGAGCGATCGCGCCAGCCGTACGGCATGCGCGTCGACGTCGGAGAGGTAGACCTCCACCCCCTTCTCGCGAAGGGCGAGCGCGGCCGAGGTGCCGATCAGACCAGTGCCGACGATGAGCGTCTTCTCCAGGGTCACGGCTACTTCTTATGCCCGTGCACTGGGCGATGTCCATCGGCGGAGCCTGGGCACTGCGCCATTTACACATGCTGGATCGCCGAGCGAATCAGGTGGCCACCGGCGCCATTGATGTGTCAATCCATTTCATTACTCGGCAGGCAGGAGGTGGCCGAGTGCCTTTCTGGATTCACGCCTGTCCATTGTCAAAGGACAGGCGGCCCGCATGGGGCGAAGGCACACCCCCTCTGCGTGGGGGCGAGCCTTCGCCCCATCCGGCGGAACCTCGCCGTCGGCCTGCCGGACTCCTTGGGCAGCTCAGCATGGCCGCCGCGACAGCATGCCCGGCGCGGACCACCCGCCATCCGGACCGGGATCACCCTCACCTGGCAACCGGCATCATGCCCGAAACCGGGCGGCCACCGAGGCCCCGCCGGGCTCGCGACGGCGGCGTCTGCCAATACCCCGGATTAACACGGATGGTAACCGCCCCGATTCAGTCCGAGTAATCACCAGGATAATCCCCAGTTGTGCGACGGAGGTACCGGTCCTTTGGATCGGTCTTATCTGAGACTAGGGGGGTGCATGTCCGGGATAGGGGGTGGTTCGAGGTGTGCAGCTCCTTTAACATTCCTGAAGAAGACCTAACCGAAAGTCGGAGTGATCGGAATGCTAACGGGAAGCGTTCTGCAATTCGATAAGGTGCGTGGCTACGGATTCGCGGCGGCAGTGTTCAATTCCATGCCGTGCAGAGTTGCCGAAGAAATGGGGATGCGGGACATTCTCCCGCCAGAGTACATGGCCGATGGGTCCGTGCATCTCTCACTGGGGAATCCGTGCTTGTCCGTGACCAGACGCCGCAGGCGCGACGGGGATTCGTCGAAGATGCGCGAGACGCGCGCGGCTGGGCTGATTTCCGAACGCCGTCGGCTCCGATACGACACTAATCGAATCGGAGGCTAGGTGGACACGACGGGAGTTGACATAGTCGCTCTCCCTGTCGTCGAAATAGAGCTGTCGCGGCTGTCTTCTGTATACTCACCGCGAACCTCAGGCGAGGATCCAGAGCACGTCGAGACCCTTTTGTCGGCACAAGGGGAGCTTCCGCCCATTCTCGTTCACCGACCAACGATGCGGGTGATCGATGGCCTGCACCGATTGAAGGTGGCACGGGTCAGGGGCGAAACGAAAATCGCTGCAAGGCTTGTCGACGGCACAGAATCAGACGCTTTCGTCTTGGCCGTCGAGGCGAACGTGCGGCATGGGCTGCCGCTTTCACTGGCCGACCGCAAGCGGGCGGCCATCCGGATCATCGGGACACATCCGCAATGGTCTGATCGCCGGGTGGCCTCGGCGACCGGCATATCTCCCGGTACGGTGGCCGACCTGCGCAGGCGCAGAGGACACAGCGGAGATGACGCCAGGATCGGGCGGGATGGGCGCATCCGTCCGGTCGACAGTTCGGAGGGAAGAAGGCTCGCCGCCGAGCTCATCCGCAGCCATCCGGACCTTTCGCTCCGCCAGGTGGCCAGACAGGTCGGTATCTCCCCGGAGACGGTCCGGGATGTGAGAGGCCGGCTGGAGCACGGTGAAAGCCCGATCCCGGACGGGAGCAGGAGGTTACGGACCAGGCCGGAGTCACTGCGCCGGGCAGATCAGGACTTCGGCCACGCCGGGGGCCGAGATCGCCAGGCGATGCTGGAACGGCTCAAGGCCGACCCCGCTCTGCGTCTGACCGAAACCGGGCGAATCCTGTTGCGAATGTTAGCCTTGCATTCCATCGACGGGCAGGAATGGGAAAGGCTTTTGCGCGGAGTCCCGCCGCATTGGGACACCGTTTTCGCTAGATGTGCCAGGGATCATGCCCAGATCTGGGCAGCGTTCGCGGATCGCCTTGAGGGGCGGGCGACCGACCTGGCCGCCGGATGATCATCAGCAAACGGGACGGGCGGCCGTATGTAGAACAAGCAGACGGGACCAGATCAGGCACACGACAATCCACATCGGGGAACCGCTTGGGGGACGAGCAAGAGTGCTGTTCGGGCGAGATCGTGAACTGAAGAGTCTGATGAGATTGCTCCATTCCACCGCGGCCGGGCGCGGTGGAATGGCCGTCATTACGGGGCCCGTGGTCGGCGGCAAGACCGCCATCCTCCACGAACTGGGCACGCGGGCCATCGCGGCGGGGGTCCGGCTGGTCAGGGCCAGCTGCACGCTGGCGGAGCAGCCGCTGGATTGGGGGCTCGCCGACCAGATCCTGGGTCGGGGGGCAGCGGAGCGGCTGACCGCTCACAGCGCGGGCGACGCGGTCGAGGAGGTCTGTGTCTCCCTGTTCCAGATGGCCGAGGCGAACCCGATCCTCCTGACGATCGACGACGTGGATCTCGGTGATGAGCCGTCCTTGCTGGCCATCCTCGCCATGGCGCCCCTGCTGAGGAACACCAGGATGATGATCGCCGTCACGATCTGCCCGGACCGGCCGCCGGCCCGCCTCCCTCATGGCGCCGAGACCTTGCCGCGCCTGCCCGACGTCCAGCTGGTTGAGCTGCCGCTCCTGTCCCCTCTGGCGGTCAGGCAGTTCGCCGCCGAGCACCTCGGGGCGGAGAGGGCCGACCAGATCGCTGACGACCTCTACCGCTTCAGCGGCGGCAGCCCGCTGCTGGTCCAGGCGCTGATCGAGGATCATGAGGCCGGCGCGGGCCGACTCGTGGCCGGTGACTCCTTCATGAGCGCGGTGGCAGCCTGCGTTCATGGCTGCGAGCCGGAGGCTGTCGGCGTCGCAGAGGCGGTGGCCGTCCTCGGCGAGCACGCTACGCCGGACGCTGTGGGCGAACTCGTGGGCCTGGCCCCTCCTGCGGCAACGCGATCGATGGGCGTGCTGGATCGCGCTGGGCTCCTGGCCGGGGGGCGCTTCCGCCATGGGGCGGGCCGCCTGGCCGTACTCGGGCGCATGACCTCGTACGGCAGGATGGAGATCCACCGGCGGGCCGCTGAGATCCTTCATCGGCGGGGCGGCCCGTCGTCGGCCGTGGCCGCGCACTTGCTGGAGGCGGACTGGTCGGGTGAGGAGTGGGCCTTCGATGTCCTCGTCGAAGCGGGAAGGCAGGCGTTCCGCGAGGGTGATTTCGTCGCTGTCATGAGGTATCTGCGGCTCGCTCTGGCGTCCGGCTGGGGGAGACCTGGCAGGCTGGACGTGAAGGTGATGCTCGCTGCTGCGGAGTGGCGCGTCGACCCGGCCGTGGCGGTACGTCACCTGCCCGATCTGCTCGACGCCGCGCGCTCGGGCGCGTTGCGTGGATCTCACGGACTGGAGCTGTTCCGCCAGCTCCTTTGGTACGGCCGGTTCGCGGACGCGGGGGAGCTGATCGATCGGCTGAGGTCGACCGTCGCCGACGGATCCTTGATCGGGATGTGCCATGTCCACCCGGCACTTCTCGACAGGTTGCCCCGATCCGCTCGCCGCTCGATGGGCCAGACAGTCGAGGACGCGCGACGCATTCTGCATCGAGCGGAGCCGATGGATGAAGAGATGGACGGGATCGTCTCCTCCTTGATGGCTCTGCTGTTAGGGGGAGTGCTGGATGCCGCGGACTCGTGCGAGACGCTCCTCAAGGAGCCCAGGGTGACGGAAGCGCCTACCTGGAAGGCGATCATCGCCGCCATCCGCGCGGAGACGGCGTGGCGTAAGGGCGACCTGGCGGGGGCCGAGGCGCATGCGCAGGAGGCGCTGACCATCGTGCGGCCCAGTGGCTGGGGCGTCGCGATCGGCGCACCACTCAGCACGCTGCTCCATGCCCAGACCGCGATGGGCCACCTCGATGACGCCAAGGCGACCGTGGGAGTGCCGATGCCCCGCGAGACGGCGGAGACCGCCTTCGGGATCGGCTACGAACTTGCGAGGGCGCAGTACCACCTGGTCACGGACCAGCCTCGCGCCGCTTTCGCCGGCTTCCAGGCATGCGGGCAGGCGGTCCAGCGGTGGGGATGCGGCCAGTCCCACATGTTCCCTTGGCGCCTCGGAGCGGCGCGGGCGTGCCTGCAACTGGGCTGGTGCCGCAGAGCGGCCGATCTACTCACGGCCCAGATCACCCACACCTCCCCCGGTGACCTGCGAACCTACGGGATCGCCCTCCGCCTGCTCGCTCAGGTGAGCAAGCCCGGACAGCGCCAGCGATTACTGATGCAGTCCGTGGACGCGCTCGAGGCCGCCCAGGATCGCTACCAGCTGGCCCTTGCTCTCTCCGACCTCGCCGGTACCCACCAGCTGAAGGGCGGCGAGGAAGAGGTCCGGGCCTACTGGATCCGAGCGCAGGAGTTGGCCCGCGAATGCAACGCGAAGCCGTTGATGAAGAGGCTTGCCACGCAGCACGATCATGCTGAGGCCGCACCGTTGAGCGGCGCAGAACGGCGAGTCGCCGTTCTCGCCGCCCGGGGGCAGACGAACCGTGAGATCGCCGAGGCGCTCTACATCACGCGGAGCACGGTCGAGCAGCATCTCACCAGGATCTATCGGAAGCTCAACGTACAGACCCGCGGTGACCTGGGCGACCTCTTCTCCGTGGGCATCGCGGAGGTGGCAACGGCCGCAGCCGGCCGCGAGCCGCGTGAAGCGGTGCGGGTATGAAGTGAGTTCGGGGCGACGGTCCGGCTGGTGGCCCAGGCCGAGACCGGCCGCCCGCGCTCCGCCATGATGAGTGTGCAACTGCTCGACCGCGCGGTTGGACGCTCATGCCGAGTAGGCGTCGGGGATGATTAACCAGAATATGTGCGCGGCGCCGTCGTGAATATCACTTTATCACATGAGTGCGTCAGGATGGCCATTCACGGCTGCCGACTGGAAAGGCCTCGCGAATGGGCTGGAAATCTCCTGGGATTTGCCGGTGAGAATGTCCAGTGGACACGGTGCGAACCTCCCTGGCCCAGTCGTAGCGTCGGAATATGGTATCGCTTCCACCTCTCGGTGTTGATTACGTCGAAATGTATGTGGCGGATTTGCAGGTCGCCACTCTCCCCTGGACCGATGAATACGGCTTCGCCATCGTGGGCACGGCGAACGCCGCCGACCATCGCAGCGTCGCGCTCCGGCAAGGCCGGATCACTCTCGTCCTCACCCAGGCCACGTCCGGCCGGCATCCGGCTTCGGCTTACGTGGAAACGCACGGCGACGGAGTCGCCGACATCGCCCTGCGGACCCCGGACGTTGACGCCGTCTTCACCCACGCCGTGGGCGCCGGCGCCCGGCCTGTACGGTCCCCGTCCCGTCACCCCGGCCCTGGGCCGGCATGCTCCGCCGTGATCGGCGGCTTCGGCGACGTGCTCCACACCCTCGTCCAGCGGGAGCCCGGCGACGGCCCCGGCCTGCCGGTCGGCTTCTCCGATGCTCCATTCGCAGCCGAGTCGCGTGCGGACGCGGCGGAGCTGCTCGACATCGACCACTTCGCCGTGTGCCTGGCCACGGGCGACCTCGACATCATCACCGACTTCTACGTCGCCACCCTCGGCTTCAGCGAGACTTTCAAGGAACGTATCGAGGTCGGTACCCAGGCTATGGAGTCCAAGGTGGTGCAGAGCGCCTCCGGCGACGTCACGCTGACCCTGATCGAGCCGGACCCCATGGCGGACTCCGGCCAGATCGACATGTTCCTCGAACGTCACGCCGGTGCCGGAGTGCAGCATGTCGCGTTCTCGTCCGCGGACGCCGTACACGCTGTGAGGACCCTGTCCGAGCGGGGCGTACGGTTCCTCGCCGCGCCGGACAGCTACTACGACCTGCTCGAATCACGGATTCAGGTCCGGGATCACACGGTGGACGAGTTGCGCGCGACGGGACTGCTCGCTGACGAGGATCATGGCGGACAGCTCTTCCAGATCTTCACGGCGTCCACCCATCCGCGCGAGACCCTCTTCTTCGAGGTCATCGAGCGGCAGGGAGCCCGCACCTTCGGAGGCGCCAACATCAAGGCCCTCTACGAGGCCGTCGAGGTGGCGAGGTCCCGGCAGGGTGCATGAGCGTCCCGTCTGCCTCGCCGAGTTCGAGGAGATCGCCGCCAAGGTCCTCCCCGGGGACATCCGGGATTTCATCGACGGCGGCAGTGGCCGCGAGCAGACCCTCCATGCGAATCGAGCCGCCTTCGACCGGGTGTTCCTGGTGCCGCGTGTGCTCCGAGACGTGTCGGCGTGCTCCACCTCCGCGACGCTGCTGGGCCATCGCGCGACGATGCCGGTGGCTGTGGCTCCCGTCGCCTACCACCGGCTCGTGCATCCTGACGGCGAGCTGGCGACGGCGCGGGCGGCGCGGGACACCGGTGTCCCGTTCACCGTCAGCACCTTGAGCAGCGTCCCGGTGGAGGACGTCACCGCCCTGGGGGGACACGTCTGGTTTCAGCTCTACTGCCTTCGGGACCGCGCCGCCACCCTCGGCCTGATCCGCCGGGCGGAGGACGCGGGGTGCCGGGCGTTGATGCTCACGCTTGACGTGCCATGGATGGCCCGCAGGCTACGTGACATGCGCAATCAGTTTCGCCTGCCCCCGCATGTGCGGCCCGTGCACCTGACGGCGGAGTCCGAGACCGAGGCTCATCGGGGTGCCTCAGGCGGCTCCGCGCTGGCGACGCATACGGCCATGGAACTCTCCGCCGCGGTGGACTGGTCGTACCTCGAGACCCTTCGGGCCGCCAGCGGACTCCCGCTGGTGGTCAAGGGTGTACTGGACCCTGAAGACGCCCGCCGCGCCGCAGATGCCGGCATCGATGGCATCGTGGTCTCCAACCACGGAGGACGTCAGTTCGATGGCGCCATAGCCAGCCTCGACGCACTGCCGGGTGTGGCGCAGAGCGTCGGGGACCGCTGCGAGATCTTGCTCGATGGTGGCGTCCGGTCAGGAGCCGACGTCCTCAAGGCGCTGGCGTTGGGAGCGTCGGGTGTGCTCGTCGGACGCCCCGTGATCTGGGGTCTGGCCGCGGACGGTGAACAGGGGGTCCGTACGGTGCTCGACCTTCTGGGCGCCGAGATCAAGGATGGGCTCGGCCTGACAGGCTGTGGCGACGTCGCTGCCGCCCAGGCGCTCAAGACCACTTCCGGCTGAGCACTTTCTCCGACTTGGGACAAGAGGAACTCGACGAGACAGCCGAGTCGCGGCGTGGGGTTCGTCTCCAGGCGTCGAAGGACTGCGGCGCGTCATGCGCTCCCACCATTTCCGACCGGCGCCCCCCGAGCCCTCCTGGCGAGCCTTCCTACGGTCGCAGGCCAGGGCTCCTAGCCTGCGATTTCTACCGCTGTGGGTACCACGGTGCCGAAGACTCCGCGCCAGCTCCCGAGGACCAGCTGCGACGCCGAGAGCTGGATCCGGACCGGGTATCGGCTGCAGCCGTACGGAGAGACCAAGGGCCGCTTCTGCGCGATCCGTACCGTGAGCAGGGATACGGTCACCCACAGCAGTAGCCCGCAGCTGTGAGCGTCGTCACAGGGGATTCCCGGAATAGGGCTGAGTAAAGCGGCTGTTAGTCCTGACGTGAACGAGTCATACGTCAAAGCCATGAGCGCCGCCGGCGACCTCATGTGCCGCCGTATGGCCATGGGACGAATGCGGATGGCCTGTCGGGCCCACTGACCCACCGTCCCTTTCGTTCCCCCTGAAGGTTCCCATGATCTCTCCCAGCTTCGTGCTGCGCAGGCTCAGCCATCTGCCCTTCCACCCCGGCACGCGCTAGCCCTTCCCCCGACATCCGATCGACGTCCGTTGCTCCGTAGTTGTGGGGAAAAGTTGTGATCCAGGCTTCCGGCCTGCGTAAGTCGTACGGTCGAACCGTCGCGCTCGACGGGGTCGACCTGCACGTGCGCCCAGGCGAGATCTTCGGTGTGCTCGGCCAGAGCGGCGCGGGCAAGAGCACCCTGCTGCGCTGCGTCAACCTGCTCGAACGTCCGGACTCCGGTACGGTCACCGTCGCCGGCCAGGACCTCACCGCGCTGGGCGGGCGCGAGCTCAACCGGGCGCGCACCCGCATCGGCATGATCCACCAGCACTTCGCCCTGCTCTCCTCGCGCACCGTCGCGGGCAACGTCGCCTTCCCCCTCGAAGTCATGGGCGTGCCCAGGGCCGAGCGGGAGCGGCGCACCGCCGAACTGCTCGACCTGGTCGGCCTCGGCGGGCGCGGCGGTGACCGTCCAGGACAGCTGTCCGGCGGGCAGAAGCAGCGGGTGGGCATCGCCAGGGCGCTGGCGGGCAACCCCGACGTGCTGCTGTCCGACGAGGCCACCTCGGCGCTCGACCCGGGGACGACGGAGTCGATCCTGGGACTGCTGCGCCGCCTCAACGGGGAGCTCGGGCTGACGATCCTGCTGATCACCCACGAGATGAACGTCGTCAAGAGCGTCTGCGACTCGGTGGCCATCATGGCCGCCGGGCGGGTCCTGGAGTCGGGCACCATCGCCGACCTCATCAGGACCCCGGGATCGCGGCTGACCAGGGAGATCTTCCCGCTGCCCGACCCCGCGCCCGGCGACGTCACGATCACCTTCACCGGCCGGGCGGACGAGCCGGTCATCTCCGAGGTCGTGCGCAAGTTCGACGTCGACGTCAACATCCTCGGCGGGGCCATCGAGAACCTCTCGGCCGGGTCCGTCGGCCGCCTGCGGGTGGGGCTCACCGGGGCCGAGCGCTCCGGCGCGCTCGACTACCTGGCCGGGCGCGGGCTGCTCGTGGAGGTGGCGGCATGACGTGGGCGGACATCTGGACGGCCACCGGGGAGACGGCGGCGATGGTGGGCTGGTCGACCGTGCTCACCGTCCTGTTCGGGCTCCCGCTCGGGGTGGCGCTCGTCGTCTTCGACCGGGGCGGGCTGCTGCCGCTGCCCGTGCTCAAGGCCGTGCTCGGGGCGATCGTCAACGTCGGCAGGTCGCTGCCGTTCCTCATCCTGATGATCGCGATCATCCCGTTCACCCGGTTCGTCGTCGGCACCACCATCGGGCTGGCCGCCGTCGTCGTGCCGCTCACCGTGGGCGCCGTGCCGTTCTTCGCCAGGCTGGTCGAGGTGGCGCTGCGCGGGGTGGGCGCGGACGTCGTCCAGGCGGCCGAGGCCATGGGCGCCGGCCGTACGACCATCGTGCGCAAGGTCCTGCTGCCCGAAGCCCTGCCCGGACTGGTGTCCGGGCTGACCGTCACGGTCATCGCGCTGATCGGCTACACCGCCATGGCGGGCACGCTCGGCGCCGGCGGGCTGGGCGACCTGGCCATCAGGTACGGCTACCAGCGCTTCGAGACCACCACCATGATCATCACCGTCGTGCTGCTCATCGTCATCGTGCAGCTCATCCAGAGTTTGGGCGACCTCGTCGCCCGGCGTCTGTCACACAAATAAAGGAAAAATCATGAAAATTCGTGCACTTGCGGGTGTTGCCGCTCTCGCGTTGTTGCTGACCGCATGCGGTACGTCGCAGTCCGCTACGCCCGCCGCGGCGACCCAGGATGCCGTGCTGAAGGTGGGCGCGAGCCCGGTGCCGCACGCGGAGATCCTTCAGTTCGTCAAGAACAACCTGGCCAAGCAGGCCGGGCTGAACCTGGAGATCGTCGAGTTCACCGACTACGTGCAGCCGAACGTGCAGCTCAGCGAGGGCCAGCTCGGCGCCAACTTCTTCCAGCACAAGCCGTACCTCGACGACTTCAACGCCTCCAAGGGCACCAAGCTCAGCTTCGTGACCCCGGTGCACCTGGAGCCGCTGGGCCTCTACTCCAAGAAGCTCACCGACGTGGCCGCGCTGCCCGCCGAGGCCACCGTGGCCGTCCCCAACGACGCCACCAACCTGGGCCGCGCGCTCAAGCTGCTCGCCGACAACGGCATCATCACGCTGAAGGACGGCGTGGGCACCGCGGCGACCGAGCGCGACGTCACCGCCAACCCGAAGAAGCTCACCTTCAAGCCCATCGAGGCGGCGCAGATCCCGAGGTCGCTCGAGGACGTCGACGCCGCGGTGATCAACGGCAACTACGCCATCGAGGCCGGGCTCAAGCCCGCCACCCAGGCGCTGGTGCTGGAGAAGACCGAGGGCAACCCGTACGCCAACGGCCTGGTGGTGCAGGCGGGGCACGAGAAGGACCCGAACATCGTCAAGCTCGGCCAGCTCCTTCAGGACCAGAAAGTCAAGGACTTCATCCAGAAGAAGTATGAAGGCGCCGTGATCCCCGCCAGCTGATCAGGAAAATGGTCTTATCGATCAATATCCACATATAGTGGATTGAAAGTATTCGGCAATCCTCGGGGCGTACCAAGAGGGTGACAGAAACCCTCTTCCCGAGGAGCCCGAATGCGATTCGTCTCACGAATCCTGATCGGCGTCGCAGCTGCCACAGCACTGGCAGTCGGCGCGCCCGCGGCGGCCAACGCGACAACAGCAACGGCCACCACGACAGCCACATCCGCCTCGCACTACTACGACGCGGACTGGGGTCCCTACTACTCCAGCGACCACAAGGCCAGCTCAGAGGGTCACGTGACCGTCGACAAGCAGGCCTACAAGTTCTGGTACTGGAAGACGTACAAGAAGCACGTCAAGTTCTGCTGGTTCGACAAGCAGGGCGACAAGCACTGCAAGTGGATCTGGAAGACGTACAAGAAGAAGGTCTTCGTCTGGAAGTACAAGTACTTCTACACCGTCGACAGCACGCTCACCAACTACAAGTGGTGGGGCCACCGCAAGTTCGTCTGCGCGTGGGAGACGTTCAAGGTCGTCAACTTCGACGGTTCCAGCTACTTCAAGAGCTTCAAGAACTGCTCCAAGCACCCGGCTGACTACAGCTTCGACGGCTGGAACGCCGCTCACATCTACGTCGACGTGAGCAGGGGCAACTACTACTCGCCCAAGGGCTACCACTCAGGCTGGCAGGACGTGTACCACCACGCGTGATCCTCAGCCAGGCGAAGCCGTGACCTTCCCGCAGGTCACGGCTTCGCCGTGTTTGTATTCAGGTATGCACTTCCTGATCTCTTTCGCGCTGGTCATTTCGCAGGCGGCATATCACCGAGAAAAGATCGATTCGCCCACGGAATTCACGAAAAAAGGTGATTGGGAGATCGCGCAGTGGACGTCGCAGCGCACGGTCGGGTTCGCCGCCACCGAGCTGATCCCGTCCTGGACCGCTGACACGCCGCCCGGCACCTGGATCAAGGTGGAGGCGCGCATCCCCGGCTCCGGCTGGTACACGATGGCCCGCTGGTCCTACGACGGGCCGCGCACCACGGTCAAGGGGCAGAAGGACGCGTCGGGGCGCGTCGCCGTGGACGTGCTCAAGGCCGCGCGGCCGTTCACGTCCTACCGGCTGCGGGTACGGCTGGCGCGCCCGCCCGGCTCCGCCGTACGACCTCGGGTGCGCACGCTCGGCGCGGTCGCCTCGGCCCCCGGGCGGACCCCGGCCGCCAAGGGGGGAGCGGCCTGGGGCAAGGAGCTGCAAGTGCCGCGGAAGTCGCAGCTCGCCCATGCCGACCACGGCGGGCGCACCTGGTGCAGTCCCACCTCGACCGCCATGGTCCTCGCCTACTGGGGCAAGGGGCCGGGAGCGGGCGAACTCGCCGGGTACCCGCCCGGCGACCCCGACCCGGCCGTCGACCACGCCGCCGAGCACACCTTCGACAAGGCGTACGGCGGAGCGGGCAACTGGGCGTTCAACACCGCCTACGCGGGGCGGTTCGGCCTGGACGCCTACGTCACCAGGCTGCGCTCGCTGGCCGAGGTCGAGCGGTTCATCGTGCGCGGCGTCCCGGTGGTGACCTCGCTCGCCTTCGCCAAACGCGAACTGGGCTACGGCAGCGAGGGCCACCTCATGGTGGTCACCGGCTTCACCGCGGACGGCGACGTGATCGCCAACGACCCAGCGGTGCGCACGGTCCGCGCCGTCTACCCGCGCGCCGCCTTCGAGAAGGCCTGGCAGCGCAGCAGCACCGGCACGGCGTACATCATCAGACCCTTTCCGGCGAACCGCTGACCGAATAGTGTTCGGTTCATGTATCCGGGAGCCATCGCAGCCGTCACCCCCGACAAGCCCGCTGTGATCATGGCGGGCTCCGGGCAGGTCGTCACCTACCGCGAGCTGGACGAGGAGTCCAACAGGCTCGCGCACCTCTTCCGCGCGTCCGGGCTCGTGCCCGGCGACCACATCGCCTTCATGCTCGAGAACCACCCGCTGTTCCTGGCGATCGCGTGGGCTGCGCACCGCTCCGGGCTCTACTACACGGCGATCAGCCCGCGGCTGCAGACCGACGAGCTGGCCTACATCGTGGACAACTGCGAGGCGCGCGTCTTCATCTCCTCCGCGCCGCTGGCGGAGGTGGCCGGGTCGATCACGGCCGCCACGCCCCGGGTGGAGCTCAGGCTCATGCTGAACGGCACGGCCGACGGGTTCGCCTCGTACGAGGAGGCGGTGGCGGGTCAGCCCGCCACGCCGATCGAGGACGAGTGCCAGGGCGCCGACATGCTCTACTCCTCGGGCACCACAGGGCGGCCCAAGGGCGTCAAGCCGCGCCTGTCCAAGGCCGGGATGACCGAGCCGGGGGCGCTGTTCAACCTGGTGTCGTTCCTGTTCGCGCCCTCGCCGGACAGTGTGTACCTGTCGCCCGCGCCGCTGTATCACGCGGCGCCGCTGCGTTACTGCATGACCTTCCAGCGGCTGGGCGCGACGATCGTGGTGATGGAGAAGTTCGAGCCGGCGCGCTACCTAGAACTTGTCCAGAAATATCAGGTCACGCACTCGCAGCTCGTGCCGACGATGTTCATCAAGATGCTCAAGCTGGCCGACCGCGAGTCCTACGACGTCTCCAGCCTGCAGTGCGCGATCCACGCCGCCGCTCCGTGCCCGATCCCGGTCAAGGAGCAGATGATCGAGTGGTGGGGGCCGATCGTCCACGAGTACTACGCGGGGACCGAGGGCAACGGGTTCCTGTACGCGGGGCCGCAGGACTGGCTGGCGCACAAGGGGACGGTGGGGCGCTCCCTGCTGGGGACCGTACACATCTGCGACGAGGACGGAAACGACCTGCCCGCCGGTGCGCACGGCACGATCTACTTCGCCGACGGCCCCAGCTTCGAGTACCACGGCGACCCGACGAAGACCCGCTCCGCGCAGGATCCGCAGGGCCGGGGGTGGACCACGCTGGGCGACATCGGCTACGTGGACGAGGACGGCTTCCTCTACCTGACCGACCGCCGCTCCTACATGATCATCTCCGGCGGGGTGAACATCTACCCCCAGGAGGCCGAGAACGTCCTCTCGGTCCATCCGAAGGTGGCCGACGTAGCCGTGTTCGGCGTCCCGGACGAGGAGATGGGCGAACAGGTCAAGGCGGTGGTCCAACCTTCGACCCCAGAGGAGGCAGGACCCGAACTGGAGGCAGAGCTGATCGAGTACTGCCGCACGCACCTGGCCCACTACAAGTGCCCGAAGTCAGTGGACTTCCGCGACGAACTCCCCAGACACCCCACAGGAAAGCTGTACAAACGCCTCCTGAGAGACGAGTACTGGCCCACAACCACCTAGGGCTGTCCACTTCCGGCCACCCCCACCACGCCAACCCCAGAGGTCATTGGCGCGTCCTCCTCTCACGTCTGCATCTTCCGGCGAGAGGGACCCTGGATGAACATCGGACCGGCTGAGCTCGCCGTCACCGTAGGCGCCCTCGGGGCGGCTGCCGCCCTCGTCAACGGTCTGGTCTTCCTCATAGCCCGCCTCACCCGTCACAGACGAAGATGAGTTTCGAGAACTTTCCCGTGGGTGGTCGGTCTGTGACCAGGGGTGATAAGGCGCGTGTCAGGGCTCTCACGCGGATCTGATCACGGTCTTAACCTGCACTTACACGCCCCGAGGCACCCTTGAGTCAGCAGACTTGAGGGAGAAGAAGATGAACGCGAACGAGCCTCACGAGCAGGGGACCTCCGGCGGCGGCTGGAGCCAGTTCGGTGCGACGCCGCCCTCGGCCGGGGGGTTCAAGCGCCCGGACGACACCCTGATCACGCCGGTCCCGCCGCAGCCGGCACCGCCCAAGCAGGGCTTCACCGGGGTGCAGAAGGCGGTGGCCGGTCTCGCGCTGGCGGCGATGGCCGTGGGCGGCGGCGTGGCGGGGGCCGTCATCGCCACCTCGGTGTCCCAGCCGACCACGTCCGTCTCGGCGCCGAGCCCGACGTTCAAGCAGGCGGCCAACCAGTACACGGTCGCGGACGTGGCCAAGAACGTCAGCCCGTCCGTGGTGATGATCCAGGGCAGCACCGGCGAGGGTTCCGGGGTCGTGCTGTCGGAGGACGGGCTCATCCTCACCAACAACCACGTCGTCGTCGGCGCGGGCCAGGGTTCCGGCGGCATGACCGTCAAGTTCAGCGACGGCAAGTCGGCCAAGGCGACCGTCGTCGGCACCGACCCGGCCACGGACCTCGCCGTCATCAAGGCGGAGGGCGTCTCGGGCCTGACCAAGGCCAACCTCGGCGACAGCGACCAGCTTCAGGTGGGCGACGCCGTCCTGGCCATCGGTTCGCCGCTGGGTCTCGACGGGTCGGTCACCGCGGGCATCATCAGCGCCCTGGACCGTACGCTGACGGTCGGCGGCGAGCAGGAACAGCAGCAGCAGATCCCGCCGGGCTGGCCCGGCGGCGGTCAGAGCCGGCAGCAGCAACAGCAGGGCGGCGGAGCCACCACGATCGGCGGCGCCATCCAGACCGACGCGGCCATCAACCCGGGCAACTCCGGCGGCGCGCTGGTCAACGCCGCGGGCGAGGTGATCGGCATCAACACCGCGATCGCCACCAACGGCGGCAGCAGCGGCAACATCGGGGTCGGCTTCGCCATCCCGATCAACACCGCCAAGCAGGTGTCGGAGCAGCTCATCAAGAGCGGCAAGGTGAGCCACGCCTTCCTCGGCGTCAGCGTCACCGACGCCACGGGCGACGTGCCAGGCGCGCTCATCAGGCAGGTCACCGACGGAAGCCCGGCGCAGGCGGCGGGACTCAAGACCGGCGACCTCATCACGAAGATCGGCGACAAGGCGGTCGAAGGCGGCGACACGGTCGTCGGCGCCGTCCGAGGTTTCAAGCCCGGCGAAGTGGTCAAGATCACATATATGCGCGACGGTAAGACTGCCGAGGTGCAGGTGACCCTCAAGGAGAAGACCGGCGCATAGGATCCCCCTCAATAACGGGTGTGCCGTCGAGATCGCTGCGGACTCGGCGGCACACCCCCCTCATTTCCCACGAAATTTCCCAAGAAATCAGGAAAAGCGGCGTCCCTCGTCCCGCTTGTAAGCCCAAGCGGCCGCGATGGCCGCGCCGACCGTCCAGACCGCGAGCATGATCAGGGCGACCGGCTGGGGCGACAGGCCCGTGGTGGCGGCCCAGATCAGTTCGGCCGCGCCGCGGCTGGGGAAGTACGGCGAGATCGTCTGCACGAACCCCGGCATCATCTGCGGCGGCAGCATCAGCCCGCCGACGATCGCGAACGGGAAGAACAGCACCTGCGACACCGCCACCGCCGCCTTCGAGGCGAGCACGAAGCCGAGGAACAGGCCGATCAGCATGAACGGCACGGCCCCTACGAGCAGTACGGCCAGCCCGAACAGCAGCCTCGGCAGCGAGATCGTCGCCTCGGTGAACAGCGCCGCGATCACCAGGACCGGCAGCGCCGCCAGCAGCATGATCGCCATCGTCGTCAGGATGCGCCCGGCGAAGCGCGGCGCCGGTCCTGACGGCAGCGTCCGCAGGTAGGGGTTCCAGGGCTGCTCCCTGTCCTGCGCCACGGACACGGCCAGCCCGATCAGCGCCGAGGACATCGCGCCGATCAGCATCATCGACCCCGTGGCCGCCGTCGCGCCGACCGGGTCGTCCGCCGCGAACGGCACCACGAAGGCCAGCATCGAGGCCGAGGGGAAGAACGCGCTGGCCACCAGCCCGATCGGCACCCTGACCTGCTCGATGAACTGGTAGCGCGCGTGGGCGAGCGTCAGGTTAGACATGCGTGCCTTCCTTGGACGTAAGAGCAAGAAACGCCTCTTCCAGCGAGGTCGGCCTGATCTCCAGCCCGGAGAACGGCACGCCACTGCGTACCAGCTCCACGACCAGTTGGTCGGAGTCGCCCGTGACCAGCTCGTACCGGCCGTCCTCGAAACGGCTGCTGAGTACGGCGGGCAGTGAGGGCAGCGACGAGGCCACGAGCGAGACGCGCCGCACGCCGACCATGTCGCGGATCGCGCGCACGGTGTCGTCGGCCAGCACCCGTCCATGGCCGACGACCACGACGCGCTGCGCGAGCGCCTCGATCTCCTCCAGGTAGTGGCTGGTCAGCAGCACGGTGCCGCCCCCGGCGTGGAAGGCGTTGATGCCGTCCCAGAGCGCCCGCCTGGCCTCGACGTCGAGCCCGGTCGTGGGCTCGTCCAGGAAGACCATCTTCGGGTTGCCGGCGAACGCCAGCGCCACGGCGACCCGGCGCTTCTGCCCGCCCGACAGGCCGCCGACCTGGCGCTTGACCAGGTCCGTGATCCCGAAGCGCTCCAGCAGCTCGTCCTTGGAGGCGCGGTCGGGGAAGTGCGCGGAGACGAAGTCGACGATCTCGCCGACCTTCAGCGACTCCGGCAGGCCGGTCTCCTGGGGCGTCACGCCGATGCTCCGCCGTACGACGGGGTCGGAGGGGGAGCCGCCGAACAGCTCGACCGTCCCCGAGGTGGGCCTGCGCAGGCCGACGAAGAGGTTGATCAGGGTGGACTTCCCCGCGCCGTTGGGCCCGAGGAGGCCGACCAGCTCGCCCTGGCGGATCTCGACGGACACCCCGTCGAGCGCGGTCACCTCCCCGTAGCGCCTGGTGACGTCGATGGTCCTGGCTAACACGGTCACGGGTTTCCTCCAGCATTGTCGAGCAGGGCGCGGATCGCCTTGGTGTAGTCGTCGAAGGCGGCGCGGCCGCGTTTGGTCAGCGCCACGTAGGTGGCCGGGGTGCGGCCGCGATGGGTTTTGACGATCTCGACGTAGCCGGCCTCTTCCAGCTTCGTCAGGTGCACGGACAGGTTGCCCGCCGTCATGTCCAGCAGATCCTTGAGCCGGGGGAAGGCGAACTGGTCGCCGTCCGGCAGCGTGTTGAGTGTCGCCACCACCCTGAGCCTGGCCTGGGCGTGGATCACGGGGTCGAGGGTCATCCCCTGACCTTCAGCCAGACGCCCAGGACGATCTGCCCCGCGCCGAGCAGGACCGCGGTGAGCAACGCGTGCCACCCCGGCCCGAGCACGACGCCGACCGCCGTCACGGCGACGGCCCAGAGACCGAAGCGGAACATCGTGCTTTCCATCCAGATCGCGCCGCCGGCCATGTAGAGCACGCCGACGACCAGCAGGGACGAAGCCGCCCAGAACAGGCCGCTCTCCGTGGAGGGCAGCATGGGGCCGAAGCGGAGGCCGATCGTGGTCATGAGGACCATCCCGGCGATCCACGTGGTGAGGTACATCCTGCTCTTGCTGGCGAGCTGGCCGCGGGAGTTGCCCTGGGCGCGGAAGATCCCGAAGGCGGCGGCCGTGCCGGAGAAGAGCTGGATGCCCATGAGGACGGTCGCCGCCGCGTCCTGCGAGATCGGCGCGTAGGGGACGCCGTCGAGGCCGTAGGCGAGGAAGAGCGCGCCGAAGCCGATCAGCCAGGCCACGCCCCACGGCGCGTAGAGGAGCAGCGGGTCGCCCTTGAACGCCCTGACGGTTTCCGCCTCCTGGCGCTCGATGAGACGCAAGGTCTCGGCGGGCGACAGGGCCATCTCGTCTTCATCCACAACTAGTTTGTAACACAAACCAGATTGCTTGGCCAACCCCTTCTAGTGCGGGCGGGCGACGAGCTGCTCCGACTCCCACAGGTCGCGGTAGTAGCCGGGCTGATCGACCAGCTCGGCGTGGGGACCGCGCTGGATCACGCGCCCCTGCTCCATCACCACGATCTCGTCGACCTCCTCCAGCCCGCGCAGCCGGTGCGTCACCAGCAGCGTCGTGCGGTCGTGCGTCACGTCCAGCAGATCGGCCATGAGCGAGTCCGCGTTCTCCTCGTCCAGCGCCTCGGCGGGCTCGTCGAGCAGCAGCACGGGCGGGTCGAACAGCAGCGCCCTGGCCAGCGCCAGCCGCTGCAGCTGGCCACCGGACATGGTCCTGGCGTCTTCGCCGAGCTCGGTGTCCCAGCCGGTGCGCTCCACCCAGGTCTCCAGCCTGGCCTGCCGTACGGCACGCGCCAGGTCCTCGTCGTCCGACGCGGGGCCCGCGAGGCGGAGGTTGTCGCGCAGGGTGGTCTGGAAGATGTACGGGTCCTGGGTGAGGCCGGTCATCATCGCCCGGACGTCGTCCGAGGGCAGGCGCGTGAGGTCGGTGCCGTTGACGGTGATCCGGCCGGACGCCGGTTCGACGAGCCGCATCAGCGCGGCGATCAGCGTGCTCTTGCCAGCGCCGCTCGGCCCGACCACGGCCACCCGCTTGCCCGGCGTGAGCGTCAGCGACACCCCGTCCACGGCGGCGCGCTCGGCTCCGGCGTGCCGTACGACCAGGTCGGTCACCTCGACCGTCAGCGGCCCGGACGGCGCGGCAGCGGGAGTCTCCGGCTCGGTGACCGCGGCGGGGATCGCGCGGACCTCGCGCAGGCGGCGCAGCGCCGAGGTGATCCCGGCATAACGCTCACCCGCCGCCGCCAGCGGCAGCACCGGCTCGAAGCAGACCAGCGACATCAGCGCCAGGACCGCCGTGCCGACCGAGCCGACGCCGGCCGACTGGGCCAGCCACACGATCGCCGCCACCGTCAGCCCCTGGACCAGGGTGCCGCCGCCGAGGGCGAGCGCGTGCACGCGGGCCTGGCGGCGTTCGAGGCCGGCCAGCGCGGCGTCCGCGTCGAGCGCGGCCGACCTGGCCCGCTCCCCGGCGCCGTAGGCGGCCAGGTCGGCCGAGCCGTGCACGAGGTCGGCCACCCGCTCGGCGAGTACGGCCCTGGCCGGGGCGAGCCGCGCCGACCAGCGCCGGGCGGCCGCCGCCGTGACGGCGGGCAGCAGCACTCCGGCGACGACGAGCCCGGCCAGCAGCACGAGCGCGGCGAACGGGTAGACGGTCAGCGCGATGACCACGGCGGCGACGCCGGTGATGAGCGCCGCTGCCGCGGGAAGCAGGCAGCGGACCAGGAGGTCCTGGACCGCGTCGGTGTCGTCGACCATGCGGCTCAGCAGGTCGGCGCCGCCGTGCCTGGGCGCCCTGGGGGCGATCATCGAGCCGTAGAGCTGCTCGCGGGTCGCCGCCTGGGCGCGCAGCGCGACGTCGTGCCCGGTCAGGCGCTCGCCGTACCTGAAGACGCCCTTGCTGGTCGCGAACGCGCGCACCGCCACGATCGCCACGCTGAGCGCGGCCAGCGGCGGTTGTTCCGCGGCGCGGGTGATCAGCCAGGCGGCGGTGGCGGTCAGCCCGAGCCCGGCGAGCTCGGCGGCCCCGCCCGCCAGGACGGCCCAGAGGAGCCTGAGGTTCATCGTGCGTCCTCCTTCGCGGGCTTGACGGGCTTGGCGGCGGGGGTGGTCACGCGGCCGTTGTCGATCCGGATCACCCGGTCGGCCAGGTCGATCATCGCCGGGCGGTGCGCCACGATGACCGCCGTCCTGCCGATGCTGAGCTCGGCCGTGGCCGCGACCACGGCTCCCTCGCTGCGCCCGTCGAGGCGGGCGGTGGGCTCGTCGAGGAGCAGCGCGGTGGCGTCCGGGCGGCAGAACGCCCTGGCCAGGGCCACGCGCTGGCGCTGCCCCGCCGAGAGGTTCGCGCCGCGCTCGCCCACCTGGGTGTCGTAGCCGTCGGGCAGCTCCTGCACGAACTCGTCGGCGTGCGCCGCGCGGGCCGCCGGCCGTACGTCCTCCAGATCGGGGGCGCCGAGGCGGATGTTGTCGGCCACCGAGGTGGCGAACAGGTGCGGGCGCTGCGGGACGAACGCCAGCTCGGCCCGCCAGGCGTCGAGGTCGAGGTCGCGCAGGTCGGTGTCGTCGATGAGGACCCGGCCCTGGTCGGGCTGCACGAAGCCGAGCAGCAGGTGGAGCAGGGTGCTCTTGCCGCCGCCGCTCTCGCCGACCAGCGCGACGAGCTCGCCGGGCTCGATGGTGAGGCTGACGTCGTCGAGCGCGGGATCGTCGCGGCCGGGATAGCGCACGGTGACGCCCTCCAGCCGGATGCGCGGCGCCTCCGCGCTCGCCCTCGGCTTGCCCTGGACGGCGGGCTGCGCGTGCTCGTCGTCGAGTACGGCGAAGGCCGCGTCGGCTGCGGCGACGCCCTCCATGGAGGCGTGGAAGCGGGTGCCCATCATGCGCAGCGGCAGGTAGGCCTCGGGCGCCAGCAGCAGCACCAGCAGCGCCGTGGTCAGGTCGAGCGACCCGCCGAGCAGCCGCAGCCCGATCGGCACCGCGACCAGCGCCAGCGACAGCGACGCGCACAGCTCCAGGACCAGCGACGACAGGAACGCCACCCGCAGCGCCTTCATCGTGGCCGACCGGTGCGCGTCGGCCACCTGGGCGATCACCGTCGCCTGGTGCCTGGCCCGGCCGAACGCACGCAGCGTGGGCAGCCCGCGCACCACGTCGAGGAAGTGCCCGCCCAGGCGCGACAGCGCGTGGAACTGCCGCTCGGTCACCGCCTTGGTGTGCATCCCGACCAGCGCGCCGAAGATCGGGATCAGCGGCAGCGTGACGAGCACGATGACCGCGCTCGTCAGGTCGGCGGTGAACAGCCTGACGAGTACGGCCAGCGGCACCACTCCGGCGACGGCCACCGCGGGCAGGTAGCCGGTCAGATAGGGGTCGAGCCCGTCCAGGCCGCGGCCGGTCAGCGTGACCAGCTCGCCGGACCGGCGGCCGGCCAGCGCGGACGGTCCCATGTCCTGCAACCTGCCGAGCAGGCGGTGGCGCAGCGCCGACTTCACCCCGCTCGCCGTACGGCCGGCGAAGACCCCCTGCGCCCAGCCGAGCAGGGCGCGCAGCCCCACCACGAGCGCCAGCCAGATGAGCGCCACGGCCGTGAAACGGCCGGACAACGCCCCGGCCAGCAGCTCGGCCTGGACCAGCACCAGCAGCCCGGCGGTCACGGCCACGACCAGGGTGACGGTCAGATGGCGTCGAACAGAACGCTCGGCCCGCATGAGCCGCAGGAGATCTTTGTGCACGTGCCCTCTAGAAGAACGAAGGAGTGAGGTCAGCTCCCCTGCCTGGGTGGAAGGTGCGCCAGACCCATACTTGCGCGCCGGCGATGATCGGCGCGAATGGGAGCGCCATGAAACTGAGCACATTCAGGGTCGCCGAGGGCGCCGTGTGACCCAGCAGGTAGCTCGCCGACCCGACCAGCACGATGATCGCGGGGGCGGCGGCGACCAGCGCGGAAAGCACCAGGTCGCGCCCGCGCCTGGTCGAGCCGCCGAAGCCCTTGAGCCGCCAGCCGAGGAACGTCCAGCCGTGGAAGGCGCAGGCGAGCGTCACCGTGGCGCCGATCAGCAGCCCGACCGGGTGCAGCAGCGAGGCGGAGAAACCGGTCGCGATCGCGTACAGCGCCATGCCCCAGCCGAACGTCAGCCCGAGCGAGCCCAGGGTGATCATCATGTCCCAGAACCCGCGCCAGGCGGCGCCGTCGATCCTGCGGCGGAACCACAGCCCCGCGTCACGCAGCACCCACGACAGCAGCATCGCCACCACCAGGGGATACATGCCGAACAGCACCGGGCCCTCGAGCATCGGGTAGACGCCGAAGAGCACCCCGGCCACCGCCACCAGCCACACCTCGTTGGCCAGCAGGAACGGCGCCATCGCCGCGACCATCGTGTCGCGCCGCTCCCTGCTGCGGCCGATCAGCGGCAGCAGCAGCCCGACGCCCAGGTCGAACCCCTCCAGCGCGAAGTAGCCGGCCAGCAGCACGGCGAACACGGCGAACCAGATCAGCTCCATGTCTCTGTCTCCTAGAAGCTCAGCGCTGCGGGGCGCTCGGCGGACGTGGCACCGAGGACGACCTCGGCTGGGCCGCGCCTGACGACGCGGGCGATGAGCACGTAGTCGACGACGGCGAGCAGGCCGAGCACCGCGACGAAGCCGAAGAGCGAGGCGGTCACCATGCCCGAGGTGAGGCCGGGGGACATGGCGTCCTCGACGGTCAGTTTCTGCCAGATCATCCAGGGCTGGCGGCCGATCTCCCTGGCCATCCAGCCGGTGATCACCGCGAGGAACGGCAGCGGCGTCATCAGCATGAGGATCGGATGCGTCCAGCGCCAGCGCGGCAGCAGCGCGATCAGCGGCAGCATGATGAACAGCACGAGCAGCATCATCACGTCGCCGACCATGAGCATGAACGCGAGGCCGAGCGCGGCTCCGACGTTGGCGCCCTCGGTGAACTTGTCCTCCTGGATCCCGGCGAACTGCGCGTATCCGAAGCCGACCGTGACGAAGATGCCGATCGCGGCCATGATCACGCCCATCTTCATGGACCTGGTGAAGAACTCCACCTCGGCGGTGCGGCGGAACAGCTGGTAGGCCGAGGCGCCGATGACCACAAACGCGCCGGTGAACAGGCCTGCGCCGATGACGTGGGGGAAGGAGAAGATCAGCGTCTTGTTGGTCATCAGCGCGCCGAAGTCCGTCAGCCGCAGCTGGCCCCCGCCGGCGACCGTGCCGACCGGGTTCTGCATGAAGGAGTTGGCCACCATGATCCAGTAGGCGCTGGCGTAGGCGGTGATCGTGACGACCCAGATGCAGGCCAGGTGCAGGCCCTTGGGCAGCCGGTGCCAGCCGAAGATCCACAGCCCGAGGAAGGTGGACTCCAGGAAGAACGCGACCAGCGTCTCCATGGCGAGAGGTGCGCCGAAGACGTCGCCCGCGTAGTGGGACAGGCCGCTCCAGCTCAGACCGAACTGGAACTCCATCACCAGACCGGTGACGATGCCCAGCGCGTAGTTGATCACGTAGATCTGGCCCCAGAAACGCGTCATGCGCTCGTGCAGGGGGTTGCCCGACAACACGAACCGCGTGTGCATGATCGCCACAAGGGGGGCCAGGCCCAGCGTGAGTGCGACGAACAGGAAGTGGATGTTTCCCGTCAACGCGAACTGCAGCCGGGCCAGGTCGACGACGTCCATGGCTCGAACCCTTCGTTGGTTCCGCTCTCTATATATAGATAGTCTACATGTAGACTGGCTACACCACGAACGGCAGCTTAGGATGTTCGGTGTGAACCCTGACGCGCTCCGCGGCCACATGGACGGCCTGATCCTGTCCGTGCTGGAACACGAGCCTCTGCACGGCTACGCGATCATCGAAGCGCTGCAGCAACGCAGTGCGGGCGCGTTGAGCGTGCCCACGGGCACCGTGTATCCAGCGCTGCGCAGGCTGGAGCGCACCGGTTTACTGACCAGCGACTGGGCGACGGTGGGCGGGCGCAAGCGGCGCACCTACCGGCTGACGCCGACGGGATCCAAGCAGCTCCAGGGGGAGCGGTCGGCCTGGCGCGAGTTCAGCGACGTGATCGGCAGCGTGCTGGAGCCCGTCAGGCGCGTTGAGCCCTAGTCAGGCTCATGCAGCGGGCGGCTCCGTAGAGCTGCAGCGCCGCCAGTGACCAGCTGACCACGGTGGCGGCGATGCCCGGGGGGTAGGCGGCGAACCCGGTCGGGCCGTGCGAGCCGTACATCAGGGCGGTGCTCAGGATGAGCGTGAGGACGAGCATGACGCCGACGAAGTACGCCAGGGCCCGCGTCACGCGGCGCGGGCGCCTGCCCTTGCGCAGCAGCACCAGCGCCAGCGCGCCGGTGACGCCGCTGATCATCTGCAGGATGTCGAGCGCCCTGGCGGCGGGCAGGAACCAGCCGGGCTTGGTCGCCCAGTCGGTGGGCGCCATCGGGAAGATGCGCCAGATCACCCACCACATGAGCGCCGTGAGCGGCACGGTGACGAACAGCAGCGCGCCCAGGCGGCGGCCGGCTGAGGCGGTGAGCTCCTCCTGGTAGTGGGGGGCGATCTCGGCGACCTCGCCGAACTCCTCGACCGCCAGCCGCTCGGCCTCGGTGGGCGGCACGCCCTCGGCCTGGTAGGCCTCGGCGGCGTCGATCAGGCTGTCGCGCGCTTCACCGACGAGGTCGCGACGAGGTCCGGGCGGGCCGCTGAGCGCCCGGTCCAGGGTGGTCACGTAGTCGTCGATGTGCATGACCTCCAGTCTACGAATCGATCCGCTGGTAGGCATCGGGGATGACCCTGAGATTAATACGTCGGATATTTCCGACATATACTGTTTGACATGCGGACGGACCACGTCTTCACAGCTCTTGCCAACCCGGTTCGGCGAGAGTTGTTAAGACTGCTGCTCGACGAGGGCGACCAGCCGGCGGGACGGCTGGCAGAACACTTCTCCCTGAGCCGCCCGTCCGTCTCGGAACACCTGCGCCTGCTGAGGCACGCGGGCCTGGTGGTGGAGCGCCGCCAGGGCAGGGAACGCCTCTACACCCTGGACCCGCAGCCCCTGAAAGACCTACGCGACTGGCTCACGCCGTACCTCTAGCGGGGCAGGGTCGGGGTGGTGGGTGGGCGGGGGGTGGTGGTGCGGCGGGCGGCGTGGGAGGTGGAGGTCCAGAGCAGCGCGCCCGCTGTCACGGCCACCAGCAACACCGTCCAGGCGGCCGCTCGCCACATGCGCATGCCGTAACCGCAGGCCAGCCAGTACAGCGACAGCCACCACCTGCGGGTCGCCTGCCTGCGCATCTCCATGGCGGCGAAGGCGAAGTCGGCTGCTGTGCCGTCGTCATCGAGGCCCTCGCGGAGCGATGCGTAGAGGGCGGCCAGGCCGTCTGGGGTTGTGCTTTCCTCGGGGGTGGCGTGGGCCCAGCCGCGCCAGCCATGTTCGTCGGCCAGCGCTCGGCGGCGGGAGAACCATCTCAGCGGCGGCCATCTCAGCGACAGCCGTACGCCGCGTGGGGTGAAGGCGAACGTGCAGCCCTTGAGGCGCAGCCCCGCCGGGTGGGCGAGGCCGGCGAAGCGGCAGGTGGTGAGGTCGAGGCCGTAAAGGCTCAGGCTGGGCGCGGTCACCTGGCGCAGCGAGGTGAGGGAGGACGCGCCCCTTCCGGTGATCGAGGCGGGGCAGCGCAGCAGGGCGGACTCCAGGTCGGCGTGCGAGTCGGTCATCCGTACCATCAACTGCCCGGCCACCTCCACCCGCCGCAGGTCCAGGGCACAGCCGTGCACGGTCACGTCGAGGGCGGCGTCGGCGCGGGCGGAGACCGCGCACAGCCGCCCGGTGGCCGAAAGGTAGGCGTCGGCCGCGAAGTGGGCGGAGTCGAAGACCGCTGCTCCGGTGACCTTCCTGAACGACAGCGTCTTGCCGAACCTGGCGCCCCTGAACGTCGCCGTGTCGCCGAACGACGCGCCGTCGAAGGTGGCGTAGCCGTCGAAACGCGCCCGCTCGCACGACAGTCCCCGCCCGAACGCCGTCTGGCTGAACAGCGCGTCGCGCGCCATCAGCGCCCGGTCGAGCGAGACGTGCCCGCGCACCCGCGCCCCGTGGAAGGACAGCTCGCGGGCGAACCGCGCACCGGCCAGCGACACGTTGCCGCCGAAGCAGGCGTCGAAGAACGAGGCGAGCCGCTCGAACCTGGCGCCGTCGAGCGACACGTCACCCAGGAAGTGCACCCCGGAGAAGCGCGCCTCGCCGGTGAACCTGGCCTGTTCGAGCCTGGTCCTGCCGGGCTTCCCGCCGACCGCCTCCAGCACCTGGGCGAGCAGGGCGCTGTCGAGGATGGTGCCGCGGAGGTCCAGGAGGCGTCCAGGCACGAGTGCGGCGAGGGCTTCGTCGCGTTGCGGGGGAGGGAGGTGGAAAAGGCAGTTCTCGTACGGCTGGCGCGCGATTCCTGTGCAGGCAGCCGAGTGCGCGCACGTGACCCAGTCCATGTCTGTGTCATACCCGCTACGTCAGGTGCCGACAGCTCCCGGTCGCCACGATGTCAAGGTTCGATGATTTCACCTCCCATGCACCTTTGCGGGGGTAAAGAACCCATAAAGTGCGCTCCATGCGTGTCTTATCCCAAGTTCTCGGCGCCCTCGTCGCAGTCGGCGTGGCGACCCTCTCGCTCACCGCCCCGGCCGCCGCCGCGCCCGGGACCGTCGTCATCAGCCAGGTCTACGGCGGTGGCGGCAACACCGGCGCACCGCTGACCAACGACTACGTCGAACTGTTCAACCGTGGTGCGTCGCCGGTCGCCATCGACGGCTGGACGGTGCAGTACACCAGCGCCACGGGCACGGGGAACTTCGGCAACGCCAAGGCGGCGCTGACCGGCACGCTCGCACCGGGCCAGTACTACCTGGTCCAGCTCGCGGCCGGGACCACCCCCAGCGCCCCGCTGCCGACCCCGGACGCCACCGGCACGATCAACGTCAGTGGTACGGCGGGCAAGATGGCTCTGGTGCGTTCCGCCGACGGGCTGGCCTGCAACGGGTCGAGCACCCCGTGCACGGCGGAGCAGGCTTCGCTGATCGCGGACCTGGTGGGCTTCGGCACGGCCAACTACTTCGAGGGCGCCGCTGCGGCTCCCGCGCTGTCCAACACGACGGCGGGGCTGCGCAAGAACCACGGTTGCGTCGACACCGACGACAACGCGGCGGACGTGGAGGCGGGCGCGCCCGCGCCGCGCAACACCGCGACCGCCGCTGCTCCGTGCGGAGGCGTCGAGCCCACGCCGACGCCCACGCCGACACCCACCGTTCCTTCCTGCACCCCGACGCACGAGATCGCGCAGGTGCAGGGGAGCGGCGACGCCTCGCCGGTCGCCGGGCAGAGCGTGCGCGTGGAGGGCGTCGTGACCGGCGACTTCCAGAAGAGCGACCAGCTCAGCGGCTTCTTCCTCCAGGACTCCACGCCCGACGCCGACCCGGCGACCTCCGAGGGGCTGTTCGCCTTCGCCCGCGACACGTTCAAGGACGTCAACGTCGGCGACAAGGTCGTGGTGAGCGGCAAGGTGACCGAGTTCAACGGCTGGACCGAGCTGTCGCCGGTCACCGCCGTCGAGGTGTGCGGCACCGGGTCCGTGACGGCTCAGCCGTACCAGCTGCCCCGGCCTGAGGGGACCACGTTCGAGCCGGTCGAGAACATGCTCGTGACCTTCGCCGAGCCGCTGACCGTCAGCGAGCACTTCAACCTCGGCCGCTTCGGCGAGCTCACCCTCTCCTCCGAGGGCAGGCTCTTCCAGCCCACCGACCGCGACGGCGTCGACGCCCAGGCGGACGTCCGGCGCAAGCTGCTCCTCGACGACGGATCCAGCAGGGAGAACCCGGCGACCATCCCGTTCACCAGCCCGCGCGTGGTGCGCTCCGGCGACATGGCCTTCGGGATCACCGGCGTGCTCGGCTACGGCTTCGGCCAGTACCGGCTGCAGCCGACCAAGCCGATCACCTTCCTGCCGACCAACCCGCGCCTGCCCAGGCCCTTCCCGGTGATCGGCAACGTCAAGGTGGCCAGCCTGAACACGCTCAACTGGTTCACCACGCTCGGCTCGCGCGGGGCCAACACGGCCGAGGAGCAGAAGAGGCAGCTCGACAAGCTGGTGTCGGCGCTCAAGGGCATCGACGCCGACGTGGTCGGGCTCATGGAGGTCGAGAACAACGGGCAGGTCGCCCTGCAGGCGCTGGTCGACGCGCTCAACGCGCAGGTGGGGGCCGGGACGTACGCCGCTCTGCAGCACCCGTTCCCCGGCACCGACCTCATCCACGTGGCGATGATCTACAAGCCCGCGCGGGTGTCGCCGGTGGGGGCGGCGTTGTCCTCCGAGGACCCGGTGTTCAGCCGGCCGCCGCTGATCCAGACGTTCCGCAGGGTGTCGGGCGGGCAGCCGTTCACGATGGTGGTGAACCACTTCAAGTCCAAGGGGAGCTGTCCGGCGAGTGGGCCGGACGCCGACCAGGGGGATGGGCAGAGCTGCTGGAACCCGCTGCGGGTGAAGCAGGCGCAGGCGGTGCTCGGGTTGATCGCTGATCTGCCTAACCCGTTGGTATTGGGTGACCTCAACGCTTATGGCGAGGAGGACCCGATCCACGCGTTGGAGGCTGGGGGGCTTACCAGTCTCACCAAGCGGTTCATTCCGGCGCCGTTCCGGTACAGCTACCTGTTCGATGGGCTGGCGGGGGAGCTGGATCATGCGTTGGCGGGTAAGCAGCTGGCGAAGCGGGTGACCAGTACGACGATCTGGCACATCAACTCGGACGAGGCCCGCATCCTGGACTACAACCAGGAGTTCAACCCGCCGGGCCTTTACCAGCCGGACGCGTTCCGCTCCTCCGACCACGACCCGGTGGTCATCGGCCTAACCCTCCCGGGCGGCCAATGACGTTGTAGGCGGTGGGGGCTCAACCACCTGCGAGCCCCCACTCCCCACCTTTACACCCCCGCCCTCCGCCTTCCCACCTTCCACCAGCGCCCTCCGCCTTCCCGCCCTCCGCCTTCCCGCCCTCCGCCCGCCCACCCGCCCGCCCCTGGTCCTGCTCGGGCTGGCCACCTCTGGCAGTCTCCGTCCGTTCGTGGTCGGGGGATGTACAACCTCGGCCCGGTCGCTTATGACGGCAGCTCTAGGTCCGGCCGCGCCCGTGCTAGGCCCAAAGGCTTCCACTGCAATGAGACGAGCCATCTCGAGCAGATCAGAGCGAGGCCGATCCAGGACCCATTTGGAATGGGCGGGCATGGCCCTGAGTCCGCGTTACGCCTCACGCACCTTCTCGACGATTGCTTCAGCGAGCGACTTGCTTGACGCTGCTACGAAGGTCTGTCGCCTGTCCATCGCGTGACGGATGTCTGCCAGGGTTCCGAAACCGTAGTCCAGGGGCAGAGCGTTGCCGTCCAGGTCGATGACCGATCCGCCTGCGGCTTGGAGGATGTAGTGACCCGGCGCGAGATCCCACACGGCGAAGCCCTTCAGGATTTCAATGGTGGCGTCGGTGAATCCCGTCGCGACGTGGCAAAGGCTGATGGATCCGAAGTCCGCTCCTATTCGCCCGACCTTCGCGCCGTCTTCGGTGGGTGTCGCCAGCTCATCGAACAGCGGTGTCTGCTGGGCCAGGTAGCGGAACCGGTCAGGCTTCATGAGGAAGTTCGTCACCAGAGCTTCGTTGAGCGGTGTCTCTTCCCCGACTTGTATGGGGTACTGGTCGCCGTCCGCCGTCATGAGAATCGCGCGGTCGCTTCCGTCATCGTCACGTACGGCCATGTAGAGGGGAAGGTGATGGAAGAAGTCGCCGACCACGGCCGCGATGGGGCGGGCGAGTCGGCGCGAGTAGACCATGACGTGGGCGTAGCCGTAGAGGGCTCGGACCGCCATCTCGCTCGTGTCCAGCGGGTCTACCAGGACACACAGGTCCGGATCGGGATCGCTTCCCACGACCTGGGGGTCTGCCTCTTCTGATGCGTAGACGAAGGACGGGAGAACCTCGGTGATTAGGTCTCGATAGCGCTCGTGCAACAGGAGGTCGAAGTCCGAGAGGAAGTTGTCGGCGTGCCGCTTGTTGACCCGGTTGCGATGGTCGCCCGACAGGGCAGCCTCGATGAGCCGTGGCCGTACTTCGCCGATCACGGTTGTGACCATGGAGACAAGCTCCGTGGCGAGTGTGGGCAAGGGATGGGTGGACATCGCGTCTCGCTCTCGTTTCAGCGCAGCTCTAGCGGGGGCTCGATTCCTGGCGGGCTCATCGTCGCCGCCAAGAACACGGCTTTGAAGCCAGCGGCGCGCATGATTCCCGCTCCCGCAAGATCATCGAAGCTGTTCACTGCTAGGTCTCGCTCCTTGGTCATCGCGCCGAAGACCGCGAACTAGATCTCCGCTCCGGGGTAGCGGCTCCGGATCTCCTGGGCGACGAAGCCCACCACGCCGGCGCGTTTGACCTCGAAGTCACAGAGGACGGATCGATGGTTCCTCCGCTAGGTCGGGATAGGTTGATGCCTGATCAAGAACGCAGCCATGACCAACCCGGCTTCGGGCAATAGGGAGAGCCGACAGGGGGGTGAGGCGTAATGGCTGGTCCGGGCAAGATCTCCTCGAAAGGACTGGGAGGGCTTCGGGCATCTGGCGGACAGGTGTCGGGGGTCCGGCCTATCGTCGAAGCATGTCGTCTGAATCGGCGGAGGCCGACCACTTCGTCCAGTACACGACTCCGCGCGGCTCGGTGGTGGTGATGCCGAACCTGACAGCAGCACAGCGGGATGAGATCGCCGCGACCTTCTCTCCCGGTGACACCCCAACCCCCGCAAGCCTGGAGGGTAAGGGCGAGAGCCAGAGTTGCGGGCAGTGTGGCGGGGCGGGCTACTGGATGGAGACGGTCACGACCGTGACTCCCTCGGGGTCTGAGGTGACGACCCAGAAGCGGGTGAACTGCCGGCAGTGCGGGGGTACGGGGCAGGTTCCCGCTTAGGCGAGACATGATGGTGACCCCTGTCCATGGATGTCATGGGCGGGGGTCTTCTTATGTCCGGGATTGCCGAGATGCGTCCTCACCGACGGACGTCCCCCGACGAGCTTGACAGTCACGCTGCTCAGGGCTGCAAGGAACGTCGGTCCGACGATACGTAGCCTTCATGCTGGTGGCGTGCTGACTCCAGGAATGACGACAGGCGGAAACCGCTGCGGGTTGTGTCCCCCCGCCACATGCGGACGGAGACTGCCAGAGGGCGCCAGCCACAGCAGGAC
Organism: Nonomuraea sp. NPDC050556; assembly: GCF_044457355.1. Taxonomy (NCBI): domain Bacteria; kingdom Bacillati; phylum Actinomycetota; class Actinomycetes; order Streptosporangiales; family Streptosporangiaceae; genus Nonomuraea; species Nonomuraea sp. NPDC050556. Next base: position 2,734,536 of record NZ_JBITGU010000001.1, on the reverse strand, counting down.
CAGGGGCGGGAGGGTGGGCGGGCGGTGGGTGGGCAGGCGGGGGTGGGGGTTGGATGGGTAGGCGGGGGTTGGGGGTGGTGGGGGTAAAGGGGCAGCTCAGGGTGGATATTGCGGGATGATCTCAAATATGTAGTGATATCGGGGCAAAGGTTGCAGAACCCGTTTGACCTCCCAAAACTGTGTCCTCGGGACAGAACAGCAAGGGGGACGCCGGATGCGGGGCCGGATTTCGTGGGTGCTCAAGCGTGCCCTCCATGAACCACTCCTCCCCATAACCGCCTTCGCCGCCATCCTCCTGGCCACCGTCACCCTCGTGTCGCTCTCCATCTACACCACCTCCGTCATCGACGTAGGCGTCCGCTGGTCCGTCACCAAGGCCGGCCCGAGCACCACCGCCGCCCAGGTCACCACCTGGATCAAAGGCACCACCTACCACGACGTAGGGCTCGCCGTTAAGGCTCAGGCGGCCGAGACCTACCAGGGCTACGACACCGACGTCGTCTCCACCGCCCTCTCCGCCGACTACCAGCGCGACGGCGAGCGGGTCCAGTTCGGCACCCGCTCCGACCTGCAGTCCCAGGCCAAACTCGTCCAAGGTCAGTGGGCACGACCGGGCACGGATCCGATCGAGGTGACCGTACCCGAGGACCTCGGGGTCAAGGCCGGAGAAACACTCACGCTCGACAGGGACGGCGCGCTCACGGTCAGGGTGGCGGGCGTGTTCGCGACGCCGAGGGCGCTGTATCCCCCGCTGAACCCGTCCACCTCGGGAACGGTCCCGCTGATGGTGCCCGAGGAGACCTTCCTGGCGAAGTTCGCCGACCAGGTCCTCGGCTACTGGTATGTGACCCCCCGCCTCGACGCCATCGACGCCGGTGACCTCGGCCCCCTCGCCGCCGTCACCGCCGCGATGCCCGACCGCATCAAGGAACGCACCCCCTGCGCCCAGTGCGTCGTGCGCCACGACCTGCCGCAGATGCTCGCCCAGCTCGACCGCGGCGCCCTCATCGGCCAGTCCACGATGCTCGTGCCCATCCTGCAGCTCCTGATCCTGGCCGGCTACGCGCTCATGCTCACCGCCCGCCTCCTCGCCGACCACCGCAGGATGGAGGTCGCCCTCCTGCGGGCACGCGGCGCGGGCATGGGCGGCCTGATCGCGCTGAGCGCATCCGAGGCCGTGATCATCGCCGCCCCGAGCGTCCTCATCGCCCCGTTCGTGGCGCCGCACGTCCTCAACGCCGTCGCGTCCCTGCCCTGGGTCCAGGCGGGAGCCGTACCGCTGTCTGCCACTCCCGAGCCGGTCACGTTCCTGATCGCCGCGCTCGTGGCGCTGGCCGGGGCGTTCATGCTGGCCGCGTCCGCCGTGCGCAACGCCAGGCGCACCTACGTCGAGGAGCAGTCGGCGCGCGGACGCGGCGACCGCCAGGGGCTGCTCGCCCGCGCGGGCGGCGACGTGGCGCTGGTCGTGGTGGGCGGCCTGGCCGTCTGGCAGCTCACGCGGTACGGCGGGCCGGTCGCCTCGACCGCCGGGGGCGCGCTCGGCATCGACCCGCTCCTGGTGAGCGGGCCGGCGCTGGCGCTGCTCGCGGGCGGCATGCTGGGCCTGCGCCTGGTCCCGTGGACGTCGAAGATCGCCGCCGTGGTCACCTCCCGGCGCCCGGGGCTGGCGCCCGCGCTCGGCACCTGGCAGGTCAGCCGCCGCCCGCTGCGTTACGCGGGCCCCGCGCTGCTGCTCACGATGACGGTCGCCATCGGCGTGCTGTCGGTGACCACGGCGACGACGTGGAAGGACTCCCAGCGCGACCAGGCCGACCACCAGGTGGGCGCCGATCTGCGCATCACCCCGCCGGACCGGATGGCGACCGGGGCCGGGGCGGTCTATGCCGCGCTGCCCGGCGTGCGCCGGGTCAGCCCCGCCGTACTGCAGACCGTGCCGTTCGGCGACCACGACGCGACCATGCTCGCCCTGGACGCCGACCGGCTCGCCGAGGTGCTGCGGCTGCGTCCCGACCTGTCGGACGTGCCGGTCGCCGAGCTGGGCAGGCGGCTGGCGGCCGAGCGGCCGAACCTCAAGGGGATCCCGCTGCCGGGCACGCCGTCGAAGGTCTCCCTCGACGTGCGGGCCGAGGGCGAGGTGGGCGCGGAGCTGCTGCTCGCCGACGCGCTGGGCGCTCGCTGGCAGATCAGGCTCTCGCCGGAGATGACTGCCGATCTCGGCAAGCTGGGCAAACCCGCCTACCCGCTCGAAGTGCTCGGGCTCACCTTCACCGGGCAGAGCCCGCTCGTCACCGTCACCGAGTTGCGCGCCGACGACGAGCGTGTGAGCCTCCCCGCCGGGCTGCGGTGGTCGGCCGCCGACCTGAAGGGCGCGGCCAAGGAGGTCGCCCCGGGCAAGGACGGCCTGTTCACCGTGTCGGGGCTCCAGCCAGACGTGGCGGCGGCCGTCGTCGCGGGGCCGAAGCAGGACCGGCCGCTGCCCGTGGTGGTCACCGCCGACCTCGCGGCGGCCGAGACGCTCGCGGCGGGCGACGAACGGGTCATGCGGTTCGGCACGGAGACCGCGACCGTGCGCGTGGCGGCCGTCGTCGACAGCCTGCCCGGCGCGCCACCGGGAAGCCCGGCCGCCCTGGTCGACTACCGCACCGTCGTCGACAGGAGCCCGATCGGAGCGCCCCGCGTCACCGAGTGGTGGGCCACCACCCGGGACGGCGACCCGTCGGCGGCCGTCGCCGCCCTGGCCGCCCGGCCGGACTGGAGCGTCAAGACGTTCGACCGCGAGACGCACTTCGCGGAGCTGCGCGACAACCCCCTGGCCGGAGGGCTGCAGGGGGCGCTGCTGGTCGGGTTCCTGGCCGCCGTGGTGTTCGCCGGGATCGGCTTCACCGTCAACGCGGCCGTCGCCGCGCGGGAGCGCAGGGGCGAGTTCGGCCTGCTGCACTCGCTCGGCGTCGGGTTCAGGCAGATCCTGGCGCTGCTGGCGATCGAGCAGACGTTCATGGTCGCGCTCGGCCTCGGCGGCGGCACGCTGCTGGCCGCCGGGCTGGCCACGGTCGTGGTGCCGCACCTGGTGATCAGCGGGCAGGCGACAGGGGTGACCCCGCCGGTGCTGCTCGAGATCCCCTGGGCGCAGACGGGCGCGCTGCTGCTCGTGCTGGCCGCTGTCCTGTTCCTCATCGTGGTCCTGCTGGCCGGCTCGATGCGCCGGCGCGGGCTCGGCCAGGTGCTTCGCGCGGGAGAAGACGGATGACGATCGTCAGGCTCGGACTCACCCTCGCCCGGGTGCACAGGGGGACGGCCGCGCTGCTCGCCGCCCTCATGCTGGGGGTCACGCTGCTCTGCACCGTCCTGCCGCGCACGTTCGAGTCCTCCTACCAGGACGCGCTGAAGCAGGCCATCGCCGCCGAGCCGCCGGCGGACCTGGAGCTGGCGGTCCACCGGACGACGGCCAGGTCGGAGGTCAAGTTCGGCAGCGCCGCCGACATCGGCGGGTGGCGCGCCACGATCGAGCGCGCGATGCGCCCGGCGCTGCGCGGGCTGCTCGGACCGCCCACGTACGGCGTGCGCTCGGTGGGGCAGCAGGTCGTGGGCAGGGCCGGTACGGACAACGTCCCGAACAACTTCGTCGACCTCGCCTGGGACTCCGGCGTCGCGAGCCGCATCCGCTACGTCAAGGGCGGCCCGCCGGGACCGGGCACCACCGAGTACGAGCTCGCGCTGCCCACCAACGTCGTGACGGAGATGCACGCCGACGTCGGCACCGTCTTCGAGCTGTCCGGAAGGGCCCGCGCCAGGGTCACCGGGCTGTACGAGCCCGTCGACCCCGCCGACCCGTTCTGGGCCGCCTACCCGTCGATGGCGCAGGCCAGGGTGCCCAACCCGTTCGCCAACGTCCAGACGGCCGCGGTGACCGGCGTGATCGCCGAGGCGGCCGCAGGCAGGCTGACCACGCTGACCGGGCCGGTGGAGTACCGCTGGGGCTACCCGGTCAGGGCCGAGGCGGCCAGGATGACGCTCGCGCCCGGCCTCGGGCCCGCCTACGCCGCCTTCGCCGCCGACATGCGCAAGCAGGGCAGCGCGTTCGCCGTCATGCGCGTCGGCAGCGGCCTGCCCGCGGTCATGGACGGCTTCCTCAGCAGGCTCTCCTCCACCCAGACGCTGATGTTGCTGCAGCTGACCGCCGTCGCCACGGCCGCGTTCTGCATCCTGCTGCTCGTCATCGGCCTGCTGTCCACCCGGCTGGCCGACAGCCTGGTCGCCGCCCGCGCCAGGGCCGCCTCCACCGGCCAGATCGTCGGGCTGGGCGGCGTGGTGCTGGCGGTGGCGCTGCTGCCCGCGACGGCGGCCGGGTACGCGCTGGCCAGGCTGGTGCCCGGCCTCGACACGCCCGTCTCGCTGTTCGGCCCCGCGCTGATCGCGCTGGCCGCGATCGGGTACGGCCTGGCCACCATGGGCAGCGCGCACCGCCGCCCGCTGAGCGAGGGCCGCGAGGACGTGGCGGGCAAGGCGTTCAGCCCGCGCAGGCTGGTCGTCGACCTGCTCGTGGTGGGCCTGGCCGTGGTGGCCGCCTACCTGGCCAACAGCAGGGGTGTGGTGTCCGGCGGCGACCCGCTGCTCGTCGCCGCGCCCACCGCGGTGGCACTGGCCGTGGCGTTGATCATCCTGCGTGGTTATCCGTACGTGCTCAGGGGGTTGTCGCGGGCGACCGCGCGCGGCCGCCGGCCGGTGACCTTCCTCGCGCTGGCCACCGCCGCCCGCGCCGGGACCGTCGCGACGCTGCCCGCGCTGGTGCTGGTCCCCGCCCTGACCATGTCCGTGTACGGCACGCTGACCCTGAACGCCCTCGGCGACAGCCAGAACGTCGCCGCCTGGCAGCAGACCGGCGCCGACGCCCTGGTCGAAGCCTCCGGCGCCCTGGCCAAGGACGCGGCGGAGAAGATGCGCCAGGTGCCGGGCGTCGAGGCCGTCGTCGCCGCGGACCTCGGCACAGGACGGCTGGCGGGCGGCAGGACCACCTTCAGCGTGCTGGCCGTCGACCTGGACGCCTACGGCAAGCTGCTCGAGCGCGCCTCGCCCGAGGTCGCGCGGCGGGTGTCAGCGATGGGCGCGGCGGTGCGGGGCGCGAAGCCGGGCTCGGCGCTGCCGATCGTCGCGACGGAGAGCTTCGGCGTCGCGCAGAACCGGCTGATCGTGTGGGAGGGCAAGGGCGACGCGCCCGTCCCCCTCACCCGCGCGGGCAGCATCGACGCGTTCCCCGGCGTCAGCGTCCAGGACCCGCTCGTCGTCGTCCCGCTGCAGGCCGTGGCCGAGGCGGGGCTGACCCCCGCGCCGAACCGGCTCTACGTGTTCGGCCCCCGCGCCGACCCGGCAGCGCTGGCCGCCGCCGCGGGGCCGACGGCGCAGGTCACCACCAGGGAGGCGGCCATCGCCGCGATCACCGGCGCGCCGCTCACCTCGACGATCAAGCTGGCCTTCCAGATCGTGTCGATCGCGCTGGCCGTCGCCTCGCTGCTCGCCGTCTGGATCACCGTGGTGGCCGGGGCGGGGGAGCGCTCGCGCAACATCGCGCTGCTGCGTACCCTCGGCATGTCCAGCCGCCAGGCTCAGGCGGTCGTGATCGGCGAGATCGCGCCGCTCATCGTGCTGGCCGGGGCGGCCGGGCTGCTGCTCGGGATGGGGTTCCCCGCTCTGTTCGGCCGCGCCGTCGACCTCAGCGGCCACGCGGGCGGGCTGCCCGTCGGCTACACCCTCACCTGGACCGCGCCGCTGCTGCTCGCCGCAGGGGTGACGGCGGCCGCACTGCTCGGCGCGGTCGTCCAGGTCACCCTCGCCGTGCGCCGGTCGGCCGGTTCGGTGCTCCGCGCGGGGGAGTGAACGTGGAATGCTGGGCACGGGTATGTGGTTGACCATCGTGCAACAAGACTGACGACGAGGACGAGGAGCCACTCGTGGCCACCATCGAGGTAACCGAGACGAACTTCAACGAGATCGCCGACAAGGGGATCGTCCTGCTCGACTTCTGGGCGGCCTGGTGCGGCCCTTGCCGGACGTTCGGCCCGATCTTCGAGCAGGCCTCGGGCAAGCACGAGGACATCACCTTCGGCAAGATCGACACCGAGGCGCAGCCGGCGCTGTCCGAGGGCTTCGAGATCACCTCGATCCCGACCATCATGGCCATCCGCGACGGCATCGTCGTGTACGCCCAGCCCGGCGCGCTGCCCGCCCCCGCCCTCGAGGACCTCATCGGCCAGGTGCGCGCCCTCGACATGGACGCCATCAGGGGCGAGCTCGCCGCCGAGCTGAGCGCGGCGGAGAAGCAGCAGCAGGGCTGATGTCCGCGTTGGACGCCGCTCTGGAGCGGTTGGCTCGCACGGGGCCCGAGTGGGAGGACGGACTGTCCAACCACGGGCCCATGGCGGCCGAGGCGCTCGTGCGGCTCGGCTTCGGGGACGCCGTCGAGGGCTGGGTGTCGGGGTACCTGCCCAGGCTCGACGGCGCACCGCGGCCCTCCGACCGGATCGGCGACTGGCGGGCCGCGCTGGGCGACCTGCGCAGGGCGGGCGACTGGAACGCCTACTTCGCCGACCGGCTCGCCTCAGCGCCGTGGCGCGAGGTGCTGGCGCTCTGGTGGCCCCGGCTGGTGCCGGGCATGGCCGCGGGAGCCACGCACGGGGTGATCCGTACGGCTCACGCCGTACGGGCCGTGGCCGCGCACGAGACGCCAGCCAGGCTGGGCGAGCTGGCGCGGGCGCTGGCCTACTGGGCGGCGGCCTACGTCGAGCTGCCAGGACGGCCGGTCACCCTCGGGAGCAGGCCCCTGGCCGAGGCGGTCGCCGCGCTGCCCGTGTACGAGGGCGAGCGGGCGAGCCGGATCACCGCGACGCTCGGCAGGCTCACGCCCGACTTCGCCGCTGCGGTCACCGAACTGCGGCCGCCCGCCGACGGGCTGGCCGCCTTCCACGAGCTGTCGCGCACCTTCGCCGTGGTGTTCCTGGAGCGGGGCAGGGTCAACACCATCGAGTACGTGCACGCGGTCACCGCGCCCGTGGCGGTCACCTCGATCCTGGGGGAGCTGCCGCGGCCCCTGTGGGGGCCGACCTACGCCGCGCTCTGGCAGGTCTGCGCCGCCATCCACTCCGGATACGCCCTGGGCACGACCGTTTCTCCGCTCGTCGAATCCCCGGCGAACCCGGTCGACCTGGCGGAACGGGCGGTGGCCAACGGGGACGAGCACGCGATCAAGCTCACCGAGGCGTGCCTGCGCTCGTTCGACGCGACCGCGGACCCGGTCTTCCTGCGTACGGCGGAGCTGGGCCTGACGCTCGTGTGAGTCAGGGCTTGCGCCCCACGCCCGCGTAGCCGATGGACGTCTCCGGCTCGCCGATCAGGAGCTCGGCGTCCGGCCGCCAGGCCTTGGGATACACCAGGCCGGGCTCGACCAGGTCGTAGCCGTCGAAGAAGCGGGCGATCTCGGCCTCGGTCCTGAGGGTGAGGGAGGCCGTCGCCTGGCGGTAGATCGCCAGGGCCTCGGGCGTCCTGTCGGGGGTGGTGTCGACGGCGTGGCTGATCGCCAGGTGGCTGCCCGGCGCCGACACCTCGCGGAGGCGCTCGACGACGGGGTACGCCTCGGCGTCCGGCAGGAAGTACAGCACTCCCAGCAGCAGGAACGCCACCGGCTCCGCGAGGTCGATCAGGCCGTCGAGCTGCTTGAGCAGGGCGTCGGTGTCGCGGATGTCGGCCTGGATGACGTGCACGTTGGAGCTGGCCAGCAGCGCCCTGCCGTGGGCTGCCACGACCGGGTCGTAGTCGACGTAGACGACCTGCGCTTCCGGGGCGTTCTCGTGCGTGTTTCCCTGCGTGGGCAAGCCGGAACCGAGGTCGACGATCTGCCTGATGCCTGTGGCGCTCAGATACCGTACGGCGCGGCGCAGGAAGGCGCGGTTCTCCTTGGCGGAGTCGCGGGTGTCGGGGAAGAGCTTGAGTATCCGCTCGGCGGCTGCCCGGTCGGCGGCGAAGTTGTCCTTGCCGTCCAGGTAGTAGTCGTACATCCTGGCGACGTTGGGGACGTTGGGATCAACGCCCTCCGGGGCCCGCTGACTGTTCACGCGATGATCATAGAACACGATTCGGTCCCATTTCCCGCAAACCCCCCAACCTCCAGCCCCGCCGTACCCCAGCCCGCAAAGGACCCCAGCCCCTCCGGCGCCCTCAGGGTCCTGAAAAGACCGCGACCCCTCCCAAGGGACGATGTCCTTGAAAGGGGTCGAGGTTACGGAGACAGCCGGACTCACACCGACCGATAAAGCTCAGCCACCCGGAACGCCAGATCCAGCGACTGACTCCGGTTGAGCCGAGGATCGCAAGCAGTCTCGTACCGCAGGGACAGGTCGTCCTCCACGATCTCCTGCCCCCCGCCCACGCACTCGGTCACGTCATCCCCGGTGAACTCGATGTGGATCCCCCCAGGATGCGTCCCCAGCGCCCGGTGCACCTCGAAGAACCCCGCCACCTCATCCAGCACGTCGTCGAGCCGCCGCGTCTTGTGACCGCTCGGCGCCTCCCACGTGTTCCCGTGCATCGGGTCGCAGATCCACGCCACCTGCGCCCCTGACGCGGTGACCTTCTCCACCAGCGTCGGCAGGTGCTCGCGGATCTTCCCCGCCCCCATGCGCGTGATGAACGTCAGCCGCCCGGGCTCGTTGGCCGGGTTCAGCTTGTCGATGAGCGCCAGCGCCTCCTCGGGCGTCGTGGTGGGCCCGAGCTTCACCCCGATCGGGTTGCGGATGCGCGCGAAGAAGTCGACGTGCGCCCCGTCGAGCTGCCGCGTCCGCTCGCCGATCCACACCATGTGCGCCGACACGTCGTACGGCAGGCCGGTGCGCGAGTCGATGCGGGTCAGCGCCCGGTCGTAGTCGAGGATGAGCGCCTCGTGCGAGGAGTAGAACTCCACCGTGTGGAACTCCTCCGGCTCCGCCCCACAGGCGCGCATGAACGCCAGCGCCATGTCGATCTCGCGGGCCAGCTGCTCGTAACGCCGCCCGGCGGGCGACTCGAGCACGAAGTCCTGGTTCCAGGCGTGCACCTGGCGCAGGTCGGCGTAGCCGCCCTTGGTGAAGGCGCGGGCGAGGTTGAGCGTGACGGCCGAGGAGTGGTAGGCGCGCAGCAGCCGCCAGGGGTCGGGCACCCGCGAGGTCTCGGTGAACTCGAACCCGTTGACCATGTCCCCGCGGTAGGCGGGCAGCGTCACCCCCTCGCGGGTCTCGCTGCCGCTGGAGCGCGGCTTGGCGAACTGCCCGGCGACGCGGCCGATCTTCACGACCGGCACCTTGGCGGCGTAGGTGAGGACGATGGCCATCTGCAGCAACGTCTTGAGCTTGTTGCGCACGTTGTCGGCGGTGGCGCCGGCGAACGTCTCGGCGCAGTCACCGCCCTGCAGGACGAACGCCTCGCCCTTGGCCACGGCGGCCAGTTGGCTCTTGAGCTGGTCGCACTCACCTGCGAAGACCAGCGGGGGCAGGCCGCCGAGCTCGGCGACGACCTTCTCGAGCTCGCCGCGGTCGGGCCAGTCGGGCTGCTGGGCCGCGGGGAGGGCTCGCCAGGAGTCGAGTTCCACATTGCTCTGTGCGCTCACGACATACGAGGGTATGCCACTCCGTCCCGCGCTCCGACACCAATGTCCACCTTTTGAGAAGGGATCACCGTATGGACACGTGCTCGGGGCGGATGCCCTGGCCGATGAAGCGGCGGGCCAGGCGGTTGAGCACGGGGATCTTGCTGATCTCGGGGATGCGGGCGGCCTGGAGCTGCCCGGACAGCGCGGGTTTGATGAGGCGGTTCTGGGCCACGCGCTGGGCGGCCTGGGTCACCCGGGTGGGGAACATCCGGCGGCGCTGGACCAGGGCCAGGGTCGACGGGGGGATGGGCGCGCCGGAGCGCAACGAGCCCGCCAGGAGGTTCGCCGTGGCCACGGCGTCCTGGACCGCCAGGTTGATGCCCACGCCGAAGACCGGTGACATCGCGTGGGCGGCGTCGCCGATGCACAGGAAGCCGGGCAGGTACCACTGGCGCAGCCGGTTGATCGCCACCGTCAGCTCGCTCACCTCGGCGAAGCTCTCCAGCTGGTCGACCCGGTCCTTCATGTACGGCAGCAGCCGCCCCACGGGCTCGCGCAGCGCCGAGATCCCCTCGGAGCGCAGCCGCTCGTAGCCGCCCTTGGGGATCACGTAGGCGAGCTGCCAGTAGGTCTCCCGGTTGATCGACACCATCAGGTGCCCGGCAGACACCCGCAGGAACGTCTCCTCGGGGTCGGTGGAGACCCGCGGCATCCTGAACCACAACACGTCCATCGGCGCGCCGAACTCCTGCGGCACCAGCCCAGCCACCCGCCGCAGGTCGGAGTGGCGCCCGTCGGCCGCCACGGTCAGCGCCGCCCGCACCTCGTGCGTGCCCGACGCGTCCCGGTACCGCAGGCCGCGCACGACGCCGTCCTCCCTGATGAGGTCGTCCGCCTCCGCCTTCATGACCAGCCGGAAGCTCGGATACCGGGCGGCCGCCGAGGTGATCAGGTTGAGGAAGTCCCACTGCGGGACGAACGCGATGTAGTCGTAGCCCGGCATCCCCCGCAGCGTGGCCATCCGCACCCTGCCGGTGTCGCTGACCAGGTCGAGCCCGTACGCCTTGCGGTGCGGGAGCTTGTGGAACTCCTCGGCCAGCCCGAGCTCGTCGAGCACCTGCAGCGTCGAGGGATGGATGGTGTCCCCGCGGAAGTCGCGGAGGAAGTCGGCGTGCTTTTCCAGCAGCGTCACCTCGACGCCGGATCTGGCCAGGATCAGGGCGAGCATCGCGCCCGCCGGTCCGCCACCCGCGATTACACAGCTCATAATTCATCACCTAGTGAAATTGTCGCAAGCATCCGTCAATTCGGCAACCCCGCCCGCCATCCGATCAGGCGGGTGCCACGAAGTACTGACGTGAGACAGCAACCGGTCACCCACGTGTCGCCCGAGGCGGATGACGGAGATCTGCTCAGCAGGGTCGCGCGCGGCGACGAGGCCGCGTTCGAACGGCTCTACGACCGCCTGTCGGGGCCGGTGTTCGGCCTGGTCAGGCGGGTGGTGCGGGACCGGGCGCAGGCCGAGGAGGTCACCCAGGAGGTGCTCGTCGAGGTGTGGCGCACCGCCGCGCGCTACGACGCGTCCAAGGGGACCGCCCAGGCCTGGGTGCTGACGATGGCGCACCGGCGCGCCGTCGACCGGGTGCGCTCTGCGCAGGCGGCAGCCGACCGCGACCACCGCGTCGGGACGAGCCAGTTCGAGGTCGACCACGATCAGGTCATCGAGGAGGTCACCGTACGGCTGGAGGGGGAGCGGGTACGGCGGTGCCTGGGCGGGCTGACCGACATCCAGCGCCAGGCGGTCACCCTCGCCTACTACGGCGGATACAGCTACCCGGAGGTCGCCGGGCTGCTCAAGGTGCCGCTCGGCACGATCAAGACCAGGATGCGCGACGGCCTCGTCAGGCTGCGCGACTGCATGGGAGTGGACCGATGAACGAAGACCTCCACACCCTGTCCGGCGCCTACGCGCTGCACGCGCTGCCCCGCCGCGAGGGAGCGCTGTTCGAGGAACACCTGGCGGGCTGCCCGGCGTGCGAGGACGAGGTGCGCGGGCTGCGGGAGACCGCCGCCAGGCTCGCCGTCGCGGTGGCCGAGAGCCCGCCGCCCGAGCTGCGCCCCCGCGTGCTGGCCGCCATCCAGCAGGTACGGCAGGCCCCCGCCCCGGCCGAGCGCCGCGACAACGTGGTCCCGCTGCGCCCTCGGCGCACCAGGATCGCGATGGCGCTCACCGCCGTGGCCGCGGCGGCCGCCGTCGCGCTGGGCGTGCTGTCGTTCAACGGCCAGCAGCAGCTCGACCGGCTCCAGGCCCGCCAGCAGGAGATCGTCGCCGTCCTGGCCGCCCCCGACGCGCGCACCGTGCGCCAGCCGGTCACCGCCGGCGGCACGGCCACCGTGCTGGTCTCCCGGGCGCGGGGCAAGATGGTCGTCGCCACTGCCGGGCTGCCCGCGCTGCCCGGCGGCAAGGTCTACGAGCTGTGGCTGATGGGCAAGGGGGGCGTACGGCCCGCCGGGCTGCTGGACGGCGAGGCGCCGGTGCTGGCGGACACCCTGCGCGGCGACGACCACGTCGGGCTGACCGTCGAACCGGCGGGCGGCTCCAAGCAGCCGACCACTCAGCCCATCATGTTCGCCGAACTGCCCGCCTGAGCCGACCACGCGGAGAAGGCGCGGTTCCTGGCGGCCAGCGTCCTGTGGGCGGACACGGCGACCTCCGCCATGGCCTGGGCGTGCGCGTCCACCGGGCTCGCCGTACGCCAGATCAGCACGTGCCGCATCCACAGCGGATCGCCGCGCAGCGGCAGCACGGTCACCTGGTCGCCGGGGTCGTAGAGCGCCTGGCAGGCCGAGACCGCGTGCCCCGCGCCGATCAGCTCCCGCCGCACCCCCGCCTCCACGAGCTGGTAGCGGGCGCGCGGCGCGAACCCGGCCTGCTCGCACCGCTCCAGCAGGTGTTCCGGCCAGCCCATGCCGTCCGAGGGCGGCAGCACCCACTGCTCGTCGGCCAGGTCGGCCAGCTCGACGGGCGAGGCGGCCGCCAGCCGGTGCGCCGACGACACGGCCACGAAGACCGGCTCCTGGGCGACGACGGCCAGGCCGATGGAGGGCGGCACCCGCAGCGCGTGGCCCGGGTAGTCGGCCACCAGCGCCATGTCGAGCCGCCCGTTGACCACCATGTCCACCAGCACCCTGACGAAGTGCTCGGTCTGCAGCGTGACCCGCGCCTCGGGCATCGCCCGGGTCAGGGCGTCGACGAGCGCGACGACGACCGGGTTCTCGAAGCTGCCCACCCCGACGACCGGCCCCGCCGTACCCGAGGGTCTGGCCTGGAGGAGGTCGTCGACGCCGGCGATGATCGAGCGGGTCCTGGCCAGCACGAACTCGCCGTAGGGGGTCGGGACGACGCCGCGGTGGCCGCGAGCGAACACCTCGCCGCCCAGGAGGTGCTCGATGCGCCGCACCTGGGCGGTCAGCGCGGGTTGCGACACGCCGAGCGCGGCCGCCGCCCTGGTCACGCTGCCGTGGTCGGCCACCGTACGGAGCACGCGAAGGTGTCTCAGCTCCAGCTGCACGCCCGCACCATAACACCGGAGTTATCCCTATATGGGATGAGATATGGGAGCAACTTCGCGCGGATAGTGCACACATGCCCCCCATGCGCCTTTTCGCGCCCCTGCTGTTAGCGGCGGCGCTGCTGCAAGCGACTCCAGCCCAGGCCGCGGAGCCGGGCACGGCGACCGTGACCCCGGTCCAGGTGACCGGCAGCCCGGCCAAGCGGTTCAACCTGATCATCATGGGCGACGGTTACACCGAGGCCGAGCAGTCGGCCTTCGCCGCCGACGTGGACCGCCACCTCAACGTCATGTGGTCGATCGAGCCGTTCAAGTCCTACCGCACCTACATCAACGTCTACCGGGTGGACGTCGTCTCCGGCGAGTCCGGCGTCAGCTGCGACCCCGGCCTCGACGCGCCGCGCAGGAACACCCCGCTGAAGATGGGCTTCTGGGGCCAGTGCAACCCTGGCAGCGTCCAGCGCCTCATCACCATGGACAACGCCGCCGCCAACCGGTTCGCCAACCTCGTCACCGGCACCTCGTCGGGCAACAGGCAGATCCTGGCCCTGGCCAACAGTAAGACGTACGGCGGCGCGGGCGGCTCCTACGCCACCGCCTCGGGAAGCAACGCCATGTCGGCGCTGATCAGCCCGCACGAGCTCGGCCACTCCCTGGGCGGGCTGCAGGACGAGTACGACTACTACCAGCGCGGCGTCCCCGGCGGCCCGTACACCGGTCCTGAGCCGTCGAGCGCGCACCACACGCTGCTCACCGAGGACCAGATGCGGCAGCAGCAGAAGAAGTGGTTCCGCTGGCTCGGCGAGCCCAGCGAGTCAGGCGGCCCGATCGCCCGCTTCGAGGGCGGCATGTACGCCACCACCGGGGTGTGGCGGCCGAGCAAGCACTCCATCATGAAGACCCTCGGCTACTACTTCGACCAGGTCAGCCGCGAGGTCATGGTCCAGCGCATCACCGCCAAGACCGACGTGATCCAGGACTCCGCGCCCACGTCCGCGCCGGTCGGCGCCGACCGGGTGCTCTGGGTGCAGCCGATGCACCCGGTCAGCCACTCGCTGACCACCACGTGGAACGTCGACGGCGAGGACCTGCCCGGCGACGTAGACAGCCTCGACCTGCGCACCCTGGGCTTGACCCCGGGCGCCCACACGGTCAGGGCCACGGTGACCGACCCGACGGACTTCGTCCGGAGCCCCGCCGTACGCGCGGCCATCACCAAGACCCGCACCTGGACGGTCGACACCACCATCACCACCCCGCCGGACACCTCGGCCCCGGCGTTCACCGCCTCCACCCCGACCGACCGGCCCGTCGGCGCGAACGACGTCGTCTACGTCGAGACGAACCGCCGGGCCGACGTCACCTGGAAGCTCGACGGCAGGCCCGTCGGCACCGGCCCCGACCTGGACCTTTCCAAGGCCGGATCGGGCACCGCGCTCACCGCCACCACGGGCAGCCAGACCCTGGCCTGGACGGTCGACGCGCAGAAGCCCACCACCGCCTACGAGCTGTCGAAGCCGCTGCTCAAGCCCGCTGAGGACACCTACATCTTCAACGGCCCCGTCGACATGCGCCTGACCGGCGCCGACGACCGCGCGGGCTACGTCGTGTCCGAGTCTCGGGTGGACGGCGACGGCTGGTTCAACTACTTCGGCTGGCCCACCTCCTCCGCGCTGCCGTGGCATTTCACCGAGACCGGCACCACGATCGACAGCCTCGTGTACGGCAAGCTCCCCCGGGGCAGGCACACCGTCGAGTACCGCTCGATCGACGCCACCGGCAACTACGGCCGGGCGAAGAGCTTCACCCTGACCACGATCGCCCCGCCGCCGCCCTGCACCGAGACGATCACCGGCGTCCGCCGCGGCCCGTTGACCGTCACCTCGGGCGTCACCTGCCTGCGGGACGCCACGGTCTCAGGACCGGTGACCGTCAAGGCGGGCGGTTCGCTGGTGGTCGACGGCGGTACGGTCTCCGGCGCGCTCACCGCGTCGAAGGCCGCCGAGATCCACCTGCTCAACGCCACGGTCAACGGCTCGGTCTCGCTCTCGGCCACCACACTGACCGTGGTCGGCGCCAAGCTCAACGGCGCTGCCGTGATCGGGAGCGGCATCCTGGCGGGCACCACCGTCAAGGGCGCGCTGGTCTGCTCGGGCGGCCAGGTCGACGACCTGGGCGCGCCCAACACCGTCACCGGCGCGTCGGCCTGCCGCGGAGCCGTACAGAGCAAGGCGCTCGCCGCGGAGACGGGTGGTGAGTACGAGGCGGTGACCGGCTCCACCGAGCCCGAGCACGGCTCCGACGAGCACGGTCACTAGCTCACAGGCGGTCCAGCACCTCGGTGAGACAGGCCGCGGTCAGGTCCCTGATGGGGGCGTAGTCCTTCTCGGGATACTGCCGCGGCCCGTTCTCCACCAGCAGGATCAGGTAGAGGTAGGCCCGATAGAGGTCGAGCCTGACCAGCGCGTCCCCGCTCAGCTCGACCGGGGTGACCGACCGGTACCCGACGAGCAGCGGGTCCTCCTCGAGCAGCGGGACGAACAACGTCGGCGTGATGAGGTCGGCGAGCGGATCGCCCCAGAACGCCCGCTCGTGGTCGATGATCGCCTGGATCCGCGGCTCGCCGGTCAGGTCGAGGAACACGTTGCCCGGCCACGCGTCGAAGTGCACCAGCCGCGGCGTCGTCACTTCGTCCAGCGCGCCGGACACCGCCGTCAGCCTGGCCAGCAGCTCACCGGCGGGCAGTGGCAGCTCGGTCGGATAGCGTTCGGTGTCGGCTAGGAGCGCTCCCACCATGGCCAGGTAGGCCTCGCGCCACGAAGCGCCCGTGATGCCCGCGTGCGGGTAGCCGAAGGTGTCGCCGGTCACCGAGTTGAGCCTGGCCAGGTGCGCGCCCAGCTCGTGGCGCACCGCCGCGTGCTGCGCCTCGCCCAGCACGATCTGGTTCCACGGGGTGCCGTCGAGCACCGACAGGACCAGGTAGTCGCCGCCCAGCACCGGGTCGTCGAACCCCGCGTGCAACACCGAGGCCACCGGCACCCCGGCCTCGGCGGCCAGCGCGCAGGCCGCCGCCTCCATGCGCAGCAGGTTGCGCTCGTAACTGAGCTGTTCGAGCTCGGGCGGCGGCGACAGCTTGAGCACGACGTCCCTGCCGTCGTCGAGGGTCAGCAGCCACACGGCGTTGGCGAACCCGTCGGTGAGCTCGGTCGAGCGCGTCACTCCTGAACCCAGGGCCCGGTGCGCGAGCCCGTCGAGTTCTGCGGGCGATAAGCGGCGTTTCGTCAGACTTTCCACCAGGGGATCAAACCACGCTGATCGTCCAGCTCGCCGCGTGTTCGTCGCCCGGCTGCAACACGACCAGGTCGGTGCCCGAGTTGAACGCGTCAGGCGGGCAGGTCATCGGCTCGATCGCCAGCCCGTGGTAGCCGACCTGCTCGCCCACGCAGACCTGCACCCACGGCAGCACGGCCGGGTCCCACGACACCCGCACGCCGCCCGCGCTCGCCTCCCCGGCGCTCAGCCCGGTGAAGGCGTGGTCGATCGCGGTCCGCCCGACCGCCCTGGGCTTCCTGAAGTCGTACGGCGTGCCCGCGACGTCCACCAGCTCGGCAGGCAACATCGCCGCGTCGGCCAGCAGCACCTGGGACGCCGGGATCTCCAGCTCGTCCGCGTCCGGCAGCAGCCACGGGTGCGGGCCGACGCCGTACGGCGCGGCCTCCTGCCCGGTGTTGCGCGCGGTGACCGTGGTCGTCAGCCCGCTCGCGTCGAGGTGGTGCTTGACCTGCAGCTCCAGCGTGAACGGGTACCCCGGGGCCGGGGCGACCGTGTGCGCCAGCCGTACGAAGGCGTGGTCGTCCTCGACGGCCAGGTGCTCCACGACCCGCCACTCGGCGGCCGACACCAGCCCGTGCAGGGCGTGGCCGCGCTCGGGCTCGGTGACCTCCAGCTCGTACGGCACGCCGCCGAAGGTGTAGCGCGCCCCGCCCACCCGGTTGGGCCACGGCGCGAGGATCGCGCCCGCGTAGTAGGGGATCGGCCCCCCGCTGTCCTCCCAGGTGGTGACCAGGTCGCGGGAGCCGTGCCTGAGAAGGCGCAGCGCCGCGCCGCGCGGGCTGACCTCGGCGGTGTATCCGCCTGCTTCAAGAGGGGGGCAAACGTTCACCTGGGAAGTGTATCCGCTGGTCAAGCGGACTCCCTCGGCACCAGGTAGGTGTCAAGGATCACCACGGGCTGTCTCAGCTCCTCACCGTTGATGCGCGCGACGAGCAACTGCGCCATCTGCCTGCCCATCGCCTCTGTCGGCTGGTGCACCGTCGTCAGCGGCGGGTTGGTGTGCAGCGCCACCTTGGAGTCCTCGAACCCCACGACGGCCACGTCACCCGGGATCGACCTGCCCTTGTCACGCAGCGTCCGCATCGCGCCGACCGCCATCAGGTCGGACGCCGCGAACACCGCGTCGAGGTCGGGATGCGCCTCCAGCAGCTCGCGCATCGCCGAGGCGCCGCTCTCCTCGGAGAAGTCGCCGTAGGCCACCAGCTCGGGCAGACCGGAGGCGAGCAGGGCGTCGCGGTACCCGGCGAGCCGGTCGACGCCCACGCCCATGTCCTGCGGGCCGGCGATGGTGGCGATGCCCCGCCTGCCCTTGCCGAGCAGGTATTTCACCGCCTGCCGCGCGCCTGCCCTGTTGTCCATGTCGACGTAGCTGAACGGGTCGAGCCCGACGGGCCTGCCGCCCAGCACGGTCGGCACGCCCATCGCCTCCAGCCTGCCCGGCAGCGGGTCTGCGCCGTGCAGCGACAGCATGAGCACGCCGTCGACGTGCTGGCCGGTCAGGTAGTGCTCCAGCCGCTCGTGCTCCTCGGGCGACTGCGCCATCGCCAGGATGAGCTGCAGCCCCGTCTCCGCCAGCGCCGAGCCGATGCCGCGGATCGTTCCCGCGAAGTACGGCTCGTCGAAGACGCGCAGCTCGGACTCGGACACCACCAGGGCCACCGTGTCGGTCCGCCTGGTCACCAGCGTGCGCGCCGCTCTGTTGGGCACGTAGCCGAGCTCGGCGATCGCCTGCTGCACCGCGTCTCTGGCCTTCGTGCTCACGTTGGGCGAGCCGTTGATGACCCTCGAAACCGTGCCACGGCCCACGCCGGCCAGAGCGGCGACCGCTTCAAGGGTCGGTCGGTTCATGGGGCCTATTGTGCCGGATCAATCGGGCGTACCAGTGCGCGCTGTCCTTGGGGATCCTGCGCTGGGTCGGGTAGTCGACGTAGACGAGCCCGAAACGCTTACCGTACCCCCACGCCCACTCGAAGTTGTCCATCAGCGACCAGGCGAAATAGCCCTCCAGGGGGACGCCCTGCGCGATGGCGTCGGCGCTCGCCTCCAGGTGGGCCTTCAGGTAGGCGGTCCTGCTGGGGTCGTGCACCTCACCGTCCACCTCCACGTCGTCGAAGGCGGAGCCGTTCTCCGAGATGACCAGCGGGACGCCCGGATACTCCCGCGCCACCCTGACCAGGATCTCGGTGAGGCCCTCGTCGTCGATCTCCCAGCCCATCGCGGTGACCGGGCGTCCGCCGTTCACGAACGACACGTGCTCGCTGCCGACCCAGGGCGAGGCGGTGTCCGTCGGCGCCGCCGCGGCCGACGCGGCACCGCCAGGCTTCCCTGAGACGGTGAAGCGGCTGTAGTAGTTGACGAGCAGCAGGTCGATCGGCGTGGAGATGATCTCCATGTCGCCGTCTTCCACCGGGATGTGCCCGACGTCCTCCAGCACGTCCCGCGGGTACTCGCCCTTGAGGAGCGCGTCCAGGAAGAACCTGTTCTGCAGGCCGTCGATGCGCCTGGCCGCGTCCAGGTCCTCGGGCGAGTCCGTCTCCGGGCTGACCCCGTAGAGGTTCACCGAGCCGCCGACCCGGATGGCCGGGTTCCTGATCGCCCGGGTGGCCAGGCCGTGCGCGAGGTTGAGGTGGTGGGCCGCCCGCATCGCGTTGGCCGGCTCGCGCCTGCCCGGCGCGTGCTCGCCGGAGGCGTAGCCGAGGAAGGCGGCGCACCAGGGCTCGTTGACGGTGCTCCAGGTGCGCACCCGGTCACCCAGGCCCTCGTGTACGGCTGCCGCGTAGTCGGCGAAGCGGTAGGCCGTGTCGCGGTTCGGCCAGCCACCGGCGTCCTCCAGCGCCTGGGGCAGGTCCCAGTGGTAGAGGGTCACCCAGGGGTCGATGCCCTGGCCGAGCAGCTCGTCGAGCAGCCGCTTGTAGAAGTCCAGGCCCTTGGTGTTGATCGCGCCACGGCCGTCGGGCTGCACGCGCGGCCAGGAGATGGAGAAGCGGTAGGCGGTCAGCCCCAGCTCCGCCATGATCTTGACGTCTTCCTGGTACCGGTTGTAGTGGTCGATCGTCACGTCGGCGTGGTCGCCGCCGAGCACCCGACCCGGCTGGCGGACGAAGCGGTCCCAGATCGACGGGCCCCGGCCGTCCGTGCTGGTCGCACCCTCGATCTGGTACGCGGAGGTTGCCGCCCCGAAGACAAAACCTTCCGGAAATTTCACGCCTTGACCGCACCTTCCATGATGCCGCCCACGATCTGGCGGCCGAACGCGATGAACACGAGGATGAGCGGGATGATGGACAGCGCCGTGCCCGCGAAGATCAACGTGTAGTTGGTGGAGAACCGCTGGTTGAGCGAGGTGATGGCGATCTGCACGGTCGGGTTGTCCGGCGTCAGCACGATCAGCGGCCACATGAAGTCGTTCCACAGCAGCATGAACGTGTTGATCCCCAGGACGGCCATGCCCGGCCGTACCGCTGGAAGGATGATGTTCCACCAGATCCGCAGCGTGCTCGCGCCGTCCACCCGCGACGCCTCGACCAGCTCGTGCGGCACGGCCTGCGCCGTGTACTGCGTCATCAGGAAGACGCCGAAGCCGTTGAGCAGGTAGGGCAGGATGACCGCCTTGAGGGTGCCGGTCCACTCCAGGTTGACCATGAGCCGGTAGAGCGGCACCACGCCCATCTGCTGCAGCGGCACCATCATCGTCAGCAGGATCGCGACCAGCAGGAAGCGCCTGCCCTTGAAGGTGAGGCGGGCGAAGGCGAACCCGGCCAGCGTCGAGATCAGCACCACCGAGACCGTCACCGTGGACGCCACGATGGCGGAGTTGATCAGGCCGTCGAGGAAGTGCGCGTCCTCGTTCTGCAGCACCTTGACGATGTTGTCGCCCAGGTTGCCGCCGGGCAGGAACGGCGGTGGCACGGCCACCGCGTCCGCGTTGGTGCGCGAGGCGATGACGATCATCCAGTAGAGCGGGAAGGCCGACACGACGAGCGTGAGCGTCAGCATCACCCTGGTCATCAGGGTGGCGTTCCAGTGTCTCATCGGGTGGTCCTCCTGATGATGAGGAAGTTGACGCCCGCCCCGATGAGGATGAGCAGGAACAGCAGCCAGGCGGCCGCCGCCGCGTAGCCGTAGTCGAACTCCCTGAAGCCCTGCTTGACGATGAACATGGCCACCGTCTGGAACTGGCCCTGCGAGCCGCCGTCGACGTTCCCGCTGTAGAAGGTGGTCGGCTCGGCGAACAGCGTCAGGCCGCCGATCGTGGAGTTGAGCACCACGAAGATCATCGTCGGGCGCAGCATCGGCAGCGTGATCTGCCAGAACTGCCTGCGCCTGGACGCCCCGTCGATCGCCGCCGCCTCGTAGAGGTCCTTCGGGATCGTCTGCATGCCGGCCAGGAAGATGATCGCGTTGTAGCCGGTCCACCGCCAGTCGACCATGGTGGCGATCGCGATCCAGGACGGCACGCGTTCCACCCGCCAGCTCACCGGATCGGCGCCGAACCAGCCGAGCACCCAGTTGACCAGGCCCCAGTCGCGGCCGTAGAGCTGGGTGAACACCACGGCGACCGCGACCACGGAGGTGACCAGCGGCAGCAGGACGCCCATCCGGATGAGCAGGCGGCCCCTGAGCTTCTTGTTCAGCGCGTTGGCCAGCAGGAGCGCCAGCACGATCTGCGGGACGGTGGCGAGGACGAACATGCCGAGGGTGTTGACGACGGCGTTCCAGAAGTCCTCGTCGGTCAGCAGGGCGGCGTAGTTGCCCAGGCCCGCCCACTCGGTGGTGCCGGCGAGGTCGTAGTCGTAGAGGGAGTACCAGAGGGTGAACGCCAGCGGGAAGAGCCCGAAGGCGGCGAAGAGCAAGAAATAGGGAGAGACCAGGAGGTACGGCATCGCTCGGAGGTCGAACGTGGACCGCCAGGGTCGGCCCGGGGCCCGGCGCCCGCGCCGCCGCCGGGGCGGCGTCGCACGCAGGGGAGTCCCTGGGTCGAGATGAACACTCATGACACGCCTTTCGCAGGCTTCCTGTACGGCGGGCCTGACCTCGCGCCGCCGTACAGGAAGAAGGTGGACTAGCCCGCGGCCTTGACGGCGTCGTCGATGAGCTGCTGCCAGGCCTTGTCGAGGCTCACGCTGCCGTCGTCCATGCCCTGCACCACCGACTCGATGGCGTTCTTGACCTGCGCGTGCTTCACGCCCAGGAACACCGGCTGCAGCGAGGCGGCCGACTTGGCGAAGATCTCGCCGATCGGGGCGTCGTCGAAGTAGGGGTTCTTGGCGCCCTGCACCGCCGGGTCGGCCTGCGCCTTGCTGTTGCTCGGCATGTTCCCGGCCGTGGTGAAGATCGAGGCTTCGGTCTCCGCGCTGGTCAGGTAGTCGGCGACCATCGCGGCCTCCTTCGGGTGCTTGGTCTGCTTCGGCACCGCGACCCACGAGCCGCCCCAGTTGCCGCCGCCGCCGGGCACCGCCGCGACGTCCCACTTGCCCTTGTTCGCGTCACCGGCGTTGCCGGACACGACGCCGAGCATCCACGACGGGCAGCCGAGCGTGGCGAAGGTGTCCTTCTGCATGCCGGCCGACCACTCGTCGGTGAAGTTGCGCAGCTTGGCGGTCAGTCCCTGGGTCGTCAGCTTCTGCGCGAAGTCGAACGCGTTCTTCACCGCCGGGTTCTTGTCGACGATGAGGTTGTTGTCCTTGTCGAAGTAGGTGACGTTGCCGTTCTTGGCCGCCTCCTGGACGAGGACCACGTTGTAGAGCGTGTTGGTGCCGTCGGTGAACTTGCTGCCCTTGGCCTTGGCCTGGAACTGCTGGCCGACCTTGAGGAAGTCGTCCCACGTCGGCCACAGGGCGCTGACCTTGTCGCGCTCGGTGGGCAGGCCGGCCTTCTTGAACAGGTCCTTGCGGTAGCAGAGGCTCATGCCGCCGATGTCGGTGCCGAGGCCGAACAGCTTGCCGTCGGCGGCGACGCCGTTCTCCCACTTCCAGGCGGGGAAGTCGCCCTGGCGGGAGGTCAGGCCCTGCTCGCCGAGGTCGGCCCACCACTCGGGGTGCGCCTTGGCCAGGCCCATGCCGCCCTCGTCGATGCCGATCACGTCACCGGCGCCGTTGCCGGACTGCAGGTACTGGATCATCTGCGGCCAGTACTGCTGCTCGAACTGGTCGGAGAGGTGCGCCTCCTTGATCTTGATGTCGGTGTGGGAGGCGTTCCACTTCTCGATCGGCTCCTTGTAGCCGAAGTTGGTGCCGCCGCCGAAGGTGTTGACCGTGATGGTGACCGGCTCGGGGGCGGAGGCTGCGGCGCTCTGTCCGGTCGACGGGGCGGGGGTGCCGCCCGAGCCACAGGACGTGATCGTCAGGGCGGTGGCCAGGACCGCCGCGCTCAGCGCGCCGCGGCGCATGCTGATAGTCATGGGGAGACCCCTCTCGTGGGGAGCTGGGAGGTGGCCGCGGCAGGCCGCGGGGGTTTTCGGGAATTTTGGGAGCGCTCCCAAACAGAGTGGCCATCCGTGTGCTCAGCCGTCAACTGCCTGAAACGCAACCGTTACCGAGAGAGCGTTCTCCCAGTTTGAAGTCGTATATACGGCGCAAACGGTCATTTGGGAGCGCTCCCATATCGATAGCCCCACAGACCACGCGTCTGGGAGGATGTCCCGATGAACTCCCAGCGGATGGTCCGGGTGTCCAAATACCTGGCCAGACACCTCAGGCACGCGCCGGAGGAGATCGGCATCTCGCTCGACCAGCACGGGTGGGTGGAGATCGACGACCTGGTGCGGGCGGCGGGCGCGCACGGCTTCGCCGTGACGCGCGACGAGCTCGAACAGGTGGTGGCGGAGAACGACAAGCGCAGGTACGTGATCGAGGGGACCCGCATCAGGGCGAGCCAGGGGCACTCGTCTCGGTGGACCTCGGGCTGGAGCCTGCCGTACCACCCGAGTTCCTCTACCACGGGACCGTCGGGCGCAGCGTCGCCGCGATCATGTCGTCGGGGTTGCTGCCGATGAGCCGGCAATACGTCCACCTGTCGGCGGACAGGGAGACCGCGGAGCGGGTGGGGGCCAGGCGGGGCAAGCCGGTGGTGCTCGTCGTCGCGTCCGGCGCGATGCACAGAGAGGGGCACGAGTTCCGGGTGAGCGCCAACGGCGTGTGGCTCACCGCCCACGTCCCGCCGCGGTTTTTGTGAGTACCCCCCTGCTCAGGTGATCCGCCGGTGATCGTCCGACGATGGGCGGCATGTACATCCAGCTGGCACTCGCCCTGGCTCTCACCCCGATCAGCTCATGGGGCCCCGTCACCACACCCGACGGGCACCTGAGCATGGACGGCGTGATCGAGCGAACCGTCACCTTCTCCCAGGGCCCCAACGGCCTGCCCGTCGCCCACCCCGCCTACGCGGTGAAGGGGTACGGCTGGCTGGACTTCGGCCACTGCGGCACCACTGCCGTGACCAGGCAGATGAAGGCGGGATTCGCCCTCAAGGACTGGGTCAAGCACCCTTGCAGGACGAGGCTCCAGCAGCCTCGGCCGCGGATCGACGTACCGCTGAACGCGCAGTTGAGGGACGTCGCCTTCATCGACGTGGAGGTCTGCTCGACGGGCGGGGCCACGGGGGACAGCTGCGCGACCACCAGGATCTACGGCTGAGTCAGCCGCGCCTGAACACCTGCAGGGGGTCGCTCTGCACGAGGCCCGCGTCGGGCTGCACGATGACGTAGACCATCAGCGCGACCGCCGTGAGCTGGGGGAGCAGGCCGACGAGCCGCGCCGGCCAGCCGCCGAGCCCGTAGAGGGGTGGCGAGGTCGTATCTGACGCTCGTCGGTTCGACCTCCAGCAGGCGCAGCGTCTTGACGTCGATGACGATCGCCGTGAGCGACAGCACTCCCCACACGAGGGTCCTGGCCGAGCAGTTGGGAGACCAGCAGGTGGCCCAGGGCGCTGACCACGTAGCTCAGGGCGATCGGCAGCACCTTGATCACACCGGCGCGGCCGGGCAGGTACCGCCACAGCAGGCCGAGCAGGAACCCGGGGACGAGCCAGAAGAGCGGCCCGCCGGCGTCGGACGGTGGGCGCGTCCACGGCCGTCCGCGAGAGGGCCGTGAACGCCAGGACGAGCCCCGCCATCGAGAGCGCGCACAACACCCACAACGCGCTCAGGGCGGAGGATCGGAGGGATCGGGAGGGACGCGGCCGGGCCTCGGCCCGGCCGCGCACTCGTCGAAGCATGCGTCCATGGTCGCTTCGGCGACCCTGGGCGTCGGAGGGGGTGGGAAAACTACTTCAAACCGTGACGGTCAGGCGTTGCCGTACTCGGGGTAGCCGTAGCCGACGACCTGGGACTTGGGACGCACGCGCTCCTCGACCTGGCCGTTGCCGGTGTTGCCCTCGATCGTGGTGATCGTGCCGTTGCCGTTGTCCTTCTCCACGAAGCCGACGTGCTGGATGGCGTCGAGGCTCTTGCTGCCGCTCCAGGAGAAGAACACCACGGAGCCCGGCTTGGCGGCGGTGCCCCAGCGCTTGTTGGCCTTGAACCACTTGGCGTGCGTCACGGTGTACGCGTCCCAGCCGACGGTCTTGCGCGCGCCGGTCTCCTCGCCGACCCAGGACACGAACATCGCGCACCAGGCGGCGTTGAGGTAGTCCTGCCTGCTGCCGCCGTCCCGCTTGACGGTCTCGGCGGCGCGCTGGGAGTTCACGTACCACTTCTGGAACTTGGTGCCGCCGCCCTTGGCGTCTTCCTTGGTGCCGATCTGCGCCTTCGCCAGCGAGAGGACCTTGGTGACCGAGGGCTTGGCCTCGACGGGCGCCTGCGCCTTGGGGGCCTGCAGTGCGGCGATGTGGGGGAGCTCTGGGAGGGGCTTCGGTGCGGTCTCGGCAGTGGCCGAGGTGTGGACGCCGAAGGCGGCGCTGAACACGCTCATGCCCAGGATTGCGTGCGAGTAGTTGAGCTTCGGGGTGCGCGTGCGACGGTGCTTGGCCATCGAGAGGGGAACTCCTTGCTTCCATGCCGCTTACCGAGTTAGCTGACGGGTTCGGGCGTGGAAGCTGCCCTATGGCACCGAAGTGCCGATTCACCCCAAAGGACGTGGGTCCCCGGCTCCGCCTCACGGCGGACTCAGCGGTCACAGGCGAGCCTGTGAATGTCTTGTGCGATGGTTTGGCAACGAACGGGTAGCCCGGACGTATACCTCGAGTGCCTTGAAGGTAATACATCGGGCAAGGAGATTACAAATCCGCAAATGACCAGGTCAGAGGAGGCGGTTCCTCGCGTCCTCCAGAAGCCGCATCATCGTGAGGGTGTCGTCGAGCGGCATGACCGCGCTCTCCGTGCGTCCCTCGCGCAGCGCGTCGCGCACTTCGCGCACCTCGTTGGCGTAGCCGTCCGAGGGGCCGGTGAACTCCTCGTCGCCGATGGTGAATCTGGTGGGAGCCCAGAAGGGGGCGTCGATGTCGACGCGGGCGAGGGTGCCGACGATGGTGGCGCTGTTGGCGTGCGGGCTGACCAGCGAGGTGTCCAGCAGAGCCCGCGCGCCGCCCTGGAACTCCATCAGCACCCCCGCCTCGGCGTCCACACCCGAGGGCGCCAGCGAACCGGCCACGTGGACTTTTTCCGGCTGGCCGAGGAAGAGCTGGGCCAGGGCGAACGGGTAGATCCCCAGGTCGAACAGGGCGCCGCCGCCGGTGGCCGGGTTCCAGAGACGGTGTTCCGGGTCGTACGGCTGCGCGAAGCCGAACGACGCCTGGACCAGCCGGATGTCGCCCAGCCTGCCGTCCTGGGCGAGCTTCGTGATGTGCTGGATCTGGGAGTTGAAGCGGGTCCACATGGCTTCCATGAGGAACACCTTGTTCTCCCGGGCCAGCTGGACCATGCGCTCGGCTTCGGCGACGCTGGCGGTGAGGGATTTCTCGCAGAGGACGGCTTTGCCGTTGGCGATGGCGTGCTCGGCGACCTCGAGGTGCTGGGCGTGGGGGGTGGCGATGTAGACGGCGTCTACCGACGGGTCTTCGCAGAGGGCTTTGTAGGAGCCGTGCGCGTGCTCGGCGCCGAGGTGCGCGGCGAGGTCCGCGGCCCTGGCCTGGTCGCGCGACCCTACGGCCGCGACCCGCATGGTGGGTTCAGCGGCGATCACCTCACCGACGGTGCGCGCGATGCCGCCGGTCGCCGCGATGCCCCACGCCAGTTCCATCACACCCGGTCCTCCCGATCAGTAAAGAGAACCCCACCTTAGAGCGAACCCCACAAAGACCACCAACCCCCCACCCAAACCCCCACGAATCCCCAAGAAGCCCCTCCAGCGCTCCATCCCTTCAGCGCTCCATCCCTTCAGCGCTCCATCCCTTCAGCGCTCCATCCCTTCAGCGCTCCATCCCTTCAGCGCTCCGCCCCTTCAGCGCTCCGCCCCTTCAGCGCTCCGCCCCTCCGCCCCCAACACGCCCATCCCTCAACGTCTCGAAGGAGACCTCTCCCCGGGAGACCCACACTCTGAGCCCACCCACCCCTGGGGCGCCCGCCCCGGCCGCTCGGTCGGATCCCTGGACCACCCGTGCACCCCGGCCACCCGTGCACCCCGGCCACTCCAGCGCTCACTGGGCGCCACCGGCAACCCCGGGGTCACCGCCTACGCACCCCCGCTCCCTGAGGGCGCGCGTCCTCAAAGGGACCCGCACTTAACGGCGGGCCCCACACCCTGCGCAGACCTCACCCCCAAGAAGCCTGGCCCGCGCCTCAAAAAGCCCTCGCCGTCACCCCACGCGGTTGAAGGTCGCCGGATCAGGCCCCAGCCGCGTGTCCGTGTTGAGCGCGCCGATGGCCGCCATGTCCTCCGGATCCAACGTGAACTCGAACACGTCGATGTTCTCCCGGATCCGCGAAGGCGTCACCGACTTGGGGATCACCACGTTCCCCAGCTGGATGTGCCACCGCAACACGATCTGCGCCGGCGTCCTCCCGTGCTTGGCCGCCAGCGTCCCCAACGCCGGCTCCTCCAGCAGCCCCTTCCCCTGCCCCAACGGACTCCAAGCCTCCGTGAGGATCCCGTTGGCCTCGTGGAACGCCCGCACCTCGGCCTGCGGAAAGTTCGGGTGCAGCTCGATCTGGTTGATCGACGGCACGATCTGCGTCTCCTCCATCAGCCGCTCGAGATTGCCGACCGTGAAGTTCGACACCCCGATCGCCCTGACCCGCCCGTCCTTGAACAGCCGCTCCAGCCCCCGCCACGCCTCGACGTACCTGTCCTGCTCCGGCACCGGCCAGTGGATCAGGTAAAGATCGAGGTAGTCGAGCCCCAGCAGCTTCAGACTCCCCTCGAACGCGGCCTCCACCCGATCGTGGTCGGAGTTCCACAGCTTGGTGGTGATGAACAACTTCTCCCGAGGTACGGCAGAGCCGGCGAGCGCCCGCCCCACCCCCGCCTCGTTCTGATAGAGCGTCGCGGTGTCGATGGACCGGTACCCCGCCTTCAGGGCCGCGGACACGGCGGTGGCGGCCTCGTCGTCGGGCACCCGCCAGACGCCGAACCCGAGTTGCGGTATCTGGACACCGTTGGTGTTGAGCAGCAGTGTGTTCATACTCTTCATTGTTCACTTCTGGTTCTCTACGCCTTAAGGCGGCACGGCTAGCTTGAAGCGGTCGTGAACGGGTCATCACCCGACGTGGGCATCGAGGGCCGCAGCCACGTCAGGAAGCAGGAATCGGCCTGGGTGGAGTCGCCGCTCCAGATGCTCTGCGCCGTCGAGGCGCACCACCGGGGCCTGCTCGGCCCCTCGACCCTGCTCGTGCCGCGTTCCGGCCTGCGCCCGCTGGCGGCGACCAGGCGCGAGCTCGTACGGCTGGGCCTGCCTTCCGGCCTAGAGCTGGCCAAACCGCGCGAGTCCATGCCGCGCGGCGCTCGCGCGGTCGGCGACGCGTTCTCCGGCAAGGTGCAGTTGCGCTGGCTCACCTCCCGTCCCAGCCGCATCGTGATCGTCGACGACGGGCTGGCCACGATCAGGCTGCTCGAACTCCTCGCGGCCGGTCCGGCGAAGCCCCTGCTCAGGGCGCGCGCCGAGCCGAGCGCGCTGCGCCGGGCGCTGGGCCTGGCCGCCGCGCTCCGGCTGCGGGTGGACGCGAAGCGGGTGACGATCTTCACGGCGCTCCCGGTGCCCGACAAGCTGGCGCAAGCCGTACGGAAAGCCGGATTTGAGCTGATAAATCATGACTTCGGGTGGCTGCGGAGCCAGCCGCTCGCCGAGCCAGGGCCGACCGAGCGGACCGTCGTCCTCGGCACCTCGCTGGTCAGGAACGGGCTCGTGCACCGCGAGCGCTACCTGCGCTGGCTGACCGCGCTCGCCGAGGAGGAGCCGCTCGCCTACTTCCCGCACCGCCGCGAGGACCCCGTCGACCTGGCGCTCATCCGCGAACGGCCCGGCATCACCGTCCACGACGGCGGCGCTCCGGCCGAGATGACGCTGCGCGGCCTGGACGCCGGGCAGCGGGTCATCAGCCTGCCGTCCACCGCGATCAGCTCGCTGCGCGTGCTGCTGGAGCCGCGCGGGGTGGAGGTCGAGCCGGTCGACGTGCCGGACGACTGGTGGACCAGCCGCGCGAAACCGTCCCTCCGAGACCACCTGCAAATGTTTTCTGGAGCCACCCGTTGAAGGTCCTGGCCGTCGCCGACTCCGATTCCTATCTCAAGTGGGCGGCCTGCCTGCTCGATGACCTGCCCGAGGGGTGCGTGAGTGACCTGGCCGTCGTCCGTACCCCGATCACCCCCTCACCAGGGCAGATACGCGCCGCAGTGGGCGATCGCCCACTCCCGCCGGTGGTTTCCGCGCGAGTACTCCGTCGTACCGCGGAACGTACGGCACCGGATGTGATCCTCGTGGCCTGCACGGGGCCGGTCGTGGACGTGCTGGTCGCCGACGTCCTGGACGGCCTGCGCCCGCGCCCGGTCTTCGTGACGGGGCTGCCTGGCATTTCCGTGCCCGCGACGGAGAAGGCGTGGCTGTTCCGCAGCGGCTGCGACGTGTTCGTGGTGCACAGCGGCAGGGAGGTGGCCGAGTTCGGACGCATCGCGGCCGAGCTGGGCGGGGGAGGCGCGATAGGCCTGGCCAGACTCCCCTTCCTCCACCACGTTGCCCGCCCCCAACTGCCGTCCACTAGTGGCGGCGAGCCAAGGAACCACAACCCCCAACCGCCGTCCACCACCGGCGACGAGGCAAAGGAGCGCACCACCTCAGCGGCGTCGGCCATTCGCGACCAGGCGGTGTTCGCCGTCGGCGACGAGGCGTCGGAGGGCAGCGCTCAGGCGGTGGCCGCCACTCGGGCTGACGTGGTTCGAGAACGCGAGGCGGTGGCGTCCGCCATCCGGGCCGAAGCGCTTGGGGAGGGTGAGCGGGTCCTGTCCGCCGGTCGCGCTGACGTGGTTGGAGAGCGTGAGCCGGTGGTGTCCGCCACCTGGGCCGAGGCGCCCAGAGTGAGTGAGCGGGGGGTGTTCGCCACTCAGGCTGAGGGACTTGCGCGGCGGGTGGTGTTTGCTACTCAGGCCAAGGTGCCCAGGGGGCGGGAGGAGCGGGAGCGGATCCTGCTTGCCCTGGCCAAGCTGGCCGACGAGCGGCCCGAGCTGGATGTGGTGGTCAAGCTGCGGGCGCGCGAGGACGAGCGGCAGACGCACAACGAGCGCCACCACTACGAGCGGCTGTGGCGGGAGATGGGCGCGCCGGGACGATTGCTGTTCGAGGCGGGGCCGATGCAGGAGCAGCTCGCCGACGCCGCCGGGTTTGTCACGGTCAGCTCCACGGCCGCGCTGGAGGCGATCGCCGCCGGGGTGCCGTCGCTGGTGCTGGCCGACTTCGGGGTGAGCGCTGAGATGATCAACCTGGTGTTCGAGGGCAGCGGGCTGCTCGGCACGCTGGACGAGCTGTCCGCAGGGGAGTTCCGTACGCCGGACGCGGCATGGTGCGCGGAGAACTACTTCCACGACAGCAGCGCGAGCGACTGGGTGTCGCTGCTGACGGCGCTGGTCATCGGGCCGCACAGCAGGGCGCGGTCGCTGCTGGACGGGCAGGAGCACGCGGGGGCCCGGCGGCGCGCGAGATTGCGGGTGGAGGTGCCGCCGAACCTGCTACGTGCCGGGTATCGGACCAAGAGACGGTTGATGAGGTACATCCGCGGGTGAGCGGGTGTACAGCGTCAACCGGACATCACCGAAGCTGCGCACCTCGCCCGGGGTGAACTCTGTTTGGAGTGCTTTGAGCCGCTCGTCGTCGGCGTATTTCTTGCCGATCCACGGCGAGACCAGCCAGACCCGCTCGACCCCTCGCAGCGCGGTTGTGGTCTGTTTCGCGGTGAAAGGCTGGTATTCGCCGGGCTTCCTGGTGACGTCGCGAAGGTGCTCGTACGGCTCGCCGTACACAGCGACGAACAGCCGGTAGCGCTGGGGGACGAACAGCACCGCGTCCCCTGGGCGGCGCTCGGCGGTGAGGGTGGCGGCAAGGGTGCGCAGGTCGTCGGGGCGGCTGCCCGGTTGCCGGATCCCTACCTGCACACTCATGGTGAGTACGGCCAGCAGCACGAGCCCCCCGGCCATCACCGCCCACGCCCGGGAAGAACGGACAGCTCGCGCCACCGGGCCCGGACGGGTGATGCGACCTGTTGTGGTGGTTGGGTCCTGTTGGGTGGCCCGGCCTGGTTGGGTGGCCCGGCCTGGTTGTGGGGTGCGGGTTGGTTGTGGGGTGCGGGTTGGTTGGGTGGTGCGGGTTGGTTGGGCGGCCTGGTCGGGCCGGGTCAGGTCCGGTTGGGTGATCGGAGCAGACGGGGCGGCAAGGTCGGGTGTGGTGTCTGGGTCCGATGGGGTGGACCGGCCTGCGCGGAAGGCTGCCAGTGTTGCGTGGGAGGCCTTCGTGGCCAGGTCGGATAGGCCGATGCCTGCGGCCAGTGCGATTCCCGGGACGGCGAAGAGCACATAGCGCGGGTGATAGATGGGCTCGACTTGCGAGATCGCGAAGGACAACGCGACAGGGACGAATGCCCACGCGGCCACGAGCGGGGTCCCGCAATGGGCCGCCGTCCCACGGCCCTTCGCCACTGGGGGCGTGAGCGGTCTCGTGCGCGATGTCGTCCACGCGCCCCAGATGGTCAGGGTCATCACGAGGATGGCCGCTGGTGTGCTGCCTGCGACCTCGACGGGGAAGGCGGCCAGGTCGGTGAGGCCGGGGGCTTTCAGCCACCACACCTGCGTGTCTCGCTGCCCGGCTGCCATCACGACGAGCGGTAGTAGCGCCACCCCGGCCACACCAACCGCAGCGCCCCAGCCCGCCAGCCGCACCCACGGAGCCCTGGCATCGTCACGGGTGCTGGTTTCAGGACGGGCACTGACGCTGGGACGGGGGGCCGTGGGACGACGGTCCGTGGGACGGGGGGCCGTGGGAGGAGGGGCCGTGGGAGGAGGGGCCGTGGGAGGAGGGGCCGTGGGAGGAGGGGCCGTGGGGCGGGAGGTGGTGGGGCGGGAGGTGGTGGGGTGGCGGGGAATTGTGGTGAGGAGGGCGATGGCGTGGGTGGGGAGGAGGAGTAAGGCGTACAGGTGGAGCCAGCCCAGCAGGGCCATGGAGAGGGTATACGCTGTATACTGCCACCACCTGGGGCGGTCCTGGGTCAGGAGGTTCAGCAGTAGGCAGGTTGCCAGCACCGCCACCGCGCTCACGAGTGCGTAGCTCCGCGCCTCCTGTGCGTATCGGGAGGCGATCGGGAGCAACGTGTACACCAGCCCCGCGCACAACCCCGCAGCCTGCCCCGCCAGCCGTTCCCCGAGCACGGCCACGCCATAGGCGGTGGCGACGAAGGCGATCAATGACGGGAGGCGCAGTACCAGCTCGGACGTACCCAAAACGGCCGCAAAAGGGCGTAGTAGCAGGTAGTGCAGCGCATGTACCGCGTCCAGGTCGCCGAGTAGCAACCGCAACTGCTTCAAAGGCATCGCGGCCGCGGAGGCCGAGACCGACTCGTCTCGCCACAACGACGGGACGGTGATCCCCCAGCCCCCGACGACCAAAGCGGCAAACGCCGCGAACCCCGGTGAACGCGGCACATACCCTCCCCAGGCGTGAAAAAGCCGGAAGAGGTGAGCTTAGAGCTCCCAGCAGGATGACCCCTCATTCCGAGAGTGCTCACGACCCTCCGTAGAGGAGACCCTCCCCTCTGCTCCTCTTCCTCGTGAGAGGAGCAGAGGGGAGTCGTTCAGGGTGAGAGGAGGCGGGAGGTCGTTCAGGGTGAGAAGAGGCGGTAGGTCATTCAGGGTGAGAGGAGAGATCTGTGCGGGAGGTCAATCAAGGCAGTGCGCGGGCCAGGCGTCGGCGGATCTTCGACAGTGTGCTCGGCTGCTCCGACCGGGGCAGCAACCCGACCGCCCCCAGACGCTGCTTCTTGAAATACCGCCCACTGCCGTACTCCGTGATGAACGCCTCGGCGGCAGGGCGCAACCCCGGCAACGCCTCGGGCTGCATGCAATAGCCAACAGCCTTCACCAACGAGCCCACGTCGGGCCGGGGACGGGAGTCGGCGACGAGCGGCGGAAGCAGCGCGTCCACGATGGTGACCGGGATCCGGTTGCTGTTCTCGTAAGGCGTGAGCCGGTCCAGCACGAGATCGGTCCCCAGCGTGGCGACCGGCAGCCCGAAGAACCGCTGCGCCGTCAGCAACCCCGTCGAGAAACACCCCACCACCAACCGGGGCTTGAGCGCGGCGAAACACGCCTCGGCCGGCACGCTCTCACCCACCACGACCAGCTCGGCGCCCAGCTCCTGCGCGCTCTGCCTGAGCAACTGCGCGTGCCGCCGCCCGGCGGCGGGATGCGGTTTGAAGGCGACGCTGGTGTACCCGAGCGTGGCGAGGTGGCGCAACATCGAGGCGTGCAGCTCCGCCTCCTCCTCGACGGAGACGATGCCGAGCGAGGACAGGTACTGCCCCAGGATCAGCGCGTCGCACGCGGGCAGGTCAGGCGACGGCAGCGCGTCCACGATCCTGAGGAACGGCTCCGCGCGCAGGTGCGTGGCGGCCACGCCGTACTCGGACAGCAGCAGGGGCTCCAGGCCGGGCACGAGGTCGAGGTGGATCAGCCGGGTGATGCGCCGGTGGATCTCGGCGGGCAGCGGGTCGCGGGTGGGGCCGTAGCTCATCAGGCCGTCGGAGTAGACGGTGATGGGGCAGTCACGGATCAGCCCGGCGATCGTCCTCGCCGGGGGGACCGCGATGGACTCCAGGACGAGCTCCTCCACCTCATCGAGGCGCAGAAAAAGGCGTAGAAAACGCTCCATCATCGGGACCTCGATGATGCGCGCCTTCCAGTCAGAGGGGTGCAGCGGCGCGATGATCGAGTTCCACGACACCACCTCGTCGAACCGGTCGCGCAGCGACGCGAACCCCGGCGCCTCGTCGAGCGGCACGGCGACCTCGGGGATCGAGGCGTTGTTCGACACGATGAGCAGCCTGCGCCCCTCGCCGAACCGCCCGTCGTCGATCGCCGCCGCCAGCGACATCGCCCCGAAAAGCGTGGAAGCGTAGAAAACCCTGGTCATGTGCCCTCCTTCGTCGGGTGGGAGCCCCAGGGATCACTCACGACAGCTCCTCGCGTTCGCGGCGGACCCGGGCGCTGGGCGCGAGCTCGGGGACAAGGTCGCGCAGTACGGCTTCGCGCTCGACCGACATGCCGGAAACCGCCGCCACGACCAGCTCGGCGGGCAACCCCCGCACCATCCCCGCCCCACGCTCCACGAAGCGGGCCCGCAGATCCGGCGTGAACCGGTCGGCCAGCTCCAGGTGATGGCCGAGCAGCGCGCAGAAGTTGCGCACCGCCTTGGCCAGGAACTCCTCCTCGACGTCCTTGAACACCAGCTCGAAGGCGTCGAAGAAGTGCAGCTGCCGCTCGTCGCCCACCTGCGTGAGCGACCCGGCCACCTGGCGGCGGTAGAACAGCCCGGCCAGCGACACCACCGCGAACGACGCCGCCTCCCGGTGCAGCCGCCAGATCCACGGCCGGTCCTCCGCGGTGTGCAGCGAGCCGGGGAAGCGCAGCAGGTCGCCCAGGGAGCGCCGGTAGACGCCCGCCCAGGCGTACGGGTAGTCCACCATGGTCCGCACGTCGGCTGGCAGGATGTGCTCGCGGGGGACGAGCGGCGTGCCCCGGTGCGACAGCGGGGCCCGGTGCACGACCCGCTTCCTGCCCTCCACCTGCACGTGGTCCACCCGGACGAAGTCGCAGCCGAGCCCGTCGATCGCGTCGACCAGCTGCGTCAGGTACCCGGGGGCGACCCAGTCGTCGCCGTCCATGAACGTGACGTAGCGGCCCGAGGCCAGGGTCAGCCCGGCGTTGCGCGCGTCGGCGAGACCCACCGGGGTGTCGTGGCGCACCACGGACACCCCGGCGAAGTCGGCGGCGATCTGCCCGGTCGCGTCCACCGAGCCGTCGTCCACGACGATGACCTCGAGGTCACGCCGCGCGTTGCGGGCCAGCGAGGAGAGCGCGTCGGCGATGTAGCGCTCGCCGTCGCGCACCGGGACGATGACGGACAGGGCGATCATCAGACGGTGACGCGCCGCAGCCTGGCCTTGGGCGCCTGCTCGCCCGGGAAGACCCGCTTCACGCCGTCGCCCATGGCCTGCTCGATGATCCGGATGTCGCGCACCAGGTGCTCCAGCCCGGACGGTTCGAGGGAGGCGGCGTGGTCGGAGCCCCACATGGTGCGGTCGAGGGTGATGTGACGCTCGACGGTGACCGCGCCGAGCGTCACGGCGGCCAGCGAGATCTGCAGGCCGCGCTCGTGGCCCGAGTAGCCGACCGGCACGCCGTACCGCTCCTTGAGCGTCGTGATCGTGCGCAGGTTCGCCTCCTCGGGGGGGAGGGGGTACGTCGAGGTCGCGTGCATCATGATCAGCTTGGACGTGCCGAGGATCTCGACCGCCTGGTCGATCTCCGACAGCGTCGACATGCCGGTCGACAGGATGAGCG
Organism: Nonomuraea sp. NPDC050556; assembly: GCF_044457355.1. Lineage (NCBI taxonomy): Bacteria > Bacillati > Actinomycetota > Actinomycetes > Streptosporangiales > Streptosporangiaceae > Nonomuraea > Nonomuraea sp. NPDC050556. The sequence continues at coordinate 2,699,053 of NZ_JBITGU010000001.1, read as the reverse complement.
GCTTGTTCGTGGCGGCGAGGGCGCGCAGGAGCTCGTGGTCGGCGACGCTGGCGCTGGCCACCTTGTGCACCAGGACGTTCATCTCCTCCAGGAACTCCACCGACGGCACGTCCCACGGCGAGGCGAACCAGTGCAGGCCGCGCTCGTCGCAGTATTTGGCGATCTCGTGGTACTCGTCGTGGCCGAACTCGGTGCGGATCTTGTAGTCGAGATAGGTCATCTCGCCCCACGGCGTCTGCCTGATCTGGTCGCGCTGCTCCACCGGCACGCAGATCTCCGGCGTGCGCTTCTGGAACTTCACCGCCTGGCAACCGGCCTCGGCCGCCACGTCGATCAGCCGCTTGGCGATCTCGACGTCGCCGTTGTGGTTGATGCCGATCTCACCGATCACGTAGACCGGCTCGCCGTCGCCGACCAGCACGTCGCCGATCGCGACGGGCTTCTTGGCCAGCCGCAGCGGAGCCTGCGGCTCCGGCTCTGCGACCTGCACGGGCCGCGCGGCCGCGACCCGGTCACACAGCTCGCGTACGGCTCCCGCACCGCCGGGCCTGGTCAGCACCACCCGGGCGGCAGCGCGCACGCGAGGGTGCGCGTCGGGCACCGCGATCGGCCAGCCCACCTCGGCCATCGGCCCCAGGTCGTTGACGTCGTTGCCCACGTAGGCGACGCGCGCCGGGTCGAGGCCCTCGATGGTCAGCCAGTCGCGCAGCACCGTGCGCTTCTCGGCCAGGCCCTGCAGCACCGGCACGCCCAGCTTGCGCGCGCGGGCGGCGACGACCGGGTTCTGCTCGGTCGACATCACCAGCACCTTGACCCCGGCCTTGCGCAGCAGCGAGACGCCCATGCCGTCGGAGCGGCTGACCAGCACCATCTCGCGGCCGTCCGAGTCGACGTAGGCCTTGTCGTCGGTGTGCACGCCGTCGAAGTCGGTGATGACCGCGTCGACGTCGATCGGCTCCGGCTCGTCCACGAACGGGGCGAGCGCGCGGACGATCTCCAGGTCCTCCGGCTCGTCGATCTGGATGGCGTGCCTGGACGGCACCGGCTGCACGGCGACCTCGCCGAAGAAGCGGTGACCGTGCTCCAGCAGGCCCGCCGTACGCATGACGTAGAAGGCGCCGGTCTCGCGCACCTGCGCCTCGAGCTCCTGGCGCATCGGGCGCACGGCCGGGTCGTGGTTGATGCCCACCCCGGCCGTCGTCCACAGGAAGTCGTGGGTCGGCAGCCCCGAGAAGACCGCGTCGGCCTCGCCGTCCAGCACCCGGGCCACTGCGGCGTCCAGGTCTGCTGCGTCGATGAACGCGCTCGTGCACTGCACCAGGACGACGACCTCGGGCTCCTCGGTGAGGGCGTCGAGGGCGTGCAGCACGGCTGCCTCGCTGGAGGCGCTCCCCCCGCTGATCTCGGCAGGACGCTCCACGACCTGGGCTCCCGCCTCCCGGGCCACCTGAGCGATGCCCTCGTGGTCGGTGCTGACCACCACCCCGTCGATCAGGTCGGCGCGCAGGCAGGCGCGCACGGCACGGGTGACCAGGGGGATTCCGCCCACGGGGGCGAGGTTCTTCAGGGGGATGCCCGCCGAACCTCCGCGGGCGGGAATGACGGCCAGGACTCGCAAGGTGACTCCTCAAACACTTGGGTGCCAAGGAACCTAGCCACGCAAACCGACCTCGCCGGGTGTCCGGGCTGAACGACCCGTTAACTCTCCGTGGGCATCCGGTAGAGCAGCTCCGGCCGTCCCACCCCGCCGTACTGCGGCACCCGGTCGGCCGCGCCCGACTCCACCAGGTGTTCCAGATACCGTCGGGCCGTCACCCGCGAGACCCCGACCGCGGTGGCCACGGCCTGCGCGGACAGCCCCTCCCGACCACCCCGCAGCTGCGTGGTCACCGCGTCGAGGGTGTCCTGCGTCATGCCCTTGGGCAGCCGCGCGTCGCCGCGCAGACCGGCCAGCGCCCGGTCCACGTCGGCCTGCCCGGTCACCTCCCCCTCAGACGCCCGGAAGGCGGCGTAGCGGTTGAGTTTCTCGCGGAGTGTCGCGAAGGTGAACGGCTTGAGCAGGTACTGCGCCACCCCCATCGACACCGCGGACCGCACCATCGCCAGGTCGCGCGCCGAGGTCACCACGATGACGTCGCAGGTCAGCCCGGCCGCCCTGATCGCCCGGCACACCTCCAGCCCGTGCAGGTCGGGCAGATGGAGATCCAGCAGGACAAGGTCCACCTTCTTCCCACGCAGGAACCTCAGGGCCTCCGAACCCGACCTGGCCACCCCGGCGACCTCGAACCCCGGCACCCGCCCGACGAACACCCGGTTGGCCTCGGCGGTGATCTCCTCGTCCTCCACCACCAGTACGGAGATCATCGTGACAACCTGACCGTGAACACCGCGCCCCGGTCGGTGTCCACCTCGATGGTCCCGCCCAGCCTGCGTACGGCCTGGCCGACCATGGCCAGCCCCAGCCCCCTGCCGTCGCCCTTGGTCGTCCACCCCTTCTCGAACGCCGCCTGCGACACCAGCCCAGGCCCGTCGTCGGAGACCCGGATGAGGTCGGACCTGACCAGTACCCGCACCCGGCCCGCCCCCGCCTCCACCGCGTTGTCGATGAGGTTGCCGACGATCGTCACCAGCGCCCCCGCGTCCAGCGCCACGTCGCCCAGCTCGCTGTTCTCGTCGACGACCAGCTCCACGCCGCGCTCCGCCGCCTCGGCCGACTTGCCGAGCAGCAGCGCGGCCAGAACCGGCTCGCGCACCGCGCCGATCACCCGGTCGGTCAGCTCCTGCGCCGTGCGCAGCTCGGCCGTGCCGAACGCCACAGCCTGCTCCGGCTTGCCCAGCTCCACCAGCGTGATCACGGTGTGCAGCCGGTTGGCCGCCTCGTGCGCCGCCGCGCGCAGCGAGTCGGCGAAGCCGCGCTCGGCGTCGAGCTGCCCGGTCAGCGCCTGCAGCTCCGTACGGTCCCGTACGGTGACCACGGTGCCGAGCCTGCTGGGCGCCGTGTCGACAGCCAGCACCCGGTCGCCGACGAGGTGGACGCCCTCCTCCATCGGGGTCATGGGCTGACCCTCCTCGGGCAGGTCGAGCAGCGTGCGGGCGGCGTCGTTGCAGAGGATGAGCGTGCCGTCCTCGCCGACCAGCAGCAACCCCTCCCTGACCGTGTGCAGGACGGCGTCGTGGTGGTCGTGGATGCGGGCCAGCTCGACCGGGCCGAGCCCGTGCGTCTGGCGGCGCAGCCGCGCCGACACCAGCCACGTGCCGCCCGCGCCGATCGCGAGGGCGAGCGCGGCGATCAGTCCGTCCCAGCCGAGCTGCTCGCGCAGCCGCGCGCTCACCCTGTCGACCTTGATGCCCGCGCTGACCAGCGCCACCACCCGGCCGCCCGCCTTGACCGGGGCGACGGCGCGCACCGACGGGCCGAGCGTGCCGGTGTAGGTCTCGGTGAAGGCGTCACCGCGCAGGGCGGGCTCGATGGTGCCGAGGAACCGGCCGCCGATCTGGGCCGGGTTCGGGTGGGTGTAGCGGCGGCCCGCCGGGTCCATGATGGTGATGAAGTCGACGCCCGTCTCGTGCCTGACCTGCTCCGCGTACGGCTGCAGCCGTACAGAAGGGTTGGGGTCCTTCAGCGCCGACAGGAGGTCGGGCGAGGCGGCGACGCTCGTCGCCACCGCCCTGGCGCTGCCCGCCGCCTCCTCGGTCAGCAGCTCGCCCGCCTGGAACAGCGCCAGCCCGGCGCCGCCCGCGACGGTCACCGCGACGACCAGTAACTGCAGGACCTGCATCTGCGCGGCGAGGCTCCACTTGCGCACGATCGGCCTTCCTCGCTGTGAACGAAACTTACGCAATAGTGACGCACGTCACTCATCGCCGCACTATCGGGGCATCCGCATCTTCCTTTTCGTAGGAGCCCCCCATGCGTGATCGCACGCGCTACCTCTATCTGGCCGTCATCGTGGCGGTCCTGGCCGGGATCGCCGTCGGCTTCCTCTGGCCCGACGTCGGCAAGGAGCTCAAGCCGCTCGGCACCGGCTTCGTCAACCTCATCAAGATGATGATCAGCCCGATCATCTTCTGCACCATCGTGCTCGGCGTCGGCTCGGTCACCAGGGCGGCCAAGGTCGGCAAGGTCGGCGGCCTGGCGCTCGGCTACTTCCTCGTCATGTCGACCGTCGCCCTGGCCATCGGGTTGCTCGTCGGCAACCTCATCGACCCGGGCACCGGCCTGCAGATCACCGACGCGGGCAAGCAGGCCGCGGCGGCGGAGGCCGCCAAGGGCGGCGAGGCGGGCAGCGGCGCCGACTTCGTGCTCGGCATCATCCCCACCACCCTGGTGTCGGCGTTCACCTCAGGCCAGGTACTGCAGACGCTGCTCGTGGCGCTGCTTGCCGGGTTCGCCCTCCAGGCCATGGGGACCAAGGGCGCGCCCATCCTGGTCGCCGTCGAGTACATCCAGCGGCTCGTCTTCCGCATCCTCGGCGTGGTCATGTGGGCCGCGCCCGTCGGCGCCTTCGGCGCGATCGCGGCCGTCGTCGGGTCCACCGGGGTGAAGGCGCTGCAGTCACTGGCGATCGTCATGCTCGCCTTCTATGTGACCTGCCTGCTGTTCGTCGGCGTCATCCTCGGCCCGCTCCTGTGGCTGGTGGCCCGGGTGAACCTGTGGTCGCTGCTGCGCTACCTCGGCCGCGAGTTCCTGCTCATCCTGTCCACCTCGTCGTCGGAGACGGCCTTCCCGCGGCTGATCGCCAAGATGGAACACCTGGGCGTCAGCCGTCCCGTGGTCGGCATCACCGTGCCGACCGGCTACTCCTTCAACCTCGACGGCACCGCCATCTACCTGACCATGGCCACGCTGTTCATCGGCTCGGCCACGGGGCGGCCGCTGGCGGTGGGGGAGCAGATCTCGCTGCTCCTGTTCATGATGATCGCGTCGAAGGGGGCGGCGGGCGTCACGGGGGCCGGTCTGGCGACCCTCGCGGGCGGGCTGCAGTCGCACCGGCCCGACCTGGTGGACGGCGTGGGCATCATCGTGGGTATCGACCGCTTCATGTCGGAGGCCAGGGCGCTGACCAACTTCGCGGGGAACGCGGTCGCGACCGTCCTGGTCGGGAAGTGGACGGGCGAGTTCGACCGGGACCGGTGCTCTGCCGTGCTCGCGGGGGACTTCCCGTTCGACGAGGCCACGCTGCTGGACGAGGAGGAGGAGCCGCCGCCTCCCGCTGCCGAGCAGGAACTGGCCAAGGTCTGACCTGACGATCCGGTACGGCGGCGCCGTACCGGATCGTTCTTCCTAGCGGTGCAGCTGCCACAGGTTGTGCGCGTCCCTGTTGGTGCCGCACGGCGAGGGGACCACGCCGGCGGCGGATCCGCTGTAGACGTACCCGACGCACGCGGCCTTGGACCAGGCGTTTGTGGCCTGCGTGCGGATCTCGGTCCAGTCCTTGCCCCAGTTGTAGGCGAAGCCCTTGTACGTCCACTTCTGGTAGATCGTGCCGTCACAGGTGGCGAGGTAGGGCTTGGTGTTGTCCAGCACGAGGCACCGTCCCGTGCGCAGGTGCTTGATCTCGCCGTTGGCGGTGCCGTTCCAGCTGCCACACGGGCCCGTGGCGAACGGCACCAGCCGCAGGGTGCGGCCGTCCGTGGAAGCCAGGCACAGGTCCTCGCCCGTCGTGATCCGGTATCCGGACGCCGCCTGCGCCTGGCCGGGAAACACGGCGAGGACGAGGGCGGCGACTGCGATGATTCTCATGGGAGCAGACTCTCCCGACGATCATGGGTGGGCCACAAGCGCAGTCGCTGCCAACGTCACGATGCTGCTAGCGGGAGGCGCAGGACGAAACGGGCGCCGCGCTCGCTGTCCTCCACGCTGAGCGTGCCGCCGTGCGCCACCGCCACGTCCCTGGCGATCGCCAGCCCCAGCCCGGTGCCACCGGCGTCGCGGCTGCGGGCGGCGTCCAGGCGGGTGAACCGCTCGAAGATGCGCTCGCGGTCCTCGCCGTCGATCGGCGCGCCGTCGTTCTCCAGGGCCAGTACGGCCTGGCCGTCCTCTACCGCCACGCGCAGGTCGATCATGCTGTCGGCGTGGCGCTGGGCGTTGTCGAGGAGGTTGGCGAGCATCCGGTCGAGCTGGAAGCGCACCCCCTCGACCACGGCGCCCTCGCCCAGCTCCAGCCGTACGGGGATCTTGTCCTTGCGCCCGGCCAGCCCCTCGTCGACCAGCTCGGCCAGGTTGACCGGCTCCTTCACCACGTCCACCCGCGAGCCGATCCTCGCCAGCAGCAGCAGGTCGGTGATGATCGCCTCCACCCGGTCGGTGTCGCGCAGGGCGCTGTCGGCCAGGGTCTCGACGTCGGTGTCCTCGGGGTAGAGCTGGGCGCTCTCCAGCTGGGCGCGCAGGCCCGCCAGCGGGGTGCGCAGCTCGTGCGAGGCGTCGGAGGCGAACTGGCGCTGCTGCTCGGCGGAGCGCTCCAGCCTGGCCAGCGTGCCGTTGATCGACCTGGCTAGCTGCGCCACCTCGTCGTCGCCCGGCGGCTGGCTGACCCTGCTGCCCATGTCGCTGGCGTTGACGGCGTCCAGCTGGGTGCGCATCGCGGCCACCGGCCTCAGCGCCCTTCCCGTGACCAGCCATGTGGCCCAGGCGGCCAGGCCGATGAGCAGCGCCACCTGGGTGCCGACGATGATCTCCAGCAGGCGGGTGGACAGGACGCCCGGGGTCTTGCGCGCCGCGTAGACGACGACGGACTCGGGGCTGGTGGAGACCCGGATGCCGGTGATGTGCAGGCAGCCGACGTCCAGGCAGTTGGTGGTGCTGACGACGCGCTGGTCCGCCGAGGGCCAGACGTCGCTGAGCGGGGGCAGGCTCTGGGCGGCGGGGGTGGCGGCGACGATCTGGCGTGCGGGCGTGACGATCTGGATGAGGTCGACCGACGGGTCCCTCACCGTGATTTCGTTGCCTACGATGTCACCGCCGCGGATCTGGCCGGTGACGATGGAGGCTGCGTCTCTCGTCTCCTTCCACACGCTCGCGGTCACCACGTACCTGGCCACCGCCACACCGGCGACCCCAACGGGGATCAGAACGATCGCGGCGACCGCTGTCGCAATGAGCGTGACCCGTGCGCGGAGGGATCTCGCCCATATGCGTGCCACGGTCCGAGGCTACTCACCGCGATCTACACCGAAAGTCGTGTAATCGGAAAAACTGGTCAATGCTTTCCGTCGCGCCTGCGCTGTCCAGCCCCGCCCGCCCTCCGCCCGCCCCCGCTCCTGCTGTGGCTGGCCACCTCTCTCCTGTGAACGCTTGCCCCTGAGTGGCGGCCTGTCGCTTCCGGCGCTTGGGCAACTGGCGTTGAAGGCGTTTGAGCGTCTAGGGCTTGGGTTCCCAATGCAGGGTGGCGATCTTGCCGGTGTCGTCGACCGTCAGGGAGAAGCTGAGCGGGCCCGTGTCGGTGGAGAAGACGCCTTGCATCGCGCCCGGCTGGACGCCGGTGATGCGGGTCAGCTTCACACCCGGGAGGCCTGCCTTTAGGTGCTTCGCCAGCACTGGGTCCGCCACGTGGCTGGTCAGGGCGGTGTCCGGGATGGGTGGGGTGGGGGCGGCGGAGAGGAACCAGGTCAGTTGCCTGCCCACGGGGGTCGTGGGGATCGTCGAGCGGCCCTGGTCGCAGGCGGCGGTCATGAGGAGCACGATCAGCCAGACGCGGAATCGCATGCCTGTTCAGTCGTACGGCGGACCCGCCAGGTTCACTGGCCAAAGGAAAAGCGCAGCGACGCGTTGATCAGGTAGTTCAGGCGGTGCCGTAGATGACCCAGGGTTTCCGGGGGAGGAGGGGGCCCGGGGGTGAGGAGGGTCCAGCGGAGGGCGCAGCCGCCGTCAGAAGAGGGGCGGAGGGTGAAGACGATCACGTCGTCCGGCCGTGCGGGCCACAGGGAGGACCATGTCACCCCGGTCGTCGGGGTCGAGGCCAGGATGCGGGGGTCGTGTTCGTCGTCGTGCAAATCCAGCCACGGGCGGCCGCCGGGGCGGTGGGGGTTGGTGAGGCATTCCCAGACGATCCCCGGCGGGGCGGGCTGCTTCCGTTCCCGCGAGCCCAGTTCGATCATGACCGCACGATACCCGCTCACCCCAGCCCCTTGGCGAACCCCTCCCTCCAGCTCGCATACCGCGGCCGCCAGCCGAGCTCCCGCTTGGCCTTGGCGTTCGACGCGCCGCGCACCTCGGTCATCATGACCGCACCCGCCTCGCCCGCCGCCAGCCGTCCCAGCCACCGCGGCACCCGCAGCGGCGGCTTCGCGCCCAGCGCGTCGGCCAGCGCGGGCAGCCACTCGCGCACCGGAGCCGGCTCGTCGTCGACGATGTTGTAGATGCCGTCGGCCCCGCCCTGGACGGCGGCGACGGTCGCGGTGGCCGCGTCCTCGATGTGGATGAACGACCACACCCCGCCACCCCCGCCGACCAGCGGGAACTGCCGCTTGCGCACCGGGACGGCCATGGGGGAGTCGGCTGCGCGGCTGAGCCCGGTCCCGGGACCGTAGAAGCCGCCGTAACGCAGCACCACCCCGCCGGGCTGCGCGGTGACCGCCTCCTCCACGTGGCGGATCGCCGCCAGCGTGGTCCGCAGGGCAGCGGGCGGGTCGGGGTCGAGCGGGTCGCTTTCCGTCTTGACCGGCCCGCCCGTGCGCGCGTACGGCCAGCCGGCGTAGCTCTGCGCCACCACCCGGCGCACCCCGGCAGCGCGCCCCGCGGCGAGGAGGTGGTCGGTGCCCTCGGTGCGCAACCGGTTGGTCATCGCGAAGTAGCGGTCGGGGTGCCGGAGGTCGGGCGCGCCGGACAGGGCGGTGAGCTGGTGCACGATGACGTCGGGCACCGTCTCGCCCACCGCGCGGGCCACCGCGTCCCGGTCGAGGGCGTCGGCCAGGGCGGTCCTGGCGCCGAGGGCGTGGAGCGCGCCCTCCTTGGACGGTGACCTGACCATGGCCACGACCTCGTGACCGGCGGCGAGGAGTTGGGGGATCAGCTGCGTACCGAGCGCTCCTGAAGCGCCTGCGACGAAAACTCTCATGTAAGGGGGACGAGATGACCTACTCCCCTGTGACAAGCCACACGGTCGTGTCGGGCGGCAGCGACCCGTCCGCCCCCAGCGGCCCACTGGCCAGCAGGACCTGACCGTCGATGGGAACAGGGGTCTCGCCGGTGTTCATCACGACCGTGATGCCCCGGCGCATCGCCAGCACGTCCTTGGGGGAGTCGAGCCACGTCACCTCGTCGCCGCTCAGTCCCCGGCGCAGCCGCAGCGCGGCGCGGTAGAACTCCAGCGTCGAGCCGGGGTCGCCCTCCTGCGCCTCGACGCTCAGCTCGCCCCAGGAAGCCGGGATCGGCAGCCAGGGGTTCGTCCAGCCCAGGTCGCGCGTCCACGGCAGCGGCACCCGGCACCCGTCGCGCGACTCGCCCGTGCGCAGGAACGCCGGGTCCTCGCGCAGCTCGTCCGGCAGGTCGAGCACCTCGGGCAGGCCGAGCTCCTCGCCGTTGTAGAGGTAGGCGGAACCGGGCAGGGCCAGCATCAGCAGCGTGGCGGCCCGCGCCCTGGCGAGCGAGCCGTGCCTGGTGACGTGGCGGGGTTTGTCGTGGTTGGACAGCACCCACGTGGTCGGCGCGCCCACCACGCGCGCCTCGGCCAGCGACTTGTCGATCACGTCGCGGAACGACTTGGCACCGTACGAGGCCATCATGAACTCGAAGTTGAACGCCTGGTGCAGCTCGTCGGGGCCGATGTAGCGGGCCAGCCGCTCGGGGGAGGCCACCCACGCCTCGGCCACGGCCATCCGCCCGCCCGGGTAGGAGTCGAGGATCGGGCGCCACTCGCGGTAGATGTCGTGCACGCCGTCCTGGTCGAAGTACGGCACGTCCGCGTCGTCCAGCATCTCCACGGACGACGCGGTCCCGACCGACGGCAGCCCGGCGGCCTTGACCATGCCGTGCGCCACGTCGATCCTGAACCCGTCGACCCCCCGGTCCAGCCAGAACCGCAGGATGTCGCGGAACTCGGCGCGCACGTCTGGGTTGTCCCAGTTGAGGTCGGGCTGCGAGGGGTCGAACAGGTGCAGGTACCACTGCCCGTCGGACACCTGTGTCCACGCCGGCCCGCCGAAGATCGACTGCCAGTCGTTCGGCTCGTCGCGGAAGATGTAGCGCTCGCGCAGCCCGTCGCGGAACCACGGGTGCGCCGAGGAGGTGTGGTTCGGCACGATGTCGACGATCACCCTGATGCCGAGCGCGTGCGCGTCAGCGACCAGCGCGTCGAAGTCGGCCAGCGTGCCGAACCTCGGGTCCACGTCGCGGTAGTCGGCGACGTCGTAACCTCCGTCGGCCAGGGGCGAGGTGTAGAAGGGGCTCAGCCAGATCGCGTCGACTCCGAGGTCGGACAGGTAGCCGAGCTTGCCGCGCACCCCTTGCAGATCCCCGACGCCGTCGCCGCTGGCGTCGGCGAAGCTGCGGGGGTAGACCTGGTACACAACGGCATCACGCCACCAGTCGAGCATCTGGTTCCTCCATGTCCTCGATGTCCCGATGCAGGATGGCGCGGGAGGTTACCCATGGTCAAGCGAAACTTGCGGAAAGCTTGCAAACCCACGCCATGCAGTGTGAATACCCCGTGCGAGGACGCCTGAGAGGTCGCAGTCCGGTAAAGAGGCTTCGCAAGTTCTTCCAATTCTTGCAATGACCCGCTAACGTCCCGGAAACATACGCCGCATAGCAGGTCATGCCCCCGTGTACGTGGCGAATCATCATCAACCAGGAGGATTCATGCGCATCCGAGCTCTGGGTGTGGCCGCCCTCGCGACCGTGGCCTTCGGCGCCACCGCGTGTGGCGGCGGCAGCGGCACGGCCGCCCCCTCGCCCAGCCAGGCTGCGACGTCGGCAGCGCCCTCGGCCACCCAGGCCGCCGGCAAGCTCGTGATCTGGGCCGACCCGAACAGGACCAAGGCGCTCAAGCCCTTCGCCGAGAAGTTCGGCACGGAGAACGGCGTGACCGTCGAGGTCAAGGAGATCAGCGACAACAACCAGCAGGTCTTCGTCACCGCCTCCCAGCAGGGCAGCGGCCCCGACATCATGATCGGCGCGCACGACTGGATCGGCAACCTCGTCCAGAACGGCGCCATCGACCCGGTCAACCTCACCGCCGAGCAGAAGGCGTCCTTCTCGGAGATCGCCATGAAGGCGGTTACCTTCAACGGCCAGGTGTACGGCGCGCCGTACGCGGTCGAGAACATCGCGCTGATCCGCAACACCAAGCTCGCCCCGGAAGCCCCCGCCACCATCGAGGACCTCGTCAAGAGCGGCAAGGCGCTCAAGGCGGCCGGCAAGGTCAAGGAGATCCTCTGCCTGCCCGTCACCCAGAAGGGCGACGCGTTCCACGTCTACCCGATCTTCGCCTCGGGCGGCGGCTCGCTGTTCGGCACCACGGCCACCGGCGACCCCGACCCCAAGAAGGTCATGCTCGGCTCCGAGGGCTCGGTCAAGGCGTTCGGCAAGCTCAAGGACCTCGGCGAGAAGGGTGACGGCGCGCTCAAGACGTCGATCACCAACGAGAACTACATCTCCAGCTTCGCCGGCGGCAAGTGCGCCTACCTCATCTCCGGCCCCTGGGCGATGGGCGACATCAAGAAGGCCGGCGTCGACGTCGACATCACCGCCGTGCCCGGCTTCAAGGACGGCCAGCCCGCCACCCCGTTCGTCGGCGTGCAGTCGTTCTTCGTCGCCTCCAAGGGCAAGAGCAAGGCGCTCGCGCAGGAGTTCGTCACCAACTACGTGACCAACGAGGACGTCGCCAAGGCCCTCTACGACGCCGACCCGCGTCCCCCGGCCCTGACCGCCGCGCTCGAGACCGTCAAGGCCGCCGACCCGAACGCCGCCAAGTTCATGGAGGCGGGCAAGAACGGCTTCCCCATGCCGGCCATTCCCGAGATGTCGGCCATCTGGGAGCCGTTCGGCATCGCCGAGGCCTCGGTCGTCAAGGGCGGCGACGGCGCCAAGGCCGCAGCGGCCGCGCAGTCGGCCATCGAGAAGTCGCTGAAGAACTGACCTGATGCCCCTCGCGACGAACAAGGCCCCGGGCACCGCCCCGGGGCCCCGGCGGAGGAACGTCACCACGGCCTTCGTGGTGACGAGGATCGCGGTGCTCGCGATCACCGCGGCGATCCTGCTGTTCGTGGTGCCGCCGCTGGTGGCGGAGCAGTCGTGGCCCGCGCTCACGCTCGTGGGCGTGGTGGCCGCCGCCACCTGCTACCTGTATCTCACGCCGCGCCACATCCCGGCCAAGTACCTGGTGCCCGGCACGATCTTCCTGATCGCCTTCCAGGTCTTCCCGGTGATCTATACGGTCACCACCGCCTTCACCAACTTCGGCGACGGGCACAGGGGAGACAAGCAGGCGGCCATCACCGCGATCGAGACGGGTTCCGTACGGCAGGTGCCCGGCTCGCCGGAGTACAACCTGACCGCCGGGGTCAAGGACGGCACGCTCGTCTTCCTGCTCGCCGACACCAAGACCAAGCAGGTCCAGGTCGGCACTCCGCAGGGCGTGTCCCCGCTGCCCGGCGCCAAGGTCGGCATCACCGGCAAGGTGATCGAGGCCCCCGGCTACACGGTGCTCAAGGCGCCCGAGGCGGCCGCGCGGCAGAAGGAGATCCAGGAGCTTGCCGTACCCACCCCGGGTGGGGCGATCAAGGCCAACGGGCTGAGCCGCGCCTTCGAGGGCAAGGCAGCCAAGAGCTACTCGGCGGACTGCGACTGCGTCACCGACGCAGACACCGGCGAAAAATACCGCGCCAACGCAGACACCGGCTTCTTCGTCGACGCCAAGGGCCAGCACCTCACCCAGGGCTGGCAGGTCAACGTCGGACTGTCCAACTTCACTCGCGTGCTGACCGACCCGACGATCTCCGGCTACTTCTTCGGCGTCTTCACCTGGAACGTCGTCTTCGCGCTCCTGTCGGTGGCCGGCACGTTCGCCCTCGGCATGGCCGTGGCGCTGGCGCTGCACCACCCGAAGATGCGCGGCACCAAGATCTACCGGATCGCGCTGATCCTGCCCTACGCCATGCCGTCGTTCGCGATGCTGCTCATCTGGCGTGACATGTTCAACCGCGACTTCGGCCTCATCAACCAGCTGCTCGGGCTGAACGTCGACTGGCTGGGCACCCCGTCCACCGCCAGGTTCGCCGTCATCCTGGTCAACCTGTGGCTCGGCTTCCCCTACATGTTCCTGGTGACCACGGGCGCGCTGCAGGCGATCCCGAGGGAGCTGACCGAGGCGGCCAGCATCGACGGCGCGCCGCCGTGGCACGCCTTCCGCAAGGTGACGCTGCCCCTGCTGCTGGTCGCGCTGACGCCGCTGCTGATCTCGTCGTTCGCGTTCAACTTCAACAACTTCAACGCGATCCGGCTGACCACGGACGGCGGGCCGTTCTCCGTGGACAGCGTCCAGGTCGGCGCCACCGACCTGCTCATCACCTACACCTTCAGGCTGGCCTTCGGCACCGGCTCCGCGCAGTTCGGCTTCGCCGCGGCGATCTCGGTCTTCATCTTCGCCATCGTGGCGTTGATCTCGGCCGTCGCGTTCAGGAGGACACGCAAGCAGGAGGAGGTCTACGCATGAAACTCGCGCTCAGGCACGTTTTCCTGCTGGTCGTGGTGGTCTTCGCGCTCTTCCCGATCGTGTTCGTGGTCTCGGCGGCGCTCAACCCGCTCGGCACGCTGTCCTCCTCGCAGCTGATCCCCAGCGGGGTGAGCCTGCACAACGTGGCCGAACTGTTCAGCTCCGACCGCTACCCGTTCGCCAGGTGGTTCTTCAACTCGGTGTTCATCGCGCTGGTGTCGTCGTTCGCCAGCCTGCTGCTCAGCCTGTTCGCCGCCTACGCGTTCAGCCGCATGCGTTTCGCCGGGCGCCGCGTCGGGCTGCTGGCGCTGCTGCTCATCCAGATGTTCCCGCAGTTCCTGGCCATCGTGGCGATCTTCATGATCTTCACCAGGGTGACCGAGCTGTACCCGGCGTTCGGCTTCGACACCGTGTGGGGCCTGCTGCTGCTCTACCTGGGCGGCGCGCTGGGCGTGAACACCTGGCTGATGAAGGGCTTCCTCGACACCGTGCCGAAGGAGCTGGACGAGTCGGCCACCGTGGACGGCGCCTCGCACGTGCAGATCTTCTGGAAGATCATCCTGCCGCTGGTGACGCCGATCCTCGCGGTCACCGCGCTGCTGGCGTTCATCGGCATCATGAACGAGTTCATCCTCGCCAACGTCTTCCTCAAGGACGCCGACGCCAAGACGCTCGCCGTCGGCATGTTCGGGATGATCGCCGGTGACCGGCGCAACGAGAACTTCGGGATGTTCGCCGTTGCCACCCTCATCACCGCCGTCCCCACCGTCGGCGTCTTCATGTGGCTGCAGAAATACATCGTCTCCGGCCTCACCGCCGGCGCCGTCAAGGGCTGAAAGGGCTCCACCTGTGCGTTTCGTCGACCAGCCGCATCACGACGGCTCGGCCCTCTACGTCTCGACCCTCGAACCCGAGCTCGGCGGGCACGTCGTCGTGCGGGCGCGGGTGCCCCTGGCAGCCGAGGTGACCGCGGTCCACGTCCGCACGGTCTACGACGGCGAACCCCGCTTCACCGAGGCGCGCCGTACGTCTTTCCAGGCAGGTGGGTACGGCGCGGCGGACGAGTGGTGGGAGGCGGAGATCACCGCCGTCGACCACGTCACGCCGTACCGCTTCCTGCTGCACACGGCGTACGGCCAGGCCTGGCTGACGGCGGCGGGCCTGGTCGAGCACGACGTGACGGACGCCACCGACTTCCGGCTGGTCGCGCACGAGGCCCCGCCCGCCTGGACGAAGGACGCGGTGGTCTACCAGATCTTCCCCGACCGCTTCGCCCAGTCCAAGCCGCTCGACCGCGACGCGCTGCCCGAATGGGCGCTTGCCCGCGACTGGGACGGCGACGCGGTCATCCCCAGCGGCCCCGGTACGGCGGAGCAGTTCTTCGGCGGCGACCTCGACGGCGTCATCGAGCACCTTGACCACATCCAGGAGCTCGGGGTGGACACCGTATACCTGACGCCGATCTTCCCCGGGCGGTCCAACCACCGCTACAACGCCTCCAGCTTCGACCACGTCGACCCGCTGCTCGGCGGCGACGCGGCCCTGCTGCGGCTGTCGACGGCGCTGCGCGAGCGCGGCATGCGGCTGCTGGGCGACATCACGACCAACCACTGCGGCGACGCCCACGAGTGGTTCACCGCCGCCGTGTCCGACGTGAACGCCCCGGAACGGGAGATGTTCTACTTCGACCCCGACACCGGCGACTACGAGGCGTGGTTCGGCGTCAAGACGCTGCCCAAGTTCAACTGGGGCAGCCCGCTGGTGCGCGAGCGGATGACGGCCGTGCTGACGAAGTGGCTGGACGTGCTGGACGGCTGGCGCGTCGACGTGGCCAACATGACCGGCAGGCGCGGCGCAGACGACTTCAACCACGAGGTGGCCGCCTCCCTCAGGCGAGCCGTCAGCTCCACGCGCCCCGACGCCGCCTTCATCGCCGAGCACAACCACGACGCCACCACCGACCTGGACAGGGACGGCTGGCAGGGCACCATGAACTACGGCGGCTTCACCAGGCCCGTCTGGACCTGGCTGCGCGGCGACGACCTCGACCTGGAGCACTTCCTCGGCGTGCCGGGCGGCGTGCCGTCCCGCGACGGCGGCCAGGCGCTCGCCTCGTTCCAGGCGTTCTCCGCGCACATGTCGTGGCGCTCGTTCACCCACTCGTGGCAGCTCCTCGACTCCCACGACTCCCCACGCGCCCGTACGGTCACCGGAACGCAGGAGCGCCACCTGGTGGCCGCCGGGCTGCAGGCCACGCTTCCCGGAGTGCCGATGATCTTCGCGGGCAGCGAGTTCGGGCTCACCGGCGTCAACGGCGAGCACTCCAGGACCCCGATGCCCTGGAACCGCCCGCAGGACAGGGACGAGAGCACCCACGAGGCGTACAAGACGCTGTTCGCCCTGCGCAGGGCCGAGCCCGCGCTGCGCCACGGCGGCCTGCGGTGGCTGCACGCGGACGCCGACTGCCTGGTGTTCCTCCGCGAGACGGCGGAGGAGTCGCTGCTGGTGTGCGCGCGGCGGGCGCCGGGTGAGCCGCTGGCGCTGCCGTTCGACACCCGTGCTTTGGGGGTCTATAACGCCACGGACCTGGACGATCTAGTCATTCCGGGCGATGGTCCGGGCCTTCGGGTCTGGCGTCTCGCCACGGGCACCTGATCACGCTACGGTGGGCCTTTTCCGTCCTATTTTCAACTAGGTGTGCCCATGAGGTTCCTCTCCATGGCCGTGGTCCTGCTGGCCCCCGCCGTACCCCAAGCCGTGGCGGGAACCACGTACTACGTGGACTCCAAGGCGGGCGACGACGCGGCGGCCGGAACCTCGGCGACCAAGCCGTGGAAGTCGCTGGAGAAGGTCAGCGGGCACGACTTCAAGCCGGGCGACGCGGTCAGCTTCAAGCGCGGCAGCAGCTGGAGCGGGACGCTCACCCTGTCGGCCAAGGGCACGGCGGCCAAGCCGATCGTCGTGCAGGCGTACGGGACCGGGGCCACGCCGAAGATCAGCGGGGGCGAGCCCGCGTGCGTGTCGATCAGCGGGAACTACTGGCGGGTCACCGATGTGCGGGCGTCGTCGTGCGCCTGGTCGGGGTTCGAGGTGGCCGGGGACGGCAACCAGCTCGTCGGGGTCGAGGCGGACCACAACATCGCGGGCGTCTGGGTCACTCCGGACGGGCGGCGGAACGTGATCAGGGACTCCAGGCTGACCGACAACAACAAGATGAGCGTGGACACCGAGGGCGGCGACGACGACTCCGGCGCGTTCGGGGTGCTTCTCAACGGGGACGACAACCTGGTCACCGGGAACACGATCTCCGGTAGTTACGCGTCGAGCCACGACTACAAGACCGACGGGGCCGCTGTCGAGATCTTCAACGGGGATCGGAACCGGGTGACGCGCAACTTCTCGCGCAACAACGAGACGTTCACGGAGCTGGGGGCGGAGAAGGGGAAGACGGCCGCTGGGAACGTGTTCGCGTTCAACGTGGTGACCTCCAGCCGTTCGCGTGGATCGTTCCTCGTCACCCGGGGGCCCCGGCACGTGGTGGGGCCGGTGAAGGGGACGGTGGCGGTGCACAACTCGGTGTACCTGACGGCTCGGGACACGATCGGGTGGTCGTGTCATGACGGGTGCTCGCCGTCGATCCTGCGGCTGCGCAACAACGTGATCGTGGTGGGGGGGAAGATGGGGTACGAGGACGGGTCGGGGGCCGACGAGGCGGGGAACGTGTACCTGGGGCGGTCGAAGCAGTTCAAGCTCGGCCCCAAGTCGGTGATCGCCGACCCCCTTTATGTCTCCAAGTCCGACCTCCACCTGCGTCCCGGGTCGCCCGCGCTGGGGCATGCGGTCTCCTTGAAGGCCTCCTGGTACGGCGGCGCCGCCTCGTCCGCGCCGAACGCGGGCGCCTACCAGTAGACGGCTGGCCTTTCCCGGTGAAGACCGGTTTGGCCGACACCGCCCCTTGCGCCGACGGTGGCTGGATCTCCCTGAGGACGCTCGCCATGAGACGCGCGAGCTCTCTTCGGGGAGGCGCCCGCCGTCCCTGGATCTCCTGGGGCTGGTGGGGGTGGGTGGTGGACATGTCGAGTAATCGGCCCTCATCCTGGGGAAATATCCGTGGAACGTGCCGGAAATGTTGACCCGGCATCGTGGATCCCCAGGAAAGGGGAGGCCCAATGTTGCTGCGTTTGAGGGTGTCGCTGCCCGACCGCCCGGGGGCTCTGGGACAGGTGGCGAGGGCGCTGGGGGTGCTCGGCGCCGACATTCTGCAGGTGACCGTACTCGAACGAGAGTCTGGCAGGGCCGTCGACGACTTCACCGTCTCCTGGCCTGGCCAGACCACGGCAGAGTCCGTACGGGAGCGTATGTCGGCTGTTCCCGGGGTCCGCGTGGAGGGGGTCTGGCCGACCAGGGAGGTGCCCGGGTCGGCGCCTGACTACGACCTGTTGCTGCACGTCGCCGCCGACCCGGCGCGCGGGTTCGCCACGCTCGTGGACGCCCTGCCCGGGTTGTGCGGAGCGGAGTGGGCGGCCGCCCTCGACGGCGACGACCGGGTGCACGGCAGTATGGGCGCGCCGGAGCAGGTCAAGCTCCCCGCGCCGTCGCCGCCCCGGCCGTCCGCGTACACGGAGGGCGACCTGCGCCTGCTCGTCGTCCCCGCCGGACGTTTCCAGGTGGTCGTCGGTCGGGTGGAGGGCCCGTTGTTCCACCGCGCGGAGGTCGACCGCGCGGGCCGCATCGTGGAGCTCGTCGGCCGCATGGCCACCCCCTGAGCTTGGTGTAGCCTCTCGGCTCGTGTTGCATGGGCGTACGGCTGAGCTGGCTCGGATCCACCGGCTGATCGAGGAGGCGGCGACCGGCGTCAGCGGGGCGCTGGTGCTGCGCGGCGAGCCGGGCGTGGGCAAGACCGCCCTCCTGGACGCGGCGGCCGAGCACGCGCGGGAGCTTCCCGTGCTGCGCGGCGCCGGGGTGGAGACCGAGGCGGAGCTGCCGTTCGGCGCGCTGCACTTCGTGCTGCGTCCCCTGCTGGACCGGCTCGACGCCCTGCCTGGACCGCAGGCCGACGCCCTGCGCGGGGCGTTCGGGCTGGCGGCCGGGGGAGCCGACCGGTTCCTCATCGGGGTGGCCACGCTCACCCTGCTCGCCGAGAGCGGGCCGCTGCTCTGCCTGGTCGACGACGCTCAATGGCTGGACCAGGCGTCGGCTGACGCGCTCCTGTTCGCCGCCCGCAGGCTGCACGCCGAGGGCGTGGCGATGCTCTTTTCGGCGCGTGCCGAGTTCACCGCTCCGGGGTTGGAAGAACTGCAGGTCGGCGGGCTCGACCGGGAGTCGGCGAGCGAGCTGCTCGCCCAGCGGGCGCCGGGACTGCCCCAGCACGTGCGCGACCGGGTGGTCGAGGAGTCCGGCGGCAACCCACTCGCGCTGATCGAGCTCCCCGCTGCTCAGCTCGAGGACATGGGGCCGTTGCCGCTGCCGCGCAAGTTGCAGGAAGCCTTCGAGAAGCGCATCGCCGTACTCCCGCCCCAGGCCCGCAGCGCGCTCGTGGTGGCCGCGGCCGAGGAGAGCGGCGAGCTCGGCACGATCCTGGCGGCGGCGAAGGAGCTCGGGCTGTCGCTGGAGGCGCTGCGGGAGGCGGACGGGCTGGTCACCGTCACCGGGTCCACGCTCACCTTCCGCCACTCGCTGACCAGGGCGGCCGCCTACCAGAGCGCCGGGTTCGTGGAACGGCTTGCCGTACACCGTGCGCTGGCTCACGTGGTCGGCGACCAGGACAGGCGCGCCTGGCACCTGGCTGCCGCCGCGACCGGTCCCGACGAGGAGGCGGCGGCGGGGCTGGAGTCGGCGGCCGAGCGGGCCAGGGAACGCACCGGCTACGCTACGGCCGCGACGGCGCTGGAGCGGGCGGCGCGGCTCACCCCCGACGCGACCGGCCGCGCGCGGCGGCTGCTCGCCGCCGCCACGACCGCCGTCGACGCGGGCCAGCCCGACCGCGCCCGCACCCTCGCCGACCAGGCAGCCACCACCGCAGCCGACGCGGGCCGCGAAGAAACCGACGACAGGCTCCCGAGGATCTTCGCCGAGCTGGCACACGTGCGGGCCAGGATCGAGTTCGAGCACGGCACCCCGGGCCTCGTCCCCGAGATCCTCCTCGAAGCCGCGGCCCAGGCGCCGGACATCCGGACCGCCACGGCGATGCTGGCCGACGCCGCCCGCGCCGCCTGGTCGGCGGGCGACACCGAGGGCCTGCGCACCGTCTGCGCCCGCCTCAGAGCCGTGCCCGTCCCGGACGACGACCCCATGCTCCTCACCCTCCAAGGCGCCATCGAGCTGTCCGCCGGCGACCCGGGCACCGGCCTGAGACTGCTGACGCGCAAGGCCGCCGACGTCCCGAGGAGGCGCGAGGGCGACCAGGGCCTGCGGCTGAGCGACACCGCCCAGGCCATGCTCACCGGCGACTTCGCCACCGCCCGCCAGAGCATGGTCAAGCTGGTCGGCGAGGTCCGCGCCAAGGGCATGATCGGCTGGCTGCCCCCGGCCCTCGGCCAGCTCGCCGAGACCGAGCTCCACCTGGGCCTCTTCCGCGACGCGGCCGGCACGGCCGAGGAGGCGCTGCGCATCGCCGAGGACACCGGCCAGCGGCACAGGGCCGCCCACCTCGCGGGCGTCCTCGCCTACCTGGCCGCCGTCGCCGGAGACGAGGCCAGGTGTCGCGACCTGGCGGAGCGCAACCTGCGCCACTTCGCCGCAGCGGGCAACGCCAGCGGCGCGGCCTGGGGCGAGTACGCCCTGGCCATGCTCGACCTGGGCCTCGGGCACTGGGAGGCCGCGCTCGACCGGTTCGAGAAGGCCGCTGACCAGGTGCAGGCGCTGTACTTCGCCCCCGACCAGGTCGAGGCCGCCTTCCGGCTGGGCGCCCCGGACCGGGCGAAGAAGCCCCTGGCCCGCTTCGACAGCTGGGCGGACGCCTCCGGCCAGGCGTGGGCAACCGCGGCGAGCGACCGCTGCCACGCGTTGCCGGGCGACGAGCGGCTCTTCGAGCGTGCCGTACAGAACCAGGACCGGCCCTTCGAGCAGGCCCGCGCCCGCCTCCTCTACGGCGAGTGGCTGCGCAGGGAGCGGCGCATCACCGACGCCCGCGCGCAGCTCAGGGACGCCCTGGAGGCGTTCGAACGGCTGGGCGCCGCCCCCTGGGCCGAGCACGCCCGCGCCGAGCTGCGCGCGGCGGGGGAGACGGCCGCGCGGCCCGTCCCCGACGCGCTGGCCGCGCTCACCCCGCAAGAACTGCAGGTCGTACGGCTGGCCGCCACGGGAGCCACGAACAAGGAGATCGGCGCGCAGCTCTTCCTCAGCCCCAAGACCGTCAGCCACCACCTCTACCGCGCCTTCCCCAAACTCGGCGTGGCGACCAGGACGGAACTGGCCAGGTTTAGTCTTGACCCGGGGGTCCGTTAAGGACTGGGGACGACGACATGGCAAAGCTCCGTTTTCAGGTGCTAGGCCCGTTACGTGTGTGGCGCGGGGGCGAGGAGGTCGAGGTGGGGCCCGCCATGCAGCGGGCCGTCCTGGGCATGCTCCTGCTCTCCGCCGGGAGACCCGTGCCGCGCACGGAGATCATCAACGCGTTGTGGGGCGACGACCCGCCCGCCTCGTGCGTCAACGTCGTCCAGACCTACGTCAAACGCCTGCGCAGCCGCCTCGAACCCGACCCCGCGCAACGCTTCGCCCGCCTGGCCACCACCCCCACCGGCTACCTGTTCAGCGCCCGCCCCGACGAGCTCGACCTGCTGCGCTTCCGCGAGCACGCGGCGCGGGCGACGGGCGGGCCTGAGCGCGTCGTCGACGAGGGGTTGGCGGCGCTGGCCTGCTGGCAGGGCGGCTGCCTCGCCGACTTCGACCGCGACTTACCCGGCGTGCGCGCCGTCGAGGCGGAACGCACCGCGCTGCTGCTGACCTGCTCGGGGGCGGCGCTGGAGTGCGGCAGGAGCGCCCAGGTGCTGCCCGCGCTCCGCACGGCCGCCGCCGGGGAACCGCTGCACGAGGCCCTGCACGCCGAGCTGATGCTCACGCTGGCGAGCGCGGGCACCCAGGCGGAGGCCGTCGCCGTCTACCACGCCATGCGCGCCAGGCTCGACGAGGAGCTCGGCGTCGACCCTGGGCCGCTGCTGCGCGAGGCGTTCACGCGGGTGCTGCGCCAGGATCTGCCCGCCGTACGTGCCAGGGTTCCCGCGCAGCTCCCGCCGGCCGTCGCCCGGTTCGTGGGGCGGGACGAGCTGTGCGAGCTGCTGCTGAAGGAGGAGAGCCGGGTGTCGGCCATCGCCGGACGGGGCGGGGTCGGCAAGAGCGCGCTGGCCGTCCACGTGGCGCACCGGCTGGCCGAGCGCTATCCCGACGGTCAGCTCTACGCGACCCTGCGCGGCGCCGACCCGGCGCAGGTGGCCGCCGGGTTCCTGCGCGCGCTCGGCGTCGAGGGCCCCGCCGTACCCGCGGGTCTGGAGGAGGTGTCCGGGCTGCTGCGCAGCCGCCTGGCCGGGCGCAGGGTCCTCATGGTGCTCGACGACGCCCGCTCCGAGGCCCAGGTGCGGCACCTGCTGCCCGGCAGCCCCACCTGCCGGGTGCTGGTGACCAGCAGGACCGTGCTCGGCGGGCTCGACGGCGCCCGGCTGCTCGACCTCGACATCTTCGAACCGGACCAGGCCGTCGAGCTCCTGGCCACGATCGCCGGGGGCGAGCGGGTGGCGGCGGAGCCCGAGGCGGCCAGGGAGCTCGCCGGGCTCTGCGGGCACCTGCCGCTCGCCGTACGCATCGCCGCGGCCAAGCTCGTGGCCAGGCCCCGCTGGAGCCTGGCCCACCTGGCCGTACGGCTGGCCGACCGCAGGCGGCGCCTGGACGAGCTGGCCATCGGCGACCTGGAGGTCCGCGCCTCCCTCGACCTCAGCTACCGCGACCTGCCCGCCAAGGCGCAGCAGCTGCTGCGCCTGCTGTCCCTGCCCCGCGTCGGCGACTTCCCCGGCTGGATCGCCTCAGCCCTGCTCGACGCCGAGGCGGACGCCCAGGTCGAGGCGCTCGTCGACGCCCGGCTGCTGGACGAGTCCGGGCTCGACGCCACCGGCCACATGCGCTACCGGCTGCACGACCTGGTCCGCCTGTTCGCCGAGGAGCGGGCGGCGGAGGAGCCGCGCCAGGTTCGCGAGGCGGCGCTGGCGCGCGCGTTCGGCGGCTGGCTGGCGCTGGCGGAGACCGCGCAGGAGGTCACGCCGTACCGGTCGATCTGGCCCGCGAGAGGCACGACCCGCAGGTACGGCTGGACCGGTATGGAACGCCTCGTCGCCGACCCCAACGCCTGGTACCTCGCGGAACGCGCCAACCTGGTCGCGGTCGGCAAGCAGGCGTGCGCCGAAGGGCTGGACGAGTTCGCCTGGGAGCTGGCCGCCGAGTCGATGAAGTTCTGGAGCAGGGAGGGCGACTTCGACAGCGGCCGCATGGCCCACCTGGCCGCCCTGGAGCTGTGCAGGCGCACCGGCAACCTGCGCGGGCAGGCCGTCATGCTGCGCGACCTGGCCGAGTCCGCCATGGTCGACGGGCGCTGCCGCCTGGCGCGCGGCTTCGTCGAGGAGTCCGTGCGGCTGTTCCAGCGCCTGGACGAGCCCGCGCCTCTGGTCGAGGCGCTGCAGCAGCAGGCCCAGGTCCACCTGCACGACGGCAGGGGGCAGGAGGCGCTCGCCGCCATGGGCGAGGCGTTGCGCCTCGCCGTCGAGAAGGGCATGCGCGAGGTCGAGGAGACGCTGATGCGCGACCTCAGCCTGGCCCACTACCTGCAGGGGGACCTGGACCGGGCGCTGGCCGACCTGCGCCGGGGGACGCCGCGCGGGGCGCGGGCGGTGAACGTCCAACGCAGGCTGGGCAGGATCCTGCGCGAGCGGGGCGACTACGTGCGGAGCGGGGCGGTGCTGTCCGAGGCGCTGGAGACCGTGCGGGCGCTGGGCGACCGGCTGCGCGAGTCAGCCCTGCTGTACGAGATCGGCGAGCTGTACGCGGACGAGGGGCTGCCCGAGGCGGCCGACATGGGCAGGCGGGCGCTGGCCATCGCCCGCGAGTTCGACCTGTCCTACCTGAAGGCCGCGCCGCTGCGGCTGCTCAGCCGGCTGGCCCGTGAGGCGGGGGACGTGTCCCGCGCGCTGGCGCTGGCGCGGGAGGCGGTGCAGCACGCCCGATCCTGCGGCGCCGCGCACGAGCTGGCCGCCGTGCTGACCGAGGCGGGGCGGGCGCAGGAGGCTTCTGGCGACCGCGCGGCGGCGGTGCTGTCCTGGAAGGAGGCGGTCGAGCTGTACGGCGGGCTCGGCAACGCGCCGCGGATCGCCGGGCTGGAGACGCTCCTGCTACGGTCCCTGGCGGCGGAACGGGTGCTCCCTTCCTGGTCCCGCTGACTCGGGAGCGCTCGCACCACCTCGCAGACGACCTCGAACGGCGTCGCGGAACGACTCTTCACCCTCGACGGCGTCACCGGCGCCCTGTGGACCCCCGTCGGCGCGGTCGGCGACCTGCCGCTGATCCTCGTGGGCCATGGCGGCGGGCTGGACGGCGTGGTGGCTCGCGCCCATCACTACGCGGCGAACGGCTTCGCGGCTGTCGACGCTCCCGGTCATGGGGACCGGCCCGACCTTGGCGCGCTCGTCGCCCGGTTCACCCTGGTGCTGACCGAGCAGGCCGTGCCCGAGTGGCGCTCGGTCCTGGACGGGCTGCTGAAGCTGGACGGGATCGGCGGTGGGGTGGGTTACTGCGGGCTGTCGCTGCTGGCGACCGAGCCGCGCATCACCGCCGGTGTGCTGGGGTTGTTCGGGCTCTTCGGTCTGGCGGAGGTGGCCGGGCGGGTCACCGTACCGGTCGAGTTCGTCCTCCAGTGGGACGACCCCATGGTCCCTCGGGAGAGGGGGGCTGGCCCTGTTCGACGCGCTGGGGTCGGTGGAGAAGACGCTGCACGTGAACCCGGGTGGGCACGGGGCGTGCCCGCCTTCGAGGTGGACAGCTCGGCCCGCGTCTTCACCCGCCACCTGATCGCGTAACCACCACTGACGGCGTAACCACCACTGATCGTGTAACCACCCCGCCCGGCGAGCCGACCGGCTTCGGCATCGACGGCCGATAGGCTCGAACCTCGCACCTTCTCTTTTCGAGGTGCCGCCGGTGACGGGGGTGCAACCCCGTCACCGGCGATTTCTCGTCCCTAGAAGGTCCCAGCGACACGTCGAGCCTGCTCGTCCGCCAGCTTCCCCTCCACCTCGTAGTCGCCGGTCAGCGTCGGGTGGTGCCTGATCTCCTGGATGTCCGTGATGCCCGCCCACCGCAGCCAGTCCGCGAAAAACGTCGAGTGGAAGTCGTTGCCGAACTCACTGCCCAGCCCGGGACCCCACACGGCGCTCGTGTAGATCACCGCCGCCCGCTTCCCCCGCAGCAGCCCGCTGTACCCCGTCTCGGGGTGCACACCGAACACCATCGCAGGCTGACTGACGACGTCGATGAACTGCTTCAGCTTGTACGGCACGCCGGCGTTCCACATAGGCACGCTGAACAGGTAGCGGTCGTAGGAGTCGAACCGCTCGAACGTCCGAACAGCGTCATCCCACTCCTCACTCTCCGGCACACCACCCCCGAAGACAGTCATCTTGGCCTTGGCAGCCGCAGGCCCGAACTCGGGCAACGTCCCATCCCAGAGATCGAAGTGATCGACCGTGTCCCCTGGGTGCGTGGCGCGATATTCCGCCAGGAACGTCTCCGCGATCCCCAGCGAGATCGACTCGTCCCCACGCGGCGACGACGAGATGTGCAGCAAACGACTCATATCCATGCCTCCCCATCAACTTTCCGGACCGCAGTCCGTTTCATGAGGTAAAGATACGGACCACAGTCCGCTTAGTCAACCCCCACCCCCGCCCCAAACCCCCCAGAGCCTCAACCAGCCAGCGATGCCGAAGTCCTGGCGGCGTCGGGGGCTTCGCAGGGGGGCGTGCGCCAGAGGCCCGTCGGCAGTGTGTTGTCGAGTGCCGTCATTGGGTGTGCGCCAGGAGGGCTGCGTGCCGCAACGGCGATACAGCATTGGGCGCGGGGGAGTCCACAACGGCGATACAGCATTGGGCGCGGGGGAGTCCACAACGGCGATATAGCAACGAAGTGCCAGGGAAGCAGCAGTGGCGATGCAGCAAAGAAGTGTGGGAAGCCGCGACGACGATGTCACAACGAGAGGACGTCGCCTCGTCCTCGTGGCATGCGAACCCAACGCTTCGTCGTCGCCGTCCTCGTGCTCGCCGCCGCCTTCATGATCGTCGCAGGAGCCTGGTGCTGGCTCGACCCAGCGGGCTTCGCCAAGATGACCAACTGGCCCGTCCACGAGCACTTCCTGCACGACGCAGGCGTCTTCCAGATCGGCATCGGCCTCATGCTGCTGTTCGCCCTACGGTGGCGTGACGTCATAGCAGTAGTGCTCGCAGGCTTCCTCATCACCAACACCCTCCACGCCCTCAACCACTGGCTCGACCTGGCACACGGCGGCCACGCCTCCGACCCCTGGGCCCTACTGGCCATGTCAGCCCTCGCCGCAGCAGCCCTCACCATACGCCTCCGTATGGTCAAGAGGGCGGCACCCTGAGCCGAGTAACACACCAACAACCCCTCCCCATACGCCCCCGTACGGTTGCCCACACGGCGCTGACAACTCTCGCCGCAAGGCTTTGTGCGGTGAGCCGAACAACACGCCGACGGCCCTCGCTGTACGCCTGCGTATGGTGAGCCGGGCGGGGTGCCGACGGCCCTGCCGTACGGCTCCGCATGGTGTACCGGGCAACGCGCCGGGGCCCTCGCCGTACGGCTTCGCGCGGCGAGTCAGTCGGCGCACGCCGACGACCCTCGCCGTACGGCTCCGTATGGTCAGTCTGGGTCAGCGCTTGTCGGGGAGCCCCTGGCTGTGCGGTTGCGCAGGGTGTCGGCGGGCTGTGCCGTGCGGATACGTATGGTTAGTCGGGGACGGCTCTGATGGTTCTTCTGGGTGGGTGCCAGCCGGTGCCTGGTAGGTAGCGGCGGATGATTCTCGCGGGAGCGCCGGCTATCACGCAGTGGCTCGGGAATTCGCCGCGGACCACGGAACCGGCGGCTACGGCGACGTTTCTGCCCAGGTGGGTGCCGGGCAGGATGATGGCGCCCGTGCCGATCCAGCAGCCGTCGCCGATCGACACCGGCTGGTTCTCCGCCCACTGCCTGCCGATGGGGGTGTACGGGTCGGCGTAGCTGTGGTTCTGGTCGGTGATGTAGACGTTTGGGGAGATGACCACGTCGGCGCCGACGATGATGCACTCGTGGCCGACCAGGTGGCTGCCTCGGCCTATGGTGCAACCGCTGCCGATCGCGATGACCAGCTCGGGGCCCAGGTCGAGTCCGGGGACGAGGCCCGCGCTGACCGTGACGTGGGCGCCGATCAGGGTGTGCGGGCCGATGCAGATCCATGGCTCGCCATAGATGGCGCCCTGCGGGAAGGCGATGCGCGCACCCTCGCCGAAGCGGGCGAAGCGGCGGCTGAGCGGGGTTCCCGGCGTGATGGCGGCGCTGTCCTGGACCCAGTTCCAGCCCCGGTGGAGGGCGCGCGCGGCGGTGGCCTTCGCGGTGGCTCGCAGGATGTCTACGGTGTGCGACATATTCATTACGTTACGTAGTTGTTTTGGGGTGTCACATATCCGTAATGGCAAGTCGATGGTGGCCCCTGATCTGCCCCCGTGGCGTACTTACTGCGATATGTCGGACCATCCTCCCGCTTGACGGGTCTATGGCGTGTAGTCGCCCTTCCCGTCGCTTGTCGCCCGTCGCCCGTCGCCCGTCGCCCGTCGCCTGTCGTCGGACGAAGGGCGCAGGTCGATGATGATGTCTTGCTTGATGGGCGTCGGGTCTGTGTGGGTTGTGGCAGGGGCGGCTTGGACGGCTCAGGCGGTGAAGGTGGTTTGGGCGATCTGGGTGGTGTGGGCGGGCTGAGGAGCCTGGGGTGCTTGTCTGGCATCGCATCGCATCGCGGCGTGGGCGGCGTGGGGCCGTGCGTCGTGGGGCGGGGCGGCGTGGCGTGGCGTTGGGTGGCGTGGGGCGGGGCGGGGCGTGGGGCGGGGCGGGGCGTGGCGTGGGGCGGGGCGTGGGGCGGCGTGTGGGGCGGCGCGGCGTGTGGGGCGGCGTGGTGTGGGGCGGGCCCGCGCGGGGCGTGGGGCGGCAGGGCACGGCAGGGCGCAGGGCGTGGCGGGTGGGGGAAGGGTGGGGCGGCGTGTGGGGCGGCGCGGCGTGTGGGGCGGCGTGGCGTGGGGCGGGCCCGCGCGGGGCGTGGGGCGGCAGGGCACGGCAGGGCGCAGGGCGCGGCGGGTGAGGTGGCGGAAGGGTGGGGCGGGGCGCGGCTGGGTGGGGTGCGGTCGGGTGGGCTCGGGTTGCAGGGCTGGGTTGGGTGGGGGTCTAGGAGGGGGTGGCGGGTAGGGCGGTTAGGAGTCGGAGTTGTGCGCGCTCCAGTCGTTCTCCCTCCACTGCCAGTGCGGGGTCCATCAGGGCTTGGAACAGCAGGCCGTTGAAGAGGGCGACCACCAGGGCGCCCGCGTCCGTGCCTGTCTCGTCTTCGCCCAGGTCCAGCAACCTGGCGACGTTCACTCTGGTGCGGGCGAAGCCGTCGGCCAGCAGTTCTCTGACTCGCTCGTCGTGCTGTGCTCGTGACAGGGCGGCGAGGAAGTTTCGGGCCAGGCCTGTATGTGCGCTGCTGCTACGCCTCACCGCTTCAGCCGCCTGGTGGAATCTTGCGCTTGAAGACGTCAGGGCTGGGGGTTCCGTGGGGGTGGTGGGTTCGAGGGCTGAGGGTTCCGCGGGGGTGGTGGGTTTGAGGGGTGGGGGTTCCGTGGGGGTGGTGGGTTCGGGGGATGGGGGTTCCATGGAGGTGGCGATGTCGGTGAGCCAGCGGTCGAGGCCTGCGATCACCGCTTCGGTCACCAGGTTGTCCTTGGAGCCGAAGTGGTACGTGATCGATGCCAGGTTTGCGCCGGACTCCTCCGCGATCACCCGGGCCGTGACGCGTTCCAGTGGCAAGCGCTCCAGGCAGCGGAGGGTGCCGTCGATCAGCTGCGACCGGTTGCTGCGCTGCGGGCTCATGGGCCTCCTTCTTGAACGATATTGTACAAGCGTTTAGATTGGCGGCATGGTCGTCGCCACGGTCATCGTGTCCGTTCTGCTTGCCGCGCTCATGGCATACGCCGCCGTACGGAAGCTCTCCCACCGGGAGGAGGTGGTGGCGGCCTATGCCAGGGCGGGTGTTCCCGAGGAGCGGCTCAATCTGCTGGCGGTCATCCTGCTCGCCGGTGCCGCCGGGCTGCTTGCCGGGCTCGTGTGGGCGCCCCTGGGAATCGCGGCCGCCATCGGAACGATCGGGTACTTCGCCGTTGCCTGTGCCGCTCACATACGCTCCGGCGACACGAGCCACATGCTCACTCCGGCCGTGCTCCTGGCGCTGGCCGTGGCTGTGCTCGTGCTGCTCGTCGTCTAGAGCGTCAGGGCTGAGCCGTATGGCGGAGCGCATCACGGCAGGCAGGCGCCAGACCGTGCTTTGGCGGTCAGCGCCTTGGCCCCTGGCGATCGGTGCAGTCCGCTCCAAGAAGGGTATGATCGTCAACGTTGATCCACGCGAGGAGGTGAGCCCGTTGACCGAGAACCGTCCCGTCCGGGTGTCCCTTGCCGCTGCGTCTGTCTGACCAGCAGGTTCGGGAGCACCATGTGCTCTTGATCGAAGGAATCATGACAGCTGAAGCTTTCCGCATCGCCGTACCGGAAGAGACCCTCGCCGACCTCAGGACCCGCCTGAAGCGCACCCTCTTCACCACCCCCTCCGACTCCACCTACTGGGCAGCCGGCGTCGACCCCGCCTACCTGCGCGACCTCGTGGCCTACTGGGCCGACGGCTTCGACTGGCGCGCCGCGGAGGCGCGTCTCAACACCTTCCCCCACTACCGTGCCGAGGTGGACGGACGCCAGGTGCACTTCGTCCACCTGCGCAGCGAGAACTCCGGCGCGCTCCCGCTGGTCCTCACCCACGGCTGGCCGAGCAGCTTCGTCGAGATGCTGCGCGTCGCGCCCCTGCTGACCGCCGACTTCGACGTGGTCATCCCGTCCCTGCCCGGTTTCCTGTACTCCGACCTGCCCCGCGAGCCGTACACCAGGCGCCGCGTGGCCGAGATCTGGCATTCCCTCATGACCGAAACCCTCGGCTACCGGCGTTTCGGCGCTTTCGGCGGGGACATCGGCGGCGGCGTGACCCAGTGGCTGGGCGCGCTGTTCCCGGACGTCGTGGCGGGCGTCCAGGTGACCTCGGCGGTGATCACCACCGACTTCACGCAGGAGCCCGCGACGCCGGAGGAGCAGGCCTACCTCGACCGCCTGGCCGCCTACGACGAGCGCGACCAGGGGTACAGCGAGATCATGTGGTCGCGTCCCGACACGATCGCCGCCGCCCTCGCGGACTCGCCGTCGGGGCTGGTGGCGTGGATCATCGACAAGTACCGCGACTGGAGCGACTGCGGCGGCGACGTGGAGCGCCGGTGGGACAAGGACACCATCCTCACCGTCGCCACCCTCTACTGGGCGACCGGCACGATCGGCACATCATTCCGGCAGTACTACGACTACCCGCACAACAAGCCGGTCCCCCCGATCACGGTCCCGTCCGCGGTCACGCTGAGCAACGAGCCCGCATTCAAGGGCCTCCCGCGCAGCCTGACCGAGCGGGTGTGCAAGGACCTGCGTCATTGGAGTACGCCGGAGCGGGGCGGACACTTCATGGCACACGAGGAACCTGAGCAGGTGGCCGCGGAGATCCGCACTTTCTTCGGCCCCCTGGCGTGACCCCCGGCGCCGTCCCCGCATCCGTGGGGACGGCGCGCGTGGGAGCGTGCCAGCCACCCGAGATCCTCGGCGACCGTACGGCGGCGCTGGCGTGCATCGAGCGCTTCGCCGCCCAGGCGTACGGCGTAAACCTGCTCCTCTTCCCGGAGTGCTTCCTCCAGGGCTACCTGGTCGAGGAGCACCATGTGCGCACCCAGGCGCTCGCCCTCACCTCACCCGCCTTCACCGCGATCCGCGAGCGCCTGAGCCACATCGGCCCGACCCTCGTCTTCGGCCTGATCGAGCTCCATGAGGGCCGGTATTTCAACTCGGCCGTGGTCCTCACGAAGGGCGAGCTCGGAGGCGTCTACCGCAAGACCCACCTGACCGCGGGGGAGTCGCTCTTCACCCCGGGAGACGCCTATCCCACCTTCGGGCAGTACGGCATCAACATCTGCTCCGACACCCGCCACCCGGAGGCCGCCGCCGCGATCGCCGCCCAGGGCGCGACGATCCTGCTCGTCCCCAGCCAGAACATGATGAAACGACAGGCAGCCGAACGCTTGAAGGACCTGCACCACCAGGTCAGAGCGGAGCGGGCGCGGGAGACCGGCATGTGGGTGATCTCCGCCGACGTGACCGGCGCACGCGACCCCCACCGCATCGCCTACGGCCCGACCAGCGTGATGAACCCCGACGGGGACGTCGTGGCGCAAGTGCCGACGGGCCGGGAGGGAATGGTTATCGCCGAGGTGGGTCGATGCGGGCGCCGTCCTGGGTGAACAGCATCAACCGGCTCAAGTCCACCGCGATCTTCGCCGGGTCCCCGGCGCGCCACGACGGCCGGACGCCCAGCCGTACGATCAGGTCCGCCCGCCGGTGGAACCCGCTCCCCACGTGCTGCCCCACCTGCTCCTGGTCCTGCGGCTCCTGGTGGTTGCCGAACATGCGCCGCATCACCCGCCGCAGCCCGCCCTCCGTGTGCCCCAGCGCCTCGGCGCGCCCCCGCGGGTCCGGCGGCTCGGGCACGGGTACGGCCGGCACGCCGCACTCGGCGTACGCCAGCCACTCGTGCCCGTGGTACTCCAGCGCCCGCACCCGCCCGTAGAACGACGGCCCCTCGTAGGACTCGGGAGCGGGAGCGAGCCCGTCGGGACGCAGGCCCACGATGATCTGCGTCCCCACGTGCTGCGACACCGCGTAGGCCCTTGGGTCGTTCCACGGCATGATCAGCTGGTGCGGCCCGAAGTCGAGCATCACGTACTGGTTCTGCGGCGTGCGCACGGTCGCCGCCAGCAGGTTGAGCTGCTGCGAGCTCAGGAACGCGGCGGTGAACGCGGTGGCCGGGTCGTTGTAGATCTGCCCCGGCGTCCCGATGTCCTGCAGCACCCCGCGGTTGAGTATCGCGATCCTGTCGGCCAGGGTGAGCGCCTCCACCTGGTCGTGCGTGACGTAGATGGTGGTGACGCCGAGCGAGCGCACCAGCGAGGAGATCTCCATGCGCAGCTCGGTCCGCATGCCCGCGTCGAGGTTGGACAGCGGCTCGTCCATGAGGAAGAGCTTCGGCTGGCGCACTATCGCGCGCCCCATCGCCACCCGCTGGCGCTGGCCGCCGGACAGGGTGGCCGGCCGCCGGTCGAGCTGCTCGTCGATGTGCAGCGCCTTGGACAGTTCCGTCACTCTGGCGCGTACGGTGGCCGGATCCTCCTTGGCGATCTCCAGCGGGAACGCCATGTTGCCGCGCACCGTGCGGTGCGGGTAGAGGGCGCCGTTCTGGAACACCATGGCCACGTCGCGGTCGCGCGGGGCGAGGTGGTTGGCGATCTGGCCGTCCAGCCAGAGGTCACCCTCGGTAATTTCTTCGAGCCCGGCGATCATGCGGAGGAGCGTCGACTTGCCGCAACCGGACGGGCCGAGCAGGACGAGGAACTCACCGTCTTCCGCACGCAGGCTGAGGCGGTCGACGGCCAGGTAGCCGCCCGGATACACCTTGGACACCTTGTCGAGGACGACAGAGCTCATGGGCCCACACCTTGGGAAGTTCGAGCCGGTGGTGGCGTGTGACGTCACCTGTGACCTGGCTGATTGCTGAGGTAGTACATCGCGGGTTAACGCACCATGTCCAGCCTTGACATCAAAAATCTATAACCGTCACGGTTCGGCCACATGTTTCCGTCAAGAGTGGAATGACTTGCGCAATTTTGCTGAAACGTCTTTCATGTGCGGAGGTACCAGAGTTTCGGGGGAGATATGGCAGAGCGTGACTGGTGGCGTGACGCGGTGATCTACCAGGTCTACGTCCGCAGCTTCGCGGACGGCAACGGCGACGGGATCGGCGACCTCATCGGCGCCAGGGAACGCCTGCCGTACCTCAAGGATCTGGGCGTGGACGCGGTCTGGCTGACGCCCTTCTTCGCCTCGCCCATGGCCGACTTCGGCTACGACGTGGCCGACTACCGCGACGTCGACCCGATCTTCGGCCAGCTCTCCGACGCCAAGGCGCTGATCGACGAGGCGCACGGCCTGGGCCTCAGGGTGATCGTGGACGTCGTGCCCAACCACACCTCCGACCAGCACCCGTGGTTCCTCGAGAACAAGAGGGACCGCTACATCTTCCGCGACGAGCCGAACGACTGGGAGTCGATCTTCGGCGGCTCGGCGTGGACGCAGGTCGAGGACGGGCAGTGGTACCTGCACCTGTTCGCCAAGGAGCAGCCCGACCTCAACTGGGAGCACCCGGCGGTCCGCGAGGAGTTCGACGCGATCCTCCGCTTCTGGCTCGACCTGGGCGTGGACGGCTTCCGCATCGACGTCGCGCACGGCATGGTCAAGCCGCGGGACCTGCCCGACATCGGCCACCCCGACCAGGTGCGGATGATCGGCACCGAGGTCGTGCCGTACTTCGACCAGGACGGCGTGCACGACATCCACCGCCACTGGCGCAAGATCCTCGACTCCTACCCGGGCGAGCGCATCGGCGTGGCCGAGGCGTGGGCGCCGACGCCCGAGCGGCTGGCCCGTTATGTCCGCCCCGACGAGCTTCACCAGGCCTTCAACTTCCACTTCCTCAGCGCGCCGTGGGACGCGGCGAAGCTGAAGTCCGTGATCACCGAGTCGCTCGCGACGGCCGAGTCCGTCGGCGCGCCGTCCACCTGGGTGCTGTCGAACCACGACGTCAGGCGGCACGTCACCCGCTACGGCAGCCTCGACAGGGCCAGGGCGGCGACGCTGCTCATGCTGGCGCTGCCCGGCTCCGCCTACCTCTACAACGGCGAGGAGCTCGGCCTGCCCGAGGTGCTCGACCTGCCGGAGGAGGTCAAGCAGGACCCGCAGCGGCTGCGCGACCCCGACAGCGGGCGCGACGGCTGCCGGGTGCCGCTGCCGTGGACCCGCGACCTGGGCTGGCGCGACCCGTGGCTGCCGATTCCCGCCTCATGGGACGGGCTGAGCGTCGAGGCGCAGATCGGCGACGAGACCTCCACCTTGGAGCTCTACCGGCGGGCACTGAAGATCCGCAGGACCTTCGACGGTCCTCTGGAATGGCACGACTCCCCGGAGGGCACGCTCGTCTTCCGGCGCGGCGACCTGGTCTGCACGGTCAACCTCACCGACCGGCCCATCGACTTCGGCGTGGACGGCGAGCTCCTGATCAGCTCCGGCCCGCTGGGAGCCGCTTGGTGGAGCGGAAAGGTTGCGTAAAGTGTCCACCATGACAGGCCATGCCCGACTCGCCGACATCGCCGCCCAGGCCGGCGTCAGCGAAGCCACGGTCAGCCGGGTGCTGAACGGCAAGCCGGGCGTCTCGAACGCCACGAGGGAAGCGGTCATGACCGCGCTCGACCTCATGGGCTACGAGCGGCCGCAACGGCTGCGCCAGCGCAGCAACGGGCTCATCGGCCTGGTGACCCCCGAGCTGGACAACCCGATCTTCCCCGCCTTCGCCCAGGCGATCGAGAAGGCGCTGACGCAGCACGGCTACACCCCGGTGCTGTGTACGCAGATGCCGGGCGGCGCGCCGGAGGACGAGTTCACCGAGCTCCTCGTGGACCGGGGCGTCAGCGGCATCGTGTTCGTGTCGGGGTTGCACGCCGACACCACGGCCAGGATGGACCGTTACACCCGGCTGACGGATCGCGGGCTGCCGATCGTGCTGGTTGACGGGTTCAACGAGCAGATCGACGCGCCCTTCATCTCACCCGACGACCGGCTGTCGTCGCGGCTCGCCGTACAACATCTGGTGGACCTCGGGCACGAGCGGATCGGGCTGGCCGTCGGGCCACGCAGGTTCGTGCCGGTGATCAGGAAGATCGAGGGCTACAAGCAGGCGATGGCGCAGCTTCTCGGCGCCGGGGACGTGGACGAGCTGATCGCGCACTCGCTGTTCTCGGTGGAGGGCGGGCAGGCGGCGGCGACGCAGCTGCTCATGCGCGGCTGCACCGGCATCGTCTGCGCCAGCGACCTCATGGCGCTCGGCGCGATCCGGGCGTGCAGGGAGCGCGGGCTGTCGGTGCCTGGGGAGGTGTCGGTGGTCGGGTTCGACGACTCGCCGCTGATCGCGTTCACCGACCCGCCGCTGACGACCGTGCGCAAGCCGATCGGCGCGATGGCCTCGGCCGCCGTGGCGACGCTGCTCGAGGAGGTCAACGGGGTGTCGTCCAAGCGGGTGGAGCTGATGTTCCAGCCCGAGTTGGTCGTGCGCGGCTCCACCGGTTCAGGGCCGCTGGTCAACCGGTGACCTACGACGTTCTGGTGATCGGCGGGGCGGGCGTCGACACGACCGCTTACGTGCCCGCGCTGCCGCTGCCGTACAAGGACACCTACCACGTGCCGCCGGTGGTCGACCGGATCGGCAACACCGGCGCGGGCGTCGCGCTCGGCTGCGCGGCGCTCGGCCTCAGGACCCGCTTCGCCGACCTGATCGGCGACGACCTGCAGGGGCAGCTCATCGTCGACAGGCTGCGGCATCTGGACTTCGCCTGGGCTCGCGCCGAGGCGGGCACCCGGCGCAGCGTCCTCATGGTCGGTCCCGACGGGCGCCGCACCTCCCTCCACGACCCCAGGGCCACCCCCGGCGAACGGCTGCCGCGCGAGCTCTACCAGGTGCCCGCGCGCCACGCGCACGTGTCGATCATGGACTTCTGCCGCGACGTCCTCCCCGACCTCGACGGCATGACGATCTCCACGGACCTGCACGACTGGGACGGCTCGGCCGACTATCACAAGGACTTCGCTTATGGCGCGGACCTGGTGTTCCTGTCCGCGACCGCTCTTGACGACCCCGCTGCCGTCATGCGGTCGATCCTCTCCGAGGGTCGCGCGCACACCGTCGTGTGCACCCGGGGCGCTGACGGCTGCCTGGTGCTGACGCGCGAGGGTGATCTCCGGACATTTCCCGCCAGCCCCCTGCCCGCCGCCGTGGCCGACAGCAACGGCGCGGGCGACGCTTTCGTCTCCGGCTTCCTGTACGGCACGCTGAACGGCAGGCCGCTGGAGGAATGCGTGTCCTACGGCTCCATAGCCGGGGCGCACGCCTGCACCAGCGCGGGCACCCACGAGGCACCCATCACCGAGGACGTCATGCTCGCGCGGGCAGCAGGCCACCCATCAGCGCGGTGACGAACGCGCACGCCACCCACATGGCCGGATGCGCCTCCCTCGGCGTGAACTCCAGCAGCAACCGCACCACCGCGCACGGCACCGCCACCACGGCGGCCACCTTGGCCTTCGCCGCCCAGGGGAGGGCGAAGAACT
This sequence comes from Nonomuraea sp. NPDC050556, assembly GCF_044457355.1. Lineage (NCBI taxonomy): Bacteria > Bacillati > Actinomycetota > Actinomycetes > Streptosporangiales > Streptosporangiaceae > Nonomuraea > Nonomuraea sp. NPDC050556. The sequence continues at coordinate 2,662,784 of NZ_JBITGU010000001.1, read as the reverse complement.
CCGGATAGGCGCCCGACAAGGCCCGCGCAGCCGTACCACCTGCGACAACAGTCGGTACGGCCAGCACCAGCGGCGCCGCGATCGCACCGAGCCCGGCCACCGCCACCCAGGCCGCGCTCCCGGCCCACACGGCGACCAGTGCGATCACGAGCACCACCACGAGCCCCGTGACGAGCAGGGCGACCAGCGCGGGCATCCTTTTCAGCGCGACGCGCAACGCCTTCGCGGCGCCGAGCACCCTGCCCTCCCGCGCCGCGCTCGCCACCTCGACGGTCGCCGCCAGCACGACGGCCCAGGCCAGGAGCCACAGCAGCACGGTCAGCGCCGCCGTACGCTCCCAGCCACGCTCCACCAGCACCGGCCACACCAGGACCGTCACCACGCCCAAGGGTGCGAAAACCACCGCACTGGGCACCACCAACCGCATGATCACGCCGCCCATCACACCAGCGGCGGATTACAGATCGCTAAACGTTCACTGGCTGGTGCAGCGGGTGGGGCGCATGACGATGACCACGCGGCGGTCCTTGTCGCCCACCGGGGCCTGGTAGTCGAGGTCGTAGCGCTTGGCCAGCACGTCGAAGAACGCGCCCTCGGGGTCGGGGTCCATCCGCTCCACAACTCCGCGAACCTCCAGATAGCGGTACGGCTGAGCCGGGTCGTTGATGGAGATCGCGACGTTCGGGCGGGATGCGGCGTTCCTGCCCTTCTGGCGGTCCGTGGTGGTGGTGAAGCGCAGGAACTCGCCGTCCCAGATCGTCCAGACGGGGGTGACCTGAGGGGTTCCGTCGGGCATGAGGGTCGTCAGGTGGGCGAAGAGGGGGCGGGTGAGCAGGTCGAGGTGGCTCTCGGGAATCACTGTCATAGTTTGGAACTCTATCAAAGCTTTTATAGTGATAAAGTGCTGTATATGGAGCCAGAGGACCGGCTGGGGCTGGACGTCAAGCGCGCGGAGCAGACCCTGATGGCGGCCAAGCACGCGGCCGTCAAGGGGGCGGGGCTGACCGTGCCGCAGTACGCCGCGCTGATGGTGCTCTCCGCGAACCCCGGTATTTCGGCGGCGGCGCTGGCCCGCGCGTGCCTGGTGACGCCGCAGGCGATGACGGTCGTGCTGAAGAACCTCCTCGACCACGATCTGATCGAACGCACCCCGCACCCGTGGCACCGCCAGATGCTCGAAACCCACCTGACGTCGTCGGGACGGCAGGCCCTGGCACAGGCGGACGCGGCGGCCGTGATCATCGAACGCCGCATCGCCGATGCCTTCACCGCCTCGGAACGAGCGGTGCTGCGTGACCTGCTAGCCCGGTTCACCGCTGCTATTTAGCGCTTTCGTCATGAAGACGCGGCTGGTGCCGGGCGGGTCGCACGGCACCTCTCCCAACCGCTCCCAGCCCTGTTTCAGGTAGAAGCCGGGGGCCTGGAAGCTGATCGTGTAGAGCACGGCAGAGCGGCAGCCCCGGGCGCGCGCCTCTTCTTCCGCCCGACGCAGAACCTCCGCCCCCAGCCCGCCGCCCCGCAGCTCAGGAGGAAGAAAGAAGAGATCGACGAAGAACAGCCCGAGCGAGGTCCGCCCGGTGAGCCCGCCGACCACCTGGTTTGAGTCGGGATCCCGGACAAGGACCGCGAGCGGCCGCTGATCCTCGACCCCGGTGCTGTCGACGTTGAACCGATCGAGCGCATCGGAGATGAGCGCAACGTGGGCCGGATCCGGAGCGTCGGTGATCACAAGGTCAGGCATGGTTTCCTCCAGCACGCAGTAGACCCGCGATGCTAGGCCCCAAACCCTTCGCCCAACACCAAACCATGCCCACCGACCCCCTGCCCCACCGCCT